>JAJRZD010000014.1 GCA_024275415.1 archaeon
ATGAGTACTACAATTCAATGCCAGACTGCCCTAGAGATATTGGCTATAGAAACCTGTGCAATCGCTGGCACATGGGAAAATGCTACGGTGATATTTCTCGCTGGCGCAGATTCCTGTGCAGATTCAAACGGCGGATTGTTTCGAATGAGCGAGTCGATGCTTGAGCACGAAGGCATTTGTCATTAATTACGCGGAGGTGGTACAGTGAAAAAATATAGGAAGCAACTTATCAATATGCGTATTTTGTTTCTCGTAACTATCGCCTACGTCATATCTATCTATGTGATCTTTAGCGCAGATCCACTGATGTTTGTATTTTCAATGCTCTATTTGTCGATTACATTGTTTTTCATCTATGTCGAGTTCAATCAGAGATTGTCGTTCAGAATTCACAAATTGTTGAACAGTCACAAAATGAAGTTCGATACTGCATTTTCGTCTGATTCGTCTGATATTTGCAATATTTGTGGATCAGAATATGTGGATTTCAATGAATGGCACCTCATTGAGCCACTGAACAAAATAGTACACTCTTTCCATGTGTGCATGACATGTGATGAATCAGGGATGTGGGAGGAATTCATTAACGAGAAACTAGGAATAGCGGAGGACCCGTCAAAATGAGTGCTGAGGTGGACTGGCAGGAGATATTCAAGAAACTGCTTGCTATAGCAAAGGAGGAACTAGAATCTGAACAAGGACGAGTTTCTGAGCGAGTTCAAGAAGAGGCTAAGGCTTGAGGGGCTGAGCAAGAAGACTATCAGCGATTATATGTTTCATGCAAAAAGAATCTATCCGATAACACAGGAGCGAGTAGAGAATGAATTACTCGGTCAAGTTAACAATTCGTCATACAATCTTGTTCTATCAATAATCAAGAAACTTGAGAAGACCATGAATTTACAGTTAGATCTTTCAAAGTTCAGATATCGCAAGACTAGTTCTCGTGTAAAGCATTACGAAGAACTTCTTACACGCGAAGAGATCTATTTGATTATTCAGAACGCACGGACAACCGAGGCCTCTGCTGCGATAGCTGTACTCTGGGACGGAGCACTTAGGGCAAGTGAACTACTTTCAATTAAATCACAAAATATACGTCAGGATGAATATGGCTATGTCGTTGTTGTTGATGGCAAAACAGGCACACGTCCGGTTCGGCTCATTGAAAGCTCAGGTTTTCTAAGTGCATATCTTCGTCAACGTGGTGATGAGCCTGGTAGAATCTTCGCGCACACAAGTGCATGGTTGCGTGGGCACATCTATCGAGCGACTTCACGTGCTAGAATCAAGAAGCGTGTATATCCACATCTTCTTCGACATACAAGGCTTACCGAGTTATCACAGAAGCTTCCTCGTCAGGCATTCACAAGTTTCGCGGGATGGGTAAATGATACTGGAATGGATACAATCTATGTGCACCTTTCGCAAAGCGACATTGATGAAGCTGTTTTGAAAGCTTCTGGAATAATCAAGGAAAAGACGGATAATGTTGTTCGTCGCTGTCCTCGTTGCCATATTCTTACACCTAGTCAAAGTCACTGCTGTAATTGTGGTTCACTATTGAAAGTCGAGGCTGATGATTTTGAGAAACTTAAACTTGAAACGCTTATGTCGCGCGTCTTACAGGATCCAGATGTACAACGAGTAGTAATCAGCAAGTTGAAAGACATATTAGAAAAACAAAAACGGCTCTAGTAAGGATATTAGATGGAATGACAACAAAATGAAATGAAAGAGAAGCCATTGCTTCCCTTTCTCATGGTTCCTAGAACCTGTTTGGTACAGGCTTCTCTCCAGAATAATCGTAGAACCCCATTCCAGACTTCCGCCCTACCCATCCTGCGCGAACCATCTTCCTCAGAAGGGCTGGTGCGCGATACTTGCTGTCTTTGAATTCCTCTACAAAATAGTCAGAGATATAGAGCAGAGTGTCAAGTCCTACAAAATCAGCGAGTGTTAGAGGGCCCATCGGCCAGTTTAATCCTAGATGGATTGCAGTGTCCATGTCTTCTACTGTCGCGACACCTTCCTGAATCGCAAATATCGCCTCGTTGATTGCAGGGACAAGGAGGCGATTTACAGCAAATCCTGGAGCCTCGTTCACCAATACCGTCTTCTTTCCTACCTTGTGTGAAACCCTCTCAATGACCTTGACGGTTTCGTCAGTTGTTGCTTGACCTTTAATGATTTCCACAAGACCCATGACTGGCACAGGATTAAAGAAGTGCATCCCTATGAATTTCTCTGGCCTCTTCGTCACAGCAGCCATCTGAGTTATGCTGATGCTTGAGGTGTTCGATGCAAGTATTGCGTGTTCAGGAGCCGCTTCATCTACCGCCTTCCATGTGTCTAGCTTCAGCTTGACAATCTCTGGAATGGCCTCGATGACCAGATCCGCATCTTCTACTGCTTCTTTCAGGTCAAGGACACCCTTGATTCGTCCTAGAGACGCATCTATCTCCTCTTGGGTTATCCGCCCCTTCTTGAGTCCTCTCTCAAGATTCTTCTTGATGGTAGCGAGACCCTTGTCTATGAACTTCTGGTCGATATCACGCATCTTCACTTCATAGCCCGCCTGAGCACAGACCTGAGCAATTCCATTGCCCATCTGTCCAGCACCCAGAACTGCAATCTTTCGAATATCCAATATGACTTCCTCCAATATGACTTCCAGTTGCGTTCGCCTCCTTTCTGGGTCCGTAATATGTCTGTCGCAAGAGGTTTTTCCCTATAGTAACAAATTGTGACCCATTTCTGTGACCCTCAGTTGTGGCTCTGCTATATATACCAAAAGCCGAAGGCTAGTATCGTGAAACATCATGGTCATCGCCACTGCTCCCATTGACCACATAGGTGGTCACTTTCTCCCATCAGCAGCATATACAGTGACCAGCCTGTTGTGTTTCATGAGGTGATAGATATAATGAAGAAAACAAAGACACACCCTGAACGAAGCGCCCCCCCACGAGGCCAAACACCTGACCTTCGCACGTTTGTTTACCGTTACCATTGGAGGTTGGACGAATGAGTCGGCTCTCTGGATTTTTTGGTTTCCCGGATGCCAGTGGTGATATTCATCGGTTATCAGTCCTGCTGGCACTCCTTCTTCCAATCGTTGCCTTGACAATCACTCTTTCGAGCACGTTCTTCATAATATTCATTGCCGAGTGGCTTGGGAACGGCTCATACATCGAAGGGCTTGCTCTAGTTGGTGTCATGACAGTCCTGCAAATGGCAGTGCAGACCATCTTCGACTATCCGACAGCAGCGCTTGGGGACGCTCTGGGACACAAATGGATCATCATGTCGTCCTTTCTCACATTCTCATTGGGCTTTTACATGGTGTCGCTAATTGGTCCTGGCACCTCTATAGTCTTCGTAGCAGTACTCTTTCTACTGATGGGCTTTGGGAACTCTCAGCTAAGTGGGACGTTCATGGCATGGTTTGATAACAACTATCGAGTGGCCATGCCGGGCGACAGTGACCGCAAGCAATATGGTGTATTCCTTGGTAAGGTAGGGATGCTCTTTCAAATAGTCGCCACGTTATCATTGATCCCTGGCAGCATCCTTGCTGTCATTTTTGGACGACCTTGGGTGTTCCAGATGCAGGCAATTCTGTGCATTATAATTGCTCTTGCCTGTTTCAAACTGATAGAGGATCTCCCTGAAGTCAAGGCAGCACGGACTAAGCGCCCATCCTTCAGCGAGTATACTGGCGTACTTTCTGACGGCATACGATTCCTGTTCAGCGACAAATATGTAACGTACCTCATTCTGGGAGGCTGTATCGTTATGAGCACAGGAATGGTCTGGGGCAGCTTGATATTGTTCCCTATGTACTTCGCGTACCTCTTGACTGATGTGGCTGTTTCAAGCTTTAGGACGTTATTGTTTGGGATAGGTGTTGTAAATCAAGAGCGAAGTGGAGTCTGGTCCAAGCGGTTCGAGCCCAAGAAATGGATCCCTAGATTCAGATTCTTGCAGATGACAGGAGCGATGTTCTACATGGTTTTCGCGGTGGTCATGCTACTCTTTCCTCCTACATATACTGCTGTTGACATGCTCTCTCTCACTGTTCCATTCACCCAGCTTATCATCATGCAGATCCCCTCCTCAAGTATAGTCCCTCTACTACTGATGCTGGTTACATTCACCATAAGCGGTTTCTTCGGAGGCTTCGCTGAGATTCTGACTCAGCGTGAACTGCTTGATGTCATTCCCAACAACATCAGAAACAGCATGTATTCTCTATCTCCAACCATTGCAACTCTGTTGGCAATGCCACAGATTGCATTCTTCGGATGGCTCATCCCCGCAGGAGGGTTCCCCATCACACTTGCTCTTGCTGCCACGATATCCTTTGTGGGAGTGGTCTTGATTGCCAAAGGCCTGAGCCATCCGAAACCTATGGCTTCCGACCTTGTTCAGGTTCCTCAAGCTGAACCAAAGTCCATTAGTACAATACCGGAAGAGTAGAACCCCTTCCGGTCTATTTACTTTCCAATTATTATGTGGTAGTAACATTAATACTCTTACAAGCTATCTGAACTGATGTGAAACAATATGAATGGCCGTCCAACATTTCTAACGGTTTCCTATTCGAGTGGTGGTCTTGACACCCTTGGATACGAGAAGAAAATGGTTCGCGAAAAGGATGTGAAGTTCGATGGTGAAGATGGCTCTCTGGAGCTGACTGACATCCGCATTGTCTGGTATAAGAAACCATCCAAATGGGGTGGGCTTAAGAAGGTGGGTGCGGTTGCAGGAGCCCTTGCTGCAGCAGCAGCGGTCGATGCGATTGGTGACTCTGTAGGCGGATATGCAGGTCGTGCAATTAGCAGGACTGGGAGAAACATGGGTTACCTTGCCGTGGGTGCAGCCATCTCAAGTTGGACTATGGATTCCTATTATAATAGAGATAAGAACGGGAACACCGAGAGCCTGGCTGTTCCACTAGTTGCGATTGCTCAGGCTGCACAGAGCGGTGACCGATTGGTTCTCGAATTGAAATCCGGTGGCACCATGCAGTTCAAGTTCAAGCAGAAGAAAGTGATTCCGTCAATAATTGCAAACATCACATCTGCCCAAAATGACGGCAAGTGTCCATATTGTGGGACTTCAGCAGGAAATGCGGTCAAATGTCCTAACTGTGGAGCTGCGCTTGAAGGCAGTGGAGGAGACCCATCATCAGGTACCACAGAGTCCGTCACAATTACTATGGGTGAAGGAAACAAATTCTGTACCAATTGCGGAAATCCAGCACCCGGTGATGCACGTTTCTGCGGAAAGTGTGGGAACCCAATGTAGCATACCAGAACGATTGGAATGAGAGGTGTTCTCACCTCTATTCCATTCTACAGAAACAAATTCTCTTTTCTGGCACGGTGAATGTCCGATGCCGTTTCTTTTCCTTTATCATAGCGATAGCCTCGGACTATGACGGCAGGGACTGCTTCATCTGCTTGCCCCATGACAAGCTCTGCTGCTGAAGCAATTTGATCCACCTGACATACCAAAGAGCATTGCAATGTTCTTGAATAGAGGTCTCTTTTTCCTTTGTTATGTTTGAATGCATCTATCCCCGAACACCCAATCGCGATGTTTATTGCGCCTTTCCTCCACGGTCGCCCTTCAGTGTCAGAAATGATGACGGCAATATCTTTGTTCAATATCTTCTGCAGTCCTGTTCGGATGGATTTCGCGCTATAATCTGAATTGGTAGGCAGTAGGACATATGAATCAGGAGGAGCATTGGAATGGTCGACCCCGCTGAAGTTACAGATGTGGCCATCTCGCAATTCGGTTATGAGTGCTCGTTCTTTTCTTAGTATACTCCTACTCTCTTGGAGGGCTATCTCGACCTGATATGTATCGAAATTGTTTCGTTTGGCGATGGCACCTGCCCTTGAAGATACCGCTATTTCGGATTTGTGTACTATTCTTCCTTCAGACTTTGAAACGATAGTATGCGCTATCACAATGACATCACCATCCTTGACATCTATCCCAGACCCGGTGATGGCATCTGTGATGATTGTTGGCAAGTCATCGTTCTCTTGAATCAATGGAATACCTTTGATGGGAATAATTTCGATGATATCCGTCATTGTGTCCAAAACCTGTATCGACAATCGCTCAATACCCAAAAAAAGGATGAGGTCCATAGAACTGGACTAGAATGCCATTCTGTGACCATTTAAGGCATCTACAGGAAAACATTATAGGAGAAAACGTTGAGAAACACGAAGTCTTAGAAAGACGCATATATCAATTTCAAGTACTATGCGTTGTGTTTTGCGAGTTACTCCGCCAACGACACAGACAGCAATCTTGTGGTGTGATAATAAAATGGGCAAGAAGGAATCTAGTGCTTACACAGATAGTGGAGGCGACATTAGACAAGGCACCATTGCGAAATTCATGCGTAAAAGGACTCAGCTAGTTGGTTTTGAAACCGGTCTGAACAAGCATACACAGTATGCAATCGAGTTCTTGGACAATGCAATAGATGCGATTGAGAGTTGGTGGTGGAAGGCCGATAGTCATCCTCGACTTCAGGATAGTTTGGATCCAGCAATCATCGAAGAGGTCAAGGCAAAGCTCAAAGATGAACTGTACGATTCGATATCATTGAGCAAGCGTTTTGAGCGAGATGTGCGTGCCGGGAAAGAAATCAGTCTGCCCCCTCAAAAGAAGGAGTCCCTTGATGATAGGCTTACACAATTTCGGAAATTCCTTGTTCCATTCAGGTCTCTCATCAACAAAAGAGAGCCTCTGGTCGTGATCAAGCTGACCGAGGTGTTCATGCCCGACCTCATCCCCATTGATGATGATGAGGGTTTCAAGGTGTACGAGTTCGTCTGTTTTGACAACGGTGTGGGTATGGTTCCCAGAGATTTAGAGAAATATGGGATATACCTTGCTTCTAGCAAGTCCGAGAAACTGAGGCAGACGCGAGGAAGTCAGGGATTTGGCGCTCCTTCCGCATTCAGCGATGCGCAGAACACCACAGGAAAGCCCATCTTTACAGTATCGAAGCGTTTCACTGCGGACAAGGCAATCGCTGCTGATTTCTATACGACCACTGCGAACACAAAAGATTACGTCAGCGGCCCCATCGAAATCGATCTGCCTTTCAAGCATGGGACCTACATCCGTTTGAATTACCTCAACATCCAATACCGAAGAGGGTATGCTGATACCTACTGTGAAATGGCTTCACTTCTTAATCCCCATGTCACGATTGTCTTCATAGATCCTTATGGTGAGGTACATGTTCATCCAAGAAAAGTAAAGGAGTTCCCAAAGGAGCCAAAGTATGCCCAACCACATCCCGCAAGCATACGCATCGGAGAGTTTCAAGATCTCCTTCGTGAATCCGGGACTAGAGACCTCAAGAGCTTCCTGACCAAGGCATTTGTACGCCTCAGCGATAACAAGGCAAAGAAGATAATCGCCGCAGCAAACAAGGATCTCAGAAGACGGCACCTTGATACATTATCTCCTAGCACTCCGACTGACACTCTGGATAAGACTGAGGTCGAGCTACTTTACAAGGCGTTCTCCAATGAGGACTATATTGCTCCACCAACGGACACGGTCGTACCAGTTGGAGAAGAGGTTCTTGAGGAAACTATCAGGAAGGCGTACAATCCTGACTTTGTAGCAGCAGTCACTAGGAAACCCACATCTGGAAAAGGACTATCATTCGCCGTAGAGGTGTGTATTGCCTATGGTGGCGAGATACGTAATGCAACTTCAGCTCCGATGGTACTCTGGAGATTCGTGAACCGAGTCCCTAAGCTGCGGGATAATAGCGACTGTGCCACATGGAAGGCAACGACCTTAGTTAACTGGAAAAACTACAAAGTCCCGACGTTTGACAATGGGATTCCTCGTGGCCCTATGATGATTCTCATTCATGTCGCCGGAGCATATGTCCATGTCATGTTCAAAGGACAAAGCAAGCAGGCGCTTGCAGAGGACGAGGTGTTGCTGAAGGAGATCAAGCTTGCATTGGAGGATGCAGGTCGGAAGTTCAGGAGATTTATCACCCGAAGAGAAACTGCACGACGAAAGGCAAAGCGTGCTGGAATCCTTGCCATGTATGCAGACCAGTTTGCTCAAAGCCTAACGAATATCGTAAATGATGCATTAGGAAAACCAAAGTTCGATGCCGAACTCATCGCAAGTAAGCT
This sequence comes from archaeon, assembly GCA_024275415.1. GTDB lineage: Archaea > Asgardarchaeota > Thorarchaeia > Thorarchaeales > Thorarchaeaceae > MP5-2226. Next base: position 8,205 of record JAJRZD010000014.1, read on the forward strand.
TAGAGACTCCATTTCTGGTTTCGAAATGGAAAAGGATCAAGCTGAAACCGAAAGTGATACAGTAGGAACCGATCTGATTGCTGATATCCCGCTGGGGGATGGTTCTAAAAGCGAAACAGAGGTGTAGGTGGTGCCAAAGAAAAAGAAGAGCTCGAAAAAACCTGTTCAGGCAACCCTTGGTGAACTGGTAGGCGAAAAGAAAGGCTCTCGTAAGACAAAGGCCCGTAAAACCACCGGGAAAAAAACATCTACGGAATCTGCTGCTTCCAAGACCAAGGCTAAGCAAAAGACTGTAAAGAAACCTGTTCCCAAATCTACCAAGAAAAAGGAATCTCCAAAAACAAAGAAGAAAGCCTCCTCATCAGCTACCAAGAGGAAACAGACAAAGGCGCCTCCGAAATTGGAAGGGCCTCCATTCACGACGCTTCCTGGCGTGGGTTCGAGGCTATCTGACAAACTCCTCAAAGCTGGATACACGTCTATCGAGAAACTATCCAAGGCACGGGCAAATGCATTAGCGAAGAAAATCGAGGGACTCAGTAAGGATGGTGCAATTAGGCTAATCACTGAGGCCAAACGAGCCATTGTTGATACAGCAAAGCCCCCTGAGGACGACGTTGATCAGGATCGGACACGCCCCTCTCTTACCGACCTTCCAGGAGTGGGAATGAAACTTGCCAAGGCACTAGAATCCGCAGGATATAACTCAATCTCACGGCTTTCACGCGCTCATGCTGAAGGACTTGCAGCCCGTGTTGATGGTCTGGGAAAAAACAGTGCCGTAAAGCTAATTGCCGCTGCGAAAAAATACATCAAAGAACGAGAACGCAGCATTGTGTTTAGTGAACCACCAGCCCCGACTGTGGCTACACCTGCCAAGACGGCTGGAACAAAGCCAAAGAAAGCACCAAAAAAGGTGCCAAAGAAGGAATCAGCCATTAAGACAAAAGAACCAGAGCCACCTGCGAAGCCTGCAAAGGCCAAGCTAAAAAAACCCAAGAAATCATCCAAAAAATCTGAGGAAGCGCCAGTGAAGAAGACAAAGCGCAAACCAGCTCCGAAACGAAAGAAATCGAAGATTATACGAAAGAAATCGGGTCTTAAAGTACCCAAAGCCGTGGAAACTCTTGCAAAGACAATGAAAACACGGTGGGCTGAAGTCGAGAAGATGGAAGAGGACGGTACCCTACCCAGTGGTCTTCCGGAAACCGTTGAGGTAGTCAGCCTAGGAGTACAGGATACTACAAATAGGCTCGTTGAAACCGCAATGGAAGTCTTGAATGAGGCACTGGTAACAGGCCGACCAGCTTTCGAGATTCCGAGCAGGTCAAGCGACAATATCGTATGGGACGAGTTCAGAGACCTTCTCCTGTTAGGAATGAAGACTGTAAATCGCCCTTACCATTCTCTTGCATCCGTTGTTGATGCAACTCGAACAGCCCGGGTCATGGAGATTATCTATCAACTCTTGCGCTCCAACCTCCACGCAACGAAACGTGAGGTATTCTATAGCGACGTGAACCTGTTTAGGGATCAGAAATACAGTGACAAGATTATCGAGGATGTTTCCTCTATGCTCAATACTACCAGAGATAGCGTACATATCGTTGCTAGTGCTCGTGGCTCTGCAATGGGGCGGGTCATAATTCGTGATGGAGGCGACATAATTGACCTCACGAAAATGGGTACTGGTGGTTGGGCAATTACTCCTTTCTTAGATCAGGTCGAAATTGTGGAAAGTGATGCAGAGTTCATCCTTGTAGCAGAGAAGGATGCTGCTGTTATGCGACTGGCTGAAGCAAAATACTGGAACCGACAGCCTTGCATTGTCCTTACTGGAAAAGGCTCTGGAGATATGGCTACGCGAGCGTTCCTCAAGCAGCTGGTGAAAGAGTTGGAGATTCCCGCCTTTGCGTTGGTCGATAGCGACCCCTATGGACATTACATCTATTCGGTATTTCTCCGAGGCAGCAAGAGGCTCAGCTATGAATCCCCATTCATCGCGACCCCAGAGCTCAAATTGCTGGGAGTCCTCTCTCGGGATCTTGATGCATTCAATATTCCAAAAAGCGTACGTATCCCAATGGAGCCTGCCGACATCAAGCGAGTTCGGGAGATGCTGAAGGAACCATTTGTGCAGAAGAACAAGGAATGGGTCCAAGACCTAAAACTGATGTTACAGATGAAAGAGAAGGCTGAGATCCAGGCGTTTGCCAGCCACTCATTTGAATATTTGACTGACGAGTACTTGCCCCAGAAGCTTGAAACTGGTGACTGGATTTAGTCTTTTGAATATGGCTTCTCTCGTTTGGTGCCACTTCTAGTACCAAGGGGTAAAGGCCCTTTGCTAGTTCCCATTATCGCTGGAGAATACGAGCTGTCATAGGGGTTTGGTCTTGTGTATGGACTCGGTTCTCCTCGCATTGTCTTGCTCAGTAATAGCCACAATGCAACTACGATGATGAACAGCACAACAGAAACAATTAGAACATCAGTATACAATCCACCCATCGCATCTCACACCGCTCTGATGATTATTCTCCTTGAAGTGTTATTAATTATGTCATACTACAACAATAATATACTCGATGAACTATTGTGAAGGAACAGGGAATTAGTCCTATTACAGAGAACTGAATTGACGAGATGAACTATGATGATATCGAAGGTCGGAATTGAAGTAATCGATGCACATGCTCACTTCATGACATATAATACAGTGAAGGCAATCATTGAACGAGCAAGTCGTTCCACAGATGAAAGCCAATTCGAGAAGATTCAGAAGCGTGTTTCGTCCCTCACAGACATGAAGGAGTTCACGCTCCCCGATGAGAAATGGGATGCAGCCCAGATGTGGGTTGATGAGTTGAACAAGTATGGGATTACTGCGATTGGAATGATGGTTGGAACAGAGTCTTGGGACGAGTTCACCGAGGCTCGCAGACGGTTCCCTGGCCGTTTTCTTGGATATGCGAACATCAATCCTGCTGATGAAAATGCTGTAGAGTTGGTGAAACGGGCTGGAAAAGATGGCTTTCAAGGGATAAAGCTTTATCCAACATCTTGGAGCTTTCATGCTTCCGATGAGGTCGTATATCCAATCTATGAAGAGGCTCTGCGACAGAAGCTTCTTGTGATAGCACATTTTGGCATCACGATTGGAACCCAAGCAGACCTGCGATACGGCAATCCCCTCGACTTGCAGAAACCGGCACACGATTTTCCCGAATTGAACTTCATGATAGCACATTTTGGAGCCGGATTCTTCAGAGAAGTCCTGATGCTGATGTATCAAACAGATAACATCTTCATGGACTCGAGCGGGAGCAACTCGTGGATGAATTATCTTCCCTACGATCTCACCATTACAAAGATATTCGAGAAGGCATTGAAAGCAGGTGGTCCTGAGCGCATCATATTTGGTACAGATTCTTCATTTTTCCCGCGAGGTTTTCGCTATAATATCTTGGAGGCGCAGTACAATGCTGTACGATCAATCTGCCCCCAGTTCTGCTATTCTGATGATGATATTGATAGGATTTTTCGTGGGAATATTCTGAGGATCACAGGATTATCGGGGCTAGATCGCACCGAAGATGATTAGGCTGACCGTATCTTCTTTTCTAGTCCTCTCAATCTCTTTGGAGCATCTGCCTCACGATACTTCTCTGCAGCAGCAGTGTACTTCGATAAAGCAGCCCTTGTGTTCCCAGCTTTTGCTAAGCGATCCCCTTCGCTTTCGAGAGCCTTTCCCCATTCCTCGTATGCGTCCCTTATACGTTGTGAGCACTTGGCACGTTTCTTAGAATCAGTGCTGAACATGTAAAGCTCCCTTGCTTTCTTGTATTGAACAATTCCCCACTCATATTCTCTTTGTTTTATATGATCCTCAGCTTGGATATAGTGGTGTTCAGCCATCAAATCATAGCCTTGGTCAACTTTCCGAATTGCTTCTTGCACCAGTTTCTCGTTCTTGGCGTGTTGATACAATTTCTTTGCGATCTCAAATTGCTCGATTGCCTTTTCGTGTTCATTCTCTCTTAGCAAGGCTATTCCATGTTCCATCCTTGCCCTTCCCATCGTTTCATAGACATAGGAGGGATACTCAAAGGCGTCAGTGCTCATAGCGGCACCGCATTCAGGGCAGGTGGGTGCTTCTACGATGGATGGTGATATATCCGCCCCTATCCGCTTTGGTTTTCCTACTATCGCATCGATGAAGTCTTCAGATGTGTCACCACGTCCCTTGGGGAATAGGTGGGCGACAGCTTCTATTGTTTCAGGAATCACTTCTTCCATCGCTATATCATTTATCACCGGTCCTTCTACATCTACTACCTTTGGAGGTTCTATCTCCTTGAATGGCATCCCCTCTCGAATCTCACTAGACGAAGATTCGGGCACCTCCCATGACATTACATCAGTGGATTCTTCTTCACGTTTGGTTTCCGCTTTAGAGTCGCCCATCAAGCTCCCTTCATCTTCCAAAGTAATGTCCTCGTCACTTGAACTGGGATTCTCTTGGTCAGGTGACTCTAGAGCCGAATCTTCAAGTTCCACAAGCATGTCATTAACAAGAAGGTCTCCTTCTTCCATTGAGCCGTCCCATTCATCCACGTCGGGTAAGGCCGATTCATCTAAGGATTCAAAATCCTCAATGCTACTATCTGGGAGCTCATCCAACGGTGATGTATCGATTGGGGCAACTGCCATGCCACCCACAATTCTAGTACCGCATTTCAGACAGAATGTCGAGCCCTTTCTAAGACTTGTACCACAATTTGGACAGTTGATGCTATCAGACATTTCTGGAAACCTAATCAAGTTGTTCTGGGATGTACGATTTTAACATCCGACAGGAGTATGATGGACGCAGAGTGTATATGAATAAAATGCGTATTGTGTCCTACCAGAAGACAAAGTATGTGATAATCGTGATCACAATAGCAATGGTGAGCCCTCCGACCGACTGCACGAGTGTATGCTGATGGAGTACCTGTCTTGACCAGACAACAGCAATCCATACTGGCACGACAAGAAGACCTAGGGCACCATATACAATGATTATTGCAGTACCAGGCCCACCCACTCCAGCACAATGTACAGAAACCTTCGTTCGGAATGTTGCCGCCATGATACCAATGGTAACAGTAGCATATGCCATCGCCAAGACTGCCATGACATGACATGCTAGGATCCAGTAGACAAATGAAGCTACGCTATAGCAGCCTATCGCAAATATGAAGAATTTTGCTCTCATCGTTCGCTCTGAAACGTCCAAATCAACGTTTCCGCGTCGAGCATCCAGTATGATGGGAAGAGGAGGAATGATTACCATGAGTACGAGGGCTATTACAACCGAAGAAGATGGTGTCAGGATGGGGCCTAGACCAATGGGTGAGGTATAGGAAATCACGATTGTGATATATAGGTCAAACAGTGGTGCAGGTGTCAATCTTGAAATTATTCTTGCCATCAATACTTTATTGCCGGTGAGTCCAAGTTCCTCGTCTGCAAACCTCAACCTTATTCTCACGTTCAGAAATCCTATTGAACTTCAATCTTTCCCAAAACAATAAAAAGAACCGCGGAATCCACCACGAAAAGCCTTATGTTGGATTTTATCCACGTACTTCATACCTAAGGGACCACAGAAACTTCCCAAATGGATGTGCAACCTATGCCTGCGATGCCAAAACGAGAGATATTCGAGCGTATCATTCAAAACATTACCAGCAAATTCCCAGATGTCTATGCTGCGCTGTTTATTAGCCCTGAAGGCTTTCCAATCAACACTTGGGGAGTCACTCTTGAGCGGGCTGAGGAGATTTCTGCCCTACTTAGTGCCCTTATCGGAAAAACAAAAGAAGTCATCTGCCAAGTCGAGGAAGGAACCGAGCTTCAATTTATCCAGATCCAGACTAACAAAGGTGGCATTCGTGTTGCTCCACAAGAGGAATTTATTCTGGTCACCCTGACTGGAATCTGATGGTGTGCGGTCACGATAGCTTCTATGCAAGAACCACCAGTTGCTTTCCATATGATGTTTTCACTCGGAAAGGCAACTAGTGCAATTTTTATACTCTCACACAACAACTAGAAGATGGCAGGATGTTTGATATCCCATATTGACATAATCATTCAAACATTCAAAGGGAGGCCTATGAACAATGGACGAAGAAATCGATTATGAGAAGTTCGATGAGAAAGAAGCCGATGATGGTGAGATTGACGTTAGTGGTGATGTTACAGGTCTAGAAGTTACCGATTTACCAGGGGTCGGTCCTGCGATTGGAAAACGACTTTCTGAGGCGGGATACAAGAGTGTTGAGGCAATTGCGGTCGCATCTCCTAGTGAACTCGCTGCAGCAGGTTCTATAGGTGAAACAACAGCAACAAAGATTATCAAAGCTGCACGAGAGATGCTTGACATTGGCTTTGAAACCGCTGACGAGCTGTTGGTCAGGCGACAGAATGCCGGTCGTATTTCCACAGGATCCACCGCACTTGACGAACTCTTCGGTGGTGGGATCGAAACTCAGAGCATTACCGAGATGTACGGTTCGTTCAGATCCGGCAAGACACAGATGGCACATCAACTATCTGTCAATGTTCAATTGCCCGAAGGTGAAGGTGGGCTTGGTGCAACGGCAATCTATGTTGATACAGAAGGAACTTTCAGGCCAGAACGATTAGTCGATATGGCTGAAGCTGTCGGGCTTGATCCTGCAAAGGTGCTAAAGAACGTGGTTTGGGCGCGAGCGTACAATTCAGACCATCAGATTCTTCTATGTGATCAGGCAATGGAAATGGCACCTGAGAAGAACGCAAAGCTGTTAGTTGTGGACTCGGTCACAAGTCACTTCAGAGCCGAATATACTGGAAGGGGAACCCTTGCTGCACGACAACAGAAGTTGAACAAGCACCTTCATCATTTACAAAGAGGTGCTGAGATCAACAATATGGCTGTCTATATCACCAATCAGGTCATGTCGCGACCCGATGCATTCTTCGGAGACCCAACCGCACCTGTTGGCGGCCATGTACTAGCACACGTTCCCCAGACACGGTGTTACTTGCGTAAATCCAAGGGCGAGCGTCGTATCTGTCGACTTGTTGACTCTCCGAACCTTCCAGAGGGTGAAGCTGTATTTGCAGTCCTAAAGGACGGCATACGTGACGTATAGTCGAATCATCAAAATGAGGTGGTCATTTGGCCACGCTCATTGACTTGTGAACACAGCAGAGTCGATTATCGCCTGCACTAACTTTTTCCATTTTTCCAAGCCGTCTGGGCTTGAGGGATAGTTTCTGTATGCCTTGTCAATTTTCTTCATCAATGAGGCTGCTTTCTGTAGATTGCGTAAGAGGCCTGGTTTTCCAATACCTCTCTTGGCTCGAACGAGTTTGCTACCGATTCCCATCGAGAAGCCATCGCCTCGATTTGCGGCCATCAGATCTCCTGCCTCTAGCACACGCTTTGCGAACCCAAAATTCATGTCGTCGTCAGAAACATCTGAAAGCAATCTTTTGAATATCTCGAGTGATGCCAGTCTTCTTCCGAAATTGCATAGGAACCTTGTGTTGAAATGCCAAAGTCCCTTTGTGCTTGTGTTTCTCCGTGCAATGGCCTCTTTTGCGACTTCTCCAAGGATAATGCCGGCTCGCATCCCAGCACCGATTCCACCGCCATGTATCGGATTCACCATCCATGCAGCATCCCCAACAAATGCAACACCATCTGCAACAAGACTCCAAATTGGTCTTCGAACCGGAACTGCGCCTCCTCCAGATTGAATCGCTTTACTTCTAAAGAGCAAGGGATACTCTTCCTTGAACTTGGCATACAGCGACTTTGGTGACCCTCTTCCGCCTCCTCCAGTTATCCCAACTCCCACATTTGCACTTTTAGGTCCTTTCGGAAAGATCCAAGCATATCCATTTGGGGCGTATTCACCACCGAGGAATACTCGGGCCACCTCTGGTTCAGCAAACGGCATCTTCAGGTTCAGGATTTCGCGGTAGCATAAAGCAATATCCTTCTTATCAATCTCTGTTTCGACATATGGGCTGTCAATCTTCTTTCGAATTACTGATGCGAACCCACTGGCATCAATGACAATCTTTGCCTGCACAGTGGATTTCTCACCTGTGTGAAGGTCTTTGTAATGTATGCCATTTACAGTTGCACCCTTGAATGTGGGTCCCCCGACATGCACCTCGGTCTTCAAGACTGCTCCTGCACGTAGAGCTTCACGCAGGAGCCGTTGCCCAAAGGCCCACCTATCTACAGTCCATCCATCAAAATCACTCCAACCTCGAACCTTGAGTTCATTGACCATGTTTGGAGGGAATACATCTGCGCCAGCAATCACACTTGATATCTCTTCTCCTTTTGGATATTCTATTCCAGTCGCGTCAAAATGCGACTTACTGATTTCGTCACCGCAGACTTTTTGTCCAATCGATTCTTTGTCTTTCCTTTCGACTAGGAGCGTCCTTAATCCTAGCTCGGCACATCTTCTAGCCGTCACACACCCAGCAGAGCCTGCACCAATAATGACAACATCTACTTTTCTCAAGGTTGGTCAGCATTCTGATTGCGCTGTCGGTTATAAATCCAGCCTCAATAAGCCTATGTTACCATCCACAATCATTATCAATAACCCTCTTTCCCGCAAGAACGAACGGTCATGAGAAACCTTGTAGTTGTTGGCATGCAGTGGGGCGATGAGGGAAAAGGGAAGGTCGTGGACTTTCTAGCAGAACATTTTGATGTGGTCGCGCGTTTTCAGGGTGGTAGCAATGCAGGCCATACCGTCATTGACGGGAATCGTATATTCAAGTTCCGGATAATGCCCACAGGTGCAGTCCGTGGCAAGAAGGTGGTGATAGGCAACGGAGTCGTGCTTGATCCCTTTGTGCTTGAGGAAGAAATACAGAGCCTAGAAAGTGCAGGAATCACCATTGACCTTCTGATAAGCGAACGGGCTCACATCATAACACCCTATCATATCCAGATTGATTCGCTCCAAGAGAAGATGAAGTCTGATATGAAGGTGGGCACCACAAAACGAGGAATCGGTCCTACTTACTCTGATAAGGTCTCTAGGATTGGCATACGCGTCTGTGATATCCTCTCTAATGAGTCCTCCCAATGGGAACAACTTAGCGAAGCTAGCAAGTTAAGAATTGGGAACCTGTACTCTTCTCAAATCGACATACCAGTTACAGAGATATTCAATCGACTTCGAGATGTCCTCCTTAAGCTCAGGGATTACGTTGGTGATACGGGAGAGTTTCTCCTTGGCGCGATTCATACCGGCAAGAGGATACTCTTCGAGGGGGCTCAGGGAGCCCTACTTGATATCGACCACGGCACGTACCCCTATGTGACTAGTTCGAACTGTGTTTCTTCTGCAGCAGCGACTGGGAGTGGGATTTCATTCAAGCATCTTGATGCCGTTCTAGGGATTGCCAAGGCATACACCACAAGGGTTGGACAGGGCCCCTTCCCCACTGAGATACAGGATACAATGGCCGAACACCTCCTTAAGACCGGCAAAGAGTACGGGACAATCACAGGGAGGGCAAGACGCTGTGGTTGGCTTGATCTTGTTGCTTTACGATATGCGGCTCGAATAAATGGGACTGAGTTTCTTGCTTTGACAAAGGCTGATGTCCTTTGTGATATTGACCCTGTGCAGGTGTGTGTAGCGTACGAGTTGGATGGCGAAGAACTCTGCTCTATCCCTGCTAATACAAGTGTGCTGGACTCGGTGAATCCTGTCTATGAGGAAATGCCGGGTTGGCACTCCATACAATCAGATGAGTATGAGAACCTTCCAGGGACTCTGCGAGAGTACATCTCTACCATTGAGAAGCTTGTGGACTCGAAAGTAGTCATAGTATCAGTAGGACCCGACAGGAATGACACAATCATCGTGCCAGGATCCCACTCAGATATGCTTGAACTCAACGATAACAATCGAGATGATTAGGATTCCCACCACTAGTGCCATGATAGGTGGCATGAAGTTCAGGAATGCCTCGAAATAGGTCAGAATCGCATCTGGTAGTGGTGGTACGGCTAGAATGAATGCGTAGGTAAGCAAGAATCCATAGATTGCAAAGATTGGATACAGGACTGGCCCTCCACTTATCACTAAGAGAAGCGCAAGCACGGCAAGTTTGCTCTTTGTAGGATCTAAGAGCCTTATCGGGATTGTTTCAGAGTCATCAAATTGGAAATAATAGCCGATGAGCAAGGTGGGCATTCGAACCCTGATTAATTCTAATATCTGAAGTGCCAGCTGGACTGATAGTAGGAGAATGGTGTGAACGATCATGTACGCCAATAGGACTGCATTCAGGAACGGTAACTCACCTGAGAACAGCTGAAAGCTCTCAATGACGCCCACTAATACAAAGAAGTTCAAGACCAATAAGGCAAAGTGTCCGAACACACCACTGAGAACCTTTTTGCTTCTCTCCATTTGAATCACTACCAGTCAATGAAAAACGGTGTATAAAGGATTCTGTACGCAAGCATCAAGTTCATATTATCTTGTGAAGCCGTGACCCCATTGAGGATGGGTCAGATGCACGGATTTCCTTCTGCTTCTCGATGGCCTTCTCAACTAGGGTTGTAAAGAGGCCATCAATGTTCTCGCCTGTCTTGGCGGAGGTCTCATAATGGTCAACATTCAACCAGTTGCTAATCATCTCTCCAGCCTCTGGGGGAACAAGTCTATCTGACCTGTCGATTTTGTTTGCGACCACTGCAACGACAGCGTTCGGACAGACATTGATGAACTTCGTGTACCACTCTCCCACATCCAAGAACGTCTGCGGACGTGTTACATCATACACTATGATTGCCATGGATGCGCCTGCCATGTAACGCCGTCTCAGTTCGTTATAGGTGGGTTGTCCTGCAAGATCCCATAAGACCACTCGCGCAGTCAGCACCTCCTTGTCTTGCTGAGTGAACTGGACCGTCTTTAGTGCAAAGGTGGTGCCAATAGTCATAATATACCGGTCACTGAAACTACCCTCTGTGTATCGTTTGATACAGCTAGTCTTTCCCACCGCACCATCGCCGAGAGCGACCAGCTTGAACATATGCGAGATAGCTTCAGTGGACACCATTCTAACCCCTTACAACAAACCCGTCAAGGTCTTCACTTGAGATGATTTAAGGAATCTGGATACTTCCTTGTAATATACTTCTGTATGATGTATTCTACAAATGAAACAGTTTTATTCTTTGCTTGGACTCATGTATCAGCCAAACCTTTTTTGGTGTGTTTTCCTTGTGTCTGGATGACACTTTGGAGTGAGCGCAATGGCTGAAGAATTCCTTAATCGATTGAACAAGCTGGAAGAAAAGATTGACGGGCTTGGTGAAACATTGATGCGAATGATAACAATCCTCGGCAATGTCACCGAAGTCAAAAGCGACCTGAGAATGGCAAAAGAAGAGATTCTCGAGGAATTCAAGAAGATGCCAGCACCCTCCCAGCCTGGTGTGACCAAGGACGAGATTTCCCAACTGCTCGCCTCTATCCCAACGGCAGAAGGGAGTTCAGGTTTGTCGGCTGAAGAGGTTTCTCAAATCGTCAAGGGAGAACTTGCTGCAATCTTGGATCCGATTCTGGCGTCAATCGAAGAGCTCCGTGAAGGACTGACAACAAAGATTGATGCAATTGAACTGCCTGAACCAGTTGTTGTGACGGCAGGGACTACTGCACCAGCCCCAGCGACCGAAACCGCAGCACCTCCCATCCCCACTGGAGGTTCTATTTCCCCCGACAAGGGCATGAAAGTCGCCGACCAGCTTGACAGGATTCTTGCCTCTCTCAGAATGGGGTGCAAAGCCGGTGATGTACTGGAGATCATGAACGACTCGAAAGCAGAGATACTCAAGATAGTGCCCTCAGACCCGATAATGGTCAAGATTGATAAATGGGTAGGTGTCGTGAACACATATTCTCGTAGACATGAACTTCAAGCAAAAGACATACTGAAACTGAAGAAAGACCTGAAGGCAGAGATCCCGAAGTATCGTCCAGCGTAGGACTCACTCTTGATCTCCCATCGACATCAGTCTGAGTGTTGCCAGAGCACGGATAATATCAGATGCAGATATTACTCCGGTAATTGCATCACCCTCCATCACAGGCAAGTGTGTTCTATCTGACTGATTCATAAGTGAAACTGCCTGCCCAATTTCTGCATCGGGATTTATTGTCACGACTGGTGTTGTCATGATTTCACCGAGGGTCACAGTATGATACGCCTCATCAGAGAGCAATTGTGCTGCGATGACATCTCTGCGTGTGACCATCCCAACAAGGATGTCGTTCTGGGTCACGATCAGACTTCCGACATTCTCTACTGCCATGAGCTTGGCAGCATCGACTACTAATGCGTCTGATTCAGCCGTTATGATCATCGATGTCATGAAATCCTTCACTTGCAGATCCAATTCCACTCCTATGAGTTTCATATTATCAGATGACCATGATCACATCTGTGGCTGGGACATGTCATTTCGATTCTTAAAAACCCCTTGTGCCACTGTCAGGAATACTTCTTGTACCCTATCTCCAGTCTTTGCTGACGTTTCATAATATGGTGCCTGATACCAATCTCTAAGCATCTCCCCGGGTTGCTGTGGAACCATGCGTTGCCCTTCTAGGTCAATCTTGTTAGCGCATATGACCACGAGTGCATCAGGGCTTACCTCACGTAGTGATTCGTACCAATTGTTCATCGCCATGAATGTTTCTGGTTGGGTCACATCATACACTATTATAGCTGCAGAAGCTCCTTTCATGTATTGCCTTCTGAGCTCCTTATATGTGGCTTGTCCTCCCATATCCCAGATCACAAGCCTGACCAATCGGACTTCACCATCATCATCCACGAACTCCACATCCTTTGTCGAGAACGTGGTCCCGATAGTCTGTTTGTATTCCTCATCAAAAACGTTGTCTGTAAATCTCCGCAGTAGTGAGGTCTTTCCAACTGTGGCTTCTCCAAGAAGGACTATTCGGAACTTAAAGCCGTCAAATCCGTCTGGTGCAGCCCCGACTGATGGGTCTAGAACTTCGTTTGTCCTTTCAGCCATTTATAGAAAACCCCACTGGCAAGAACAATCTAATCATCCTTTATGAGTCTTATATGTTTTCTTCGCAGGGAACATGATGGCTGAGTCTGATAACGTCAAGTCTGTTTGACATCTACCACTGTCCATCTCTAGGCAGATGAATCTCGAATCCCACTGCCGGGTTACCGATGGCAAAGTTCTCCAACACTTCTGGATTAATCTCTCCAAACAGACCGCAAGGCTCATCATCGATCGTTATTACGGCTGACCTTCCGTTGATAAAAGTGGGGTTATCGGACGGAACGAATTTGAAGCGACCGTCCAATCCCATTCCTCTGAGAAGGAATCCTATTTCGTTCATGAGGTCTGTCAGGTTGACGCTTACATCCGTCGTCAGTCCGCTCACGGAAGGTATCTGGTTGATTCGAGTTTCTGCGGTTTCAGAAGGAACCACAATGTCTCCCACCTCAAAGACCTTCTGAGGAAGATCCACATGTTGATTCTGGGCAATGAAATCGAGAAGAATTGGTAGTAGTGCATTCCTCAGCACAGAGTAATCGCTGCTTTTCGGATTTCCCGTTTTAACAAGGGCATCGCGTCTGTTTGCATTGACCTGCATCATTTCAGGCGAACTCAGAATATAACTCATGATCTCCTGATACTTCATGCCCACTAGCAAGTCCCTGACCCTGTTCTTCAAGCGAGTCAACGGTTGAAGTCTGCCTACAGTCATTGTCGCTGGCAGTGTTGGTTCAATCCTATCAAACCCATATCCCACTGCAACATCCTCGATAATATCCACAGGATGGAGGATATCAGTCCTATATTGTGGCACTTGAATGGTCAGAATCCCTTTCGAGGACATTCGTGCGTTATAACACATCTTTGTTAGGCTTTCAATGATTTCCTCGTCAGTCAACTCGAGACCCGTGAGGGCAATAATATCTTTCCGGCTGACCTTCATGACTAATGGTTTCAGGTCAGGGGTTTCCATGAGCGAGCCATCTGGATACTGTATCGTCACTGATTCGATTGCCCCGCCCCTTTCACCCAACGAGGTCACCATGATATTGAGTGCCTGATTGACCGTTGGAAGGTGCGTCCCTGTTACCTCGACAAAAACGTTCTTTGTTTCTGTTGTCAGTCTTCCCAAATCATTGCTATTTATTATGGGTGGCAAACTCAGGAACTGTCCAGCTGAATCAGCAAGAGCAGGCCATTTTTTGAACGATGATATAATCGAACCGAACTCGATTCCCTTCTCATGGCTTTTCAGAATTGACGGGCCGTCCATTTCTTCGTCATATCCCAATGGTGCGAAGACGATCTTTGATGGTGTTTCTGGGTAGTATCTCACAGGGTATTTGATATCGTCATGCACATACAACCCGATGCTGGCCTTCCTTCTATTTCTTCCATGTGTGGCTGTCAGTGCCTCCTGAAGATGCATATAGTCAACAAGAAGCTCCTCATTAATTTCAACACCTTTTACTATTGCACAGGAGATGAACTTTCTAATTTTGGCGAGTCCTTTCTCGACAATGACCTTCTTTCCGGACTTCTTCACAGGGAACGAAGGCAGTCCTTTTTGAATGCCTAGAAATGCCTTGATTGCCCGAGCGATACCTTCAGCTGATAGCATGTCCTGTCTATCAGGGTTAATCTCGATTTCTATCTCATTTCCCTCGACCCTTTCCACCTCTGCTTTAAGGAGGAAGAGGATGTCTTCAAGTTCTTTGATTGCGAGCTTCTTTCCAATCAGACCTACAAGTGAATCAATTCTGCAACTGACAATCATCTCTCTCACCTCAAGAAGTACTTCCTGCGCAACCATGCTAGGTCACGTGAATACAGCTCGCGAATGTCGTTGATGCCCATGGACGCCATATACAGTCGTCCCGATCCTATTCCCCATGCTAGGACTGTATCCTTGATTCCGTGGGGATGTGTGACCTCGGGTCGGAATATCCCTCCGGGGGCAACCTCAATCCATCCGAGAACATCATGCTTTGCAAAACACTCAACACTTGGTTCAGTGAAGGGGAATTGTCCGGGTTTGAATTTCATCTTCTTAATGCCAACACTCCTAACAATCTCTGCAAGATACCCCATGAGGTCTCGCAAGGTCAGGCCCTTGTCCATGATAATGCCTTCGCACTGGTTGAATTCCATTGCATGCCTGGCACTCAGGTTCTCTGCTCGGAAGTTCCTATCAATGATGAACATTTTTTGTGGTGGCTCTTGATGTTCTGACAGGTATCGCATCGACACTGGTGTGGTGTGAGACCTCAGAACGAGCCTCTGGGCGACCTCTTTGCTGAAGGGCGCTTGCCATCCGGTCGAACCTGTATCACCTCCGTTCTCGTGGACTGCCTTCACGGCCTTGTAATAACGCGTATTGAGAATGTCCCCGTGGTCATAGGGACTCACCACCCTGAACTGATCCTGTACTTCTCTTGCGACATGATCTTGGGGCACAAAGAGTGTGTCATTATTCCAGAACTCGGTTTCCACATAAGGTCCGAACCACTCTGTGAATCCTAAGCCCACAAGTATCTCCTTGAGCCAATCATTGAACTCTGCATATGGATGCTTCTTTCCATAATTGACATATGGTGGGTCTATGGTCACGTTGAACGGCCTGAATGGTGCCCCTCTCCAAGAGCCCGATGCTATCATCTCAGGAGTAAGGTTGACAATTCCCTCTGTTGTGGATGTCAATAATGTGTCAATAGTATCCTTTCTATCTTCAATGACTTGCGCTTCAAACTTTTTTGTAACGACTCTCTCTACAAGATTCCTAGAGATGCTAACCTCTAACCCTTCATCCAGATGTTGTGGGACGGTATCGTTGCCTTCATTCAGTTTCTTTAGCACTCTCATCACTGGAGAGTCTGCCTCGTCCATTTTGGCCTCAAGGACGGTCTTCCCCTCTACCTTCGTAATCCCTAGCCATCCATTTCTCTTCGCCCAGTTGATGGCAATTCCCTTTTCCTTGTTATTCAGGGATGCCTTTTCTACAGCCTGATCGACAGAGATATTGTTTCCGAGTTCCTTCACAGCCGCAAAGAGCCGGACTTCAGGAAGCCAGTTCATAGCATATTGTTTTCCTTCGTCAGTTAGGCGATACGAAACACTTTCTCGGACATCTAATCGTATCAGATTCCTCTCTGCGAGTGCATTCAGTATCGACACAATCCGATCTGTTCTCTCTCCTAGGTTCTCTGCAATGGCTTCTGCGGGGACTGTCCCGTCCACTTCGACTAAAGCTTTGAGGACTTTCCTTTCTCCTGCTGTTAGATGTTGTTCATTCATTGTGGAATCAGAGCTCCTTTGCTGGAATGGATGGTTGGAATGTCATACATAACGAGGACTGATCCAGTCATAGAAGAAGGCCCTATCGGGCGTGACAAAATTGGCATGACCACATTCCAATACACCTGCTTTCGGGGTATCTAGATTTCACATTTTAAGGTTGCCGTTGAGTGAAAGTTGGATGTGTCGCAATGTTCAAATATGCTCAACAAGGTTGAACTCTCAGGTAGTTGCCAAACAGCCTCTTGTTCTTGGTAACCTTATGTCCATTTCTACGGAATGGTGAACAATATGTCTGCCGAACGTCAAAAACTAAAGAAGAAGATACAGCAGCTGAAAGCATACAAAGGTAGACATAGTTCCTTTACAACGCTCTACGTACCCCCGACCAAGAACCTAACTGAAGTCATCAACTTTGTGAAGACCGAACTTGCTGGTGCCGACAATATCAAGAGCAAGGCAAATCGAAAGAACGTACAAGACAATCTTGCCGCTATACTCAATGAATTGACTCTAATAGGCAAGCTGCCTGAGAATGGCATCGCATTCTTCTTTGGGATTGAAGAGGAAGGGGGCACCAATCGAGAGATACGAGAGATAATCGTTCCTCCTGCTCCAATCTCGCAATTCATCTATCTTTGTGGGCGTGAGTTCGTCACAGAAGAGCTAGAGAACATGACCCATCCAAAAAGCCTGATTGTCATCGTACTAATCGAAGGTGGAAAAGTCACTGTAGGCTATCTTCGTGGTAAGCATATCGAAATGGTTCTGGACGAGGATTTCTATATCATTGGCAAGACTCGTGCTGGTGGGCAAAGTGCAAAACGGTACTTGAGGATCCGCGAAGAGAAGATGCAGGAGTTCTTCAAGTACGTAGGCCAGAAACTCAAAGAGTTGCTACTGGACAACATCGACAACGTAGATGCTATCGTACTGGGTGGAAACACCATCCGTTGCCAAGAGTTCATAGATAAGGGCGACCTTGATTATCGGATTCGTGAGAAGATTGCTGATACGATAATCTCCGTGAGTATGATTGACGAAACAGGTCTTTTTCAAGCGGTAAAGGAAGCATCTCGAGTCTTGAAAGAAACCGAGATCTACAAGGAGCGTCAAGCATGGGAGAATTTCATGCAGGATCTCATGAAGGGTTCCAATATCGTCACTTATGGGACTGCAGAAGTTCTTGAGGCTCTTAAACAGGGGAGGGTCGAAACGCTCATGGTCGTTGAGGACGAAGCTGATTTAATTGACGAACTCTACGACGAAATATCGGCTTATGGGACGGAACTCATGGTCTTTTCGACCCAGACCGAGTCAGGGGCACAGCTCAAGTCATTTGGAGGAATTGCCGCTCGATTAAGGTACTAGTGCTTCTAGCCCGGTGGCTTTGGAAGGTCTGCCATTGTATCAATATCGATAATCCAATCATTCAGGGCGTTCAGAATCTCATCAATGTACTTTGTAAGCATGTCTTTGAACCGTTCAAGATGCTCCTGACGTAGCTTTCCCTTCTTCTTCCTAAAGTCCTTGACGCGTCTTGTGAGACCCGTTGACCATTTTCTCAAATTCATCTTCGCCTTGCGGTCCGTGAACACGATCTTTGCTGCTTTCGTTGTCCTTTGTAGTTCAATCAGTCGTTCAATCGACTTCTGAACCGATATGAGACTGGCCACAAGTGTTTTCGCATCGGATTTCGTGTCAGGATTCCGGGTCGTATAATAAACCTCTTTTAACTCCCTCTTCGCGATTCTCACCTGTGCTTCAAATTCCCTTAACTCTTGCATGGTAACCTGAATCCCCCGAACTCAGATTATTCTTTTGCTATACTGCAGAATGATTGCACACTCCTTGTTTGCTGAAGGGACATAACCGGCATTTCCGTGGTGATGGCTTCGGACGCGCTTCTCTTTCTCTGTACCATATCTCATCCAGTTTCTTGATTGATTTAACGGTTCTTGGCTCATTGAACCGTTGAGAAAACCTGACGCCCGCATTACATCTCCAACAGGATGAATGTTCATTGTTATGCAAGCAGTCATCCGCAACAGTCTGAAGGCAATACACCGTTGTGATCATTGTCGAGCGAATTGAAAACCCTTTTTCTTTCAGTCCCAAGACATAAAGGGACGCTTGAAACATATCTTCCTCTATCGGTTTCTTGGGCAAGACACTTCGAGGAAACTTCCTCTCGATTACCTCCTCCAATACCGGACCTGAACCACAGCGGACTATGATGCTGTCGAATCGCCCTCTGAATCTATAGGTCAGCGAAACAACGTTCTTTTCTGAGAGGATTATCTTTCTCATCGACGTTCCTTTATCGCATTGTTCTAGGAACTCATTGAGTGACCAATTCGACTTCACAGGCGACCTAAAACCAAGTCCTCCGCTGAAGGAGCTTGGCCCCCTCAGATAGATGAGCAGGAGAATTATCGCTATGAAACTCACCAGAAAGAACCAGCTCAAGATGTCACCCCAATATCCACAATACCGCCATGATCGTTGCCAGAGCAAACAGGAGTGCCTTTATTGTCCATGGCTTGTTGTCTGCTCTATGATGCTCTCCCACTGCCATCTGATTGTGCAACTCTGTCCCCCTCGAAGTCCATTCATTCATGTGTGTCCCGTGAATCCTTTGCAGGTGATACCTGTATTCACAAATGAACTGGGTTCGGAGATCTGATACTGAACGGAACCGTTCAACAGGTTTCGACCGGTCTGTTCTCATTGTACTCGAACTGATGTTTCGATATAACCTGAAAAACTCCTATCAGATCTGACTCGGTCATAGGTACGAAAATGCCATCATTGCTTATCAAAAAGTGGAGTACAAACAGGAGAGGTTTATTTATATTCTTCAATCAACATGTCGTAGGACACGGATTAGCACAGCAATCCGAGGGAATCAATGCTTGGGTGATATGATGTCTGGTGATGACGGTTACGATGGTGCCACCGCAGGTAGAGTTTTGACATTTGATGAGAGTGAGTCTGTCACTTTTCCAAAATCCTTTCGAGATGCAATGGGGACGGATCAAGGTCTGATGGTGCTTGTCTATAAAGACAGGCTGATTAAGATATTCCCCCTAGAAACTGAGGATGTCACATATTTGAGCCTTGAAATCGGAAAGCTTACAAATGATTTCCTGACCAAGCTATCGCAGATTTTCAAAGACTGCGGACTTGTGGATCTACTATTTTCAACTGGGGTTTGCTTACGTGGGACGCGATGCTTCTATGAATGCTATTTCAACCCAAGTCAGCTGAATACCACCGTAGATGAGCTTCGTTCTGCACTCTCAAAATTAGACGGAGTCAAACAGGTCGTAGTGGAGAGAGTCTTATCCTAGGACAAGAATCTCACCATCACGTTTTTTGAATGAGAATGTGTTAGGATACGGAGCACTCCCTTTATGCAAGAACTAGCAGGGTTCCTGACAGGTCTTATTGTACAAGGGTACCTAGGACTCTTCATCGCCTGTTTTCTGATCAACATGTTGCCTTTTGCCCCCTCGAATATGGTACTTGCTGGGGTCGCAAAGGTTCTTCTTCCCTACATGGGCTGGGTGGAGATTGGCATTATTGTTGCAGCGGCAGCCACTCTCGCGAAGGTCGTTCACTACTATCTTGTAAGAACCTCTCGTGTGGTTCTCTCTGAGGAGAATCTCTCAAAACTGGATCGTGAACGCGAGCGTGTTGAGAAATGGGGCCCTCTTGCCATGTTTTTTGCTGCGGGATCCCCGTTTCCTGATGACCCAATAATCGTATACGTTGCCCTGACAAAGTATAATGTCGTCAAGTCCTTTGTCAGTTATTACTTGGGCAAGGTTCTTGTCACTCTTGCAGGAGCATTCATCGGAGGGGCTCTTGGTGAACTCTTCGGTTCAATTCCAATGATAATCGCATCCCTTGCACTGACTCTCCTCATTACCGCCTACCTGTTCACTCGGGAGCGCGAGGAAACTCCGGTTATCATGGAAACCGACAATGCCATCTCTGATGTACACGCTTAGTCTGTATTTGCTTTGGCACAAGTCTTAAGTGTCAAGGTTTCCGCTAAGTTCACTTGCAGGTCTTCAAGATGCCCGGTACAAGTACTATCGACGTTAAGTGTGTGAAGTGCAAGAATGTCTTCGAAGCAGTGGTGATTGACCACATAGACCTGTCCGAGGATGCTGATTTGATACGAAATCTGAAGGCGGGTAAGGCAAACAGGGTGCAATGTCCCAAGTGTCGAAAGGTCATGTATCTGGACCGTAGCCTGGTAATCAATTTTGAGCCTCAAAGCCTGATTGTGGTTTACGATAGCAAGGCCAAGTCCAAGGCGAAAAAAGAAGTCCACAGAAGGGAGTTTGAGTCTGTCACAGCTTTCAATGAAACCCTTTCTGAATTGGCTGGAGAAACAGAGTTTCAGGTGGTCAGCGACCTGCCCACCCTCAAGAAACTCATCGATGAATATGCGAAGATGTATGTTATCTAGGATTGTCGTTTCCCAAGCAGAAACTCCTCGACCCACCTTTCTGCCCTGTACATGGTTGTAGGGGCAGGTGGCATTTTGAACCCGTAAGCCGAGAGTGACTCGAGAGCTCCACCAACGCCTCTGCGGATTGCAAGCTTTGTCCCGCGGACTGCGTCAAAGAGTATTGGTGCGGCATTTGGTCCATCTGTTACTTCCATCCTGATATCTATCTTGATGGGTGCACCACCGAACTGTCTTCCAAGGATATAGAAGTACGAGTCCCTGCTGTTATCCATGAAATTGACATAGTCTGACGAGCCTGCGACCAACGGGGCATCATATGGGAGATCCTGACTAATGGCAGAGCTTTTGACTCCTCGCTTTCGCATCCGTCCACGATAATGGGAATCCAGCGACTCTGCCCCGCCTCCGACATCTAACTGATAACTCTTGTCAACTCTCACCCCGCGGGCGACCAACAGTTGTAAGATGTTTCTGTGGAGCACGGTGGATCCAAGTTGGTCTTGGATGTCGTCCCCAACCAAGGGGATCTTTTTCTCTTCGAATTTCTTGCTCCATTCGATATCAGATGCTATCGGTATTGGTGTCCCGTTGATGAAGGCACACCCCGCATCAAGGGCCGCCTGTGCGTAGAATTGAGAGGCATTCTCAGCAGAGCCAGGAAGGAGGTTCACTACTATCTCAGTGCCTGCCTCTTTCAACGCCTTGACAACATCTACTTCTGGTTTGGTCGATATGGTGACAAGGGACATCAGCATATCATCCACACCATCGTGGAGCTCTCCCTTCTGGACTTTCACTCCTGTCTTGGGAACCTCTGCGAATCGCATGACATTATTGGGCGAGGCAAATATGGCATCTGCCAGATCCAAGCCAACTTTGCTATCCACAACATCGAATGCCGCAACGACCTTGATGTCATTGACATGGAAACCTGCGAAATCGGCGTATCCTAGCCCTACAAGTTCCTCACTGTTGCTCTTTACGTTCTTGTAGTACTCAAGACCTTGCACGAATGCGCTTGCAACATTGCCAATGCCTACAAGTGCCACTTTAATCCCGTTCATCTTGATTGCCTCTCTTGCAATTGGTTCTTCGAGCATCCGTTCCCCTTTAAGTTTTATGACCATAGAATAGTTGAGCTGCCAGCTTTGACATATTAGCACTTTTCCCAACTTCTGGCTCTGTGAAAAGTCACACTCCACGAAGTTCAGGCGTCCTATGTTATGGAGGACTACCTTTCCTCTCCCAAAGGTCACTCATCCACACGAGATCCCAAGACTCTTTAGTGTACACCTGTACATGATCCTCCATCTACAAGAACCATCAGACGACTCTCGCATTTCCTCAACACCTTCCGGATGAATGTCCTTGCGTCAAGACCTGACCTACCTCTGGTGACCCGGACTGCAAGGAACTCTCAGGAACCAACGTCTATGGCGGTTCAGAGGTATCTCCATCGACCTCCCATCTTGACCTTGAACTCGTCGATGGTCACAGCTCGTCGAAGTGCTTTTTGTACAGTGAAGAGGGAGGGATCATGAGGGACAGACCTACAAGGTAGAGGAGGATTCCAAGGGCATGTGTTTCGACATATGTCCTGTCCCGTTTGAAAATACCACTGGCTTTCAGGGATTCTCTCATGAGTGTTAACATACTTTCCTAGGAGTCAGTGGATTCTTTGCTTCCTTCCTCCAACCTTAAGTTGACACCCCTCCCATGTGAATACGTAGACTTAATTGGGTATGATGCACATAGAGTAATGGACGTAAGGTCAATACACAATGCAGCTCGAGAAATGTGATCCTGACAATAGTAGGATGACATCTCCTCATGTCGTAGCTGAGTGGAATGTTCATCAAATTTGAAGATTCCATCCTCACATGATGTTCAGAGGAAGGCTACGTATGAAGGGAATCTGAGCGTATTATGTTCATCAGAAAATGGGGTGGACCTTGTGTTGCCTACTGGCAAATATTAGGAAATGTATTGACCTTCGTCCACTTCTTCTCTGTGGAGATTGCTAGGATGGTTTACGTCCTACGTCACTCCTGTGCCTTAATCGATCCTGCCAAAAGATCCACTATATCCACGGTTCTGACACTGCTATTGATTAGGTCTGCACCAGAGTTAAGATTGGTCTCACAGAACGGGCAAGCTGTAATGATTATCTCTGCACCAGTTCCTTCTGCTACCTTGACCCTATCAGCAGCTATCCTCTTTGACAGGTCTGGGTCATAGGAGCGTAAGCCCCCGCCTGCACCACAGCATATTGCTGCACTTCTGTTAGGGTTCATCTCTACGAGTTCCAGCCCCGGAATGCCGTCTATCACTTTCCTTGGCTCATCATAGATTCCCAACTCTCGCCCGATATGACAGGGGTCGTGATAGGTCACCTTCTTGGTTTCAATGTTCTTGAGAGGAATTTTCTGTTCCTCGATTAACTGGGCTGCGTATTGAACGATATGAACGATTTCAGGAAGGTCTAGATCAAACAATTCTGCGAAGTCCTTCTTCAGGGTCTTCATACATCCGGCACATGAAACAATAATCTTCTTCGCCCCAGATTCCTTGATCGCTTTAGCCGCTCGCTCTGCGTTTGTTCGGGCAACTTCCTGTTTCCCTGTCCTTAGTAGGACTGAACCGCAACATGGTTCATTCTCCATGACAAAGAAATCTTCCCCGACCGCGTGAAGGATTCGTGCAGTATTCTTCGCTGTTTCCTGCATCCTGAGGCTTGCGGTACATCCTGTAAAGTACAGTGTATCACCTTCAGTCGGGATGTCAAATTCCATCTCTTTGACCCACTCCCGTTTGACTGATGCCTCTTCTTGGTATGGGTTGTCATTAGTACTGATGCTTGCAGCTAGTCGGTCTCTTGCCTCGTTAGGAATCTCCTCAAGTATGCCTCTTACTGTTTCAATGACATGTGCAGGATGGAATTCAGCACCGCAGATCTGGGTGCAGTTCCCGCACAGAGTACACTGGTACAATGCTTCTGCGTTCTCTGAAGTCCTTTCTAAAACACCATCAAGCAATGCAATGGCAATCTGGATCTTCCCTCTCATGAAGCTTGGCTCGAACCCGCTGGTGTTCCGCCAGATGGGACAGATTCCCTCGAATCCTTTTAGGTCATATACTGCTTCCCTGCAAATCCCACATCGACGGCACTGTAATAGCTCTTCCCTCAAGTCGTCTAGGTCTACTTCATTCAATTCAAATACCTCCAAGTACGCCTCTGTTCATGATGCCATTTGGGTCGATTGTGTCTTTGATCTTCTTGAGAAACTCCATGTACTTCTCTGTACCCTCCATCTTGTCTTTCCAGAACGGTGCCAGCTTGAACGGGACTGCCCCTGTCTTGTAGAGGGTGACAGCCAGCTCGTCATGTGCATCAACAATCTTCTGTTCGTCTTCTTGGTCAGTAGGATCGAAATACAGATGTGGATACATGTTAGCTGAAGCATGATCTGTGAAGAAACCAGCAGTATGCCCGAGGAAGCCGTATTTGTCCATGACCTTTGTTATCTCCTCTACCGACCGATGGATGTTGACAGGGGTCTGATGATGGTAGAGCGTCCTCCAGTGCCACCCATGAACATAGCTAGCGCGCACGAATGTCCAAAGTCGTTCATTCCATTCTCCCCTCGGGAGCTCTTTTACTCCGAGCACCCATCCTCCGCATTCCTTGCAGAGCTCCTGCGCTTTCTTTGCGTCGCTTTCTAACATATCTTTCCTTACTCTGCCAATCGTCATCGAAACCGTGCGATGCGGCCACTCCATCGGGGGAATCCCATATTCATCACCAAGCATCTCCATGAACAACTCAAGAACCGGCCCTTCGTAGATTGAGGCAAAAACTGCGTTCACATCCCACTGTCGTATCTCGATTAGGAACCTCTCTGCTTGCTCGGGAGTATCGAAACCGTATGTGTTGTAGTCAAAATACTCCATCCTCTTGAACACCTTGAGTGATACACTTGTAATAACACCCAGTGAGCCTAATGAACCAATGAACAACCCCGTGAGGTCAGGGCCAAACGCATAGCGGAGGAACGGCCCCGGTGCGTTAGGATTGGTTTCAGAACCAGTCTGGATTATCTCCGAATTTGGCAATACGACCTCTACACCGAGGATAAGGTCTCCAGTGCATCCAAAAAGGCTTGAGCCTGGACCTGCTCCATTGACAGCTGTATTCCCTGCAATAGTACATGCCAGTGCCGATTCAGGCGTGATTGGTACCCACAATCCATGCTCACTTAGGAACTTGTCCAACTCACCATAGGTCACACCAGCACCAACTCTGACACTACGTAGGTCTTTGAAGAGTTTGATATCTTTGAGGCGCATCAGCTCGACCACGAGCCCGTCAGGCTTTGGGATGACCTCTCCTTGCAGGCTTGTTCCCCCAGACCGTACGGTAGTGTCAATCTTGTATTCATTTGCAATCTTTAGAATCTCGCTAATCTCTGTCGCATTAGCAGGTCTTACCACTGCTCCTGGCATCACCGGTTCTTTTGCCATCGATGCCGAAGAAGCATAAGTCAGCAGGACATCCTTTCTTGTCGAGATATATTCCTCGCCAACGATCGCAGATATTCGTTCGATAATTTCCTTTTTCACGCTATTTCCTCCTGGATCCTTCAAGAGTTACTGGGATCAGAAGATATGCCGAATTTTCATCAGGTCGCTTGTTGCACCTTTGATTTTTAGTTTCCGTTTCAGCAAAGCGGCGGCTGCACTCATCTCCTCAAGGAAAAGCTTCCTTATCGTTTTCTCGTCGCTTTGTATTTTCATATCTGGGTTCTCGATACCCCCCTCATGTACTGTTATTGTGTTATCTTTCACAATGAAGTGATATACTCCACCTTCCTTCAACTGAAGAAGCGCAGTTCGTTCCCAGTCCTTGATTGCCTCGATGGTCTTTTCTCTTTCAAGTCCAATGGCAATTCGTTCTTTCATCAGTTCGAGTAATGGTTGGTCATCCATGGGGTTTCACCCTATCATTGTAATCACCCTGCTCGTCCATTTAGAGGTTTCTTTTTCTCCCTGCTTGGGATTGAAATCATCATGAACCCGGGGACAATCCATCTCCTTGTAATACTCATTTCTTTATCTTAGAGATGAATGCTGTTGACACATGGACAGAGGCAGAACAGTCGACTTACTTCTAACTCCCTATACAAACTAACAACTCCCCTTTTCCGATGATACTGTTTTGCCTACTGTTCCTCTTTCTTATCAAAAATAGAAAGCGAGGTAGTAGTCTTGAACCACTACCTCGAAAATTGCAGGAATTAGAAGTTCACAAAATGCAGCATGAAGTGAGCCTTTGGATGGTCACAAGCTGGGCATTTCTCAGGGGCCTCGTCACCTTCATGTACATAGCCACAGTTCTGACACACCCATTTGGTCTTCTGTTCGCTTTTGAAGACCTTGCCGCTAGCGACGTTTTCAGCCAGCTTGATGTATCGTTCATGGTGCCATGTTTCTGCCTTAGCCACCATTCGAAAGACATGTGCGATGTTCTTGAACCCTTCTTCCTCAGCGATATCAGCATATTGTGGGTACATCTCAGAGAACTCGTACTTCTCACCAGCTGCCGAAGCTCGTAGGTTCTCTTCAGTGTTGCCTAGAGGTCCTGTAGGAAAGTTCCATTTGACTTCCACTTCGGTGGGCGCCCCAGCCTCCTGAAGGAACTTGAAGAACCTCTTTGCATGTTCCTTCTCGTGACCTGCTGTTTCTTCAAAGATATTTGCGATCTGAACATAACCCTCCTTCTTGGCTACCTTGGCATAGTACGTATACCTGTTCCTAGCCTGAGACTCGCCTGCAAACGCTGTAAGGAGGTTCTTTTCAGTTCGTGATCCTCTTAAATCCATCTTTCACTTCTCCTGTTCATGTCAGAAAGACACGAATCACATTCAGATTCTATTTTAGTTTATTAAACATGCGACATGACACTTTTTTGCGACCAGTTGATTCATATATTCATTTTATCTACTATCAATGTGAGGGAACATCAACATCACGATTAAAGGAGCATGAGGGTCGATGGTACGAATTGCTCATATCTCGGATTCCCATTTGGGTTCATCAATGTTCCAGTTGATAGAACGACGGGAGGATGCGCGGGCGTGCCTGAAGAAGGCGGTTGACATGGCACTCCGTCACTCTCCAGACATCCTCGTTCACACTGGAGACCTCTTTGATTCTCCTGAGCCACATCCTGACGATATCAATCATGTGCTAAAGATATTCAAGGATATAGAAGACACTAAAGTCATTGTACTTCACGGGAACCATGACATCCCCTACGGATACAAATATCACCACAGTCCGATTCGCTATCTTGAAACTGTCGAGTTTGTTATGACGACCGGGGACAATCCCAGTAGTGTTCACCAGTACGATATTGACGGAAAGCAGGTTGATATCCATCTGATATCTTGGACGAGAAAGAAACAATTCCAGAAAATACTAGGTGACATGGAACCTGAGTCCGACATTGCCGTTCTCTTTGCCCATGATATTCCAGTTGAAATTGATGAGCTACCTATACACTATGATTATATCGGGCACGGACACTCGCACAATTTCAAACTGGATGAGGATATGGCGATTGGTTGCCCTGGTTCCACACATATCATCGATTGGAAAAGGGAGCTTGGCAAAAAACGGAAACTGATTGTTGCTGATATTGACAAGAATGGAACTGAATTCACCACTGAAACATTGAACGATATCCGAGAATTCAAGTTTCATCCTGGTTTAGATATCACTGGACTGGATGCTCAGTCAGCCAATATCAAGATGAAGGACTGGCTGAAGAATCTCTCACCAAAGAAAAAAGACCCCCCTATTGTCATCGTGCGAGTGAATGGTATGATATTCGCAGAAACTGAGAAAGGGATTGAACGTAACTCGTTGATTGAATTTGGCGAGAAGCACCTGAATCCCTTGTTTCTGCACATCGAACCGAACTGGAATGTCGTTGGTCCTCCCGAACTGGATTTATCGCGCCCTTTGGATGTGAAACGCTCGTTGGAAGAATACATGGAGTTCAAAAAGGATCCCAAGAAAGAACTTGTAATAGAGGAGCTTCAGAAGATACTCGGAGAGTAGCAGGATGCTTAGACAGTTACGTATGACAGATTTCAAAGTGTTCAATGAAATCGACTTTCAGTTCTCGCAGGGCATAACCGCTATAGTAGGACCTAACGGGTCTGGAAAGACCACCATCCTAGAGGCAATCGAGTTTGCACTCTTTCGTCAGGTGACAAGAAAGGAGAAGACTGTTCGCAATTTTGAGGACTTCATTAGACATGGAAGAAAACGGGCCATTGTCGAGCTTGAGTTCAGGGCTCCAGTAAACAGGCGGTTCTATCGAGTAACAAGGTCAATTCATCCTGGGAAGACGAATGCTGATCTGTATGATGATGCTGGTTCAGACCCTATTGTGTCAGGTCCTACAAAGGTCGACGATGAGATTGTTCGACTGATTGGCATGGATCGTCATGCTTTCTCCACCCTCACATACGTTCGCCAAGGGGAGATTGATCGCCTCTCACGGCTTCCACCTAAGAAGCGCAGGGCAGACCTCTATAGTATGATGGGTCTTGGCATTTATGATAAGACCGAGGATCGCGTTCAGAAACAGATCCGTGAGTTGAAGAAACGGATGTCATCTGTAGAGGACACAAAGCAAAGGCTTGAATCTATCAAGTCACATCTGCCAGCGCCAGATGAGATAGCGTCGTCAAGGGAATCGCTTGAACGTATTAAGGACAAGCTTGGCGAGAGTGATGACATCGTCCAGATATTGGGAGTCATAGAAAAAGTAGAAACATCTCTCCAACGTGTCATTGACCATCTCAATTCGCCAGAGCTGACCAATGAATACGAGGAGATGAAGGAGGAACGTGAAGCCGCAAGTTACCTTAAAGAGATACTCGGGGTTCTTCCAGAAGTGGCAGAGAGCCAACTGAAACCTGAGATTAGATCAGAGGCACGAGAGATCTTTAGAGGTATATTTGGTGACCGATACAGTGACCTTGTCATAGATGAGGACTATAATGTATCCCTGTATGATCTCAGAGGTCACAGGGTTAGCCTTACTGCTGCATCAGGAGGAGAGGATGTCTGTGTGAATTTCGCCCTTCGTGTCGCAGTGAACACAGCACTCCAGAAGCAAGCAGCTCATAGAATACCTCCTCCGGGTATCATCATACTTGATGAGCCTGGGGCGGGGTTGGACACTCAAAGAAGAAAATGGCTGCCTATGGCAATAGCTGGTCTGAAAACAGTTGATCAGGTTCTCGTGGTCACACACATGGAGGAGCTGAGGGAGTCTGCAGACCGGATTGTCCTTTTGACCCCTCAAGGAAAACAGAGGCAACCCATGGTCGATGTCATCGAGTAATCACAGGTCTGTTGTTTGCATTGATGAACATGTCTGTTGACATTTTCACAAGAGAGATCTGAGAGCCACCGCTCGTGTAGACTTGCTCACTTTCTAATCGAAAATCTCCTTTCGAATATCTGACACATCAGTCTTGTCGCGGATCAATCTGCGCAGTTTCATCGCGACCTTCTTGTTACCGAGGGCTATTCCCCCCACGACAACGTAGTCCTTCATGACCGCTTTGTAGTATGTGCCAGCTTCGTGGTCTGCCATTACGATCGATTCGAACTCTGTTGACTGCGGGTTGAAGTTCCCGACCGAAGTCAAATCGATGCCAGCCACTTTTAATGTGTTGCTTGGGGTAGTGCCCTCATAGGTTGCACTTCCAAGGTCGACGATGTTCCTAGCAGCTATTTTTGCGGTATCCATGGCAACGGGAATGATTCCCCAGCATACACCCTTCCATTCTGTGCAATCACCTGCCGCAAAGACGGTAGGGCTTGAGGTCTGCATGTGCTCATTGACGAGAATTCCTCGGGCTTTCCCAGTTTCAAGGCCTGCACTGGTGGCTATTTTGGTATTGGGTCTGATGCCTGTGGAGATTACAACGAGGTCTCCTTTGACCTTGTCCCCCTTGTCTGAAACAACCCCCGTTGCAACCTCATGTCCTAGGACTTGGCTGCACGAGAAGCCCAGTAGCACTGTGATTCCCATCCTTTGAAGGTGTTCCATCAAGATTTGACTTGCACCTTGGTCGAGTTGGGCTGGGAGAAGTGTGCCAATATTTGAGATGACGATTGGCTCTCCTCCGCTCTTTCGGATAGCAGCAGCCAACTCTATTCCCAAGATACCTCCTCCTACGATGATCTCCCTCCCCGAGCCCTTCACAGCTTCTTTGATTGCGGTCGCATCGTCCAACGACTTCAGGGTATGTACGTTCTTCTTTTCTGTACCATGTATGGGTGGGACAAACGGATGACTACCAATTGCCAGTAAGATGTTCTCATAGCCAAAGTATGTGCCTGCATTTGTGAGGACACTTCCTGATGACGGGACAATATCCACAACCGGTTCGGAAAGGTGTAAAGTGACATCCTGTTTTTCATACCACGCCGCGTTATATTGTACAACATTCTCCTTTGGGATATCCCCACGGATGTAATCGACCAACCGTGGCTTTGGGTAGTACCCATAGGCTTCTTCAGTGAACACATCAATCTCCATGTCTGCGCCCAGACCACGGATCTCCCGAATCGCAGTGACCGCGGCGATACCATTCCCGAGAATCGCAATTTTCTTCATCCAATCGCCCTTCTTTTCTCTTGTATCATTCCCAAAGGTAAACATTCTTGAAGGTATCGAATTGGTTGACCTATCATACTCTGGAGATGTGGATTGGCATGGAAATACGAGCGATTCTCCTTGATCTGCACCATACATTGACCACTACAAAATCATCTGTCATCGATGTGGTACGCCAAATCATGAATAATCACGGACTGGACACATCACATCTTAGTGATGCCCTGTTCGTCGCTGCCTTAGATAAGGCAGACCAAGTAATGGCGTCCTATCAGGTATCGAACAATGTTGGTCCTCACTGGGGAGCGGATCCTGAGGATTGGTTGATGTTCGACAGGATTTTCCTTGAGGAGTTGGGTTTTCATGGTTTCACGGATGATGATATTCTCACTATTGAGAATGAGTTCAAAGCTATTACCCGTGACAGTGATTGGGAATACTTTACTGAGGACGCATTGTCAGCGATCAGGACACTTCATGCTATGGGTTTCACTCTTGGGATATGTACGAAACGGAACGACAACCCTCAGGGGTTCCTATCACGAAGCAAAGTAGCAGACCTCTTCGAAACAGTTCAGTGGTCTGGGGTGGCGGGCTATGCCAAGCCAAGTCCCTATACCTTGCTTGAGGCGGTGAAGGAGATTGGAGTGAATCCCCGTCGCTGTCTTTTTGTGGGTAATTATGTCGGGGTTGATGTCGAAGCTGCACTCAGATGTGAGATGATTCCTGTGTTGCTCTCATGGGCAAACCCTCGTGAAGCCGACAAAGCCCCGCCAGAATGCATTGTATTGGACAAGCCTACTGATCTTGTAGAATGGATTCGTTCACAGTCCCCTCATCTCCGACAGGATTCGGAGTAGGTTTCTCCTGTTTGGCGAAAAGTCGATTCCTCAGGTTTCTGAATCGGATACCTATGGATTTCGTGAATGCCATTACCAGCCGTGCCGGGAGTACGGCGAATCCAAGAACGATCCTCATCGCCTTGGATTTCATAGTACCTTTCTCTGGGTATCCGATGTAGGCGAGTGTATGTTCCTGTAGAATATCCTGCAAAGCGACTGCAAAGGCCTGTGTCACGACATTTGAGAGACCCAGCCCTTTGAAGACATCGTTCTCGCTGAACTCTTTCCTATCGATTACGCTTTTCCATTTGATGTACTTGGCTTTCTCGATGATGTCATTGAGGGCATAGACAAGTTCTCCTAGATACGGTGCTAGTGTTTGTTCAACAACTGTCGGCTCAGGACTTGAATTGAATTCGTGATATATCTGTTTGGCGGGCTCAAGTCCTCGTACAGGTGGCTTGAACCAGAGGATGTGCAAAAGCCCTTCAACCTCACGTAGTTTCCCATTCATCCGCCTTTCGAGTTCTGCTGGTATCTTGTCTTGCACGACTTCCTTTGCCTTGGAGAAGGCGTTCATATGGAGTTCTTTCCATGTCCTCTCCAGATCGATTACCGCCTTTGCGTATCTATAGAACTTGAAGTCAAGAGCGTGTTCGATATCCTCAGTTGTGAGCACGATGATTTCATTGGTACTGTATGTAAGTCCTCCTGACGCCATCTCCCATAGTCGCTGGTTCATGTCAAGTGGGTGCCTTTTATCCCGCGGGATTTCTAAGCGCATGGCATGGTCGCCAGGCTGAGCTACAATGTAACAGTGGTTCAGGACATCTTCTACCGAATCGAACATCGTCAGTTCGGTGGGGAGCAGATCCATTGCACCATGACCGGTCGTTGACCAGCAGATCATTCTCCCAGTTTCGTTATCTCTTTCGATGATGACCCTCTCTTTATCTCCCAGATGGTCAAACTGGTCTGTGAGGCCCTTACTGTATGCCATAATCCCATAGAGCACGAACCTCTCCTTGTTTGGCAAGAGTCCTGGCATTTTGAGGATGAACCCAATCGTATCAAGCGGCTTTCCAGAGGACAACCATGCACCAGTTGCTTGATTCCATTCCCAGCGGTCTCCAAGCTTGTAAAATATCTCTCTGAGGGTTTCCAGATCCTTCGCCTCTTTTGCCTTTTGCAGTGTCTGAGCTTCCCATTGTTCATACTCCCTCTTCATTTTGAGCATGCTTTTGCGCTCGATTTCGAGCCAGCTAGATTCAATCTTGAGACTTACTTTCATCAGGGCTTCACACTGGGCTTTTTTCTGTAATCATCGAGGTCTTCAATTTCACATCAGCTTAGAACCACATATGCATATCGTTGTTAGTACTACATTAAGAACCGGGAATGACCGATAATATCTCTTCGATAACGTCTCGCAAGTACTCCAATCTATCTGGAGTTTCAATGAATGTACTCGTATTTCTGAGATTTACATTCCTATGTATATATGTCAGTTCCATAGTCCGTTCATTGTGGTTCGCTATCACCCAGTCCGAAATCTCTCTCTGAAACAACCTGTTTTTGATAGATTCAATTATTCTGGTATCAGCCTCAATAACGAGCCTCTCATTATCTTTGGATGAAATCCCTATATAATATCGGATACTGACACCGTCCACCTCTGTAGCGACAAAGAAATCATGGATTGCTCTTTTTCCATTTCTGACTTTCCAAACCACACTTTGGAGTAAGTCCATAGTCATATTGGCGAAGAGAGCCATCCTTGATGTAACAAAATACTCAAGATGTGAAAGGTCATCCTCAAAGTATCTGTACGATGGGAAGTAATTCTTTCCGTAATAATAGGATAAACTGCTAAGGACACCTAGCACTATTCCGGAACTCAGACTCGTAATTTCACAGTAACCATTGAAGAGGACAAAAGCTGTACTGAACACAGTCCAGATTATTATAGAGAACCAGACAAGATCCATTATGTCGTCTATTTCTGCATCATCTGCCTTCATGGCCTGATAATGGAACCCCTCGAAGATTCTTTGGATATCTGAATTATGGGTTTCTTGAATCTCATCTTCCCATCCTTCACCGAGTAACGCGGGATCCTGAAGATACAATGCTGTCCTTGCGTTTTCGCCCAGCTGATTAGAATAGCGTGTGTAGAACAGTCCCGTAAGTAACTGAATTGCGGCGAAGAGAATTGCAGCGAGCAGCGGGATCTCGGTAGTACAAACGATTGCTACTATTATACTATAGACTGCGACTACTGGCACATTAAGAATGATGAACCTCCGGTCATGCCAACTCACTTCCGACGAGTCTATTATGACCTGCTCATGGGTTGACATGTCCCTCCCTTCCAGTGGGCACCTTCAACTGTTCTAATCGATGAAGAACACATCACCTTGATTCTCATATGCAAATACGCGAACATGCATATTATTCTCTAAGACATGACATGCATCTTTCACTTTGACTATTGCTATGTTCATCCTGTGATATGCAGCTGCAGCGAACTCGCTAACAGAATCACCAAATTCGGATATCACGGCCGAAACATTGCTCATCAGAATGTCGAGGTCGCCAGGATTATCGATGAAATGCTGTTCCATGTCGTGATGTAATACGGCAATCTCATCAGATGCCCATTCCCGTTCGAGATCCTTCTTCTCGCAGATCAATACTACTCTTCCACTAAACTCGCCACTCTCTCCCACAGACTCTCCTCTCAGAATAGGAAATGTCGGAGCACTCTGGGTATTTGAATCACCTGGTGACATTTGATGCACCTCATCTTCATATGCTTTTGTGAATACCTGCCTATAATGTTTCGGGCACTCCCTATATTGCTTTTTTTCATATAGGTACAGTATGAACTCGCCCGATATATCCCACCTAATCAATCCAAACATTGTCACTACCTGCTTTTGGATATACATGTACGAAATCTAATATTGGAATTCATCTCTTGGTGTCGTGGTGATGTCCATGGTCATCTTTGAATTCGAAGGTAGGATACCGTGTATCGGAGAGAACTCGTATATCAGTCACGATGCAACAGTGATTGGCAAGGTCACGATTGGAACAAACTGCTACGTTGCTCCAGGTGCTGTCATCAAGGGGGATTACGGAGAAATTAGAATCGGTGATGGATGCAGTGTTCAAGATAACGTGGTAATCCATGCAAGACCTGATGAGTCCACGACCATTGGCAACAACGTGACTCTTGGTCATGGTTGCATCGTACACAATGCGACAATCGAGGATGATGCCGTGATCGGTATGGGCGCGATAGTGTCCGATTATGTCACTATTAGGAGGTGGGCTGTTGTGGGGGAGGGCGCAGTCGTAAAGGCGCGTTTTGAGGTGCCTGAAGAAAAGATAGTGGTAGGCGTACCTGCAAAGATCATCGGTGATGTTCAAGAACACCACAAGGAGGAACTCCTCCGCTTCAAGAGGATATATCGTGGTCTTGCAAGAAGGTATCCTACAGGTTTGAGAAAAATATCCGACTAGGTTTGGGAAGGGACTTTCGTCCCTTCTTGTTCATACGAGTGAGATGAGTCTGTCTCTGTTGAATCTGGTTATGGCTAATGTCCATGAAATCGCAAAGAGAATGATTGCGATGACCAATGTCAGAACATTGGCAAACCAAATCATACCAACATCAACGATACCTGAATCATCCATTCCAGCTAAAGGCAATATCATTGGTATGATGAAAGTCATGACGACTGCACCAGTTGTCTGGTAAGCCTCGTATACCCTTGTGACCCTTCCACTGATTAGGATCATAACTGCGACAATTGCGAAAATCGTTAAGGGAACCGCTGTTGATAGAAGGAATAGTCCAGGAAGGTCTGGTACCAGAATCAGCGGGTACCCAAGGATTGCTAGGAATAGGTTGGTGACCACCTCTGCTATAACAACACTGCTGACAAGGATTATCAGACTTGGGAGCGCTGAGCCTAAGACCTTTCCCCATAGCAGTTCTCTATCCGTAAGCGGTGTGCACAATAGGGGTTCCAATGTGTTCTGTTCTCTTTCACCAACTAGAGCATTTGCAGCAAGCATCGTTGTAGGAATGACGGCGAAGATTGCCAGCATCGAACTCATATACGGCAATATGAGCTGGATGACCTCGTTGAATACAGTTGGTGTAGTGACCAGTGCCATGCCAACTACTGTGAGGATAACCAATGCAGGACCAAAAACTGCTGCGAGCACTATCCCATATTTTACGAATTTGACAGTGAGAGCATTCCTGATATCCCACATTGCAACTACCATAGACTTGTTCATTACTGGGCACCTCCCTTGATGACCTTGAGGTATAGGTCCTCCAGTGTTGCTTCTTCTTCACTGAACTCAACAACATTCACGCCAGCATCTATCATCGCCTTGAGGAGTTTCACATTATTCTGTACTGGATTCTCTATCTCGACTACAATACTGTCTATTTCGGTTTTGCTTGACTTGACAAACTCTTGGGATTTTGCAATCCTCTCCGCCGCATTGACATCTCCGTGCACAAGGATTCTGTAACGCTGTTGTGAGTAGAGAGTCGACCGTAATTCCTCCATCTTGCCATGTAAGAGAACCTTTCCTTCATCAATGATAGCAATCTGATCACACATCCTTTGTACCTCCGGTAGATTGTGCGAGTTGATGAATACAGTCTGATTGTACTCGCTTGCCAGATTCAATATCAGCTCTCGTACCCTCTTTGCTGCAATCGGATCCAACGCGCTTGTAGGTTCATCCAGTAGAAGAATGGATGGGTTATGCAATAGTGCTCTACAAAGTGCTAATCTTTGCCGGTTGCCAGTACTGAGCTCTCCTGCCTTGTCATCCTTCCGTTGCCACAGTTCCATGAATTCAAGCAGGGTTCGAACCCGTTCTTCTATCTCCTCTTCAGGCACGCCATATAATTTTGCAAAATAGACAAGATTGTCGTATGTAGACCTCGATGGATAATGGGTGTGATTCGATTCCTCGGGTAGCACGCCCGTTTTCTCACGCACGGCCACAGGTTCTCTCAACACATCATGTCCCGCCAACTCTGCTGTTCCTTTGGTTGGTTTTAGCAGAGTGGAAAGGAGTCTAGTTGTTGTACTCTTGCCTGCCCCGTTAGGTCCTAACAATCCAAAAATAGTACCTTCGGGAATCTCCAGTGTCATATCATTAACAGCGACAAGTTCGCCAAAGTTCTTGGTTAGGTGAATTATTCTTACAGCTCCCAATTTGACCACCTTCTTTCGAAACTGGACTTTTCAGGACTAAACTAGTCCAACCTTGCTGGTATTGCGTACGCAAAAAAGGCAATCGGCTACTGCATAATCTTTGGTCTAAGTTGAGATCATCTTCTCAACCACTGCCGTGGTCGTTTCTTCGATTCCTTCGATTTTATGGATTCGATTCACGGTGATGTCATACAATGCTTCAAGATTTCTGACCTCTAGAAGTATCACCACATCATATTCACCTGTCGTCACCGCGATTCTGACCGCCTCATCAATCTCTCTTAACCTCTCTAAGACCTGATCAGTGAATCCCAGCTTGATTCTCATCAGTACATATGCCAATACGTCATCTGTCATTGTTCATACCTCATTATCACCGATAATCTTTCAGAACTATCATCGTTTCGACACTTGCGACCTCAGGAATCCTCTGAATCTTCTTTAAGATTCTCTCCCTTGTTTTCCCTAGGCTCCTGCTCTTTATGGAAAGGATATAATCATATGTTCCCGCAACGGCTGCTGCTGATTCGACGCCTTTGATGTCGAACAGTTCCGGCAGAATATCTCCAGTCAGCTGTTTGACCCTTACCGTGACCAATGACCTGACCTCGGAAGCTTGCAGTGCAATCACTCCGATCATGACCAATGAGATGCCCATTATCTTCAGGATCCACAGGAATGCATCCGACTCGATCATGCCAAAGGCCCCAGGAATTAACAAATTTCCAATAAGCATCATAGGAATCCCCAGTACAACAGAGATTGACGAGAGGGAGTTCACAATGGACATAGACCCTCGCCCCAATGCTCTGACGTAGAATATCAACGAAAGGAAGATGGTAATCGATGACCCAATGATTAGACCCGAGAACGGGCCTATGTAGAGGGACATCATCTCAAACGCATTTGGCGGAAGCAAGGGTAGCATCATGACACTCATAATGAGATTGAGCACCAGCAGGCTCCACACTCGCATATTCAACGAGTCCACCCTCAAACCAGGCTCTATCTCATATCTCTTGGTCTTCCTCTGATAATATGTACTGAACGCCGATGAGATGTTCATAGGGACTAGCACGATGAGAAGGGTTACAACATCAAATCCGCCTGGCTCAACGCCAACTAGCAAGACACCTATTAGTATCGAGATGATGCATTGCAATTCGATGATAGTTGGTGTATCCTTCTCAGCCCACAGATCGCCCATCAAAAGGTAAATTATCAACAGTTGCCCGTAGGGCAGAACTGAAGACGCGTCCGTGTTGCTGATGATGAAATAGTAGAAGAAAGTAGCAATCCCTGCAAAGAGTCCTGATGCTAGAAGATACATCATCGGCTTTCGTGGAAGCATCCTAAGCCTTCCAAAGTCCGGATCCAATCTTTGACCGATTGGATATCTCCTCTGACCCTTGGTTCCTATTCGAATGCTCAAAATAACAACTGCTAAGACCGTGACCATGAAACTGATCCATTGCGCGAGGAAACCATAGATCAATGGTTCGCTCAGCACTGTATTCAATGCCACAACATCGAACCCGACAGAAACAGTCCTGAACACACCAGATCCTAGGGCAAGGATGTAAAAGACCGTGGACGCTGAGCGCTTCGCTACAGGTCTCTCGCTCTTACTACTCATTCTGCTCCCCTGTCCGAGTTACATTGAGAGGGAATACCGTCCCCCTCGATACAAGTTCGGAAACTCTCATTCTTCCGAAGTCGATTGTTCTTCGTCAGAAGTGTTTTCTTCACTCTCATTCTTTTTTGCTGCTGCTCTGCGTGCTTCTTTTTCTTCATCTGTTATCGCACGCCGTGCAAGAATGAACTCGTCGAATGTCATCCGCTTCCCAGCTTTCAGCTTACCGACTGCGACATCTGCACGTTCTTGCTCGTGCTCTCGTCGTTTGATTAGCCTGTCAGAACGCTCGGAAGTCCTATGTTCTGACACATGCTTTCGGATTTTGCCTTGAATTTCGTCAATCTGACTTCGAAGTGTTTTGAGGTTTGCTTCTCCGTCCTTTACTTTTTTCAGCCACTCAACGAAGTTCTGATGGGCAGTATCGGCATTTTTCTTATATTCTTCAAGCTGAGGCCTTATCCTGACGACTTCTTGGTGGTGAATCTGTGATTGCTCGGACAATTCCAAGACTTTTTTGTGAATTTCGGAAGCTTCCGCTTTCAGTTTTCTGGCCAACCTTCTGAGTTCCATGATACGGTCTTGTTTCTCTTTTTCTTGTCCTATCTTGACAAGCTTTTCTTCAATCCTCGCAATCTCCTCAACAATGCTCATCTCCTCTTCACGGGAAAGCAGCTCTGTCTGTTGCCTCCATTCAAGCTCCTCTACTCTTCGTAGCATCCTGCGTTGATCACTTGATGGACTACCAACAACAGTCCCTCGAAGATCACGGATTTCGTCATAGATGCTTTTCAGTTGAGCGTGAAGTGCTGTGCGCCTATCCTTTGCTTCAGAGATTTCTTTATTGATGCTATCACGAGCTTCTCTCTCGGCCTTCACCGACTCGATCAGAGCTCGAACCTCTTTGTTATGCTCATCTCTGATTCTTTTGTACTCGCGCATTTGATCGCGATTTCGTCTCAAATCTTCTAGATCTTGCCTCGCCTGGGTTTTTAGCTCCCTGAGCTTGGTGCGAAGATATTCTACATTTTCTACTGTTGTTTCAGTGGCCTCTGTCAACCATACGACCTCAGAATTTCGTTTTACGAGCCCTGGGTTTCAGGACGGATTCCATATGCGGCGTATCAGGGAGAGGTAAATCTCCCGACATTTCTTTCCCTCAGGAGCTGTCTTAAAAACATTCTCATTCAGCAATTTAAAATCGGTCAATCGATGAAAGAAGATACGATTTTTTCGGCGATATCAAACTCAGTGACCTTTTGTAACCCTGTCCAACCCGGTGTTGCATTTACTTCGATGACCCAGATATTCCCATTGTTATCAGGTATGAGGTCAACTCCTACAATTCTTCCTTTTACAGACGATGCGGCTCGTATTGCTAGGTCGTCGACATCGATGTTGTTCTTCTTGGGTGTTCCTCCTGCATGGATGTTATGGAGTATCCCTTCACCTCCTACTCTCTGCATGGTGGATATTACTTCGCCATCCAGTACTAGAGCCCTGATGTCATACCCTGGGTTATCAACGTATTCTTGAAGCAGATATGCCCCTTTCCCGAAGATCTGGCTGTGGAATTTCAAATAGTCATAGACATGATCAAGATCGAACTGCCTGTTTATCAGCTGGACGCCTTCGCCTCCAAATCCCGTGATTGGCTTCAAGACACAGGGGAAGTTTTGACGAATGAATTCTGCAGCATCACCGATGGACTCCGTAATAAGCGTCTTTGGGACTGGTAGACCTGCTGAAATAAGCTTCCTCATCGTTTCTGCTTTGTTCCTCATCTGAAGTATCGAGTTCAAGGAATTGACAATCTCAATGCCCATCTCTGTCATAGCTGAGAGCAACCCGACCCTGTTGAAGAAGGCTCCAATATCATTTGCTCCAAGATCCATGACCAACAGCATATCCAGCTGCGAGAGGTCTTTCCCCTCTATCGAGATTCTATGGTAGCTTGTGAACCCCTCTCGTGATACCTTCCATGGAATTACTCTTGTCACATCAACACGATGTTTCGAGAATTCCGCTGCAAGTTTGTCCATCCTATTGGACCAAGGGTCTGATGAGAAAATTCCCACGTGAGATAGCTTCTTCATCGCACGACTACTCAGGTCAATATATGCTCAGTTGCTTTTATCCATAACGAGTGCCTTTTATTGACCCGAATCCCTTGCAAGATGTTGACGATGACGCTCTTCACTGACAACGAGGTTGATGAGATACGTGAAACTCTCTCTAATGCGAAAGAAAACGTAATGATTACCTTTAGACATCGGTTCGGGCCCACTGAGCTAAAGAACGAATGGGAGTCGCTTCTTCTGACATTGGGTATCCGTGCTCACTGTGTAAGCTGGTGGTCAGGGTCGAGTTCTGTTGGACTGCTTGAATGTGAATCTTCAGAGGGCGTCAGTGTTTACGGACAGTGGGTCCTCGCGGACTCTAACCAATTGTTAGGCGTATTTGAGATTGCAAATGAGGAGCTGGTGGACATCCGCAATGGGTATGATGCTCAAAGCGTGACCGACCCTGCTATGAGGGCAATCAGAATTGGGGAGAGCGGTGGTGAACTCGAGTAGGAGTTTCAATCCACTGTGAGCGTCTTCGAAAGGTTCCTTGGCAGGTCTGGGTTGATTCCCTTGTCAACAGATAGGTAATAGCTCAGCAACTGAAGCGGAATCACGTCGACCAGTGGATTCAGGAGGACATTGGACTTTGGCACTTCTAGGTAATCAAACTTACCTTGGACATATGGTTGCAGCTTGTCTTCTTTTTCGCCAACGACGATTGTCCTTCCCCCTCTACATGCGACCTCATTGATATGATTGATTACCATCCATGAATCTTCAGTGGTTGTCACGAATATCACAGGATAGTCCTCAGTCACAATGCTGAGGGGTCCGTGTTTAAACTCAGAGCTGTACATTCCTTCGCAATGGTTGTAACAGATTTCCTTTATCTTCAGAGCTCCCTCACGTGCCACTCCATCTGTAAAACCGTATCCCAAGCAGTACAAATCGGGAGCGTCCATTAAGGTTGTTGCTAGATTCTTGGCAAGAATACCCGTCTTGTCAATCGTCTGTTGTGCAAGATATGGCAATTGCTCTTTCAACATCTTGATGACTGATTTCGCCTCGCTGGGATCAAGATTTCCATTGCGTTCTCCCAGTTTTGTTGCAAGGTATGCAAATATAATCGTCTGAGAGAAATACGTCTTGGTTGCAGGCACACTGACTTCGTAACCACATGCCATTGGGATGAACGAGTTGGCATTGAACATCAGGGTGCTGCCTATCACGTTCAGGATGCCCAGCGTCTTTCCACGACCCGTTTCTTGCACATGATTGAGCACATTGAGAATGTCCTTCGTTTCTCCGCTCTGGGATACTAATATGCACAGACTTTCCTCGGTGAGGGTGTTGGCATACATTGACCCGAACTGTCCGCCTAATGTGGGAATCAAAGGAACTCCAGCCAGCTTGTTGAAGTAATACGTCCCCACAATTCCTGCATTATAGGATGAACCGCATGCCACCAGATAGTGCTTTTCTGCGTCTTCAAGGAGCCTGAGCCAGTCCTCTGATTTCGCGTCTTGCAAGACTCCTAAGACATCTCTGGCAACCTGTGGCTGCTCACTTATCTCCTTCAACATGAAATGAGGATAGCCGCCTTTTTCTGCTGCATGAGCATCAACATTCGAAACTTCTGGCTTTCTATCAAGAAGCTTTCCGTCTTCTACCCTGTACACCTTTATACTGTCGGGAGTGAGTACGATCATCTCTCCGTCTTGGAGATATATCACCCGATTTGTGAGAGGAAGGATTGACGGGAGATCACTGGACACGATCGTATCTGTATCAGCGACACCCGCAACGAGCGAGGAACCCATCTTTACTGCGTATATCTCAGGTTCGTCTGCCCTTCCCACTGCATAGGCAAATGCACCTTTCAGGTCACGCGTTGACTTTCGCACCGCCTCGAACATGTTTCCTGTTTCTTCATAATATTTGTCAACAGCATGTACACATAGCTCGCCATCGTTTTCAGACCGCACGATGTGACCGGTTTCAATGAGATGTTCTCTGTATTCGTAATAGTTGTGGAGATTGCCGTTGTGTGCACCGAAGAAAACCTCCGTACAACCAAAGTGGGGCTGGGCATTTATCCGAGTCGGAGCCCCATATGTTGCCCATCGCAGCTGTGCAATCCCCCGATCTCCTTTCATCTTCGATAGACCGAGCTGCTGGTCAACCATGTCAATTGTCCCGACATCCTTCCTTAGATCCACAGTTCCATTATGGACGGCTGCAACGCCCACTGAGTCATATCCACGGTATGTCAGCTTGCTGCTGCATTCGACAAGGATCTTTCCAATGTCCGTTCGAACCCTACTAACTATGCCCGTAATCCCGCACAATGTCGTACCTCATTCCCATCTGTTACTACCATCATCTGAATTTGATACTGTAATAAGAATTCTGCATGGTTCGTCCATTTCGCTTGCAATATCCCGCTATCCAAAGCTCTTTTATCGCCCAATTGTATCTCTCTTTCGCTATCAGGAGGATCTCAACATGGGCCGCCAGAAACGACTTGCACTTCTTCTGCATCCGTTCCGACGAGAACTCTATCAGGTCCTATGTGAGAATCCTGGAACATACCTGTTGGAGCTAGTTGATATTCTTGAGAGCCCCCTAGGGACGTTGACATGGCACCTCAGGATCCTTGAACGTGAGGTACTGGTGAAATCTCTTAAATTCGCAGGTAAGCGGATTTTCTATCCCAAGATGCTCCGCTCAGAAGAAGCCGAGATGGCCTACGTGACCATGAGGAGCGAAACAGCACAGAAGATTTTTGCATTCATCGTGAATAATTCTGGATG
Organism: archaeon; assembly: GCA_024275415.1. Classification (GTDB taxonomy): domain Archaea; phylum Asgardarchaeota; class Thorarchaeia; order Thorarchaeales; family Thorarchaeaceae; genus MP5-2226. The sequence continues at coordinate 51,432 of JAJRZD010000014.1, forward strand.
CTATCAAGAGCAGATGGCTGAGAACCTTGGTGTGCATCATGATACGGTCAGGTGGCACATCTCAAGAATGGAAGAGGTAGGTCTTGTTCGTGTCGAACGTGTTGGTCGAAAGAAGAAACATTATCTTGCAGAGCTCGGGCAGCACCTTCTTCAAGGCTCACTTAATACAATCTCTGAGGCATATATCATGTTCATAATGGAAAAACTGGAGGAGGGCTGTCTTAATCCAGTGATACGTGAAAGAACTCCCGAGCAGATTCTTATCCGGATAGATTGTCCAGATAAAGGAAAGGACTGCTATATCAGAGTGAACCTCAGAGAGTGGCAATTTGACTTTCTGGATGAGGACGATACGTTGGAAATTGATGATAAAGACGACTAAATTCCAGCTTGGATTATCTCATTAATCCGTTTGCAGACGCTTTTGGAGTCTTCGTCTTTCACTATCACAACAAGCAACCGTTTCTCGTCAAGCTTTTGAATTATCATATCTATGTCTTCAGAACCAATGATGATACTGTCCGTTAGTTCTGAATATGTAAGCCCATTGGCAAATATTGATCCAATCAACGCTGCAATTTCGATGTCATTCTTCAACCCTATAGAACTGATGGGCATTCCTTCGATGGTGAGCACCATTCCTTGATCCACTGTTGGGATTGCCTCGACCACTCTGCCAAGAATTGTCCCTGACCCGAAGTCCTCAGCTGACCGCATAAGGATCTCGATTCGGGTCCCAATCGATTGGAGTTCCGTTATGATGGAGTATATCTCATCATCTTGCGAATCCGAGAAGACACAAACCAATTGGTATTGGTGCTGAAGCACTATGAGGACTGTTTCACTTCCCGCGTAATGAATCAGATGAGATGGCTTAGGGCGTGAGATATTGCTCATTGTAGTGATGCTAGACCATACAAGCGCTGCAGAAACTGTGGACAGCACGGTTGGCTCTATCGTTTCCTCTCGTAAGACAGATGCGACCACTACCCCTTCTCTAGTGCTCAGAACGACACCTATCAATGCAGGATGTAGGTTCAAGGCGTTTTCCAAGAGATCAGCCACTTCTGCCAAGATGCTATCGCTCATCATCGTAACCTGCATTATCCTTTTCCTCTCTAATATATTGCCCGTATTTATACATCACTCTACCGTTCCTGATTGAACGGAAACCGATACCAAAGCCAACAAGTTTAAATCCGAGCCGTTGTGAGGAGGGGCCAATGACCATGGAGGAAGTAAAGTGAGCTCAAGGTCTAACTATGTGATATCTTTCGTTATTGTGGCCATTATCTTTGGCGGTGTGGGCGCAGCAATCTATGTTGCTGCTCCGTATGAGCCATCTCGAATCGCAGTGGTTATGATGGCCCCTGGTTTTGGCGATATGAGCAAAGCCGATACCATATATGCCGGAATGAAGATGGTTCTTGGAGATATAGCCGTACAGTACATAACTCCAGATCCTTTGCCCACTACCGTTTCAGAGGCGCAAGCTGATTTGGAAGGATACGCCTCTACTGAGAACTTTTATGATTTGATTGTCGCTGTGGGCGAAGATCTTGTATCTGCTCTGAGAACTGTGGCATCAAACTTCCCCGAACAAAAATTCGCAATGATTGGTGGGAATGTGAATCTTGATAATGTTGCATCAGCCACATTCGAGAGCCAAGAAGGTGCTTTTCTCGCAGGTGTGGTAGCCGCCTTCATGGCAAATGAACAACGTGATACGATTAACTCGCCCAATAATGCTCAGATTGGGATTCTTGGAGCAATGGACGATTCAGAAATCAACGTTCTGATCAATGGATTCATCCAAGGTGTGACAGCAGCAAATGAAACCTATAATCTGAATGTGACTCTTGCCGAACCTGAATACGTTGGCAGTTGGAATGACTCTGCTAGGGCTCAGATTCAGATTTCTTCGATGTTTATTACGCAGAAAATCTCCGTGATTTTTGCTCCTGTTCGAGCCAGCTATCCGGGTGTCCGACAAGGAATGATTGATGCAGAATCTCTCTTCACAGCACAGGAAGCAGGACGAATGCCCCTTGTGATTGCTGCAGAAGGCAACCTTGATTGGTATGGAACTGCGAATCCTGACACCCCTGTCGATCCGAGCTGGATTACTACTAGCGCCCTCGATCGTACTGACTGGGCATTCTATGAGATTGTCAATCTTACATTGTGGGATATGTTTCCAGGTGGTAATCTCTTCGAGTATGACATTGCAAACGGCGGGTCAAACATCACCACTTTCGAATACAGCTCAACCTACATTCCTGACGAACTCATACTGGCTCTGGATTACTTCCGTGAACAAATTGGCAATGGAAACATTGTTGTGACTCGTGATCTCTAACTTTCTCCGTGGGTATCCGAGTATTGAGGGGGCAGACACCCCCCTCCTCTAACTTTTTGGACGCTGTTAATATGGACGTATCACGAATAGTTGAACTATGTATGCAATCTGAAGTTTTGAAGCAGTTGGAACGAACAGGTTGGAGCATTGCCGGGGTTACAACCGGTCGGAAGGAGTCCATAGCAGAACATAGTTGGGGAGTTTCATTCATCTCTTGGATGCTTAGCATGGAACAACTGCAGCAGGATGTATCATTTGATTTGTCTGTGGCCCTGGCCATGTCAATCTTACATGATCTCCCTGAATCCATCATGTCTGATATTCCCCATTCTGCTGTTTCTCTAGGTGTTTCTGAACTGCAAGCAGGAAAGTCCAAGGCAGAACTAGCTGCAATGGATTTGATATTCACCCATTTTGAGTTCCTAGGAATTGAGGCAAAGTCTCTCCTCAATCGGTTACAGAAAGCAGAGTGTCAGGAAAGCCGTGTGGTTCTATCCGCTGACATTCTCGATATGCTTATGCATGCATCACGACTGGAAATGAACGGAGTGAGTCCTATATTTCTTGAGCCTTTTTTCAAGATTGGTGTGAGAAGGATAACCGGATATGGCATTCCCTCGGCAGCCGAGATAGCATCATTTCTTAATGCTGAGCATGACAGGCGAAAAGATGGCATTATACTTTGAAGTGCTTTCTTGTTTCTGCTGCAAGTGTCCTTGCGACCCTAATGGGTTCTGGTACCCTTCCACTACAGGTGAACAAATTCACCAAGTCTTTAGCAGACCGAATGTCAATGTTTCTACAAACTATGAACGCCTCATACCCTGAATCCAGCTTGAACTTCTCACGGTCGCCTATCCGCTTAATCATGTCCATCCTGCTTTTCCAATTGTCCGGAAAATACTCCTTCACATATTGTTCTAATCCCAATGAAGGCTCATATGAAACGCAAATGACAGGTATCTCAGATTCGTGGGATAGCCGGTGAATGTCTACTGGGTTGAACCAGGATATGATACACCCTCCCAACATCCAAGCGTGCAAGTCTTTCCGATTAATTGAACGGTACATCTCGAGCAACTTCTCTGTAGAATCCATCCCTCCTACAAGTGGATTACAGAATCCAAACCCATCAATCTTGAAATCGCCACGCATTATCACACCTGCAAGATAGCTATACCTGTTACTCTTTTCGAAGCTCTCTGCCACTCCCAAAACCCTTACCCCCTCTTTCCACTGTCTTCGAATTTGGTTTGTATCATCTTTTGGAAACGTAAAGGAGTCACCCAAACATCAATACCTCCGAGAACTAATGCCACTATCAGTCAATAGTCTTTTCACCATGAATTGCCGATACAATATGAGATGCTTGCTGACAGTGAAGCAACGTAAGTTTATTAATGCGCATCACAACACACAATAACAGCAAGTGCGGAATTAGTGAGAGTATGAATTATGTTTGATCCTGGGTTCGAAGAGCTACAGGGGAATATCCGAGAGATTATGGAAGAAGCTCTCGCGTTATCAACTGGTGTTCGCGCTTGGTTGTTATTATCGAAGGAAGGACTTCCTATCGCTTCTGCGGTTCCCCAAGGGCTGGAGGAAGCGGAGATTGCAGCCATGTCCGCTTCAATTCTGGGTGTTGCTGACCTGGCCGCTGAACGGTTGGAGCAAGGAACACTAGAGGAAATCCTGATCACTAATGAACAGGGTCTTATCATCATGAAAGGGGCCGGCGAGAAGGCAATTCTCGTCTTAGCAGCTCGAAAAGACATGAAAACAGGGTTGCTCGTCTATGCCGCAAAGACTGCTGTCGAGAAAATTGTCCCATTGCTTTGATATTAGAAGTATCCAGTTATCCAGTATATGCTTCTTCGCACCAATAACCAATCATCTTCTGCCCCATAATAATTATTCAAGCCAAAATTATCCAGAAAGGAATTCGTTCCTGTGACAATCATCCTTGCCGAAGAGCGCCCTTCTGATGCAGCTAGAACCGGTTTTAATGCTGTATGAGATGCCCCATTCTTATCTATCCAGCTGAACACCTCATATGCAAGGACTGTTGCATTGCCGCTAACATTCAGCGACGCTCCATAATAATCGAACGATTGGACACCTGATGTTATCTCGTGTTCACGGACATTAACAACTTGTACGGCATTTGGAAGTCCTTCGTGCATAACGACAGAGGTTGGAACCCTATCGAAGTTCAAACTGAAGTTAAAAGCAGAAAACAGACGATTAGCATTGGAAACATCGATGCTCCGGTTATCTCCGCCAGTGATAAGAAGATTGCCGCCTTTCTCCCAATACGTTCGGTATACCTCAATCTCTTCTTGTGAATATGGGATGGAGCCCGACTGGACTAACTTTCCTTCGCGTTCTACGAATTCCCACCTACTCGGATTGAGTACGATTATTGCATCAAACTGCCTAAACCTATTCAAAGTGATTTCAGACCTGTCGCGTAGTTCCTCAACTGCAAACCCAATCTCTGCGAGTTTGGAGTAAAAGCTTCTAAACTGACCATAGACTGAATCAGTCCATGACGATGAATGTGTAAAATCAAAGCCCACTTTCTTCACATATGGTGTCGCATCAAAGGCGATAGAAGTATCAATAGCTCGATACCTATCCGAAATCAGGAATATCCTTCCCCTAAGACTTGTCCATGGAATCATTGAGTTCACCCTGATTTTGGCGTCGAATTGCCCACTTTGATTGACTTCGATGTGCGTAGGGGCATCAATCCAAGGGCTTGCAGTCCCAGTGGTTCTTACGACGAATGATGCGTTGGTACTTGAAAAAACATTGATTCGAATTGTATATGTGGTATTCAAAAACCACCTTTCAAATTCAAAGATGCCTTGGTTTGGAGAAATCCATGCTATGAGAGGCAATCCATCAATTTTGTCCGCACTTTTAATGAATCCTTTTGCCAGATCGACATTGACCACACCAGCCCCTACCGCCCATGGTTCACTTCCCAAGAATCTTGCACTTGATAGCAGAACCGCCTTTATCATCCCAGGGGTCCAGCGCCATCCATTGTCCTGACAGAATCGGATCAATTCTACAACAGCTGATGTTACGATTGGAGTTGATGCACTGGTTCCTACAAACATGATTGAGTTCTCATCGTAGTATCCAGTTGCAGAGATGTCGGGTTTCAGTGACCTATCAAATGAAGGTCCGTGCCCGGAATAGGAATATGCTTTCCCATCACCGTCAATTGCTCCAACTGCAATAACCTCTGGATATACAGCAGGAGACTGTACTGAACTTCCCGCGAGTCCCTCTTTCCCATTGTTCCCTGCTGCTGCAACAATAACAACCCCTTGCTGAAATGCCCACCTGACAACTTCTTTCATCCCATCGTTGTTTCGAGGTGAGTTACCGATGGACAGGTTGATCACATCACTGTCCTGCTCTTCCACCGCCCACCGGATTGCAGCTATTATTGCCTGAGTGGTAGCTTTATCACGCGAGTCCACGACCTTCGCGTTGATGATTCCTGCATTAGGCGACTCGTGGATAATGATTTGGGCTACATTGGTTCCATGTAATGAACCAAATGGCTCCGAGTCCGTGGTGGAGTTGTCAGTGGTCGCATAACCATAGGTTTCATTGATGAAACTTGCCTCTGCTATGATATAAGATGAAAGCCGTTCATCAGGAGTGATTCCAGAATCAATTACCGCCACCCTGACTGAGATATCCGGAGGACCAAACACCTTGGGCAAGATAAGGAATCCGAAAGTGAATGCTACGAAGATGATTGCGATGACCAAGAGGGCGGTTCCTCTTTTCGGGTCGTAGTCATCTATCTCATCATCCATCTCACAGCAATCCTTGTCTTTGTCTGCATGGACTATGGTGTTGTAAATAAAGAATAATGCGAAACAAGCAACTCCCTCACATGAATGTAAATCCTTATCTTCTCACCGGGCTCAAAACAGGTGGTGGACACAACATGGTGATGGCAGACCCTGACACCTTTGAGATGCAAGAGTACGAGGGTATCGGAATCTTTGTCCCAGGTCAGAACTATGAACGAGAACTTGATGGTAGGGGAATGTTCAAAATCCTGCTTCTGACATTGGCTTCTTTTGGCACTACCCTTGGGCTCGCTTTTTTGCTGTTGATTCCTTTAATGGTCGCCAATCTGATATACTTCGACATGTACGGGGTTGTTTCTTTTGGCCCTTGGGCATACGTCCTGTTGACAACCACTGAATTTGGTTTCATCATCCCTCCCATCTGGTATGTCCGCAAGAGAGGTTTCTCTCTAAGATCCGTTGGTATTTTGATGAATCAACCTCTCAAGGAGATTGTGCTCGGCCTCGTCTTTGGTGTGGCCATGATATCTGTCAACATAGCTATAACTTGGGTCATTGCCGAGTACTCGGGGATTGGACATGACAGCTCAGAATCCCCGTTTATCGCAAGCGATTGGGTCGAGGTCATTGGCTGGATCGTGGTGATGTTCGTAGCGGTAGGATTCAGCGAAGAATTGCTATTCCGAGGGTTCCTGCAAAAACGTATGGAGATTTATTTTAGGGCCAAGTCCGGACGCTACAAGCTCCTAGCTCTGGTCATCACATCTGCACTTTTCGCAGCAATGCACTTCGAATTGATTGGGCTACTAACCCGTTTCATACTCGGGCTGTTCTTAGGCTATCTCTGCCAGAAAAGGAAGTATTCTATCTTGGGGCCTTCAATCGCACACGGGTTCAACAATTCCATGGTTATCATACTCGTCTTTCTAGGCTTCTAAGAAAACTGGAGAGCGGGGTGAACCCGCTCTACTACTATGTCCGCACTATGCCTCGTATTTGAAGGCAACCTTGATGTTTGCCCTGAATGCGACGATTTTGTTATCCTCGACCTTTGCCGTGAAATGATCAATATCGATTCCGACAATGCCACGGATGCTCTTTGCTGCCACTTCAAGGGCATTCTTGGTTGCCTCTTCCCAGCTGTTTGGACTTTCACCTATTAGTTCGATTACCTTTACTACACCCATCGATTGTATCAACTCCTCGATTTGGTAAAATACCATAAGGTTTCTTTCCTTATTGGTGTTGCCCGCCTATTATTCGGTCACGCTAGTGTCGTCCGCTTTACGAAAATCATCCATGCAAGAAGGAAGAGAACGAGTGATACCACGCCAAGCGTCATTATCTCTCCTGTGAACTCGACTAAGGGAATTCCCTTGAAGGCGGTATCCACCATCATAATCCTCCCAAGGTTAAGAGGGTAGACCTCATCGACTACACCCACGTCCATATAGCCAGTCCCAAAGATCATCGACCCGAACAACAGGAAAAGAAAGGATTGATTTGCTTGGAGGCGCGTGGTCACAACTGTGGATATCAGGACCCCGAGTGCCGAACCAGATATTGACATCAGCCATAGGATGATATTCAGTGTCAGAAGATCGGTATTGGGCACGATTTGGAATAGACCCATCCACAAAAGCAGCAAGAAGAACCCCTGTACAACGCCGATGAAGAAATATGCCAGCGTCTTTGCAATGACCGTTTCGAATTTAGTCGCAGGTGTGAGGAGCATCCGATTCAAGGGAATGTCCCCTACAATTGCTTGTGCTGCTGTGGCTGAAACAGCGATGAACACTGAAAAGACAAGCATGAACACCCCAAAAGATGCGGCGGCCTGATTACCCTGCGGTGCAAACTCTCGGATCCGCTCAATCGCAATTTCTCCTTTCACCCACCCATGGTCATACCTGAATTCATTGACTGCATCTGAAAATATCCCATAAATTGTTCCCTGAAGCGCGAAATCGGTGCTGCTGATATGGATGTCCACGATTGCAGGGATATCCCCTGTTATGTTTCCCTCAAACCCGTAGGGAATAACACAATATGCTTGCACAATATTCTGATAGAGTGCCTCAAGAGCATCCTCTTCGTTTTCATATAATAGCACAATTAAGTCTGGGCTTTTTGAGAGATACCATGTGAAGTTCTCGGAAAGATCCTGTCCTGGAAATGTATCAGTAGGATCGCTATCGACCACACCGACTACTATGGCATCCTCATTCTTACCTGTGGAATCGACAGCTTTACCAATTGTGTTCTGGTTTATTGCAAAGTACATCGTTCCCATGATCATCAGTGGAAGTGCAAATACGAGGAGAAGTGCGAATTTGTCTTTCTGAATCAGCTTCAGTTCTTTCACGAACATCGACCTGATTCTCCAGATTTTGGAGTTCTTCAACTTCTTCCCGCCCGATGACACAGTTCCTCACCTATCTGTCCTTGGTGCAGGGTGAGCAATCCTATCCTTTTATCAGTTTCCTGACGCTTATTCTCTAAAGATATCCAAGGACTCCTGCACACATGAGAAGATATAGAATCATGGGGCCCTCTTTGCCCCATTGATCTGAGATTGATTTCACTTCCTTCGTTTTGAGCCTGTTTCCATCGTTGCAGAGGTTCCCTAGGATGTTCTGTATTCCCAAATCCCCGTACGGGAATACTGAGAACTCTCCAAGTCCTGCAATTGCAAGAACATCTACAGTCCATTCTCCTATCCCTTTGAATGGGATAAGCTCCTCTCTGGCGTTCTGGTATCCCTTCCCTCGGAGCTCTTCTAGGTGTAGTTGTCCTATGACCACTGATTTACATACCCCAAGGATATAGGGCGACTTGTATCCAATTCCTAGTTTCCTCAGTCCATCATCGCCCAATGATATCAACTCATGTGGAGTGGGGAATGCGTATGTATCAGCTTCAGCCTGTCTAGGAGAGGCAGTCTTATGGATTAACCTCTTTGTGATGACATTGGCTGCACGATATGATATCTGCTGTTGGATTATTGTCTTAATGAGCGCCTCAAATACGGTGTCTGCAAGATATGGTCTGATGCCCTTGACTTTTTCTGCGATGGATGCAATGCTTTCTATCTCTGCAAATTTCATTAGGATGGGTTTCATGTCCATCTTCAGGTTCAAGACTATTTCGATCTTTGCTTTAATCTCCCTTGACGACAGGGACTCGTTGTCCCATTCAGTGCGTAGTTCTTGCCCGGCTTTCTGTTGGGTGACCTTCACTGGCGTAGATATGTCGTCGAAAGTGTAGACCCTCCAGAACGAGGTGGATGAGCTCCTCTCAGGCACTGGTTGGACATCAGGGAATATCCATGAATGCACCGAGGAAATCATATCGTAGTCATCAGGAGATTTAATGGTGAGTTCCAAGGCATATCACATCCTTTCTGGTATGACGAATCATCACTCATGTCTATTGAACTTGTCCGAAGTTATGATTCATTCCAGATATTAGATTGCTTGACAATGCCATTGGATTCTAACTTACTGCCTACTGCAGTTCCAGTCGATTTGAAGAATAAAAAAGGAATACGGCAGACCCGAAGGTCTCCCGTTGTTTTGTGTATTGGAATGCTACAATGGTTCTAGTATCTGCGACCACCGCTGCGTCGGTCTCGGCCACCATAACCGCGGCTGCCACCACCGTAACCGCCACTGCCACCCCTTCTGCCGCCATAACCGCCACCACCGCCGCCATAGCCACCACCACGGCCACCACCGCCGCCACCATAGCGTCTACGGGTGTCTTCGTGCTCCTCAGCAGACATATCATTCTCCGTGTTGACTTCCTCAATCGGTTCGTCAGCCTCAGAGAGCTTTCCATATCGACCAATGTTCAGCCGAAGGTTGCCTCTGAACAACCCAGTGTAGCCGTTCTCAAGCTTGTAGGTCGTTCCGACCTCGACCTCATCGATCGTATCATCCCAACACGGGACAGCAACTGTGCCGCTTGCATCTCCGACAACAAGGTCAAGTACTCGGTGTGTAGTTCCATCATTTCGTGAAGAAACCTCACGCTCTTCGCCCTTCTCAATAACCTTGAATGTGACGGTGAGATTCTTCTGACGTGGCTTTAGTTCAGCCACTGTAGCCTCAACAGGCTCTTGTTCGTAACTCATGTGTATCACTCACTTATGCTTCCGCATAATTGATTGCAGGTCGTTCAAAACTAGCGTGTTCATGGGAGGTGCGAAACGGTTGATACCAATAACGAAACTCTTTCTGACTTGTCGCATCCTGCTTGATGTTCCTGCAATCTATATGGCAACCTTGTTCCCTTATGAGCTTATGCATTGGGATGGCGCTGTAGAATAAACCACAGTTCTAGGCATTAAGTATCAGGACTTCGTCTTTATGGATGAATCCATTACTCGTTGATATTGCTTCTATGAACTAGTGCATTATTTTACAGAGCCCATTAGGATTGTCATAGGTTGTACTTGGGACTTCTTCCCTCTTTCTGTCAAGTGTGAAATAGGTTGACCGATGTGATCCGATTCTTCTTGAAATTCTAATCTATGATCGGTTAAAGTCGCATGTGATCTCATTAGCACATACGATGTATATTTCTGTTTGACTGGAGTGCTTCTCTCATCAAGTCTGAGCTGAAGGAACGATAAAGATGTGTCCAATCAGATCTCCTTTGAACATATTACCTTTGATCCTTGAATGGAACATTGCTTTGTCTGCCAGTCGTTCCTCATCAAAATGCTGGAAATAGGTGGAACCGATGCACACTAGGTTGCCCATCCCATTTGACACATAGAACGAACGTAGCACTGCTGATTTTGGTGCAACAGTGATAGGCTTGATCTTCACAATGCGAGTTTCCCCTGCCTCGAATGCAGCATCTTCTAGTGAGATGACAGGCACCGCTCTCACATTGCTCCAGTCAAGTGAAATTGTGGATTCCTCAATTCCTTCGACCGCAGTCCTGACATAACCAAAGCCCATTGATGAAAGGCTCTGGTCACAGAGGATCGCATATATCTTATCCAGCTTGGGTTCTGAAGAAGCACCTCCACCGCTTGTTGGTGTAGCAGTGTTCTCTACCATTTTTGAGACCTCATTGCATCCCGCTTTTGAACTGGGACACATTCTGTGATTGCATTGTGTGATACGCATACATCATTAGAACGTAGGCTCACATATGTTAAATATGTTTTATCGTTATTTAGTATTGTCATCTCATGGACTTGTTACCAGTGTGATCAAGCCACGACGCGCAAAAGCTATTATTCATGTCTGGTACGAAGTTAATTTGGTGACTGGTTTCCTATCCGAATCTCCAAGAACAAAATCAGCCTAGTTGTCAGCTCCAGTGAGATGTTCTTCTATTGCTTCAGCCAAGTGATTGGCTTTAGGTCATATTGTAAGTTATATCATATCTCTCTTTGAACATTTCGTAAAATCCAATCTCTTCTTGCGAAATACGATATTAATTGATGAAATGCTTGTTATATAAATAAAGTTACTGTTTTTTTGTTTTTCACCTCGAATAGACTTATTAAATGAAAACTTGAAAATAATTATGGTTTTGCCCCAAATATTTCGGTTGTGATTGGATGAGAATGAAAAGAGCCTTTGTAACTACAATATCTATAGCGTTCATATTCCTGTTAATCATTGGTGCGTCTATGGTGATTGCTGAACCTGATTTCCCTACTGAATGTGGTGCATGTCATCCACCAACCTCGCAAATCACTATAACCTCCAATGCAACAGGAACTGTTGATGCCTACGTTGACACTCCTATTACACTTACTATTAATGCAATCAAAGCCTTCCAAGGCGGAAAATTCTACCTTTCTGCAAAATACGGTTGGGCGAACAACGATAACTTCACTTTCACAGAATTCAATATCAGGGACAACAAGGCTGGTGATCTTAATTCCACAACAGACATAATCACAGTGACAACCACTCTTACTCCGACTGGTGTTGGACTTTTCACTTTCAGGGTATGGGCGACATATTTCGTGAGTTCTGCTGATAATGGATCCACCAGCTTGGATGTACAATTCTCTGTCACTGACCCAATACCTCCAACCATCGATACTCCCTTAGACCGGATAATCAATGAGGGCAATTCGAGTGAGGTACTCCAATGGAACCCAACTGACAACTATCCCCATTCCTACAAGATTTTTCTTGACAGCGCGCTTAACGAAACTGGCGTTTGGGATGGGTCGCCGATATCAGTCAATCTTGGCGGATTAGGTCTTGGAACGCATAATCTTACTACAGTTGTTTATGATGTGTCGGCCAATACTGCAAGCGACCAGGTGATGATAACAGTGGTCGATGGAACGAACCCGTACATCGAGCCTCTGAATGATACCGTGATAAATGAAGGTTCACTCACATTATTGACATGGCTTGCCTACGAGGCGCATCCTGATACATATGTGATTACACGAAATGGAACACCCTATGACAGTGACGTATGGCTGGGCGGTGATATTTCAACAACCTTGTCAAACCTTGAGTTAGGTATCCATTATTTCAGCATCGTTGCAAATGACACTACAGGAAATGAGGCTTCGGATTTGGTCACTGTCACAGTCATCGACGGCACACCCCCGACGGTGGACGACGTGGCCGACATCTCCTACCACGCAGACGACACGGGGAACATGATCGTCTGGACACCTTCAGACCTGCATCCGGTGAGCTACCAGATCCTTCTGGACGGCAGCGTCATAGAGAATGGTACATGGTCAGGGGGTGCCATCATGTATTCCATCGACGGGCTTGCCATAGGCCAGTACAACTACACCCTCGTGGTACTCGATGTTGGCGGGAACCTAGGCTCAGACGTGGTGATAGTCACAGTAGTGACCCCACCAGAGCCATTAGTGAGCCACCCCATTGACCTCCAGGTGATGGAGGGTTCCATTGGTGAATACCTCACATGGAACGGTAGCGACATCGACCCGAGCAGTTATGAGATCTACAGGGACGGAGAGCTTGTCCTGTCAGGG
>JAJRZD010000015.1 GCA_024275415.1 archaeon
ATTTAATCTCCTTATACGTTTATAGCGAATCCCCTGACAAGGGAACCTGCTCGCTGTCACTTCGGGGGATGCTTTTAACGCTTTCGACAAGACCACCTGACCAATGGAATGAAGGAGCGAGTCAAGAAGAGATATATCTTGGATCTGGCCAGTGGGTAATCGGTGGAGAGTCGTGCTGGAGCAGGAGTCTGCAAGAAGGGGGGCGGTTGTGATGCTGAGTGTGCAGATAGTGTACGTTGTTTCTTTGTTCTTCGTGATGTTAGAACTCAAACATACAGGCAATCTGCCGGAGTATCTAACAGGTTTGCCAGTGGGTATCAGCGAGGGATTCTATCCCCTTGTTGCACTAATCCTTCTTTTGAAAGGGGATAAAGCAGAGCATGTCAGAGTCCTTCTATATGGCGTGGTTTTCATCAATCTTGCAACTGTAACAGGATACTGGGTTATGCACAATGTGTTTGGTGGGAGCGCGACACCATCTGTACTCATATCATTTCTTGTCATCCCATCAATCTTCATCCTTCTTTTTGTTCGCGATATGGAGTTCGAGCAGGAATCTTACGAGATGGATCAGTTTATGCGTTTAGAGATGGAGATTGAGGAGCATACTAGCATAGAAGAGGGAATGGAGTGTGTCGCGAATCATATTAGGAAACACAGCGATGAATTCGATGACGAATACTATATACGATTCTTGGAGTACCTGTCGAAACGGGATGATATGATAGGAAGTGTGGCAAGGTCTAGGCTGAGAGTGGAACACATTGATGGTGCGTCCAAATCCGGTCAAGTCTTATGAACAGGATGGTAGACCAGAAGGCATTTCAGATTAATGGCTGCGAACATATCTCCGACGATTGGACTAGATAGTTCCACGAGAAACTGATTATCGAGCGCAGAGGTGTCCGTAGATTGAACCGGTTCAGGCTTCGATTTGATGATATCCAACCGAGTCAGCTCTATATCAGTAGAACCAAGTATGTAGAGGTATTGAAGCACTTTGATCTGGGACTGGAGCCAATCCCAATCAAGGAACTCGACGGGAAACTTGTTTCAACGGATGGCCATACAAGAAGTGTTGCTTGGATCCTGAAGGGATTCAAGGAAGTCGAGTGTGAGTGGGAGGACACAGAACTGAACTGGGATGCATATCGAGTCTGTGTCAAATGGTGCAGGGAAGTCGGAATCAAATCAATGTACGACCTACAGGACAGGTTCCTTGACCACTCTCAGTATGAAGTGCTATGGCTTGAGAGATGCCGTGTCATGCAGGAAGATCTCCAAAGACAGGGAATTTGACCGCTAATGCACGAGGGAGTTCATCGGCACATCTGAGCATTGATATTACTAGTTCTGCACCAGTCCACTAATCCATCCTCGGATCTGATTCCAGTCCCTGAAATCCATCACATCAGGAACCTCAGCTCCCTCGGGAAGACGGGCCTTGACTATCTTCTTGACGAGCGCGCGGGTCACGAAGTTGTATCGCTTGAAGTCGAACATGCCGCCAAAAAGCCCAGTCGAAACAAATGCGATCTCGGGGTACTGCGCAGCAATCTTGTCCAAGTATTCGCTTTGCGCATGGTCGCAGTATTCAGGACTTCCTGCATCTCCACACACTACAAAAAGCGCCACTTTAGATGTGGAGAGCTTGTCACGATGTCGGTCTATGAATTCTAAAGGTTCCTTTGTCCATCTACCTGCCTGTATCCCACTCCCAACTATCACCAGGTCGTAGTCTGTGATAGGGGACGGAAGAGAGCCTTCTTTCAGGTCAACCGCATCGACCTTCGCTCCTGCTTCTTCAGCGACCTTGACCATCTCCTTGACAATCTCAGTGGTAGTCCCGTATCGAGAACGATAACATATCGCAATGTGTCCCATAGGCATCGAGTGCGAGCGCACAGAACACCTGTACATATACTTTCGGGAGGGGGAGTTTTATTTGGAGGGATGATGGTCTTCGCGTCATGTACTATGACAAGCTCGTGTGTCTGCGTCCTCTAGAGATGGATAATCTTTGAGGGCATCATCCCATTCCACAACCAGTGGGAACTCCGCAGATGGGCTAAGGTCTCGTCTATTACGATATCTTTCAAAACGAGTTTTTTGACAGGTTCCCGGTAGGTGTCTCGATTGGGGCGCCTCGAGACCAATAAAAAATGAGCGCACTCACGTTGCTTCCAACGCGAGCACATCTTCGAGAGTCACATCGTGTTCCTTGCTAGGACGAGATGATTGTGCTGGGGAGGACTCGTTTGCAATGGAACGTAAAGCCGGATCCTTCAAGGAGGCTTATCTCCTGAAGTATGCCTCACATATTGCATTAGTAGAAACCTTCTGCCTTGGAGCCCTCGAGAGGGTTTCGCGAGCTGGAACTTTCGCTGATGCCATGATTATTACCTCACAACAAACGCGAAGGCATAGCCTACCGCCTTGGTCGAGATGACTGGAGCGTTCTTCTTCGTGTTCCGAGTCCGGTTATTAGTTGCTAGAGCCATGATGTTTCACGAGAATTACTGCTCATCTTCAGTATATATAGCGAAGCCACAACACAGGGTCACAGAAGTGGGTCACAATTTGTTACTATGGTCTGGTCAAGAAGGAGTGGTTTCATCGTGGTGCCGAGTAGTGAGATACCTCTGCGAAACGACCACTCCAAGGATGGTGAGAGCCCCGCCTGTGACCTGAAGGAACGAGGTAGGTTCTCCCAGTAAGAAGACAGCCATAACAAGTCCCCAGACTCCGATAAGATTGAGTGCTATCTGCACTCTCGATGCTTCGATGTGTTTCATGCTCTCATAGTAGAAAATGAACGCGATGACCGAGTTCACAACCCCGACCCAGACGACTACCAGCCACGAAATCGGGCCAAGCCTGGGCAGGACGGATAGATCCTCATAGATTGCCGCTGATAGCCACAGGAAAGGCACTGCAAAAAGCGTGCTGAACGCGGTGACAGAAATCGAGTCCACTTCCGCCACCGCGATTTTTCCTGCGATACCATTGAGAGCGAACAGAAGCGTGGAGATGATGATGAGCAGGTCGCCGGCTATTCGTACAAGCCCAAACTCACTATCTAACGGGACACCTCCCAAAACGATGAACGATGCGCCAACAGTCGCAAGAACCAGCCCTCCAACCTTGTCTATCGTTATCGGTTCCTTGAGCATTGGGGCAGCGAGGATGACCGCAAAGACGGGACTCATATTAAGTAACAGGAGAGTTTCACCCGCACTCGTCATGCTCAGACCGATGTACTGCAAGACCTGAGAGAGAAAGGGGCCGAGCAGTCCGGCCAGTAGGATGCTCTTCCAATATGCCTTGGAGTTCGATAGTTTCTCCTCACTCCCCTTGGACAGCAATACAAGGACAACAAGGAATGGGCTTGCGATAGTATAGCGGAGTGCCACGAAGATGATGGGCGTCATCTCCACATAGATCATCTTTGCAAGGATGAGCGAAGATGCCCACATCAAGGTCGTGAGCAGCAATGCTGCCCATGCAAGATAGAGCTTCTTCATCGCAAAGTCCCTCCGTCAAAATACTACTATCCTGTGTCACTCCTAGCATCACATCAGGTGACTCACTAGATGCAAAGATTGGAATCATTGTTCAGAAGTGCCGAGCTTCTGCACCCCACTTATACTCTTCCACCGCCGACCGCTCAAGAACCTCTCTGGCGAATGCCCACATGACCTTGGCGAAGTTCTCACTCTCAATCTCCAAGACCCAGCCTGTCCATGGTGTGTAGAGGTCGATCTCCGGTCGGTAGTCACGTTCCCTGTGCTGTAAGACGAAGACCCCTGAGTCCAGTCTGAGAATACGGATGTGATACCGGTCTGTTCGATACTCAGCCCTAACCGTGGTGTCATCCGCTTGGAAGTCACTTATGTCAGGTTCGAACATCGTATCATGCCCAGTAGTATAATGACATCTTCCGGCTAAGTGCTTTCGTATTACCAATGGATATCGAGATTGATGCCAGAATTTTATTTCTGATATGCATGATTCTCATGTAATCTGGTGGAGGATTCGAATCTAAGGTGTTCCGTGTCACCTCGGTTCACTTTTTGAATCCGACGTATACCAACACGCTTACTTTCAATGCCAACGAATATGTTATCATATCCAGTCGCATCTTTCTCAGGAAGCGTACCATACGAGAGGTCAGGCGATCCCCGATGGGGTTAATCCCTAGGAACTTGTGCTGGACATATATCTTCGTTAGGTCGGTGAACTTGAAATTCCTCCTCTCAAGTAATGAGTCGAGCCTTTTACGGGTGTACGGCCAGTAGTTGATGTAGTCCTTGTTCCTGACCCTCTTACAGACGGGATGCCATGCCACTCGCGGAAGCCATGTCAGCAGAGGAATCAGGGTGTGAGGCTCAATCAGCTGCCATCGATTCATGACACTGATGTATACCAGACCGGCAGGCTTGAGGACTCGGTGAACCTCTTTCATGACCTGCTCTATGTTGTGATATGAGATATGCTCAAGGACATCATTGAGGAGAACTGTGTCAAAGCTTGCGTCTTCAAAGGGGAACTGAATACCATCATAATGACGGAACTCCGTGTTCGGGAATTGCTCTCGTGCCTTCTTCACGAACCCCTCGTTGACCTCGATTCCTACTGAGTCAATCCCTCGATCAGAGAATGCACTGATTATTGCCCCGTTGCCAAATCCAACATCCAGTATCCTTGAAGGGCTATGATTGGCAATACGAAATGCCCTGTCTATCTCTCGTGCCCTGATACGTCGCTTCGCCAGAGTTTGCTTGCTGTGATGCGCTTCCGATGGCCCTGTCATTTGCTTGTGGATGACCTGGTTGTAGATAATAACCTTGTCCTGCTATCGAATGAGGGATTTCTATACGCTCTGATTGATTCACATACCATACTGCAGATAGTCCAACATAATCGCACTCGTGTGCTTTTTGCCCAAAGGACGATGTTCGGTACGGATATCCGTGCTCGTGTCGATTCTGATTATCGTGCGGAACGTGCCACACGCTCACGCTCTTCCTTCCTTGCGATAGCGAAACTTGCAGTGTCACCCTTGTATGCAAGAAGGAGCTCATCCACGACACATTCCTCAAGGCTCTTGGCACTCTTGTGAGCGTTACGAACCGCACCTACAGCCAGATATCTGAGAGCCAAGTCGATGCGCCGCTGCGGTGCGACGTCTACTGAACGCGGATATGCCATTCCACCGTAGGATATTCGGGTGGTCTCCTCTGCCGGAGCTGCGTTCTCCACCGCCGTGACTAGCACTTGAATAGGATTCATTCCGGTCCTGTAGTGTATCATCTCAAACGCCCTATGAAGGACATTGATAGCCTTTGCCTTCTTCCCCGCATTCCGACCTGTGCGGGTCTTCTTGTCTTTCCGGCGCCCTGCATTCAGCAACTTGTTGACGTATCGCTCTACTATTGGTACTCGTGATTTCCTGAACCTTCTGTGTGCATGCCGCCCTGATGTGTGCGGAATCAAAACCGGCCTCAGTGAGATGTACTTGACCAGCCCGGGATCCTTTACCTCCACCTCGCTTGAGTCCCACTTGCCGAATAACAATAGGTCGGGCGCTACTCGCATCACCGTCGTTTCGACCTCTACCTCGCCTTCACTGATTCGCTCTTCTTCAGACATCTCTACCACCTATCGTATCGGCTTCTCCCTCTTCCCGTATATTAAGGACTCCAAACTCACGCCGTTCACCTTGACAACTTTCCATCTTACGCCTGGCAAATCTCCCATAGCGCCACCCATGGCACCACCAATCCCCTCGACCGTCACCCTATCATGCTCGTCGATGTATTTTAGAGCTCCATCACCGGGTAAGAACGCAGTGATCTGTTTACCATTCTTAGAGAGTTGCATCCGAACTGCCTTACGGATGGCAGAGTTTGGCTGCTTGCTTTCTATGCCAACCTTCTCAAGGACTATGCCTCTTGCCTGCGGGGCACCTTCGAGAGGGTCAGTTTTCTTCTTGAGTTTGAGGGTACGGCTTTTGTAGCTTGCCTTCTTCCATCTGAAGCGTTTGCGTTTTCGACTGAGTGGCCTTGCGGCGAACTCTCCGAGTGGACTTTTAGTTGGTGACAATGTGAATGACCTCTTTGTAGATATACGGTGCATACCCGAGTGGGGTGTGCGAAGTGAGTGGTCAGAGCACCCGCTTTTCGTATGCTTAAAAGCATTATGAAACGGAGAGGGAATCAGGCTATCATGACGTTCTCGAGTTCAAAGTGACGGCGGACGAGGATACGGGCGCGGGCGACATTACGTCCGCCTTTGCCGATGGCAATGCCACGGTCTTCCTTCTTCACGGTGACGTAGGCGATGAGGTTGCCTTCGCGGTTCTCGGTGACCTTGACCTTCTCGACTCGGGCTGGTGCCAGAGCGCTCTTGACGAAGTCCTCCACAGTGTCAGCCATCTCGACGATATCCACATCCCTGCCGAAGGCATCGGCCACTGCGCGAACCTTCTCACCGCCCCTTCCGACGGCGAGCCCGAGCTGTTTCTGACGGACGACGAAGATGAGTCTGTTGCCCTTGTCGTCGCGTACCACATCCACAGCGCTGACGTTAGTGATGCGCTCGAATATAGCAATGAGCTGCATATCGTCCATGGAAAGCTTGATGTTGGGCAAATCCTATCGCCTCAGCCCATTTTCAGGATCTTGGAGTCTCCGGGTTCAAGCACTGCGATGGCAGAAATCATGAATGGTTTCCCAACGGTTTCACCGAGGTCCCACGAGGTGCCCTCGAAAGTCTGTACTTTGACCCCTCCGAGCTGGGCATATCGCTCGATGTCGTCGCGTTCGTTCTGTGGGCAGTTGGCGGCGACCACGACTAGCTTGGCCTCGCCGTTCTTGATGGCGTCGATGGATGACTTGGCGCCGATCTTGCACTTGCCTGTGCTCACTGCGCTGGCGATTTGCTGATTTAGGCTCAATTGTCTAACCTCTTTCTTGTTCAACTGTGACTTGTGATAAGCCCAGAAACTGGTCTGCTACTTGGGCTCTTTTGTTTTAACGATTCCGCTCTAGCACGTTACTTCTCCACACTCATGGAGCTCGGCTGCATTAGGAGGTCAACGCTACCACTTCCCAACGGGATAAGCTGCCCAAGTATGACATTTTCGGTGATGCCCCGCAACGGGTCGCGAATCCCGGCTATGCCGGCATTTAATAAATGGTTAACCGTTACTTCGAAGGCTGCCCGGGCGAGGGTGCTGTTCTTCGAGCCCGAGATGCCATGCCTTCCAATCTGACGAATCGTGCCGTCGGATGTCATCATATCGGCTACTAGGATGATATGGCGGATGTCAACGTCCATGCCCTGTTCATCAAGGACGCTCATAGCCTCATTGATGATAGCGTTGCGAGTCGCCTCGATACCGAGCACTTGGAATATCTCCCTG
Source organism: archaeon (assembly GCA_024275415.1). Classification (GTDB taxonomy): domain Archaea; phylum Asgardarchaeota; class Thorarchaeia; order Thorarchaeales; family Thorarchaeaceae; genus MP5-2226. The sequence goes on from JAJRZD010000015.1 coordinate 7,427, forward strand.
AGATTGTTCGTGTAGACCTTGTGAGGGTTGATGCCTTCCACTTCGAGGGCTTCGGTGAGGTTCGAGCCTTCCGTATAGAGGACGTACTCGTCGTTCTCCTTTCTGATGACGACATGGAGTACATCAGTAATACCTTTAACACGTATGTCACGGATCTTCTCGTTGAGGCGCTGGAGGTCTGCAAGCCCTTCGCTTGCGGGGTAGACATATATCGCGTCCTCGCCGACCTCGACCTCACCCTTTGCCTTGATAGTGTCTTGGATAGCATTCGCGATATTCTCGGGGACGAGACCCTTGTCTTCCATGAGCTCTGGATCCAGTCTGATATCGATTGCCTGACGGAGGAGGTCTATAGAGAAGTTACTAGCGACGCTCTCTACTTTCACCATCTCGATATTGCGGGCGATGTTGCGAGCTTCGTTCCTGTCACCCTTGATGGCATCCACGAGGTGAAGTTTCATCGTGGGCGTAGCAGGGTTGTTCCGTGCATCCACAATCTCGATGAGTCGAGGCAGTCCCTGTGTGACGCTCAGCTCCGCAACGCCTGCATAGTGAATTTCACATCACGTACGAAATGTACGTGATTATGTGCGCAGCGTCATCTGGGTGCCGGGCTCACCTATGCTTTGTGCGGCTACGGTTCCAACTGCTTCCCCTGGTTCTACCAGTCCTCGTTCATAGGACTCGATGACATTATCACATATCGCATCGAACTCTTTCTTGGTAATCGTGAGATCCTTGACCTTCGATTCGAGCTCCTCTTGCACTTTGGGAGGGAGTCTTCGCTCATCTCTCATTTTTCCGAATCGTTTCTCCATATGCTTCCGCAATGCATCAGCTTCTGTTGTCTTCTTTGAAATAGTGACCTACCTCCTTGGTAGTATTCTGGACGATAATGACCAAATTACTCTTTGACATGTCTAAAGTGAAGAATCATTGGGTTCTAGAGATTGCTCCAACGGGGATTGTATAAAACCATTTGGATAAGCTCCACCTGTCCATTCATGTTCTGAAATTATATCTTTTTACTAAGACCACACAGTAGAATCTTGTTCCGAATGCTTGTCGTACGTTTCAATTGCCTATTGTTAGGTCACAGACACGAAGATATACATCCCAAGATTCCTTTCAGTGGTGGTTGCTACACTCGTCCTTTCCCAAGAACCTTCTCGATAGCGATATCAATGTTCACCGAACGCCCGTGGTCGGACTTGCTCGGATCCACGCCATCATCACCGAACCTGAACTGGACAATCCGTCCAGGGGCAGTCCGGACAGTCCCATCGGACTCGACCTTCAGGTCTTGTAAGGCTGTCATGAGCCGTCGCTGCATATACCCAGATGTAGACGTACGTACCGCGGTGTCGACGAGACCCTCTCGACCTCCTGCCGCGTGGAACCAGTATTCTATGGGATCCAACCCGCTCTTGTAGCTTGACTTGACGAATCCCCGCGCTCTAGCACCGAGATCACCACGTTCGAAGTGAGGAAGGGTTCGTCCGATGTACCCTCGGCTGATACGGCCGCCACGGACAGACTGCTGTCCGACAACAGCTGCCATCTGCGAAAGATTGAGTCGTGAACCGCGGGCACCAGTCTGTGCCATGATGACAGCAGAGTTCTCCAGACCCAGATGTTCTCCTGCGACAGCACCTGCCGAGTCACGTGCTTCAGCAAGGGTTGCCTGTATCCGTTGCTCAAGGGTTTCAAGAAGGGTCTGTCCGGGGTTCGCGTCAAGCTCGCCGCGCTTGTATGCCTCGATTAGCTGGTTGACTTTCTGGTCTGCTTCTTCGAGGATGATACGGATACGCTCTGATGCCTCGCGGGGCAGTGTGACATCGTTCAGTCCCATTGAAAAGCCACGGTCTGTGATAAGACGAACCAGCAGTCTACCTACTGAGTCCAGGAACTTCCGTGCGGTGGTGGAACCTCGCTCCTTGATGATCCGATGGAACAGTGAGTCGGGCTCACCTGCACCGAATGCCTTCTCATCAACGACACCAAAGAGGAGCTCTCCATTGCGGACGACCACATACGAATCGTAAGGACAGTCCTCCATCTCGCACTTGTCGCACTTCCTGCAGACGTTTGCCTTGAAGGAGATGTTGATGTCGTCAGGGATGAACAAGCTGAATATCTGCTTCCCAGTCCACAGCGGGATAGGCGCCTTGATGGCAGGAGCTGGTAGCTCACCAGCAAAACCTGTGACTGCTGTGAGCTGGTTCACTTGGTTCAGGGTGTACAAGCTCGATTTCCGTGTGAGTAGGAATGCTGCTGAGATATAGTCCTGAAGGGCCCCTATGATGGGACCGCCGTATCGTGGCGACAGGATCTGCTCCTGCACCCTCATCAGAACCCGTGCCTCAGCACGAGCCTCTTCAGATTGTGGCACATGAAGGTTCATCTCGTCCCCATCAAAGTCTGCGTTGTACGGAGGACAGACGTATAGTGCCAGCCGGAAAGTCCTGTAGGGCATCACTCGAACCTCGTGTGCCATGATGGACATCCTGTGCAGTGATGGCTGCCGGTTGAATAGGACGATATCACCCGAGTCCAGATGCCTTTCCACGATGAACCCTGGCTCAATCGTGTCCGCGATAATCGACCTGTCCTTCACGAATCGCAGGTCCACTCGCCGCCCATCCGACCGGATGAGATAGTTGCACCCAGGATGCCTGTCAGGACCCCGAATGACCAAATCCTTCATCCTCTCGATGTTCCACTCCGTCACTCGCTCCGGTATCGTCAGTATCGTCGCAATCTGCTCCGGCACACCCACCTCGTTCATGCTCAGGTTCGGGTCGGGGGAAATCACCGTCCGTGCCGAGAAATCCACTCGTTTGCCCGAGAGGTTCGACCTGAATCGCCCCTCTTTGCCTTTCAGTCGCTGTGAGAGTGTGCGCAACGCCCTCCCCGACCTGTGTCGTGCCGGCGGTATCCCGCTCACTCCATTATCGAAGTAGGTGGTCGTGTGATATTGGAGAAGTTCCCATAGGTCCTCGACAATTAATTGTGGCGCTCCAGCTTCTAGGTTTTCACGGAGCCTCTGATTGATACGGATGATGTCAATGAGTTTATGGCTCAGGTCGTCCTCTGACCTGACACCTGACTCGAGAGTGATAGAGGGTCTTACAGTGACAGGAGGGACGGCAAGAACGGTGAGGATGGACCACTCAAGCCTAGCGGCTTCGGGGTTGATCCCAAGGAGGCGATAATCATCGTCAAGGATATTCTCCAATCGTGCTCGGATGTCAATAGGAGTGAGCCGGACAGAGCCTGCGTCGCTGACCTCGTAGATTGAGGTGGGTTTCTCAAGTTTGAGTTTAAGTTGTTCAGATTCACAATGGGGACAGGTCTTAGCCTTGGAGGCGCGTTTGATGATCTCTTTAGAGAGGTTGGCTGTCTTTTGTCCAATCTCAGGATATCGTTTGAAGAGGCGTTTGAAATGATCTATTTCTTCTTCTGTCAGAAGGATGCGTTGACAGGACCTGCACACAGATCGAAGGACTTTGTGTATGACCTTTGCATATCCAGCATGCATCACTGGACGTGCCAGTTCGATATGTCCGAAATGGCCAGGGCAGTTCCCGACACGGTTTCCGCAGGTTCTACACCGTTGACCAGGGTCAATCACGCCAAGCCGAGTATCCATAATTCCGCTCTCAATAGGATAACCATCTTCATCATAAGTGTCGGCTACAACTATCTGGGCGACAGACATCTTACGGATATCATCGGGACTGAGCAACCCGAATTCGATTTCAGCAATCTTCTTGGTAGTACTAACCATCATCTTAGATCATCTCCTTGAGTCGCAGCCTAGTGGCCAGACCGAGTGACATCATTTCTTGAATCAGTAATTTGAACGCGTAAGACACGACCACATTGCTGATCTTGGATCCAGTGCCGCATATGGGGCAATAGTAGGTATCCCTGTTCCGGTCATAGACACCTATGAGACCACATTCCTCACAGACGAGCATATTGCTCTTGTCAGACTCATCGAGTAGTCTGCCCTTCAAGAGAATGGCAGCACCGTGTCCGATGAGCACATCACGTTCCATCTCTCCGAACCGGAGTCCTCCTTCCCTAGCACGTCCTTCGGTGGGTTGGCGGGTCAAGATCTGGACGGGTCCTCTGGCTCGAGCATGTATCTTGTCTGCGACCATGTGATGCAGTTTCTGGTAGTAGATGACACCGATGAAGATGTCAGTCTTCAGTTTCTGTCCGGTGATGCCAGAATACATGACCTCGCGGCCGTTGTGTTTCAGGCCGTGCTTCTTCATTATTTCGAAGAGTTCCTCTTCAGTCACTCCACAGAAGGGAGTGGCATCTTGTTGTCTGCCAGCCATCGCCCCTGCTTTCCCTGCAATCATTTCCATGATCTGGCCGATGGTCATCCGGCTGGGAATTGCATGGGGGTTGATGATGAGGTCAGGCACGACACCGTCCTCGGTAAAGGGAACATCCTGTTGTGGGACTATGTACCCAATAACGCCCTTCTGTCCGTGACGGGAGGCGTATTTGTCACCAAGCTCGGGGATTCGTAGATCCCTTACTTTTACTTTTACCAATCGATTCCCATCGATGGTTTCTGTGAGGATGACGCTATCAACCACTCCTGCCTCGCCATGGCGTACAGCCACTGAGGTCTCTCGGCGGTTGGGGGAAGCAATCTCGAATTCCGAGTATTCCTCAAGGAACCGCGGAGGTTAGGTTCTTCCAATTAGGACATCGCCGCCCTGCACCTCGACTTCTGTTTCGATGATACCGTCCTCGCCAAGGTTCCTGTAGGACTCCGAAGCACGATACCCACGGACACTTCTGTCTGGAACCTCGAAGCGATCCTCCTGACCGCCAGGGTACTTTCGTTCTTCGCTCTCATAGACACGGGCGAAGGTGCTTCTGCCAAGGCCTCGCTCGATAGAGGCTTTATTCATGATAAGAGCGTCCTCGATATTGTAGCCCTCGAAGGACAGAATTCCGACCACGAAGTTCTGGCCGGCGGGTCGCTCCTCGAACCCGATGGAATCCATGGCACGGGTCTTGACTATGGGTATCTGTGGATAATGGAAGAAATGTGAGCGAGTGTCAGCACGGAACTTGAAGTTAGCAGCCGGGACACCCACACTCTGCTTGGCCATCCCTGCCATGTACACGTTACGGGGCGACTGGTTCCGCTCTGGGAACGGGATGAGTGCTGCCGATATACCAAGAATCGTGGAGGGCACTATCTCAAGATGTGTGGTTCGCGGACCGATATCGTCAGGGGTCATGGCAATGAGTGTGTTCTCTTCTTCCTCGGCATCCACAAACTCGACGATGCCATTCCTCAACAAATCCGTGAATGTCCATTCACCATCTGCAACCATGCGTAGGTGCTCATCTGTCAACCGGCTCTTGCCGTTCTCTACGACTATAACGGGTCTCCTGACACGACCTGCATCGCAATTGACCTGCACCTCGTTCGTGTCCTCATAATATGCGATATTGACCTCCTCATTGATTTCGCCTGCACGACGCTTCTGCCGGATGGTCTTGGCAAGTACTTGAGGGGCGGGATGGATGCCTACTAGACGACCGTTAAGAAAGACATCAGCCCATTTCGCACCCCGTTTTCCTCGGAGCTTCTCGATGGATTCTACCTCAGCCTTGTAGAGCGCTCTTTCGACAGCATCCTCGCCTGTACCTACCGAGATGTATGCCATCATTGCAATGTTTTTGACAAGCCCGCAGTTTGGTCCTTCGGGAGTTTCGTTCGGACATATCTTGCCCCAATGTGTGGAGTGAAGGTCTCGTGCCTCAAAATGAGGCTGTGATCGTGAGAGGGGGGATACGACTCGTCTCAGGTGAGAGAGAGACGAGATATAGTTCGTCCGGTCAAGGAGCTGTGACACTCCGGCCTTGCCACCTACCCAATTGCCTGTGGCTAATGCATGCTTCAGGCGCTGTGTGATGACATCGGCGCGTACAGCTGTCCGGATGTTCGGTTTCCTGCCACGGACTGCTGTCCGTTCGAGTTGATACTTGATATCACGGGTCAGGGAATAGAGTGCCACACGGAACAGCGACATGAGTAGGTCACCGGAGAGTTTGAGGCGCTTGTTGGCGTAGTGGTCCTTGTCATCCTGAGTGCGCTTGCCCAGAACGAGCTCAAGCAGACGTTCCACCATCTGCCCAAGATAGTATGCTTTCTGGAGCCTGTGATGCTCCTCAGTCCCGATGTGTGGAAGCAGGTATCGATCTAGCACTTTCTCTGCGCGCGCAAGACGATACTCTTTGGTCTGACCCACTGCGACTCGTTTCCCAATGAAATCAAGCGCATTGTTCCTAGTAGAGGTCTCTTCATCCTCTTCGCCCCTCATGACATTGATTGGTGTTGCCTGCTCTATGGTGACGATGAGCTCGTTTCGAATCTCATCATCATCAGAGATGACTTCGGCAATGTCCCTGTCAGACTCGAGCCCTAGGGCTTTCATAAGTATCGCAAGAGGAATCTTCCCGGGCACAGATGGGAAAGAAACCCTGAGTTCTCCTGTGCGCTTTCGTTCGATGGTAACTGGTGCACGGAAACCCCTGCTTGTCGAGAAGACCTTTGCAATGTGGGTGTAGCTCGAGCTCTTGCTCGCCTCCTCGATAAGGATTCTATTAGGCGCCAAATCCTCCTGTGTTACTAAGACGCGCTCAGACCCGTTGATGATGAAGTAGCCTCCCGGGTCATTTGGATCCTCACCGTGCTTGATGAGATCTTCTTCGGACATACCATGAAGAAGACAGGTTTCACTCCTCAGCATGATTGGAAGGTCACCAACATAGATACGCATCGTTTCAAGCCTCGTGGTCACTGAGCCCTCTTGGCGGACAGGAGTCATATCAAGGAACAACTTGCTGGCATATGTGAGGTTGCGTATCCTTGCCTCGTTTGGGTAGAGGGGATGTTCGCTTCCATCTGCCTCCCGCACTGAGGGCGGCATTACTGTTATCTCTCCAAGATCCACAAAATATCCCTCGACCTTGGGATTGAGTCGTCCAACACTGTCTACGACTTGCTGCAACTCCTCTCGTACAAACCGATTGAACGAGTCAAGATGCTGACCCACAAGTCCTTTTTCTGCGAAATATGACTCGATTACTGGCCAATACTTCTGCCTCTCGCTTAAACTCGACATTGAGCTACACCCTTTCCATTGTGGACGGGGTAACTACTGCAGTCCGTGTCGCTTCCCAAAGCAGTCCCAGAGAACCCGAGCTTGCTCATCTGCCGCAATAGCCGCCCCGTTGTTTTGTCTCTCACAACCTTCCCCAAAACAAGCCTAAATTATGGCGGGCTCGGCGGGAAATTCCACCTCCATGGGAGTCATGGGGGTATTTGAACCCGCGGCCCATCCCCGTGCAAAGAGAGAGATGCTCTCTTGCTCTTCAGGTTAAAAGCCTGCTGCGCTACCTAGCTGCGCCACGAGCCCCTATTGCCATATGATTCCCGAGCAACGATGAGATGCACGTTGGCATATGACTACCATACAGCATTGCTAACGGTCATGCATGATCTGGGAAGCGGTTGTGCTGAGCACTCGAATCCACCTGTGTGAAAATAAAAGGTTTTCCTTGGAACGAAATTTAGAGTATCAACTAACTTGGAGATTTGCGGCCTATGAGCTTGTCCACATATTGTATTCTGAGGTAAAAAGGATTTTGCTGGCACGGGGAACGTGTCAGGTATAACGGGTAATGGAAGTTCCGGCTGAAAGAAGACGTGTGGAGGTCACAATAAGACAGACTGCGACCGGGTTTGTTTATGCCAAGATTGTCCTGCTGGCGTTTTTACTCAATGAGTCGGTCATGGGTCTCTTTTAATACATGTCACAATGTTTTTATTATGACCATCGAAAGTCGGCGAGGTTCTACTGGAATGACCGGGAGAGCCGTCTATTCTCTGGACCAGTTGTGCGATCCTGTCCGGAACAAGAGCGTGATAATAACATGTCATCAAGAAGTCGTCAAGCAGCGGCACGAACAAGGGACAAATGGAGAGAGAAAGTCTGGTATCAAATCAGGTCTCCGGAGTATTTTGGCGAGAAGGATATCGGGATGACCCCTGCTGGAAACCCCGAGTTATTGATCGGTCGCACTGTAAAACCCACGCTCTACGATTTGACAGGTAATTTCGACCAAATCCATGTGAAGCTGAGATTCAAAATCATCGAGGTTGTAGGTCAGGAGGCTAAGACCGTATTTCACGGTCATGAATGGAGTTCAGATTATCTCAGAGGGCTAGTCAGGAGAGGTACTTCTCGTATCGACTGGATAGGCCCTATTCTTACAAAAGATGACTACCTCATGCGGATCTCCGTAATCGTATTCACTACGTCACGGTCAAAGACCAGTCAGGAGCATTCAGTTAGGAAAGCTATCGAGAAGGTCATCAGGGCACATGCAAAGAAGCATGTCTTTGACGAGCTGGTCACTAAGGTCGTCCTTGGCGAGCTTGCTTCGGAAGTCCGTGAAGAGGTCAAGAAGATAGTACCGATCCGAGAATGTGAGATTCGAAAGAGCAAAGTGCTCAAAGGGCCCGAAGAGGTCAAGGCGCGCAGAGCAAGGCTTCGAAGGGGCACCGAGAAGAAGAAGTCGGGCTAGACCTGTCCCTCAAGTCAGAGGGACAGATGTGTGCTCTCAGACGCAGACCATTCACAATCAGGCAATATTACCCAGTTCAGGCATTCATCCGTTTCAGCTTGTCAAGCGCCTGAAGAAGAAGCACCATCAGGTTGGCAAGTTTTGTGAGGGCCTCTGTATCGTTCTCTCGTTCTATGAGGACATTAAGCGTTCTTAGCTTGATGAGGAGTGTTTCTTTGAGTTCTGGGAGCAGTTCTTTCACAGTCCGTGTTTCGACTTCCTCATCAGAAGATGCATAGACAATCCTCCTGTCGCACATCGCACAATAGATGTCATCACCCACCTTGAGGAGGGGTGTCCCGCACTTAGGACAACCATCTGCAAGCATTGTCGCACCCTGCTGTAACAACTGGGCCATCCTCTTCACCGATGTGTCCTTTCTATCGTTCATCGTGAATCCAGTGATGGATGTCCTCAATCCTTTATGAGAGTTGTTGGATGCTATGTACATCCATTCCTCTGCCGAAAGAATGATATGAGGATGTTATCCACCTCTCACTTGTTAGTTCGCACTGCATTTCGTGCGTCGAGACAATTTCAGAGGTGAGTCCCAATGGACCCCGAAGTACAGAGAAGCATAGACCAATCAAAGCACCTTTTGAGGCAAATCGCTGATGACTCGTCAGTGCCTCGAAACATAAGACGTGCAGCCAATGAAGCTATTGCGGTTCTTGAGAATGAGAGCGATTCACCTGCTGTCAGGGCTCAGAATGCGATTGCAATACTTGATGACCCTAGTCAGGATCCGAACTGTCCGAACCATGCCCGAACTAAAATCTGGCATGTATCCAGTTTACTGGAACCAATTCGCGACTAGAGCTAGTGCGGACCAAGAACTGAGATTCGTACCTTCCTGTCAAAGAGAAGGTCTGTAGCTCATGTAGCACGGACGGAAAATGCGTGATTAAGGCTCGAATAAGAGGAATCTATTCACAATCATTGACGCGGATAATGCTGCAGAACCATTTTGAGATGGTTCAACCTACTCCTGAAGTGGCTAGAAGGTTTGGCCTCCCCTATCGAGCGGAAATCCCAGATGTTGATATCTGGGATAGAAGTGACCTACAGGGCATCGTGGCCATTGCTTACGAGTCAATCCTGAGAAAGCTCACCGATGTGCTTCGGAGAAGGCTTGGATGGGTGATAACCCGCACCCCAAGAGTCGCAAAGAGCTCAATCTACAAGGGAGTTGTGATAGGTAGGGATGATAAGACTGGATACACTCGCGTGAACATAGGGCCAATCATTGGGTTGCTACCAGAGTTTTCTCCCGAAAGGGGAAGGTCTATCATGGTTCAAGTGAAAGCGCATGATTATGGTCGGAAAGCACCAGTACTCTCCTCTAACATCACGATTCCGGGAAAAGCCGCCGTACTTCTTCCAGATCCTGTCGTTCGGCTGAGCACCAAAATCAAGGGACAAAAAGAACGTGGGAGCCTCTTGGCGATAGGAAGGAAACTGAGAGTTCATACAGAGCCATGGGGAATCCTCTGGAGGACAGCAGCAACTAGGCTCACTGATGAAGAACTCTACAATGAGATTGAGAACCTGTTGGACACTGCACAAAAGATAGAGGATAGCTTCAATCAGATTGCAGAAACTGGTCTCCTGTTCGAGGGAACCAGCAATGCGGATATAGAGTTCCCAGCAGAGGTGAAAGAAGCACTGGATAAGACCCGTGCGAAGATACGACCGACCATCCAACATCATCATTTCTACAAGAGTGCTGGATATGCTTCGTTAGTGGATTTCGCAGAGATGATGATTGAAGATAGGCCAAATGACCGTGAATATGTCAGGTCGAAGCTCGAAAAGGTGATTGGCAGGGATATGCCCAAAGTTGAAGATCCCATCAATATAGTGCACACGAAACTAGACGGACGCTGCATAGTATTGTCGAAAGGAAGAGTTGTGGATAGCAATAACAATGCGTTTCTGATACGAAGACAGTTCAGGCATACCACACGAAAGCTAAAGATGACTCCTGAAAGCGTTGACGGTGTAGTTGTTCCTAGAGATGAAGGCGACTATTCCATCACGAGGGTAGTTCCAGGGTCGATGATCCTCATCACAGACTATTATTCACGAGAGAACAAACATAAGGGAACCTATGTGAATATCAACACTGGTGTAGAGGTATATCCAAGCAATGGTTCTGTCCCGAGCACTATACGGTATGTTGACCTTGAGATAGATGTTGTCGCACCAAAGAGAGGACAGACACGAATCATCGATCAGCATCTCCTGAAGCGTGCTGTACAAAGGGGATTCATAACTGAGGAAATGGCAGACCTAGCACGGGCAAAGGCAAAGGCGGAGTATAGACGCTTGGTATCGAATGTGAAAAGTATTGCATGAGTCATTCTAACGATTCACATGTGCGAATTGCAAGATCAATCGCGCTCATGATGTCCTCTATCGTCGCACTGAAACTATTGATACCCCGATTGCACTTGATATAAATCCTAAGAGATTCATTAACTGTTTCAGAACATATCTCGATTCCTGTTGGGAGTGGCGAATTATCAGGGCTGATTGCTTGTAGGACGAGATTGGCATCAGTAGATGATTTGAATTCTAGTTCGATGGTTGCTTGCAGAACGGTCATGCCTCCTTGAGAAGTATTGTCAAAGCTTCTATTATGGTTTCATGGGTGTCAGCAGAAGTATCCGGTATCCTGACCGCTCTTGCTGAAACAGACGAGTGTTCGATAGCCCTATTGAAAAGTGCAGCTGACACGGAGAATAACGTGAGTGGTTTCTTCCATACCAAGGTGGTTGACCCTTCAGAAACCATTATGACGAACATGCACTCCTTAGTAATGTTAGAATCAAGAGCTATGCGTCCTACATCAGCAAGCGTGTGTTCTGAGAGGGCTCTTGTGTCTACAATGACATAAGTACTGGAGATATCTACGCTACCATCGTTCTCATCCAACAGAATATTCAACTTGGCGACATCTGAAATGGTTTCCTTGCAATGGCGTCGATATTCAGATATCATGTCTGAGAGAGATCGAGCACGATCTCCAATCAAGACGCTCAACAGAACTCCTGTGATTTGTCTGCTCCATGCCATACGTGCGAGGGAAGATATACTTGAGAGATATCGCAGAGGGCTTGTCCGAGGTTCTAACAGGAATTCATAGTCATTGCCAAGGATATGTTCCACTACTGAAGGATGTAATGATGGTAAGAGCACTCCGTTAAGTTGGCGAGCTTCGTCGGATGCAAGCTCGCTGAGAGGGGATCTCCACTTGCTGAAACGTATGCCTGCGTCATCAAAAATCTTCTGGCAGGCTTCAGGATTACCACTGAGCGAGTCAAGATAGGGATAGATGTTATTTGTAAATACCTCATCTAAAGTGAGAAAGTTGAAACCAGGAATCTTGAAGCCTTTTCGAGGGGCAAGCAGTCCTTCCTCGACCGAAGTTTGGATTATCTTAGAAGCTTCGTTTCCAGAGGCATCCTGAAGCAGTGAGCCGATTGCAGCAAGGGCCACTTCAGCAGCCTCAATGTCCATCGTTGCCAATCCAAATGCACAAGCCTCGACGGCAGCAGGGGATGAAACAGGTTCCTTTTTGATAGAGGTGGTCTTAGGATAGAACGTACCTCCAATCGGAAGAAAACAGTCGGGGTTGCTTGGTTTACCAATGACATTAACGCCAACCGACAAAATCAGTGTTTCAGTGCCATCATAATAGTACTTCTCAGCTTGGGCGACAGGGATGATGGGGTTGCAAAAGGTCACATGAAAGAGAAACTTTGCTCGTAATGCCGCACGACAGAGTATTGATGTTGCTGTTACAGAGTGAGGTAGATAAGAACTGATAATCACGACCTTTTTGAAACTCTTCAGATCAATATCTACGAATCTGCTCTTGAGCTGATTCCTAAGAGAATCAGGGAGGATGCTATCAGTCATCTCAAGGAGGACAAGACAGAGTGACCCATGATAAAATTATCTAAGGAGCACCGCGGCCTTGTCAGGCGAGTATTTCCAGTCGGCAGGAAGAACCTGTTTCTTTCGATAATATTTTGAGAGCCTGTGAATCTTGCTCTCGACAAGCTGGAGTCCCCGTTTGGAAACAAAGTCTTTCTTTCCGTGTTCCTCAAGGTGGCGCCTAATCTTGAGTGCCTTTGCGATCATGTTCCGCAAATCCTCAGGAACTCTGCGCTGAAGGTCATGTTCTTTGATAATCTGATTGATTCTTTTGCCGGTAATCACTTTCACAAGGGGGATTCCATACTGGTCACGAAGGATCAGCCCAATCATGCTTGGAGTGTTACCTGCCTTTGCAAGCTCTACAACTTTCTCTTCGATCCAAGCTGCATCCTTGTCCATCCATTCAGGGACTTGTAGTGTAGATGGGCGCTTGCTACTTGACTGACCTTTTCGTCGTGTGTGCATTCTTGCCATAGTGTTAACCTCTTGAGGGGAAGGTTTGACATAAACCGGCTATTCTCGATGGGCTTAGGACTGTGGATATAAACATTATCGTTTGTACGACATCGCCGGCAAAGGATTGACAAGCACATGTCAATGATACCGGCCTCGCTCACGAATCGCATCCATCCTTTCGAGAACAGGCTCAGCCTCTTTGCCCAACTCATCTACGTACCCTTCAATCGTTCGTGAGAGCATATTCTCTTGCATATCCCAATGCGATGTTTCCAACGCCCGTTTGATGAGGTGCAAGTCCACCCCTTTCATCTCAACAGTGGCGTTCATTTCAGACAGACCAAAATCAATTATCCATGTTTTTTCATTTGAAGTTATCAACAAATTGCTGGTAGTAGGATCTCCGTGAACCATCCCACCCCGATGGAGTTTGGCAATGATGCGACCAAAGCGATAACACAAGTTCCCCAAGGTGGTCGAGCCCAGTGTTGAAGCGACCTGCTTCAGAGGTGTTCCGGGAATATAATCCATCAAGATGCTATAATCATTAAGGTCAATAGCATGCACAGCGGGGGTGGGCACTCCAAGAGACCGCGCAACATTGAGACCCTTGCATTCGCGGCTAGTCCTACTTGCTCGAAGTGAACTGTCGATAGCAGGGATGAGATAGGGTTTACTGGGACGTGTCTTCAGGACAAATGACCGATCCCATAGCGCGACCTTTGTGATGATCGATTCTGCTCCAATGGCTATGTGTGCTCCCTCAAGTCTCATTCTTTCCACCCGATATCCTGTTCATCAGTCCTCCATTTCGGGAGGACTCCCGAAGATGAAATTTCAAGGGTATCGCCAACCCCATATTGCAGAATCCCAGTCCATGCAATCATCGCGCCTTGATCCCCAGCCAGAGGAGGAGACACACGATGGAATCTTGCACCATGCCGGTCTGCCACACCTTGGAGTATCTCTGTGAGCCTGTTATTCCTTGCAACGCCACCTGTTAGGAGTACTTCATTCTTCTTTGTATGCGCAATCGCCCGTTCAGCAACCTCTGCCAGCATCCCAAAAGCTGTTTCTTGGATGCTATAGCAGATGTCATCCAGAGGCAGTCCTTCGTCAAAAAGACGACGCGCAGACGTGAGCATTCCCGAATAGCTTATGTCCATCCCTTTCACGGAATATGGAAGCGTATGATATGTAGAACCCATTTTTGCCAATTTCTCGACCTTTGGACCCGCTGGGAACCGCATCCCCACATGTCTTCCAAAGACATCAAGCATATTCCCAATCGCAATATCAAGAGTTTCGCCAAAGGTACGGTATCTACCTCCTGCAAAGGCGATGACCTGAGAGTTCCCGCCCGATACATAGATGGTGACTGGGTCATTAAAACCAGACTCCAAGCTTCCAATCTCTATGTGTGCCACACAGTGATTGACACCAATCAATGGTACTCCCAGATGGAGGGACAATGATCGCGCCATGGTGGCAGTAGTGCGTAGGCACGGTCCAAGACCTGGGCCTTGTGAAAAAGCGATAATGTCAATTTGCTTAGGGGAAATGCCGGCATCATCGATAGACTGCCGTATCAGTAATGGACCAAGATACGCATGGTGCTGACTTGCCTCGCGCGGGTGTATTCCGCCCTCATCAGGTCGTAACATGTCCCATACATTCGATAACACCAGACCCTCACTAGAAACAATCCCTGCACCGAATGAATGAGCGGTTCCTTCCAGACCGAGGCAGATGGTCATACTGATATGCTCCTTGCACTTGTTGACCAGCATCTTCTTGACGCTGTCATGCTTTGTAGCAAAGCCTTTATAATCCACACTAAGGGGCACATCGAGAGGTAAAGGCAATGTCACACGAAAAAATGCCCATCAAAGCACTCGAGCAGAACATCCACGAAATTGTATCAATCAAGCTCAAGGATCAACGGATTTTCAGAGGGCGCCTGTCCCGATGTGACGTCTATATGAACCTCACTCTGGAAGACGCTGAGGAACTCGTGCTTGGAGGGGATGAAACAACGACCATTGCCAAGTATGGCGAGATTCTTCTGAGAGGGAACAACATCCTCTGGATACAGATTCCCGAGGAATAGATGTGCTGCTTCGTTTCGATAGTGAGCAATAGGTGGCCAAAGCATCCAATTAGTCCCTTCGATGTTTTATAACGACAACTTTAATATAAAACCGAGATTCGATGCAGATTACCTGATGTGCATCATCAGGACAACAGAGCCCCTGTAGTGTAGTCCGGCCTAGCATTCAAGACTGTCAATCCAATGCGATTGGCATCTTGGAGCGGACCTCTTGAGACCCGGGTTCAAATGTGTCCATGATTCCCATGAACATTGGAAATCCCGGCGGGGGCGCCACATCATCTCTCATTCTCAATTGTTCAAATCGATAAGTTGCAGGAATCTCTCTGTCAATCTCACATCTTCTCTGCAGCGATTGTTATAATAATTAGATGTGCATTGTTAATAATAATGATTTATATGAGTAAAATCAGATATATCCTTGTGTGAGTGATATGTGGTTGGGCATCTTTATTGTAAGCATTCTGCTAATTCTCACAGCCATGGGGTATTTGGTAGGCCATACCGAGAGGAAGTACTGCCCATCAGATAGATCATTCACCAAATCGCTGTACAGATCTAAAATTTGTGACAATGGATTCTTCCCTCTCGAGGTAGAGGAATATCAGCGGGCCGTTTCAGGAAGCACGATTCGTGGGAGATAAAAAGTAGTGCGGTTTTTGGATGCGGTCAAAAGGTAAACAATCGCGACTATGATAAGGTTATTCGGTAGATTCCTTAGGCATGCTTACTTGCATTGCGATGCTCCTTGAGCATATGTTCTCAATCGGAGCACCACTACTACAATCATTGCAGAAGTTATCCATGGATAATCGTACTCGGCACCTCGACCATGGAAGCGAATTGATTCGTGACCTGGTCGTCCACCTGATGAACACCGAGCTGTTCTGGCTCAATGTACTCAATGACGTGGGTCTTTTATGAAAAAAAACGGAAGTCAGTCTGCAATATGTAAAGCGTCTGTGAGTCGATCCAGACAATATCAGCTTCACTATCGCACGGGCGGTTCTCCTTCTCATCACCCATGATGCGCACCACCGAGGCTTTATCATAGGCCTTCTGAAGGAGATGGAGTATGATTCGCCGAAAGGTCAATATGCTACAGGAGCTGACATAAGATGACAGGCTTTTACAATATCATTCATTCATGTATCAGGCAACAGGCGAGTGCAATCCCAAACACTTTGAAAAATGTAGATGGCAAGAACCTCGATGCATTGCAAGGGAAGAAACTGATATTCACAGGATGTGGTGATTCCTACGCAGTGGCTGACTATGGGAGATGGGCATTCCGTCAACTCGATCTCGATGCTTCCGTCCTTTCTCCATCAGAGGTGCCGTTGGTGCCAATCCGCAAGGATACCGTCGTAATCGGCGTGACCGCGTCAGGAAGGAGCGTGGAAACGATAGCAGCCTTGGGATACGCACGCAAGAACGGAGCATCGACTGTAGTCCTTACTGATGACAGAGATGGTCGAGCCAGCGGGAAGGCCGACCATATCTGGGAAACCAAGTCGGGAGTGTCGACCTACAACACAAGTCCATCAGCCCCCACGACATGTGCAATGGCATACCTTATGAAACTCTCTGCACTTCAATGCGGAGATACAAGTAGTGATGTCTTCAGGGATATCAGGCAGCTGGAAAACAGCTGTACCAACATTGTAGAGTGGGCAAGAGGCACTGGTAAGGAATTGGCTGCTATCACTAAAGAGAAACAAATCATCTACCTAATCTCTGAGGGCGCAAACTATGTCGCGGCGCAACTTGGGATGATGAAGTTCAACGAGTACTCGATTATTAAAGGAGTAAGCGTCCTACGAGAGGAGTTCAGGCACCATTGCAATCTCTCAGTGAAGGACGGGGATCCAGTCATACTGATATCGG
Source organism: archaeon (assembly GCA_024275415.1). GTDB lineage: Archaea > Asgardarchaeota > Thorarchaeia > Thorarchaeales > Thorarchaeaceae > MP5-2226. The sequence goes on from JAJRZD010000015.1 coordinate 24,498, forward strand.
ATGCACCAACAGACGAAAGAGACCGTACCTATATCAGGGTGCTTTCGGACACGCTAAAAATGAAACATTCTCACCTCTTCTGTCCTGAGTCGTTACAGTTGACAACGCCATTTGGTCAGGCAATTGCAAATACAATCGCATTGCAGCTTGCTGCTTATCATTCTGCGAAAAGTGTTGACCCCAAAAAGAAGGGGTTTAGAATCCCACATGCAGAAGCCTTCAAAATCTACTGATTGTTTGCCTGATAGAAAAAGGTAACATGCGGTACTCGAATGTATGAGAGTGTTGTGAATGTTGTGAGAGAATTGATACTTGGAGCACAGGATCATGGTAGAAGACAGGAGATAGTAGAAAGCATAAACGAATCCCCAGCGGAGTTCAAGGCGTTCCTCGATGGAATATTCGACTCCGAAGAAAACCATACCGAAGAGAAGACATTGGTGCTTGACTTGGTAGATTTCCTCAGCCCCATCCTTGGAATGGAAGTTGTAAGGCGGGCAATCAGCGACTCTGATCGCCAGACCAGGATACGGGGGTTTCAGGCAGCCTATCGCAGGCAGTTCGACACATTGAATCGGAGAGTCCTTGAAGTGCTTCAGGACTCGACCGAATGTTTTGAGGTTCGAAAATGGGCAGTCCATATCCTAGGGGGAACTGATCCTGTGGAATACGCGAAATACCTGCGAAAAATCATGCGAGATCCAAATGAGGATGTGCGTGTGCGCAAAGAGGCTATCTATGCTCTGACAAACGCCTCATCTAATGTGACTATAGGTGCTTTTTGTGCTCTTCTGGGGGATACAAATGTCGAGATTAGACAAGCCAGTGCATGGGCATTGGGAAAGGTCGGGACAGATGTTTCAGTCGACTGTCTCCTTGCAGCATTAGAGGATACAGATGAAATTGTCCGGGATTGGGCAATTAGAGGTCTTCGAGATTCTGACAATACCCGGGCATTACAGGGATTGGCCGAAGCGATGAAGATCCTTGATCCTGCACATCAAAGGCAACTCATACGATTAGTGGTTGAGAAGCGCTCCGAAGTCATCTCTAGAGCGATTGTTGAATTGCTAGGCACCTCCGATGTGGAGGTAAGAAAGCTTGCAGCATGGGCGATGGGAGTGTCGCCCTATCCTCCTGCGACGAGCGAGCTTGAGAGGCTCCTTGACGACGATGACGCTCAGATAAGAGAATATGCCAAGAAGGCCTTGGAACGACTTGGATGGGCAAATCCAACTGATTTTGGTTTGATGATCTAGTCACATCATTCCTTTGTACATTCCGCCATCAACCAGAATGAGCGCGCCATGAACATAGCTTGCCATGGGACTCAACAGAAACGCACAGACAGCGCCAAACTCAGCGGGCCGTCCCATCCTGCCCAAGGGGATGCTAGAGGTAATTCGCTCCATCGCCTCATCGGGGTTCCCAGTCGCCTTCATGAGTTCTTGGACGCGCTCGGTGTTGATGTATCCAGGGCATACAGCGTTTGTTCGCACACCATCACGGCTGATCTCTTCAGCCAGCGTCCGCATCATGCCAATGACCGCGGGACGCAACGAGTTCGATAAAAGCAGATTCCCGATAGGCTGTTTGACAGAGATTGATGTGCTGTACAAGATGGAGGGTGAAGACGATTCTCTAAGGAGGGGCAATGCCTCGCGTGTTAGACGCACCGCGCTCATCAATGTGAGGTGGAAGCTCCGTTCCCAGTCCTCATCGGTGAGTTCGGAGAATTGTCCGGGTGGAGGGCCTCCTGCATTCACGAACATTCCATCAATAACCCCCTTCTCTCGTTCGATATTGGTAATCAGTTGCGAGATGTCCTCAGCTTTCGATACATCTGCGACAACATATCGGGCATTAGTCCCTAGTTTATGAACTGCACGTTCTAGAGACCCCTTCGTTCTCCCACATAGTATGACTTCTGCTCCCTCCTGAATCAACGTCTTTGCTACTCCGAAGCCCAGTCCACGTGAGGCAGCAGTCACCAGCATCCTCTTGCCATCAAGTTGCAGATCCATCAGAACGCCCACCATTTTGCTCGCAGAGTTCTATAATATCCCTACGACCTGTGCTATTGTGCATTGATTGTTGTTTTATGCTCTGTGCGAGCGCCCATTCGCACCTCAAGATGAAGGAAAGCAGCACTTAATCGCTGGAAGTCACTCGGCACCTCGAACTCACCTGCCCCAAGTTGGTTCAGGGCGTGCCTAATCTTTCTTGTCGTAAGATGGGGATTCTTTTGAGAGTCAAAGGCCAGCAGGACGCGCAGCTCATCTGGGTCTGGCATCTTGTAGACCGAATGGCATTTGATGCCCCGCGCCTTCAGGTTCTCCCTGATCATCCTTTCAATTCTATCCATTCGTCTCACCGATACTCAATTTCACTTTCCAGTACTTTAACTGCGATGTTACACGAGTATTATCACTCGGAAAGCGCCAATCCCCGTAGGGACACTCGAACATCCTAACACTTATCGAAAAGGAGTGCTAGTATCACCGATTGAAACGGCATACCACTTCCTCTCGACTGTTTTGGTGGGCCCGAACCATCACTATCTGACAAGTCTATAATCTCGTTGTTCAAAAGCAAGTTGGTCGGGACGGCCGGATTTGAACCGGCAACCGATGGATAGCTGTGAACGCCATCCGAACTGGCAGCTCTCTACAGTCCATTGCTTATGGCCCGATACTCGGAAGAGTATCGGACTGCCAGATTGAGCTACGTCCCGGGTGAGCAAACCGCAGTATTGTTTTGCCTATAAGGATTACTCCGTGGCATTTGCTATCTAGATGTGGCGGGTCTGGACATGTTAATTGAAGAGGCAGTAGATAATACGTACCACACAGGTTTTAACTGGTTCGCGGTGGCCATCTCAATGAGTTTGCAATGTCCGAAAGAATATGCAATACCAAAAGGAACCTCGAACGATGTGGTTGTTCATATCCGGGATGCTCTCGCAAGGGCTATTGTTGTGACTGTCTGGACTACCACTGGAAGCATCGGGAACTCCCAGGGTGCCTTTTCCCAAAAGAGGCTGAGAGAACATACAATAGGTCACTCGAGTATTTCCTAGAGGTCTGGACAGAAAAGCTTGGAAAGAGCTAGAAATCTGATGGCGGGCCCGCCAGGATTTGAACCTGGGACATCCAACTTCGAAGGCTGGCGCCCTATCCAGACTAGACTACGGGCCCCGATACTCCAATTTTGGATTTCCCTTTAAGCTCTTCTGTATCATCATGATTAAGGATCAGAGGTACGATCAGTAGACTGGGGACATGAAGCTTAAAGGTGAAAGTAGGTCGAGGTATTATATCGACAAAGGAACACTCCTCATTGCAATCTGTTGTTGCTGTTCTGTCCGCCCTTAAATATACGCCAAAGTTTTGGCGGGCCCGGTGAGATTCGAACTCACGAAAACCAACTTTCTCCGAATGTATTGATTATAGGAGGCTGGTGCCCTATCCTGGCTAGGCAACGGGCCCACAGGGTGTCGAACTTACGATAATCTTGTTAAACCTTTTGCAGTGTCATTGAGCGACTCTTGCAGTAATGGAGGCTCCTTCTTCCATGGCATCTACGATCATGCTGCCTTGGCGGGTCTTGATACGGATAGAGCTCTCACCGTTCCGTCCGACCATGATAGTGGTCAGGTACATATCATCGGCGAAAATCTCAAGGCGTTGCTTGGCATATTTTCGTCCCGCGTGGATCGTGACCTTCTTCTTGGAGTAGCTGATTGAAACCTTGACTGTTTCACCGGGTCTGGCACGACGTGCCACCTGTTCTCTTGAAGTGGTGCGGGGGCCTCCTCTAACTGGGACAACGACCTTCTCGCCTCCGAAAGTGAACATCTCGTATTCTAACACACCAAGCTCGAAGTCACGAACCTCCACTACCGGTCGCGCGAGGTCTCGTTGGGAGCTGCTCATCCCGGTGGGCATCTTCACCTTCAATGAGAGAGATGACACCTTCGCCACTCGCCCTGCTTCAATATGGATGACTGTATCCACAGTGCTTGGAAGTTGACCAAGTTCTACCCGGCCCCCAAGGGTAAGACGCTGAATTGCATCGATTGATGAACCTGCATGGACAACTCCCACCATTCCAACTCCGGCAGATCGCAGGTCAGCATAGGCTGAGAAATCACTTGATTTCCGCAATTCGTCGTATATCACGTAGTCAGGTCGGACAAGAAGAAGGATATCGGCTGCTTTCTCCATGCTCTTGTCAAGAGGAGAGTATTGTACGATGTCATCCGACACTTGAAGGTCACGCGGTTGTTCGAGAGTCTTTACTACGTTACCCTTCTTGCTGTAGAATTCGGCAAGCGCAGCAGAAAAAGTCGACTTGCCAGAGCCAGGACTGCCAGTAACGAGAATTCCTTCGGCACGTGTTTCCAATCGCTTCATCAACTTCGGGCTGAGGTCATAATCGCCAATTGCAAGCTTCTTGATTGGCCTGATTGCAGAGATTTCGTATTTGTCAGCGAAAGGAGGCATAGCGATGGCTATCCGCAGATTTCTTAACTGGACGACGGCAGCACCTTCCTCCTCAATCTCGATGAATGACTGACGGTCGTTCCGAGCGGTTTCGATAATTGCCTCAGCTAAGATATCGAGTTCCTCATGAGTAAGGATTCTGTCAGATAGCTCCACCAATGACCAATCACCAGGAGCACCGCGTTTTGCACGGGGAGGGTTGTTCTCAATCAAGTGCACACTCATGGTGTGTTCGTCAAAGAAAGCGTCCAGCTTTAGGAGCTCCTCATCATCATCAATCCAGTCATCATTCATCGTTCGTGTTCTCTCCAATCTTGCGAAGTTTCGTCTGAGCGACCTTGTAGTAGTTGACCTCCCCATTCTGATCAACAAGCGCGAACAACAGGTTCTTTCGAGCAGCAACCGCTGCGTCAGTAACCATGTTCAGGTCGTGCAGCGATATGGGATTTCCTTCCTTCATGACGTAGATTAGTTGTTTTGCTGTAGCCACGCCAGGCTTATCACCACGAGCATAGACCCTGAACCCGATTCCGCCACCGAATCCTTGACGGACAGCATATCCCCTGCTACGCAGATCTCGGAAGACCAAATACTTCACCCAAAGATTCGGGTCTTCAGGCAACAGCGTCTTTACAATGTAGGGTGCACCGATTCTTGTACCATCAGGAAGAGAGAGAGTAATGCGCTTCCTTTCGAGAAGGTGCAAAATCTCGATGGGTTCGAGTTCTAATCGTCCATCATCAAGACGGGCACCATAGAAGCCTTGTTGTGATATCCTGTCAGCATCGCTTCGGTTCACATACCCTTTCAGATTTTCGAATATCATCTCTGAAGGTTCTTCCTCAGTTTCATCGGCATCCTCTTCTTTTTGTTCTGCCAAACCGGGTGTCATTTGAGGATTGCTTTCGTCGGGATCGGACAAATTCATATCGCCTACTCAGGAGTGTAGCTGTTCCTTAAGCTGAAAAAGCCTTCGACATACCAATGATAAGAACTATAGCAAGGGGATGCAGGATTATCGCTTGTGTGCGATTCAGAAATAAGAAAGCATTTAGAGGAATTCATTAACGACGCGAAGCGTGTTGCGATTCTAGGCATTGGTAACGACCTTCGCACTGATGATGGGATTGGCCCTTACATCGTCAATCATTTGAGAACAAAACACCAAAATGTATTCATTGAGGATGTGGGGTCAATCCCAGAGGCCTTTGTAAGTCCATTGGCTGAATTCGGTGCGGAGAGAATCATCATGATTGATGCAGCGGATATGAGAAAGCCTGTGGGACACATCGAGTTTGTGGCAAAAGATCGCATAGGAGGGATAGCAATCAGTACACACAGCATGCCTCTTTCGTTCTTGATGCAATATCTTGAAGACTCTACGGGAGCAGAAACCATTTTGCTCGGTGTGCAGCCAAGAAGCATAGTATTCGGCGAAGGGCTTACTCCTGAGATAGAGGAGGTTGCTCGGAAGCTTATTATTTTGATTGATGCAGTCTTGGAAGTACATCTCCGAGGGACGAAGAATGTTTAGGACAATCGAGTGGATGGATGATGCCAACAATGTTCGTCTTGTGGATCAGACGAAACTGCCATTGAAAACTGAGCACCTGATTATCTCAAGTCATAAGAGAATGGCTCAGGCTATCAAGACTATGGAGATTCGAGGCGCTCCTGCAATTGGTGCTGCAGCTGGGATGGGGATGGCACTAGCCGCATTAGAAAGCGGAGCTAGTACTAAGAATGAATTACTAGAGTTTCTTGAGCATGCAGCAGACACCTTAAACACTAGACCCACGGCTGTGAACCTTACGTGGGCAACCACAAGGATGCTCAATGTTGCTAGGGCTGCTGAGGGGGATCCAAACAAAATAGTGCAACTCCTGATTTCAGAAGCAAAAGAGATTGCAGAAGAGGATGTTCGCATGTGCAGGGACATCGGCGAGAATGCTCTGAGGTACATCAAGCCGGATTTCACAATTCAGACTATATGTAACGCTGGCTCACTAGCAACTGTCCATCTTGGTACAGTAGGTGCTGTGGTAAGGGTGGCACATGAAAGATATAGTGGGCGTATTAGGGTCTACGCAGCTGAAACACGTCCTCGACAGCAAGGGGCGAAATTGACTGTCTTCGAGATGATGGAGGACAACATTGATACAACGCTGATAACGGATGGAATGATTGGAACTGTCTTCAAAGAGGGGAGGGTCGATTGCTGTGTGGTAGGAGCTGATAGGATATTGCGAACAGGACATGTCACTAATAAGATTGGAACCTATACGATGGCGATCACAGCAAAATACCATGACATCCCATTCTATGTTGCAGCGCCCATGTCTACGATTGATTGGGATACAGACCCAGAAAATCTCGTAATAGAAGAGAGAAACCCTGATGAGATTCGGGTCATCAACGGCACTCCTATCACAGTCCCGACTGCTAAGGTCTACAATCCGGCTTTTGATACTACTCCACCCGAGCTTGTGACAGCGATTATAACTGACAAGGGAGTTGTTGAGCTTCCAGACGAGGATAAGATGCGTGGGTTGCGTGACTGTTAGACGGGATTAATGACATTCCAGCTTGCGCTTGTGTGAGACGTGAGTGTGTATTGAAGCACTATGAAGCCATGAACGGCTCCAAGTCAATGTTTATCTGCGTCACATCATAATTGAAAGACGAGAGGAATCATACTATGCCTAGTTGTGAACTGTGTGGCAGAAATATGAAGAGCAAAGGACGAAAGGTCACAATTGAAGGGGCTGAGATGATTGTTTGCCCCCAATGTGCAGCAAAATTTGGAGGCCGATCATCCGACACATTCAGCAAGCCACAGTATGATAAGCCAAGCAAACCTTCATGGACAAGCACACCAAGTTCTAAGCCATCGAAGGTCGCTCCCTTACGGGTGCCGGCCAAACCAGCACCTCTAAAGAAAACAAGACCACCAAGGACGAGGTCAGCGCCCCTCATCGACGACATGGTTTTGATTGAGGGTTATGCTGAGGTCATTCGGAAAGCCCGACAAAAGAAGAGATTGAGTCAAGACGAGCTTGCTCAAAAGGTCGGTGAACGGATCTCAACGTTGCAGTCTATCGAGGCTGGGAGGCTTAAGCCAACCAGAAAGACGATACGGGGATTAGAGCGTGAACTAGATATCTCATTGCTAGAACCAATAAGCCCGGTTCCCTTAGTGACTATGCGTGATAGGAGCGCTCCAGGGCCAACACTTGGTGATATCGTCAAGGTAAAGAAAAAGAAATCTCAGAAAGGTGGTCATGAATAGAAAACTGGGATAAGACTGTGCAACAGGTCAGCTTAAATACTATATGAGTATATATTATTATTAGCACATATCTCTCGGCTTTGGTCTTTTCATGATCAGCGGATGCATTCGAATATCCACATAACATTCAGGTGAAAACATAACAATGGCACATTCGAACTTCAACAACGAATTATTTCGCTTAGTGGTCGAGGAGATAGCAGGAAAAGAAGGTGTTGACGTAGCAACGGTTCTTGTCAATGCAGACGAAACTACTGATGAAGAAATCGCTACCAAAACCGACCTCAAATTGAATGTCGTGCGTCGTATTCTGTACAAGCTGCATGATAACCATTTAGCATCATATCGTAGGATAAGGGACACAAACACGGGCTGGTTCTTATACTATTGGAAAATAGATCCGAAGAAAGCACAAGCACTTGTGAACCGCAAGAAGAAAATGGTGCTTAACTTACTTGAGCAACGTTTGGAGCACGAAAGTAACAATGACCTCTATGCCTGTGTAAATAGGGATTCCTCACCCGTTCCTTTTGAAGAGGCAATGAATCTATCGTTCAGATGCCCAAATTGTAATGGTGCTCTTGAGTATGTAGACAACAAGAAGCAAGTAATCTTCCTCAAGAAGCGAGTTGAGGAGCTGAAAGCAGACTTGAGGGCAACATCATTGAGTTGATAGGGTGTGTCAGAGGACAAATTGACGGGTATTCACGACCTCAGCATGAAGGAGTTCTCCTGTTGAAGAAGATTATCCTAATGACAAAGGTATATGGACAATATCGTAATCGTTTGTTGTCAATCATCCAATCTGAGATCGAATCCATGGTAAGCGAGCTGGATATCACCTCGCTTATCATCAATGTGAATAAAAAGGAACATATTATCGTGTCTGTCAAGGGATCAGATTCTGAGTTTGTGATCAATTTGTTGGCGCAAGAATATGGAAAAGCCCCTGAGCCTCATGAAGTGCTACCTCAAACCAAAATTCCTAGCCAATTGCTTGATACTGGAAAGGTGGGATTCGGTTTTTTCGCAGACATTGGTCTGTCAGATCCAGATATCGATCCTCTACTTCCACTTTACAGAATACGAGAGCAATTAGATATGGAAGGGATGCCCCTACGGAAAATAGCCAAGAATCTAGTTTTTGTCGACTACCTCCCAGTCGACATCCAGATAGTGGATGTGGATTATGGATCTGAACAAATTGGGGCTGAATTCGCTCAAACCTTCTTGGACAGATTCACCAGCTGGGTTACCGATGATCATGAACGACTTCTCATATTTGGCGCCAATCGACGTATGATTGAGAATGCATTGGAGAAAACTCGTCATGAAGAGGATATCTATACAATCGAGCGTCTAGGTAAATTCGAATACTCGTTGAGATGCAAACGAAGTACGCGTGCATCAGGCATCCTAGCGGCTATTGGGCCCCGCCTAAGAGGGGTTCCGATGCACCTGTTCATCCCTAATGAAATACAGGCGGCGAAAAGTGATGCCAAGGCTTGATGTCTGGCTTGTGAAAGAAGGACATTTTTCATCTAGACAGATTGCGCAGAGAGCGATAAAGGAAGGGTATGTCACAGTGAACGGAATTGTGGTGAAAGCCTCAAAGAACGTTGATGGCTCTGAATGCATTACTATTTCGGAGAAGGCGATAAATATCCCCTTTGGGTATAGAAAGCTTGAGAAGATAGATCAATTACTCGGGGGTGTCCTCGTAGAATCAGGATTCAAGGCTGTAGACATCGGAACATCAGCAGGGGGGTTTCTACAGTATCTGATAGAGAAAGGAGTGATGGTGACGGGAATTGAGGTTTCTGACGAGTTCATACCACATTTGTCAAAAATACTTGCAGATAGCAATAATGCCGTATTGGTCATTGCAGATGCATTTCGAATCGACCCTCAGATGATATCTGAAAGGCAGGGACTTGACTTGCTATTGATTGATGTCACAACTGAGCTGGAGGGAACTTTAAATCTGATTAGACGTTTCACGGAACGGCTAAAGGAGAGGGGGACACTCATCTGTGCATTCAAGACACGGCTTACTGATGATATTAGGGGCGTAATAGAGAGAACATTAGAGAAGAGCTTTGATATTCTTCATTTTGTCGAGCTCGAGCAGTTCAGGAAAGAATTCCATCTGGTTGCCAAAAGACACATACTACATCTTCAAATTGATTCATGAACTCTTGAGTGAACTATGGAATGTGGACAGTGCTTGATTAGCTAGAGAGCTGTTGCATAGGTGTGCGACAGCCCATCACCGTTGATTGAAAGTTGGACAAACCTGGACATCAGGCAGTCCGTCCAGCAACGGCACTGGACGTGGTGTCTTGCACGTGGATGATGTTCCGTGCCGCGTTCACGTCGGCATGGGAGTGCTCGTCACAATCCAGGTCTGTCAAGGATTCTTGCAACTGTGGCTCACCCGACAACCTGCTCACACAAACCACATCATGACTGATTACAGTTCTGGGACTTCTCAAGATAGCAGCTCCGTACAATTTTTAAGAGCAAATATGCAGCAGGCTGACCTCACAGTTAAAGTATACGCGCAGGCGATATGAGGTTATTCTTCAGGCTTTGTGCATTCTGCTATGACGTTACGTTTTTAATTGACTTGGCGATAGGTGCTAAGTAGGGCCGCTAGTCTAGCCCGGCTATGATGCCTCGCTTACACCGAGGAAGCCTTGAAGGTTTTCTTCGGGGTCTCGACGGTCGCTGGTTCAAATCCGGCGCGGCCCACCACTGTTTCGACGAAAAGTTTGACATGATATTTGTAATACAATGACGATGAAAGCGGAGAGCCTCTACGAGGGAAGCCATGGGGTCAACTTGTTGGCCTGAGCGGGAGTAGCCAAGCCAGGTCAAAGGCGGCAGACTTAAGATCTGCTCTCGTAGGAGTTCAGGGGTTCAAAGCCCCTCTCCCGCACCATGTTTTGGAAATATCCAAATAAGACTCAACACCACTAGTATATGATTAAGATGGAATACAAAGACCTCATCTTTCCTGCGGGCTTTAAATGGGGTACTGCTTCCTCGGCACATCAAAGTGAGGGAGGGAATCATAATGACTGGAGTGAGTGGGAACAGGTACAGGGAAACGTAAAGGATGGAACGGACTCGCAGGTTGCATGTGATCATTACAACCGCTATGAGGAAGACTTTGATTTAATGAAGGAGTTCGGTCATCAGGTACACAGATTCTCAATAGAATGGAGCAGAATCGAGCCATCCCCTGAGAGATGGGATGAAAGAGAGCTAGAACATTACAGACGGGTCATTCAGGCATTACTCGTGCGAGGGATACAACCTATGCTGACGCTTCACCATTTCACGAATCCAATTTGGTTTCGTGACCTAGGGTCTTGGCTTAATCCAGAAGCGCCTGAGATATTCGGCAGGTATGTCGGAAAACTTGTCAGTGAGTTGAAGGACTTCGATATTATATGGAATACGATAAATGAGCCAATGGTTATCTCTGCAATGGGGTATCTCTTTGGCGAATTCCCCCCACAAAGAAAGGATTTTGGGGATGCCCAGGTAGTTTCAAGGCATCTGCTTATGGCACATGGACAAGCAGCGGAAGCGATAAGGGAAACCTATGAGGAATCAGGAAAGAATCACCCACTTATCGCTCCAGTAATGAGTGTTTCTCATTTCATGCCTGAAGACCCAGATGATCCAGATGACGTGGAACTAGCAACATATTTAGACGAACTGTATAACCACATGTGGATCAAGGGGGCAATCACAGGCAAAGTGATTGATGCAGAGGGAAACGAAATGCGATACGAAGCTTTGGAGAACTCTGTTGATTTCATTGGTATGAACTACTATAGCAGACAGGTAGTATCGTCCAGGATGGATTTTCTGAATGGCGAAATGCCTGAAAAGACCATTGCTGAACGATGCGATGGTCTTGATTGGGAGGTCTTCCCCGATGGCTACTACCCACTCATAAAGACATTCTGGGAGAGATACGGAAAGCCCCTTTGGATGACAGAGAATGGAATTGGTACGATGGATGATTCTCTAAAATGTAGATATATTATCAGCCACCTTCAGCAAGTGTATAATGCAATCCAAGATGGAGTAGATATCTGGGGATATCTGGTCTGGACCTGGGTGACCAATTTTGAATGGGCACAGGGATTCATGAGCGATTTCGGGCTTGTTGGGATGGAGCCGAGCACACTTCAGCGAATCCCACGAGAGAGTGCCTATCTACTGAAGGACATCATCGAACATAATGGAATCACAAAAGAGATTCAACAGAGGTTCCTACAATGAAGCGATAATCTTGTATCTATCGATATCTTCTAAAGCTGGGCAAAGACCAATATGTGGAGATGCCAATTCCGACTTTTTTGTCAGCCACAGGTCTGATTCTCATTACAGAGCTGGGTGACAAGACGATGCTGACAGCCATGTGTTTCAGTGCACAATACAGAAAGCCAATAGCGGTTCTTGCTGCAACTTTGCTAGCTCTTGCAGCATCAACTTCAATTGCAGTTGTGATTGGCGTCGTGCTTTCGATTGCACTTCCTATTGACATTCTATTCATTGTATCTGCGCTTCTTTTCATTGGACTGGGACTCGTTAGTATTATGAAAAGCTCATCGGAGGAAGCGGGTATATGCGAGGAACCTAAAACTTTCTTGAGCATGGTTTCAGTTATATTGTTCTCCGAGTTAGGTGACAAGAGCCAACTTACTATCCTAGCATTGTCTGTGCATTCTGCATATCCCATACTGATTCTTATTGGTGCAATCATGGGGTTTGTCATTGTGAACTTGATTGGTGTATATTCGGGTGATTGGATCGCATCTCACGTATCCACCAGCACGGTGAAAAGAGTGTCAGGTCTTGTGTTCATCATATTCGGTGTCATTGTCCTCATCGGAATCATCTGAAGTGATACGAAGGCTTTATGTCTGACCAATTAGGCGTGTTTGGTTGAAACGAGGTGAAATTGGGTTGGGTCTAGAAGACTCTGGATACAGTGGCATGGTCTTTGAGCGACTGAGTTCGTTGCACATAGATATTGGTGATTTGATTTCCATTGAACGAAACGGAAACGAATTCACGGGGCTTTTGATGCCTAGAAGTCAAATTGGGTCAGATGAGAATCACATTGTGATCAAGCTTGAAAATGGGTACAACATCGGCGTATGCATTGATGAGAGGTGCATAATCGGCAAGAAAAAATCATCTACGAAACGAAGACGAAAACCCCCAGTGGTTCGTGATGTGAATCCAAACTTGCCAACAGTGTCCATCATAAGCACTGGAGGCACCATTGCAAGCAGGGTCGATTACAGGACTGGGGCTGTCAATCCGGCACTTACTGCTCAAGATCTCTATGATTCTGTTCCCGAGCTTGAAGACTATGCAAATGTACATGCAAAAGTTCTCATGAGTGTCCTTTCGGAGAATATAACCCCCTCAGACTGTACCAAGCTTGTAAAGAAGGTAGCATCCGAGATTAGAAGGGGGGTTGATGGAGTAATTATTGCCCATGGAACTGACACTATGGGCTATACAGCGGCAGCACTTTCATTTGCACTGAGCAATCTTCCTGTTCCAGTAGCTCTCGTTGGGTCACAAAGATCATCTGATAGGCCCTCATCAGATTCTGCCTTAAACCTCATTGGAGCCACAAAAATAGTAGGAAAAGCAGATATAGCAGAAGTCATGGTTGTTATGCACGGTGAAACAGACGACAGTTTTCTGTATGCACATCGTGGTACGCGTGTACGTAAATTTCATTCAAGTCGACGAGATGCATTCCAGTCAGTCAATGACTATCCGTTATTACGTATCAACGACAGAGGAATCGAGGAGATTTCGGAGCCTTTGCTTAGAAGGAATGCTGAACGGATAGTGAAAGTAAAACCCAAGTTCGAGGAGAAGGTTGCTCTAGTAAAGACATATCCAGGCATGCGTAGCACGGTTGTTGAAACCCTTTTGGACGACGAATATAAGGGACTAGTGATCGAAGGGACAGGTCTCGGCCATGCTCCTGACATACTTCGACCAGTGCTCAAAAAAGCAATCGAGTCGGAGGTTATTGTGGTTATGACGACCCAATGCATTAATGGCCGAGTTGACATGAATGTATACCGAACTGGCGTGCAACTTCTCGATTTGGGAGTGATTCCTTGTGATGATATGTTGGCTGAAACGGCTTTGGTTAAGCTCATGTGGTTACTTGCTAATACAAAGGACAACAGGGAAGTGAGAACTCTGATGGTAACTCCGCTTGCTGGAGAGATAGGAATGAGAAGTGAATATTCCCAATATCACATTAGTTCGAGGAAGAGATAAAATGTCTGACGAGTCATGGTACGAACACATCGGGTTAATGGTTGGGCTCGAACTACATCAGCAATTAGATACAGAACGCAAGCTTTTCTGTCATTGTCCAACCGTCATCAGGGAGGATGAGCCCCAAGGGAGATTTATTCGAAGACTCAGACCTACTAAGAGCGAGATGGGAGAAGTAGATCCAGCAGCATTATTCGAGTTCAAGAAGAAAAAAAAGTTCTGTTACGAGTATTACAATGATACTACGTGCTTGGTCGAGGGCGATGAGGAGCCTCCGCATGACATATGCGAGGAGGCAATTGACATTAGCTTGACTCTGGCCAATTTGCTTCATTCGCGCCCAGTAGATGAGATACATCCAATGAGGAAGATTGTGATTGATGGTTCTAACACAACAGGATTCCAGCGAACAGCGATAGTGGCGCTTGGAGGACAGGTGAATGTTGGAGGGAAGGATATCCACATTCAAACCATCGCTATTGAAGAGGATGCTGCACGAAAAATCGCAGATGATGAACGAAATAATATGCGAGTCTATAGACTGGATCGACTTGGCATCCCTCTCATTGAAATCGCAACAGCACCGGATATCAGGTCCCCTCATGAAGCACAGGAGGTCGCACTGGCAATAGGTATGCTACTACGTGCTACGGGGAAAGTCAAACGCGGTCTTGGTACAATACGTCAAGACGTGAATGTGTCGATCAATGGGGGGAGCATTACCGAGATCAAAGGACTCCAGCAACTGGATATGGTCGCAAAGGTAGTTGAATATGAAGCTACACGTCAGGAAAACCTGCTCATGATACGGGATGAACTGAGAGGTAAAGGCATCACTCCAAGTGATATTGCGATGGATATTCACGATGTGTCTGACTTATTCGTGCATACTAAATCGAAAGTCATCAAGAGGGCGCTATCGACAGGGGGGGCAGTGTATGGTGTAAAACTCTCTGGTTTTTCGGGTCTATTAGGAAGGGAAATACAACCCGATAGGCGGTTAGGTACCGAGCTTTCGGATTATGCTAAATTCTGGGGAGGCGTCGGTGGCATCTTTCATACTGATGAGCTTCCTAATTACGGAATAACTAAAGATGAAGTGGAAAAGCTGTACGGATTCTTCGACGCTGAGAAAGACGATGCGATTGTTGTCGTGGCAGCACATTCCGATAGGTGCATTGCTGCACTTGAGGCGGTTGTGAGGAGAGCAAAAGAGTCCCTAATTGGAGTGCCAGCTGAAACACGCACGCCTTTACCAGAGGGGCAAACCAAATATGCGCGCCCAAGACCTGGTGCCCAACGTATGTATCCTGAAACAGATGTGCGCCCGGTTAAGATAACTGCACAGCGTCTGAAGATGATAAAAAAACACATGCCTGAGCCACTAGAAGAAAGAAGGAAGCGTTTTGTTCGGGAGCATGGACTGAGTAAGGATCTTGCAGCTCAGATAGTGAGATCACATTTTCTGAACCTGTACGAGTCAGTGACCGAGAAACTTGATATCAACCCAACAATTGTCGCCACTACATTTCTGAACACAGTCGTAAGCCTAAACCGGGAAGGGATTCCAGTAGAAACAATAGGGGATATGCAATTTGAGAGGGTATTTAGTTCAGTTGCTGAGAATAAAATCTCTGCTGATGCTATTCCCGAGATGATATCGTATTTGGCTCAGAACCCAAGTGCCACAGTTGATGATGTGATAAATGCCACAGGACTTGCAAGAATGAAACAATCAGACCTTCAGGAAATTGTCAAGGGCGTTGTTTCTGAACGAATAGATTACATTAGAGAGAATGGCGAACGCGCGATAGGGGGAATCATGGGAGTGGTCATGAACAAAGTCAGAGGGAGGGCAGAGGGAAAGACTGTCAAGGCGCTTGTTACATCGGAAGTAAACAAGGTTATTGACGGCGGACTACAACAATGAAATCAAAGACAATTACAAACAGGGTAAATTAGTTAGATGTCGATGGGAATGAAATGCAAAGTTAATGACTAATTTTGCAACTCATTCTTTTTCGGACTATAATAGGCATGGAGTGGTATCTAATTTCGTGAACCAAAAATGAAACCGATGTTGATTCCCCCTGGCATTGATAAACCAGAACCTTGGGATCTTGAAATTCCTCCTGGCATCGACAAGCCAGAACCATGGAAATCCGAGGATAGATCCAACTAGTTCCAGAAACTGAAGCCAATCAAATAAGATGGCAGGTTTCTTGCTGGGCTACGGCCCAGCACTTGTTTCTTTTCGATTACATAGCTCTTCTTACTACATAAGAACTATCTTCGGTGCCAACATGGATCTCATCCGCCATGCCTATAAACAGCCCAGTTTCAACAACCCCGGGAATCATCTTCAGTACAACGGAAACTCGTTCAGGTTCATCAATCGGTTCGGGAAATTTGAGATCAATGATGAAATTGCCGTTGTCAGTCACTACAGGCCCCATTTTCCTTTGTGCCATTCTAATAGTGGGAAAGACCCCCATAGATGCAATCTTTCTCTTGACAACACTGAGCGCAAAGGGCAAAACCTCGACAGGGATCTCAAATCTTGTGCCAAGAGAATCAACTAGCTTCGATTCGTCAACGATAATCACTAATCTGTCAGAAGCAAATGCCACCACTTTTTCTTGGAACAGTGCACCCCCACCGCCCTTTGTCAGGTTGAGATCCTTATCTACCTCATCTGCGCCATCGACTGTGAGCACAAGAGAAGGATTAATGTCAAGGTTTGTGAGAGGGATTCCATATTCTATGGCTAACTGATATGCCTGATAGGAGCTTGGGACGACCTGCACATTGACTATACCATCTGATATTGCCTGACCCAATTCTTTTGCAAAGAGAGCTACCGTAGAACCGCTACCTAGTCCGAGAACCCCTTTTTTTGGGATCAAAGGGAGAACGCTCTTCACAGCATTTAGTTTCGACTTGGACATGACATAGTGATTTTGATTTATTTCCAAAAGGCTTTCTGTTGGAGGTATTGTCATTCCTCGGTACTTCTGGAAATCACACCTGCATAGTCTATTTAATCGTTAAGTGATAGAGAACCATGGTTCCCTATCGATTCTGAACACAATTGTATGAGTTTGTCGGGTGGGGATGAGGTAAACTTTGGCTCAATCCCCACTCATCAACGCCTTAAGCCGTTCCATTTCTGCAAGCATTTCTGATTGAAGGGAGCTTTTGCCACTACTTGCAGATACTCCACTAGAAACACCACTTGGAGGACTGCTGCTGGGAACACCACCCGGAGGCCCACCACTAGGAGCACCGCCTGGAGGCCCACCACCCGGAGGCCCACCACTAGGAGCACCGCCTGGAGGCCCACCACCCGGAGGCCCACCGCTAGGAGCACCGCCTGGAGGCCCACCACCCGGAGGCCCACCACTAGGAGCACCGCCTGGAGGCCCAC
>JAJRZD010000016.1 GCA_024275415.1 archaeon
AAGACTTTTGTGACCTCCTCGGTGAAGTCAATCAGTTGTCGCAGACGCTTCACAAACACGGATATGATATGTGCCTTCTAACCACTAGTTAGTGGAGTGTAATAGGTTATCTAATCCATGATACTACTCTAACAACCCGCGGTCCCTGAGCCAGGGCTCTGCAATCTGCCTCACCCGTTCCGCAAGTGGACCTGAGCCGTCAACCCCTTCAGGTGATATGCGTATTTTATTCATGACGATAATAATCCCGGTGTCTTGATGGTAGACAATACCGCCAGGGGGGAATTGTTTTTCGAGTTCTCTGGCGAGTCCCTCGATACTGACCTCTTTCTCGGAAACGGAGAAGGAAACGATGCTTGGTCCATAGATGAACATCTTGGGGACGACTGCATCACCTGTGACTTCCTCAAGCACGATGCTGAGGGAGTTCTGGTCGATGCCGATCAAGGTACCGGCATAGTTCTTTCCATTCGTCAACTCGACCTCGACGGTCGCTCCGACAACCGCTGCCATCTCGCGGTTGAAGGCTCTCATTGCTGCGACATCTGACATTCCTTTTCTCACCTTCAAAGTAAAAGTGCAAACTATCTCAGTCGCGAGGGTTACCCGTTTTAAAAGCTCTGTTAAGACGGCAGCCTGAGGATCACAGGAGGATTGATATCCCACTGCACCAATAGAGGAGAATATCTTAGTCCTGCCTTCGTAAGTCCCTACTATCTAGCATATGATTTCACTGTTTTGAATGACTTGGGATCCTTTGCATATATGGATGCAAGAGCGTATGGGCAACCTCTTGCTGCATACTACGAGTTCTCCAATCCTTGCTGATGTCTTTCTGTATCACCTCGTAGGACGATGCGTGTCGGATGGAGCCTACTGCCTCCAAGATATGCCGTTTCACCTTCTCATTTGATGTGTTGAGCAGGAGAGGGTGGAGGACTTGGAGTGCGCGTGAGTCCCGAAGACTTCCGAGATATTTGATAGATTGCTTCCTGCGGTTCCTACCGGCAGCGCTCGCACAGAGCATGTTCCAGAGGAGGTCGCGCATATCGCCCGACACCCTGCCAAAAGCTGTTTTTGAATACTTGAGTTGTCTGGGATTGATGGCGAGGTTCTTGCCGAACTGTATTGCAAGGTCTGTGAAGCCATCGACTGCCTTGCCTGCAGCACCAGATTCGTCTGTTCCTATGCTTCCTTGAGTCAAAATCATGAACCCGTAGTAAGTGGAATAGACATCGGTAAGAGGTGGGCTGTCTTCCAACCTCAGTATCTGTCTTTCTCGCACTTCGAAGATCTTCGGGATGAGAACCGCAAGAATGGGGATATCTGCCATCTTGGTTACGTCCAAGAAGAAGGTGTTGCCTTTCCTGATCTGATCTCGCATCGTTCTCACGGCGACTGGGAGTGCCTCTTGCTGAAGGTCATCCACTGTCTGAGAAGAAAGGTCATCGAATAGTATTGTAAGGTCGCCATCCAGTCCCTGTAACAGGTGCAAGTGTAGCAATTCGACGATGGCATCCCGTACCATGCCCCTAGTCATCCCGGAGGATGGATTCTCTTCTAACCTGAACCTGAGGTGGTCTGTCAGAGAACACCACGAAAAGCACTCAATGAACCTGTTCACAAGTGTGATAAGACTCACATAGTCACGCTCGACAATCTTGTCACAGATGCTGTTCAGCATGTGAATGTTGTCCTGCATCATCAGTCTGCCCTCAAAGGAATCTTCATGGAGCCAATGTATGAAATATCGTTTTTATCTCCTACCATCATCGTTGTTTTAGAGGGGTTCAATACGTGGTAGTGACATGGATGGTGTTCCTGTTTCACCGGTGCATAGATAAACGTTTGAAGTGGTATGGTCATGAGGTCACATCTTTGGAGTCCCGGCGGGCAGTGGTCATTTCTTTCTTGTTTTTCTTGGTACCAATTGTAGTGTTGGCTGTTTTCTTCCCAAATGGCTGGGAGTTGGAATTCGAGCTCGCCCTCATGGTGATATCGTTCTCAGGACTTTTTGTTATGCTCTATATCATAAGCACGAGAGGATCACACAACCTGACCTCCTACTATCGTCCACGACCTTCACAGCATTTCTGCCTATCATGTAACTTCCCGTACGCATCAGTTAGGAACGAAGTATGCGCTAACTGCGGATCATCTCTTCGTCTTGAGAGGACGGAACCATAGCATCCTCAAAGGTAAGATTTCCCAGACGCTATAGAAAATAACGACGCCTTTGATTGGGCAATCCACATATCCATACGGAATGGATTATTAGTATCCTCTAATCGAGAATGAATTGTGAACACATTGACCTCTGCCGAACGAAAGCATTTTGCATTGCAGTATCTTCGAGAAGATATTTTGGAAACCGCGTTTTGTCCTGGCTGCGGGAACGGGATTCTGACGAACTCGTTCTTGAAGGCAGTGCATGACCTTGGGCATGAGGATCTTAGCGAGTTCGCATTCGTATCTGGGATTGGCTGCAGTGCGTGGATTCCGTCCCCCTACTTCAATGCAGACACGCTTCATACGACGCATGGACGTGCGATTGCCTTTGCCACAGGTCTGAAACTAGCGAACCCTGACTTGAGGGTGGTCGTGATATCAGGGGATGGTGACTTGGCAACAATTGGCGGGAATCATCTCATCCATGCTGCACGACGTAATGTCGATATGACTGTGATATGCAGCAACAACTACAACTACGGGATGACTGGGGGGCAGGTCAGTGCGACCACGTTTATGGGCGATACGACCTCGACCACGCCGTACGGGAACCCAGAACGCCCCTTCGACATATCCCGATTAGTCGCAGCAGCAGGAGCAAACTATGTGGCACGATGGACTACAGCACACCCGATTCAAGCAGCCCGCTCGATGCGAATTGCCCTCCAACGGAAAGGCTTCTCTTTCATTGAGATGCTGACCCAGTGTCCTACCGCATATGGGCGAAGGGCAAAGATTGGCGATGCCCTGAAATTCTTGGAATGGTTCAAATCGCTCCCGATACGGAAGGCTGACGAACCCATCACATACAAGGTTCCCTCAAAAGATGGCATGGACTTGGGGGTGTTCGCAGACCGGGAGGAACCTGGACTATTGGAAGTCATGAAGCAGACCTTTGCAGGATTGAGGGAGTGATGTCATGAGAATCGAGGTTCGGATTGCCGGGACTGGTGGGATGGGTGCTGTATTGGCTGGAGTCGTCCTTGGGCATGCTGCGGTGAAGGCAGGGTTGAACGCTGTGCAGAGCCAGAGCTACGGGTCTGAGGCGAGGGGCACGGCTGCCAAGAGTGAGGTTATCATTAGTGATGGCGACATCCATTACCCAAAGGTCCGCAAATCTGACATTCTTGTCGCGATGAGCCAGAAGGCATTAGACTTGTATCTATCTGATGCAAAGGGCGGGAGCACAGTCATCATCGATCCCGACCTTGTGGATGCAACAAGTGTGAGCGGGGATTTCATAGTACAGACCGTCCCTGCGATGAGGACTGCAGATAAGATAGGGTTGAGGCTTGTGTCGAACATGGTCATGCTTGGCGCCATCATAAAGAATGTTGGCACGATTCCTGACGAGGCTCTTGAAGCAGCTGTCAAGGCATCTGTTCCAGCACGGTATCTCGATATCAATATGAATGCAATTCATGTCGGGGCTGAGTTCATTCAACCCCCATGAATCAACGGCAGGATAACAATCTCATCGCCTTCCTTGACTATCGTATCCAATCCATCAAGCAACCCTATGTCCTTCCCGTTCTTGAGCAGTAATGCTTCTCTATCCATCTGTTCGGTGGTCTGCCACACCTCTTTTGCTTCAGGTACATCAGAAAGTGCCTTTTCTAGGATTGCCTGTAATGTGGAAGTCCCTTTGATCCCTATCTCGATACAATCACCCGGAATCTTTGTGGAGAGAGTCCCTCGGAATCTTATTCGTATTGTCATTCTGTTCGTTCTCACCTTGATGTGTCCCATGTGATAAAGTGAACGGAATGACTTTGGCTGGCAGAAGTGGAAACACTAATAGACCCCCATAATCCGTGCCAGCCATTCACAACGATAGGAGTCCGTCATGCATGAGCCGGCTAGCGAGAGTTTTTGGATTAGGGGACGCCTCAGAGGCAGGCCTTCAACTAGCCAAGACACTGGCAGTGCTCCTACCTGCGTTCGCAATAGTATTTCAGGTTTCGACCACATTCTGGGTCATATTCATCGCAGAAACCCTTGGAAATGGTAGTTACATCGATGGGATTGCGTTTGTCAGTTTTCTAGTTGTGGTACAGCTTGTTGTTCAAACAATACTCGACTATCCGACTGGTGCTCTTGGTGACCATATAGGTCACAGATGGGTGATCGCATCAGCCCTTGTATGCTATGGCCTGGCATTCTGGTTGACATCCATGCTGACATACGCCACCGAGTTTCCCGTTTATGTGGTAATCTACGCACTGATGGGAATCGGCGCCTCACAGGAAAGTGGTGCATTCCATGCATGGTTCGACAACAACTATCGCGTTGCTATGCCTCACGACACGGATCGAAAGACATACGGCGTGTTCTGGGGCAAGGTCGGCTTTATCTGGCAGATTTCATCGACATTGGTTCTTATCCCTGGGAGCATTGTCGCCACCATATTCCTCCGTGAATTGGTCTTTCAGATGCAGGCCATTGCAAGCATTGTCTTGGCTGGGTTCGTCGTCTTTACAGTGAAGGATCTTCCTGGTGCTCAACCCAGCTCAGAATCCAAGACTTTCAAGGAGTACATTGCGCTCATGAAAGATGGTGTGCGATTCCTTTTCTCAAGCAGGTTCGTGTCGTTCATTCTCTTTGGAGAGATCCTATTATGGTCACTTGGATTTCTCTGGTGGATGTTGGTATTGTTCCCTCTCTACTTCGCCTACCTGTTCAACGACCTCGCCGTGTCGACGTTCAGGACAATGATTTTCTTTCCTCAGGCAATAGGTCAGGAACGAAGCGGTGTCCTCGCAAAGCGATTCGACCCGATAAAATGGACACCTCGCTTTCGCGCCCTGCAATTCATGGGCGTGCTTTTCAATCTCCTTATGGCCTTGGTCATTGCGTTCTTTCCCCCACCGCTTGATTCCGCAAATATGGTTCGCCTGTACCTCTTTGATATCCTACTGATCGAGTTGCCCGAGCAATCGGTTCTTCCGGTGGCATTGTTCTTCATAATTTTCGTTGTGACTGATTTTTTAGGCGCTATTGCAAATATCTTGAACCAACGAGTAATGCTAGATGTGATTCCTAACAGGATCCGTAACAGCATCTATTCTCTCCAACCAACGATTGCAATGATCATAGCAATTCCGTTTCTCGTCCTTGTCGGATGGTTATTACCAAACACGGGATTCCCACCCACATTTGGTTTGATGGCGGTCGTCGGCCTGCTGGGAACCATACTGATTGCCAATGGTTTCAGGGAGCCAAAGCCTGAGCCTGCAGCTCTTGTCCCTGCCGACACCGAAGACATCGATTCGTTAGAAGACATTGGCGTCACATGAATTATATATTACAGACCTAGTGACTGTTTCAAGACCTCGTAGTTGACCTTTCCTGCTTTATGAACCTCTCCTGTCGTGATGTTGTTGATTGTGATTTCAGCTGGACTGAACAGGAGCGGGTCTACCTTGTAGAAGTCGAACTTGAAACTCTTGAACAGGTCATAGAATGGCTTCCCGTACTGGTCAGATGATGACGAGGGCGCCTTTTTCGTCAATTCCTCAAGGTCATCGCCTTCGCCAGGACGGATATAGTAGTATGTCTGTCCCGCGTACAGGATGCAGTCATTTGTCACTCCCATCGCTCTTGTGTCTTTCTTGGCCACAGGTGCAACGGGTGCTACGCCATGGGCATTACGGATTTTCTTGGGGTCGTACCCCAACTCATGGAGCTTGTGTACTCCCACCTCGACCACTCGTGCTGAGATCTGGACAGATCCCACCTTGCATGCCGTGGGTGCTACAACACAATAGAGATCCTTGGTATCAATACCACACTTCCGTGCGAGCTTGTCGGTGACTCTCTCATCCGGCGGGGTTCTTGTTTCAAGCACAGCAACACCGACGCTTGCATCATCATTGTACTCGATTTCCTCATAGAGCTTCTCGACTTTTGCCAGTGCTCTCGCTGGCCCCGAAACCATTGCGAAATACTCCCCAGTCTTGAATGCCCAGCCCGCATATTGTGACCCGAGAGCTGCAATAGTCGGTTGGTCAGTTGATACGATGACCGAGGGCAATGTTATGCCGTCGATGTCCACAGTGGACATACGAACCGTGCCGAGTCCTCCCATACACACTTCGCCGACCAGCCTGCCCAGCTCGTCAGTCCCCTCGGTTTCGATTCCAGCATCCAGTATTGTTGCTCCATTCTCCAGCTGTGAGATGATACAGCCGAGTTCCTCCTTTCGCTCAATTATCTCATCTATTATCTCCTTTGCCTTCTCATTGACACTGACATTCATTCTTCAAACCGTCCTTTAGTGAAGATGCCCATTCTGGGCGGTTCTGACATAGATCTCCTGCTTTGGTGTTCCTTCTGCAAGGTCTCCCATGAACTTGGTCCATTTCTCAGTTACGGGGACAGGCTCCTTCAGGAAATCAGGCCTTCGAGACCTCAGATACCTCAGATAGTAGTTTGTGAACTCCCTTTCGGAAACCCCGCTGAAGAGATATGTCGGCATGAGAGATTCGAGCCTTCCTAGGACGAAGACCATGCCCTTTGTGGCGCTCACGCCTATTCGCTCAGCGACATTCCCGCAGACTATGATGGTGCCTCCTTTCATCTTGGATGCTGCCAGCTCGTCCACGTTCCCCCTGACCGCGATGAACCCCTTCCGCATATGTGATGCCATCTCCCGCCCCACATTACCAGCCACATAGACTCTCCCACCGGACATCCCCTCTATACTCCCTCTATATCCTGCACAAAGGCGGTCTCCGGCATCTCCCTCTATCTGGATGTTCCCTCCTTGCATCTCAGCTGCGGCCCATGCCCCTACGGATCCCTTGACATGTATCCTTCCTGCTATCATCTCAGCTCCGAGATACATACCTACATCCCCTTCAACAGTGATCCTGCCACCGTTCATCCCTTTTCCTATCATCTTCACCTTTCTAAGGTCGCCAGAAACGTGAATCTCGGTAGCATCGGGAGAATCCCCCGTTTCCCCTGACACCTCAAAGAAATCGCTAATCTGAAGGGTCTGGTTCCCTTGGATGACAGGTAGCTTCTTGATGTCTGCAAGGGATTTCCCTGCAAAGTGGGATGGTGTGATGGTGTCTGCCTCTATGGGCAAGTCCAGCTCTTGGGTAAGGTTCAGTCGCACAGTCATTGGTCTGACCAGCGACAGTCATTACATATGTCCATAATAAACACTATGGCGGAACAGAGAAATGGGGGAAGTGTATCACTGTTCTACTATCAAGGTGAAAAAATATGGAGATCAATGGCGTCCCCATCGAGGACACGTTCGCTGAAGCTTTTAGCATGCACATGAACCGTACCCTGATAACAGCGTATGACGAGGAATGGGCCCGCATAACGGCAATGGAAACGACAGGATTCGGGACTTCTGTCATCATGACCCCGTCCGAAGCAGGCATCGAGTATGTCCTATCGCCCGATGAAACCCCTGATGGACGACCCGGTGTACGTGTGATATTTGCTACAGCAAAATCGGACAAACTCGAGAAACAACTTCTTGCACGGATCGGTCAATGCATCCTTACCAGTCCCACTGCCTGCGCATATGATGCAACTCCGAAACCCAAGGAAACCTACAAGATTGGGAAACTCATCGCTATGTTCGGCGACGGACACCAGATAAAGAAGGGGCCTATTGACGGCCGTATCCTGTGGCTGGTCCCGCGCATGAGCGGCACCTTCGTTGTCCAAGAGAGCTTTGGGCGTACAAAAGGAGTTGCCGGCGGGAATATAATTTACTGCTGCAAAGATATCCAGAGCGGAATGGAGAGTGGCAAGGCTGCCGTCAAGGCGATTGAGAAGGTGGAAGGTGCCTATACACCCTTCCCCGGTGGACTGGTAGGCTCAGGATCGAAACCGTCTTCACGGTATAAGGGTATGTTCGCATCCACGAATGAACGCTATTGTCCGACACTCAGGGCAATCACACCCGATACGCTGGTTCCCGAAGGTGCTGAGTTCGTCCAAGAAATCGTCATCAACGGGCTGACTGAGGATGCAGTCGCTGAAGCAATGAAAGTGGCAATCCAAGAAGTCTGCAAGCATGATGGCATCCTCACCGTAGGCGCTGGCAACTATGGCGGGAAACTGGGCAAGTATCAGATCCACCTGCACGAACTGGGTCTCTAGCACCAATCCTCTTCGAAAACTTTATCTCCCGTAATCAGTCGCACTCGTACGTACCACACAAGCCCCTGTAGCTCAGACCGGTTAGACCGCCTCCTTGGTAAGGAGGAAGCCGCGGGTTCAAATCCCGCCAGGGGCTCCATCGAGCTTTCTTCTTCGAGTTGCTTCAGACTGATCTGTAGATTCCTATTCTAGGAGCTTATCACTAGATTCTCGTGACTAATAATCGGATTAGATATATCACTGAGCATGGGATAAATAAAGATGCGTCCATTTTATAGCAACTGATAATTCTCAGGACTGTGGGTTTGGTGGGAAACAATCTTGAAACACGGATTCGTGAAGACGAATACGAGTCAATGGTGGAACCTGAAAAGAAAAAACTGACCCAAGACGAGATCGAGGAAATTTTCAAGGATGCTACAGACGATTTTTCCGTGTCAGGATCTAGTTGCCATATCCTCGGTGACCCAGTTGCAGACTCGGGAGAAGCCAAGGGACATTGTGAAACTTCTTTGCCAAGATTAATTGACAGTTGTGAGAAATTCGAACAAGTCCTGAGAATCATCCCCTCTGAAATGCGGCTCAAAAGGGGTTTTGAGAAAAAACTTCGAGATGTTAGAGCCTATTTTAAGAGTAGCATGAAAGGAGAAATTCCATCATTTATTATCGAGTTAGAGGAGCGATTAATCCGCGCCCTCTATGAGGTGATTCATAGTGGTCCTCCAGAGGTTCAGATCCATTCAATGAGAGAGGTTCGCGAACTACTAACAAAATATCCCAGAGAAAAAGAGGAAGAAGAATTCAGTGAACGATACAGAAAATCCAGTATCTACTTCAAGGTTCGAAAAAACAAAACTCACTCCCAAAACGAACTTGCCAAAATTCACGGTATCATTCAAGGGAGAATAAGTGACTTCAAGGCAGGGAAAGAACCAACCTTGATTTCTCGGCTACGTCGATATGAGGAAGAAAAAATAATCAGAAAGTGGACGGAAGTAGAACTCGATCGGTTCCAATATAATGAGCTGCTGACTATTCTACGGAAGCATCAATGTTATAATTTCGGTGAAGTAGCCGTATTGAGAAAGAACACATTGCAAGGAGCCTATGAAGTTACTCCAACGACCTTCCATCTAATGAATGAAGATGTCGGCTTTGAGCATATTGAATCCCAGATGTTTTCATCCATTGTATTTACGATGTTGCAAGAACTGGACAAGACCAATTCTAGGATTGTTTATCTTGATTATGGTAATAATCACTCTGCTTGGCACTCATTACCAGATGAGATGCACAATAAAATTCGGGACGTTATAGAGAATTCAATAAAAGAGAAGACCCAGATTGCACCCCTCGCTGATAACATCCGAGTTGGTATTGTGGATTGCCGACTGTATATTTGGAATCCCGACAAATCGCCAAATAAAATGATAAACGCTTGGAGCAATCAGTTCTTCCATTTCACACCAAGTGATCTTTCAGATATCATTCTCGAAACAGGAAAGCAACTGCAACTGAAATGCAGCGGCTATGAACAATTGCGTCATCTAAACAAACTTGTTAAACAAGTCATTTCCAACAAGGCATCAGATAGGATCCGAGTTGGTGATAAAGGTTCCAGAATCTTAGGTGAGGTACTCCATCTAATCTGTGACATCTTAGGGATATCACCAAGGTCTATTGAAGGAACGATTGAAGCTGTTACTGGCAGAAACGGGCGAGGCGGTATTACTCGTCCTAAATTACTAGAAGGAATGGAATTGGAGGTTCTTCGCGCAAGACTTGGTGCAATTGTCAATAGCGATTGTTGGTTGGGGCGGAGCGGGCGATTACAATATTCCGAATCTGATAGAGGGAGAATTAGAATTGTGACAAAATTATTACAGTGCTTTGGAGAGATGTCACCCAAATTGATATCAAATGACGCTAATCGGAGCCTTCGGATGTGGATACCAATACCGATGGGAAATGCTTTCATCTACTGGGGTTTTACTTCCGGCGAGAAACCACTTCAAAATGAACATCTTCCCAGACTTGTCAAAGAGAGTTCCCATGAATCACATATTGCTTATCTAGAGGAATTGATTTCAGAAGACGGGTGCTTTGACCATGTGTCAGGTTTCAGATGGAGTCGAACTATCGTTCTGAAGCCGGGTAAGGATAATGCAAGTTATAATCTCGAATCGGATCTGTGTCAGGCTGATATTGCGTTCCTAATGAATCTCAAATATGCACGATGGGAAACAAAGAGAGGCCACATCTATATTCCAATAGGTAAGCTATCTGAGCACTCGAAGCATTTAACCGGTCAGGACTTAAGCATCACGAGTCGTATTCTTTCGGTTGTCCTGACAAATCGAAGTAGACTATTGGATGATGAGGTATCTCTTGCAACTGGGCTAGGGATCACTATAGAAGTATATCCTGAGTGCATAACTATCTACACGAAGACAGGTAGAGTCTCTTTAAAGTGGATAGCAAAAACAAAACGAAAAGAAGATGCGATTCGATGGGCGCTTATTGCACTGCCAAATGACGAACGGAAGCGGGAACGTGTTCGGAAATGGCTTGCGTTGGTTGCAAAAGATGTTGAAAGAATACAGTTCCCATTCTGGCCTGAATAAATCAAGTATGACTTGAATCTTGAAAAGAGTAGCTGGAATTTTGGATATCGTAAACGAGAATTTCATTACAATCAATATGAAATATTCTCTCCTATTGCGAAGCGATGCCAAGGGGCATTTCAAATCAAATTCCTCTGGCAACTGGTTCTCTACTAGTATTCCTTTGTTTCAGTAGAATATTCAGATCATATTATGCATGAATTGAAGACCTTTCCTAGAATATACTCTAACGGCCAAAATCCTACAATCAAAGAATTACGCACTGTTCGTAATTGGCTTTGTGGAAAATATGGTTTCCCTAGTTCAATTTCCTCGGGGTTTCCACTTTCTACTTCTTGCTTAAGATTGGAATCCCTTATCATCGTAAAAAAAAGAAGTAACTCTCTCCCAAGATATAATCCGGTAGTCATCGTCAGTCATATTTACGCCTTAGTTCAATTAGAGCCATTATTCCTATGATTCAAATCGCTGAGGTAATGGTGACGGTTTCTGTTCTATTAATCCCACCTGAGAATTCCCTTACACTGAAATCAACAACCAATTCACTTACAAAATCATCCTTTGGGATCCTCTCAGAGGTAAGGTTGAATGTCCATAAGATCCGAAACTGTTGTGGTTCTTCTCCTCCCGTGATATGACTATAGCTTGAATTCATTAGCCAATATTGCATCATTATGAATCCTGGTGATTCATCATGTTTTCGCATCCATGCATGTGAAATGCCTTTGCCCTATGGATTCAAAAGCAACCGATTCGTTAATAGCGTAGTGACCATTTCCTAAATAATATCTAGGTATTAATTTGAAAGAAATGTTTTGATGAGCATATATTCTTGTATAGTTCATCTGAAACGAAAAAAGAAACCAGAATGAATCGTTTGTTTCGGAAAAAGTGATATCAAATTTCCCAAATGTAATGTTCTCAATGATTCGAATTGAACTGCTATTTCTACATTCAATAGTGAAATGATAGTTAATATCAGTGTATTGCGATTGAACGAAGAAAAAGGTGAAGACTGTACTAATAGTTAGGAGAATGATGATAACAATTGCAGTTATCTTCGGTCGAACTGGAACTGACATCTATCTCCCTCTCCGATGTTCTAGGCATGCCACACCACATAAAGGTCATATTATCTCTTTTTGGTTACGGTAGGAGGGAGATGGAAGTTTCATAAAAAACAAGAAGGCTGTTCAATTTCTACTCTGCATCATGGCAATGATACTATTGCTACAAGGATACAACTCAGACATTGGATTTTTGTCTTTACTCGCTCTACGATATTCCTTTTGGTTCTAGCAAAATCTTGATTTTGTGAATACCATGCAGGTATGGTCCAGTGAGTGATAATCAAGGCACATCATGAACCGGAACCTTCCTGTTCATTGACATGTGTTCTTCCTATTTTGTTCTCATTTTCATCTACACTTTTGATGTCAGATAGTATCAAACCCCGCCAGGGTCTCCATCGTGTTTTCTTTTCAGAGGTGTATATCATAATCGAGTGATGCTTTCACCAGCCCATCTGTCGTCTTCGCGACATGGCTTCTGCGTACTCTTGTGATTCTCCGTCGAAGTACATGTTCTCTTCGACAATAGACTGATGTATCTTCTCGCCAATCCTCCTTCTACCTACCTTGTATGAATGATGCGTTCCATGCTCAGTTCTCTTATCGCGGCTGAACAGGACTGCTAATAGGATCACGCCGCCAAACAGTATGAACAGGTATATCCCTAACATGGGATCACACTCCACGTGTTCTTTGTAGTGCATCCTTATTTGGTTTTGCAATTAGATACTTTGCACACAAACATCCGTGGTACTCGTTAAGTACCACCTAGGCGGAGTCCCATTTTGAAGTATCAGAAAAATGGGCACAATGTGACATCTGTAGCGCAGGCTGCGTTGGCTGATGCGTTACCAAGTGCAGAGTCATCGATATGTCGTCTTGTAATCCTTGGGCTATTCTGCCCCCACCCAGTCAGGGGACAAACGCAACCTACAGACCAGTTCTTTTCCATGAGTGTATTTCTCATCAGAATCAAGATATTCTTGTAGTTTCTCGATGAAAAGTTTCATCGTAGAGGGATTCACGCTGATGCCGACCTCGAAACCATCGAGAATGAACGGCTCGTTATCCATTGCATCCAACCCTATGCGAACCACAAGTTGATCCAGCCATCGGATGGTCGCACCGTGTTCTTTCCCGTATGTTACATGATCAAAGTCCGTAGGGGGATTGCACTTGTATTTCTTGGTTCCCTTACCATAGATTTGGAAGACATCTAGCAGTCGTTGAAGGCTATCTTTTATCGTCTGTAGCGACTCATCGTCTCCCATAATATAGACTTCATCTCTCCACTTGCCGCTCTGTTCGTCCTTGACCTGCCAGATTTGGAAATTCAGGTCATCAAACACTTTCTTGTCCGTGCTGGAAGTCATATCATTCATTCCTCTCTTTGCTGAAATGAGAATGTTCCTGCGATACCTTATGTCTGAAAGGTCATCCACTCATTTAAGCATTCCATTCTCCTCAAGAAGACATTCCGTATTGGTACAGGCGTCCTTCCTGAGCCGTTCGTTATGTCGCAGCTTCCTGAGTGCATTTATGACGAGATAACCCCCAATCACTGACAAGCAGATTATCCCGAAGACGAGGGCGGCGATGAAAACAAAGACATCCACTATAGAATAATACCTTGAGGTCGCAACGAGGATGGTCAACAATGACATCGGGATTGTCAAGACGCCGATGCCAGTACGTAACTGGGCAAAATGTGTCCGCTTCTCAGCCTCAAGAGTCCGTATAATGGCCAGTGCAGTTCTGAGATTACTGTCCTTCGTATACATATGCCCGTCATTGTCAACCATGTCTTTCATCTACCTGCGGTCATCAAGTAACGGATCTGTTTTGCCTTTTCTTCGAGCTAGCAGTTTTTGAGCATCCTCATCGCCACCAATCTCACTAAGAAGTTTGAATGTTTCTTGGTCATCCTCTCGTTCTATCCATTTCTCCACCTGCTTGTACACTTCGGGTGAGAGGTCTCTTGCTAGTTTCTTCTTACGTTCCTTCTTGCTCAGCTCCAAGTCATCAGGTCCCAGAAGGCTCATTTCATCCACCATTTGAAGAACTGCGTCATATCGTTAAGACCTTTCGCATATCCCGAAGGAACAAAAGGAGGTTTTTCCTTTCCTCTATTGGGGAAAACGATTAGGATGTCAAACAATATCCGTGATGACCTACCTTGGTGGAAAAAGACAACAGTCTATCAGATATATCCAAGGAGCTTCAAGGACAGCAACCAGGACGGGATTGGCGATATTCCCGGCATCATCTCAAAACTGGACTACCTTCAGGAGTTGGGCATCGAAACAATTTGGCTCTCACCATTCTTTGATAGTCCTCAGCGCGACCATGGTTATGATGTGCGTGACTATCGTAGCATCGCATCCGAGTATGGAACAATGTCTGATTGTGAACGGCTCATCAGGGAAATACATGCCCACAATATGTTTGTTGTCTTTGATATGGTGCTGAACCACACATCCGATATGCATCCGTGGTTCATAGAATCTCGTTCCAGCCGCGACAATCCTAAGCGTGATTGGTATATCTGGCGTGATGGGCGGAAGCCCGGAGGGAGGAAACCTCCGAACAACTGGAACTCGATGGTCGGTGGATCCGGCTGGCATTATGATGAGTTGACTGACCAATGGTACTGGGCCCAGTTCCTACCTTTCCAGCCTGATCTCAACTATCGAAATTCTGAGGTCAAAAAGGAGATGTTTGATACACTTCGGTTCTGGTTGGACAAAGGCGTTGACGGGTTTCGTCTGGACATCATCCACACCATCTACGAGGATGAGCAGCTCCGCGATAATCCGTATGCCATGAAGTACCTCCCTTCAGAAGAGGATTCTAGGAGTTTCTTCCACGACAACATTCACACTATCCACCACCGTGACAACTTTTTGTTCGTCAAGGAACTTCGACGGATACTTGATGAGTATTCTGATCCAGAACGTTTTCTTGTGGGCGAGGTGGGAGCACCATATGACATCCTGAAGAGGTATTGTGGTGATGTGACCAATGACGGCAGGACAGATGGGTTGCATATGACCTTCCAATTCAAATCTCTCAATACCAACATGAATGCCTCCTCGATTCGGAAACTCATTTCAGACTTTGAAACCCACTTCCCAGAGCCCTATATCCCAACATGGGTGTTTTCCAACCATGACCAGATGCGCCGAATCAGCAAGTTGGGAAATGATATCCCCCTAGCCAAGCTCAATGCAGTTCTACAGCTCACTGCCAGAGGAGTGCCGTTCATCTATTATGGGGAGGAGATCGGGATGCTTGACCACAACATATCCCTCCATGATGCACAAGATCCAGTGGCTCGAAAATACAGTTGGCTCCCACGTCCATTACTTGCTCTCATCACTCGCGGGGGCAAGATATCTCTGAATAGGGACAATTGCCGTACACCGATGCAATGGGACTCGTCAGACAACGCCGGTTTCACCGGGTCCGAAGTCCATCCGTGGTTACCTTTAGAACCGCGCTACCATAGCATCAATGTTGAAAGACAGGAGAGCGATATGGACTCGTTGCTGAATTGCTACAAGACACTCCTTCAAATCAGAAAAAGAAATCCCGCTCTGCATGCGGGATCAATGCACCTTCACCCATCCAACACAGCGTCAAAGCATCTCATTGTATATGATCGCAAATACAGAAGGAATGATATGGTGGGGCAGTCCTTACGGATTCTGTTGAACCTCTCACGCACACCTATGGAAGTGGATAGGATTGACAGTGATTGTGTGCTTCTCTTTTCGACACACAAAGACACACATCCACTTGATGATAGGGATGTGATTTTGGAGCCCTTTGAAGGGATAATCCTTGACATACAATGATTCGCTCCGTTATTCTTATAACTGGACGCAACATACCAGAGCAATGACCAATGGGTCGGTGGTCTAGCTTGGCTACAATTGGTCTACATGACCCGTTGCCAAAAATGATTCTTGGTTTGGGACCAAGAACGACTCGCCATCTTGGCAAGAGTCCAAGGGATCCCCGGTTCGAATCCGGGCCGGCCCACCATCCCATTTCTTTCATGGCGATACCTAGTGGTGCTTAGTCTGTATTCAGACACTCGTGTTCAATTTCTTGAGAATTATCTGTTGAAGGGCCACTCCTGCCTGAAACACATGGGCATAGTTGAAACCCCATGGAATGACCACTCCTTCTGCCTGTTGGTTTTCCCGCAGTTCAATATCATCCCTCAAGAGGCAGCATTTCGCCAAGAACACGCCCTCTTCGGGTAGATTTCGGGCTGGACAGATATCATCAAAAGCATTGACATCAGCCCCACAAGCATCTGCGGCCTCTCGTGTACGCTGGCATCCGATTACATGTATCGACTGACGACTGACTTTATACAGATCCTTATCCACTGAATAGACTTTCTGCGGTACTCGATCAATGATTTCTGTGAACCTGCAGGGGATAAGGACGTCTTTCCCATGGATCCGTTCAACCAGCTCTCCTTCATCGATTAGGTGGAACCTCACAGGATAGCTTTCCGGAATCATCCCTGAATACCGGAGCACATCGAATGCAGCCTCAAGTTTGCTTGGTGACGGAGGAATGACATCTACTACTTGAATCACTGGTAATTCAAGAGGCTCCTTGAGATAGGCGAACGTGATATGGTCGTGCTTTGAGATGAAGACCTTGATTTCGGGCTCCTTCAGCCCTACCTCATTCCTGCTTAGCCAACAAAGGACATCAAGGATGTTGGACAGGTCAATACTTGGGTCTTGGACAAGATGCTTGGAAACACCTGCACCTATCTCTTTGATGCCCGAAATCCTGATGAATGGCTCCTCTACTGATGTTCCCTGGATGGCATATACCCCCAGTACTCTATCATTGTCCGCATTGAGGTATACACAATACTCTGTGGTCTCATATGTGAGTGATCCCTCTAACTGCTCGATAGAATCGATCTCGGCTTCAGTGATTACCTTCACAGTCCGTGAGTGTTTCGGTATTATTGGCATCTCTATTACCTCCAGCACAAGGGATCCGGGATATCAAGTCTGCCTGTGGTTTCGAATGCAGCAGCACGACAACCGCCCCTACATATGTCAGCGAACTCACATGACACGCATTTTCCACTCACTCTCTTTTCTCTCCACTCGCGAAGAAATGGGGCATCATTCCATATCTCCTCTAATGTCCTTTCTCTCAGATTTCCAAGTATGTAATGGGTATACCCGCACGGCTGCACATCTCCAGTACTTGCCACGAATGCCAATTTCTCTCCGCAATCACAACAATCGCTGTATTCTACAAACTCGCTCCCGAGCAAGAATGGGTATGATGGTGTCAGGAACTGTACGTGCTCCCTCTCTATCTGTGAGTCAGATTTGATTGCTTCCAACAATGAAGTAACGGCAAACATATGCTGCTCACGGGAGAGGGTTTCATCTATGTTCTTGCCTCTACCTGATGGCACAAGAGGCTTGACAATTATCCCCTGCCCTCCTCGTTTCATCACAATGTGCAGAATCTCTCTTAGCTCATTGAAATTGAACGAGGTTATTGTGACCCTTGCATATACATCTATTCCTTTGCTGAAGCAATTTTCAATCGCACTCAGAGCTCGTTCGTGTGATCCCCTTGTCCCTCTAAATGAATCGTGTTTTTCAGGTATGCTACTGTCGATACTGACCTGTACTCGGCCTAATCCAGCATCCTTCAGGCTCTTGGCCGTGGACATGTCCAAGAACCAGCCGTTCGTGTTGAGTGTCGTGACTACTGGGGTTTCTTTAATCTTATTCAGCATTCCTAGAACCAAGCTCAACCTTAGTAGAGGCTCTCCCCCAGTAAAGCTAATGGCCTTCACAGCAGGATGCATCAATCTATCAAATAAACGCAAGAATTCGTCGTCTGTAAGTACATCGTCTGATTGTTTCTCATTTGCGGATGCAAAACAATGTCTACAATACAGGTTACATCTGTTCGTCAACTGAATGCGAATATCTTCCGGGACTATCAAGGCAAATCAGATCCTACTTGAGAAAATTTGTTGTTCCAAGCTTCGACACCCGTCCTGTTAACTCTGCATTATACCAATCCTGTTTCTATTATATATGAATGGAAATGGGAATTGGCTCACAGTCACAATTTTCCATCCGATTTGTTCGCAAAACATTTGAATCCGTCCAACTATATACTACGGCGGAAGACTTATTATTATGTCTAAATGGATATATCTAACTAGATATAATCGGATGTGAACCAAATGTCGCTCGCACTGAGAAACCTATACCACCAGAAATCAAAGGTCGCAATCAGTATTGCCGGAGTCACACTGAGTGTTTTTCTAATTCTTACAATGTCTGGACTCTACCTTGGATTCTCAACAATGATGGACAATATGGTGACACATTCTGGAGCAGATCTCTGGGTAACCTCGGAAGGCGCAAGTGGCTCCTTACACAGTCCCTCTCTGCTACCTCTCAATATCCGTGAGAATCTGTCCAATATTGAGGGAGTCGATACTGTTTCTCCACTCATCAGACAACCATTGTCCACGACACTCAAAGATGACACGGTTCTCCTCTATATCAACGGATATGATACTGATACTGGAATGGGCGGGCCTTGGAGTATGGCATCCGGTAACTCAGACTTGGACGCAGGCGAGATTGTGATTGATAAGGTTTTGGCATCACAATATGGTTATGACATAGGCGACAACATTACAATTGAGGAGAAGGAATTCAAGATCATTGGCCTTTCTGACAAGTCGTACATCATGATAGCATACATCATCTTCCTTTCATTTGATGATGCGAAATCGTTCCTCCTCGAAGGAGTGACCAACTACTTCCTTGTTTCTGTTGCAGACGGATTCACAGATGAGGAGGTTAGCGCATCCATAGTTGACACGATTACAGACGTTTCGGTATCCACCACCTCTGAAACGGCAAAAGCATACAAAGATGAGGTCATAGGAGGTTTCATCCCTGTATTCTGGATGTTGAGCGGTATTGGTTATCTTGTGGGCATTCAAATCATTGGAGTCCTTATCCACAGCATCACAATGGAAAACTCAAAGGAATTTGGGATCCTCAAGGCCGTTGGAGCAACAAACTTCGACCTATACCGAGTTGTAGCTGTTCAAGCTTTTATTATCTCAGCCTTGGGTTTCACTATAGGGTCCATCGTTGTTCCTGTACTCATATCCATCATTCAGACGTATGTCCCTGAGTTCGTTGTCGAGATTGACCTCCAAATGATAATGCAATCTTCATTTCTGGGCACTCTAACAGGACTGCTAACCTCTATCTTACCCGCGCGGAGGATTGCACAGATTGACCCAGCCCTCGTATTCAAGGAGGTATAAACCATGTCTAATCAGGATTCTCATTCT
Source organism: archaeon (assembly GCA_024275415.1). Taxonomy (GTDB): domain Archaea; phylum Asgardarchaeota; class Thorarchaeia; order Thorarchaeales; family Thorarchaeaceae; genus MP5-2226. The sequence goes on from JAJRZD010000016.1 coordinate 19,443, forward strand.
CTCGATCTTGTGGTAGAATTGGATCACGTAAGCAAAGTATACGGACATGATGCGTCCCGTGTTGTCGCTCTCGATGATACGATATTGCATGTAGAACGAGGAGAGATGGTCGTCATTATGGGCCCGTCAGGTTCTGGTAAGACAACGCTCATCCAAATCATTGGAGCTCTCCTATCCCCTACAACAGGATGTGTGAAAATAAATGGAACAGATTTGGGTGAGCTTTCTGGTAAGAAGCTCTCAAAGCTACGCCTCCGAGACATCGGATTCATCTTCCAGAACCCAAATCTACTGGCTGCATTGACTGCCCGCAGGAATGTGGAGCTGGTTCTCAATCTAAACGGAATCAAGGGTGACCTTGCACGAGAAACAGCTTTAAGATTGTTGGATCGAGTAGGTCTATCAGGACGGACTAGACATCTCCCCGCCGAATTGAGCGGAGGGGAACAGCAAAGAGTCGCAATTGCTAGGGCATTGGCAAACAGTCCCTCATTGATTCTGGCTGACGAACCAACTGCAAATCTAGATTCTAAGACAGGACACAAGATAATAGAGATGATGAAGGATATCACCAAGACCGAGGAGAGAACCGTCATCATTGCCACGCACGACCTGCGGATACGCGACGTGGCAGACCGTGTACTCTGGCTGGAAGACGGACGCCTGAGTTCTCACTGGTCAAACGGATACGCGATTGATCCGGTGTGTTTGATGCTTATCGGGAAATTGACTAAGACCACATCTGAAGTCGAGGAAGATGTATACCATTTCTGCTCGGAATCATGCATGCGGGAGTTCACAAAGGATCCCCAGAAATACATTGAACGTAGCAAATTGGGACGTATCTCCCACTGAATGACATCCATCAGGCCAACATCAGCCAAATTACATCGTAGTTATCATCTAGGATGGATACAGATATAATGCCATTGCAAACCACTTACAAACACAGAGTCATTTTGGTTCTTGAGGCGTATATTGGTCGGTTACCGGTATCATCCATCTCATTCTTATTGTGTCTATATGCCATTCTTTTTGATAAGCAATGTATAATACTATATTACCACTTTCCTGAACCGGTGACATGTCACCCCTCTCTAGGAGATATCACACTTTGACTAGCATCCACCAGACGAAGTTCATCATCAAACAGAAGGCAATCCATTGTGCAAGCTGTGAGAATAGAATACGCACTGTATTAGGTTCGATTCCTGGAATTCTGGTAGTGACAGCAAGCCATTCAACTCAGGAGGTTATGGTAAGCTATGACCAATCTCAAATTGACGCAGAAAGCATCATGCAAGTTCTTGATCGGATGGGCTTTCCCGCATCCTATTCCAGCGAAGGCGGTTCCGAGGAGCAATAGGTGGGCAAGGATATGACCGATGATTCAGGCATAAACGCAGTCACTGATAAGCTGCTTGTCAATCTTGGAGGACTCCAGTGTTCATTCTGTGTGGGGAGTATCAGGCAGGCAGTTCTGAGAATGGATGGGATCAAAGACGTATCCGTGAGCTTGAGCCATGAAAAAGCGCTCATAGAATATGACCCTGCAGTTCAGACCCCGGATGCCATTAAGGGAACTCTGAAGAGTATCGGTTTCACCATCAGAGATCCAGATAAGTTACGCAGTTTTGAAGAGGAAGCAGAAGAGATTTCTCGTGAGAAGAAACGTCTCATCGTAACTGGAATCCTGACTTTCATCGGTGTTGCTTTGATGGTGCTGATGTGGATCGGCTTTTCAATTCCCTTTGGACCCAGCATAATGCTTTCCTTGGCACTCTTGACAATGTTTGGTCCTGGCTTATACATCATGCGGATGGCTGGAGCGTCTTTGAGAAGAGGAATACTGAATCAGCATGTTCTCCTCGAAGCTGCAGCCTTCGGAGGTCTGCTGGGAGGCATCATCGGTACGATGACCCAGCCATGGCCCATCATGGACTTCTTTGCAGTATCGGTATTTGTGACCGCATATCATATCCTCTCTGGCTATGTATCTCTTAGCGTCCGAGCGCGTTCGTCACAGGCAATCAAGAAGCTCATGGATCTCCAACCAGCAACAGCCCGTGTCATTGGCCCTGACGATGTTGAAACTGAGATCCCGATTGAGGATGTAGAGCAGGGCTGTCTTGTCAAGGTGTTGCCAGGCGAACGCATCCCTGTCGATGGCATAGTACGAACTGGGGTGTCTTCAGTTGATGAAAGCCTTGTCACCGGTGAGCCACTCCCAGCCCCAAAAGAGAGAGGCGACGAGGTGATTGGAGGTTCGATGAACCAGAGAGGTTTCCTCATTATCGAAGTGACTAAAGTAGGGGAAGAATCCTTTCTACAGCAAATTGCGAACCATATCCGCGAAGCACGAGCACTCAAGCCTGACATCGTCATTCTAGTTGACCGCGTTCTGAAGTATTTCGTCCGTGGTGTGCTCTTGGCTGCATTTGGGGCGTTTATCTTCTGGACTTTTGGTGCTTGGATACTTTTCGGCGTTCCAAATCTTGAATTGGGTGTTTTTGCGACTCTAGCTGTCCTTGTCATGGGCTATCCTTGTGCCCTTGGGATGGCGACCCCCCTCGCTCTGATTCGAGGAAGTGGGCAGGCCGCTCAAAGAGGAGTGTTGATCCGGTCAGGAGAGGCATTTCAGGCATTCAAGGATGTCCGAAGTATCGCTTTTGATAAGACTGGCACGCTCACTCTGGGACAACCTAGTGTGATAGAAATCGTAGCCGTCAATGGGTTCACAGAATCGGAGGTTCTATCTTATGCAGCTAGTCTAGAAACAAACTCCGAGCATCCCCTGGCCCGTGCTGTTATTGAAAGAGCCGTCAATGATGATGTGCGATTGGGTCCAGCCACCGCCTTCGAAGCAGTCCCTGGAAAGGGTGTGCGTGGGTACGTGATGGATGCAGCCGTACTTGTGGGGAGTCCAACATTCCTTGAAACGGAAAGCGTGCGAATGAGCGATTCTTCCGAGCAGATAGAAATGATACAGAAAGCGGGTTTGACTGTAATTGCTGTCAGTGTGAACAAAACATTGGCAGGTATGGTTGCTATCGGTGACCCTCTCAAAGATGATGCAAAGGAAACAGTTATCGGATTGCAGGCAAAGGGCATTGAACCTGTCATGGTCACAGGAGATAATGAACGCACCGCCCATGCGATTGCAGAACAATTGGGGATCGCCGAGGTACACGCCGGGGTATTACCACATGAAAAGACCGTAATGATCAGGAGCCTTCAGAAGCATGGCAATCGGGTTGCGATGGTCGGTGACGGGATTAATGACGCACCGGCACTCATGCAATCAGATATTGGGATTGCAATTGGTGCAGGGAGTGATATCGCAATAGAGTCTGCTGATATCGTGATTGTGGGCGATAGACTGAAGGGTGTGATTGATGCGTACGATGTTTGCAGGTCTAGCTATAGAAAGACTGTTCAGAATGTGTCACTTGCGTTCTTGTTCAACGGAATTGGCATACCCTTTGCAGTAGCGGGGCTGCTACATCCGGTATGGGCAATGATTGCCATGGCTGGAAGCGTCACAGCAGTCCTGATGAACTCATTCATTCGATTTAAGAAGTGAGGACTCCTTATGGACGTTATTGGTTATTCGGCGTTTTCCGTCAGCGGCCGACTACACGATCCATAAAGACACATCTGGCAATTACCACATCAATTCTTGGCAACTCGAAGACCATTAGCAACAGCCATCAGCTCTGAAGTTTCATGAAATGTTATTGCTACAGCCGGGGTCAAAATTCCAATGAGAGCAGCTGGGATCAAAAGAGCGAGCACCATCAGTGAGAACGCGATGTTCTGACGGCTGATTCGTCGGGCTTTCTTGCCCAAGTTTATCGAATAGCATACAGACCTGAGATCATCCCCTACGAGGGCGACGTCAGCAGCTTCAATGGCGGCATCAGTCCCTCCCGTTCCCATTGCTATCCCCAACGTAGCATGAGCTAATGCAGGAGCGTCATTTATCCCATCACCCACCATTGCAACAGCCCCATATTCACTCTTGAGTTGGGCTATAGCCTCAACTTTGTCGTCTGGCTTGAGCTTTGCCTTCACATCATTGATGCCCAGTTCCGCTGCAATTGCACTTGCGGTTCTCTCGTTATCTCCGGTAAGCATGTATGTCTTCACTCCCATCCTCCGTAGTTCGTCAAGAATCTCTCGCGATTCTGGCCTTATCTCATCGCGAATTGCAATGACCCCCGAAATGCTGCTCGCATCGCCCACAAAGACAACAGTCTTGCCTTCATTTCTCAGCCGTTCGATATCAGGAATGTCCGGGTTTGCTATTCCCATGCTGTCGAACATATCCGAGGTTCCTACGTACACATCCCTGTCCGAGATAGTTGCTCTTACTCCAGCTCCAATCAGAGATTTGAAGTCTGTGGCATCCATCGGCTCTAGCCCACTCTCTACAGCCTTGTCTACAATTGCCTTAGCTAAGGGATGCTCTGAGAACCTCTCCACACTATATGCCATACGCAGGATTTCAGACTCACTGCCGTTGACTGGTACGATGTCTGTCACCGCGGGCTTTCCGCGAGTCAATGTCCCTGTCTTATCAAATGCTACCATCCTTATCTTTCCTAAATTCTCAAGATGGATTCCACCTTTGATGAGCACTCCCCTCTGACCCGCCGATCCAATACCTGCTGCAATTGCGATTGGTGTGGACATGATTAGCGCACATGGTGCAGATGCAATCAATAGCACCACCGCTCTCAGACCCCAGTATGTAGGCTCCGCCCCTAGGGAAACTGGGATCATGAACAAGAGAACTGCGCTTATCAAGACGACTGGAGTATATTTGTTACCAAATCTCTCGATGAAAAGCTGAGCTTCCCCTTTTTGTCCCTGAGCTCTCTCGACAAGATGGATTATCCTTGAGAGCGTGTTATCTGCAAAGGCTGTTGTGACCTCAATCTCAAGTGCACCCTCTTGGTTAATCGTTCCTGCAAAGACTGACTCTCCGACTCCCTTTTCAACGGGGATAGATTCGCCTGTCACAGCAGCCTCATCAATACTCGATTCTCCTTTTCGAATCACGCCGTCGGTTGGAATGGACTCGCCAGGTCTCACGAGAAATATATCCCCGATGGACAATTCTTCTGCAGGAATCAAAACCTCGGTTCCGTTTCGAAGAACTCTGGCTGTTTCAGGTACAAGGTCGAGGAGCTTTCTTATCGACGTTCTGGTTTTCTCATAGGCATATTCTTCCACGCCCTCTGCAGCACCATATAGGACCACCAGAAATGCCGCCTCATCCCATAGCCACAAGATGGCAGAGCCAATAGTGGCTGTCATCATCAGGATTTCGATCCCCACCTTTTTCTCTTTGTAGAGTTCCTCCGTCCCTTCGCGAATCCAGTGGTATCCTCCCAAAATAATGGCAACGAGGAATAGCCCAATCTCTATCCCCTCAGATAGGAGTCCCACATGGAATGAAATGAACCCTATCCCTGTAATTAAGGCTGCAAGCGATGCATTGCGTAATGGTGGATACGCATCCCACCACTTTTTCATTTTCCCTTTCGACCCATTCACATCGGTGATATCTGATATCGGTTCGGTTTCTTTCAACTGGAATCACACTCCTTTGTAACACTGTCCTCGCATCTGCTTCCCGTTTAGGATCGAGGTTGATTCCCGAAGGTTGTTCTGATAGTGATGTAGAGATTTCATTTGTTACATCGCTACGTGTTGCACCCTCGACTGTAAAGTCCTAGGCTGACTCGGGCTTGGATTAAAGGCTGGCATTGTGACGACTTGCTCCTCAAATCCCTATTGTGCTGAACCAATGAATGACTCTGGTTTTTCATCAAAGGCGTCTTTACAGGACTTGGAGCAGAAATAGTAGCGCGTACCATCAAAATCGCTATGTGGCTGTTTATCATCGATATGAACAGGCATTTGGCAAACAGGATCCATAGATGACAGTTCTGTGTCTGTCGTATGTGGCATCAAACTGTCCGCAATTGCAGACTTTACAATCTTCTCAATTTCGTTTGAGCCAAATGCATCCGTGGCATACTCTACCTGAACCTCGTCAAACTGTGGACTGACCTTCACGCTATGGATTCCCTTACGTGAAAGCAAAGTCTTTGTTAGCACAGCCACGCAGGCTGTGCAATAGACACCATGCATTTTCATTGAAAAAGACATGTGACTACCATCCGACTTTTCACTATCCATTCTTAGATACCTCCACCCTCTCTTTTCTTGACTTTGAGCATTCTAGCGTTGATAGCAACTATTACTGTGCTCACAGACATCAAAACTGCTCCCATCGCAGGACTGAGGAGGATTCCCGCAGAATACAGGACTCCTGCTGCAAGCGGGATGGCTGCCGCATTATAGCCAGTTGCCCAAATAAGGTTCTGAACCATCTTACTGTAGGTCGCGCGTGACAACCCTAGAATAGAAACAGCATCCAAAGGATCATTGCGTACTAGTATTATGTCCGCTGTTTCGATAGCGACATCTGTGCCTGCACCAATTGCAATCCCAATATCTGCTTGTGCCAGAGCTGGTGCATCATTGATGCCATCACCCACCATTGCAACAGTCAATCCTCGACTCTGTATCTCCCTTATCTTCTCTGATTTCTCATGTGGCAATACTTCTGCAAAGTAGTCATCTAACTCTAATTCTTCTGCCACCCATTTTGCCACGTATCGATTGTCACCTGTGAGCATCATACTTTTGATTCCCATCTTCCTTAGCTGTGCAATTGCTTCCTTGGATTCCTGACGAATGACATCTGCTAATGCTAAAGCCCCAACAAGATTGTCATCAACAATAACATAAACAACTGTATGTCCTTTTTCGGCAAGGTCGGTCAGATGTGCTAGGTCTGGAAGGATACCCTTTTCCTCCAAGTATCCCGGACTGACAACGAACACACTATGAGATCCAACTTTGCCTGTGGCACCTTTTCCTGGGATTGCCTGAAACTCATCAGCTGACTGGAATGTGACTCCTCTTTCTTGGGCTCCCCTGACAACCCCGCGAGCAATCGGATGCTCTGACTGGGTTTCCAATGATGCCGCAAGCTCCAACACCTTTTCAGATGACATCTCTCCTAATGTGACGACTTCCGTGACTGAGAATTGTCCTTCTGTCAGTGTGCCTGTCTTGTCAAATACAATTGCTTGCAACCCCCTTGCCCTCTCGAAAGCGGCTCTATCCCTTATCAACAGTCCATTTGTGGCAGAAATCGAAGTTGATACAGAAACGACAAGTGGCACAGCCAGACCTAATGCGTGTGGACATGCGATGACCATAACAGTTACAGCGCGTTCCATTCCGAACTGCAACCCTTGTCCAACGGCAAGCCACGTTGTCAGGGTGATCGACCCCGCAAGAAGAGCTATGATTGTTAAGAGGAATGCTGCTCGATTAGCCAAGTCCTGCGTTCTTGATCGACTCTCCTGAGCCTCACGCACAAGATTGATCACTTGTGCTAGGAACGTTTCCTCTCCTGTCTTCTTGATCTCAGTGACAACGCTCCCATCCCCGTTAATCGCACCTCCAATAACAGGATCACCTACTTTTCTGTTTACAGGCTGTGACTCCCCTGTTATCATTGACTCGTCCATACTTGTAATACCTTTTACAATCTCTCCGTCAGACGGTACCCTCTCTCCTGGTTTGATTAGCACCTTATCCCCAACTTTCAACTCAGAAGTATCAACATCGATGGTTGTCCCATCCTCTTGGACAAGATGAGCTACTGTTGGCAACAGTTTCACAAGTTCTTCTAATGCACGTGATGCACCCATCACCGAACGCATTTCGACCCAGTGTCCCAACAGCATGATGTCAATCAATGTCACCAGTTCCCAAAAGAACATAGAGCCCTCAAGACCAAATGCTACAGCGCTACTATAGAAATATGCCACTGAGATTGCTATCGCTATGAGTGTCATCATTCCAAGTAGGCGTTTTCGAAATTCCTCGACCATCCCCTTTAGGAATGGATATCCGCCGTACAGATATACGCTGGTCGAAAAGGCAAAGAGCACAAATATATCACCTTCAAAGGCCAGAAAGTCCAATCCAAGAAGTGTTCGAACGAGTGGAGAAAGAACAATTACAGGTGGCGTAAGGATCATTGATACGATAAATCGCTTCCGAAAGTCCTGTGCCATCATCTCATGGTGACTGCTCTTTTTTCCGTGATGTCCGTGTTTCATGGACATTTTATGTTCACTATGTTCCAAACTCTCATCCTCCCAACAATCTGTGAATCATATATCCTCTGGAATCGTTCTCCTCAATGTGAACGGGGATCTTGTGGATATCCCTGCTCATACGATAGAATCTCACGGGAGTCTTTTCACTGGATATCATCTCAGAACACGCTCGAATCCGTGCATTCAATTCTAACCACTGGAATAGACCAACCATCTTCTATCAGAATCGATATATCCGTATGGATGTATTTATAGGTATTGGTTTACCTTGTATTCCATAGTCATCATATGTTATAAATGGTGATTATAGGCTGTCAAGATTCAAAGAACGATTGTTAGACTCAAGGTGATGGTTATGACTAAGACAAGAAATGCACTGCTCAATATCTTATGGGGTGCCGGTTATGTTGCACGGGGTGAGAAACGACTGGGTTACGGACTTCTCGCTTCCTTACCTTTTCTCCATTGGCCCATACTAAGTGGTAATTGGTTATTGTATCTTACTTATCCATTCAACATTGCATTCATAGGGCATCTGATTATTACAGCTGCTTTCGTGATCGATGCTTATTACAGACCAATTTCAAGTGAGTAGCAGAAAGGAGGCCGGATACAAAAATGGGATGCGGACCAAAAATAGGCAGACGACGTATCAAGAAATCCAAGAGGAAAAGCAAAGTTTCAGGAAGTAGCACTCAAGAAACAACTCTTATTATTCCACGAATCCCTCAAATTTGTTCTAATTGCAAAGCTAAGATACAAGCTGACTCTGTAAAGTGGACGGGACCTGACAGCTTCGAATGTCCCTATTGTGGTTTCACACTACTAGTAGATTTTGAGAAAATCGCATAGATTGCCACGACACTCTATGGGATATTCTCTCTCGGTGATTGGCTCCATTTGTGCTAACTCTTTTGGAAATCATGCCATTCAGGTGGACTAACAATGAAACATGACCGATTCGTCATATGATGATTTCGGCATATAAAACAAATCCTCCTCTGTTATTCTTCAAAGGACTTGCGAACGATACACGCCTTGCCATCATTCAGGTTCTGAAAAACGGGCCTAAACCCGTCGGTGAGATATGCGAAACGCTTGGTTTTGAGCAGAACCGTGTTTCTCATAACCTGAGATGTCTTGAATTTTGCGGGTTCGTTTCAAGTGAGAGGACTGGAAAGAAGAGGATTTACTCCCTTAACGATGAAACAATCGCGCCATTGATGCAGATTGTTGACAATCACATCAAAACATACGGACAAAACCTGATGCAATGCAAAGTCCTCAGGAGATAAAAATCGAACACGATTGGGTGATAATAAGATGAATGAGCAAAAAAAGAGAACCGAAGTCCGTCTTTCTGTAGAAGGAATGACCTGTGACAGCTGTGCAACTCATGTTAAAAGTGCACTGGAGAGCATTGATGAAGTCAAGATGGTCGAGATTCCAAGTTGGAAGGACGGCTATGCCAAAGTGCTTGTCGAGGGCGATATTGACGAAAAAGAGCTTGAGGGTGTTGTGGATAAGACAGGCTACAAAGCTAAGGTCGAAGTCAAGCACGAATTCCTGTCCAGCCTGATTCTGCCTGTCGAACCAAAAGCAACAGGATTTGACGTCGTCGTAATCGGAACCGGCGGTGCAGGAGTCGCATCCGCCATCAAAGCGGCTGAGTTGGGTTACACAGTAGCGCTTGTTGAAAGGGGTGAGATTGGAGGGACATGCGTGAACATAGGATGCGTTCCATCAAAGACCCTGATTAGAGCGGCAGGGATTCACCACTCAGCGAAGGATAACCCTTTCAAGGGAACCAATACCAGTGCAGGACAGATCCAATGGAAACAGCTCGTCCAACAGAAAAACGAATTAGTTTCTCAACTTCGCAAAGAGAAGTATATCGATATCATTGCCCAGTATCCTGATAATATCACACTGTTAAGGGGTCATGCTCGGTTAACTAAGGATAATCATGTCATACTGGATGATGGCACGAAGATAGAACCATCTAGAATCATCATAGCTACCGGTGCAAGACCGAGAATACTACAGATTGACGGCGCATCTAGCGAAACCGTCCTAACAAGTACAACCCTTATGGATCTTGAAGAGCTCCCTAAGTCATTGATAATTATCGGTGGTAGATCTATCGCCCTTGAGTTGGGCCAGACGCTATCACGTTTCGGTACTAAGGTCACAATCCTTCAGCGTAGTGACAGCATCATTCCGGACAAGGAGCCAGAGATCATAGACGCACTAACAGCCTATCTGAAAGATGAGGGAATTGATATAGTGACTGGTGTTAAGATAGTGTCAATATCCGATGGTGCTCAGAAGACCGTAGAAGTACAGATTGGTGGTGCCACTAAAGAATATCAATCTGAGCACATCCTAATGGCTGTAGGGCGTGTCCCGAATACCGACAACATGGGTCTCTCCGAAGTAGGAGTGGAGTTGGATACACACGGATTCATCATTGTTAACTCTCAGATGGGAACAACCAACCCCTCTATCTTCGCCGCAGGCGATGTCACAACTCTCCCCAAGTTCGTTTATGTCGCAGCTGCATCAGGTGGCATTGCTACTGAGAATGCCTTGAAAGGAACAAAGAACGAAATGGATTTGACCACAATGCCTGCAATAATCTTCACTTCTCCTCAGGTGGCCACGGTGGGGATGACCGAATCGATGGCAAAGGAGGCAGGGTACGATGTGTCAACAAGCGTCCTCCCATTGAAATATGTCCCTCGAGCATTGGCTGCCCACGATGTACGGGGACTCATCAAACTTGTAGCTGATAGTAGATCTAACCGCCTGCTTGGTGCACATGTGCTGGCTGAAGAAGCAGGAGAGATAATACCGATCGCAGCAATGGCAATCCTTATGGGACGCAAGTTTAACTTCACGGTTTCAGATCTCCAGCAGATGCTCTTCCCCTACCTTGTCCAGGCCGAGGGAATCAAGCTTGCAGCACTAGCATTTGATAAGGATATATCCAAACTATCTTGTTGTGCTGGATAATAACTGCGTCCCAGCATTTGACATTCGGCAAAAGTCGTAATACTTATCATAGCCCCTTCGACTAATGCCGTATCATGTCAGCACAATCTTCTGTAAGAGAGCGGCTTGCCAGAAGGATCGCAGGTGAGATTGCATTATCTGACAACCCCGGACAGATAATGAGGGTGTGGCGCGAGCGGTTTCGGCTCCCACAGATTGTATTGGCTGATTATCTCGGCATCAGTCCCAGTGTGATAAGTGACTATGAATCAGGCAGACGGAAATCGCCAGGCACCTCGACAATCCGTCGGTTTGTCATGGCCCTTTTAACACTGGACGAACGAAATGGAGGACAAGTCGTATCTGCATTCATCCGGCTGATGGATGTCAGTTTGGTCGACCTGAACATTGTGCTTGCAATGAGCGACTTCACCACTAGCATGTCCAGCAGAGAGTTCTGTAAGATTCTCAAATGCACCGTGAAGAGTGGGGACGAGTATCTGGCCAAGGAGATTTACGGATATACCTTGGTTGATGTGGAACGTGCTGTCAGGGAACTCGATAGCGAAGCGTTCATGAAACTATTCGGAGCTACCACCGAACGTTGTTTGATATTCACCAATGTCAATACAGGCCGGGCTCCGATGATTGCTATCAAATCACAAGAATTCAAACCCACGCTTGTTATTCTGCACGGTGTAGGAAAGATAGATCGACTTGCACTTGACCTTTCTGAACAGATGCGGATTCCCTTGGCAGTCAGCAAGATAGGGTCTCTTGATGCCCTCATTCGAGAACTTCGTTCCATCGAGCCAACCTAGCCGAGTACCATCTTGAGAATCGCCATCCTTGTCACCACCCCATTATAGACTTGGTCAAAGTACTTTGCTTGAGGCATCGAATCCACATCTGGCGATATCTCGTCAACCCGCGGGAGTGGGTGTAGAATGATAGCGTCATCCTTCAGCCTTTCCGCATCTTTATTGGAGATTTTGAATTTGCCGGCGACCTTGAAGTATTCGTCTTCCCTGTAGAATCGCTCTTTCTGGATTCTTGTCTGGTACACAACATCGACATCCTCAGTTATGGCATCTTCAATATTATCAACCTGATTCACTTGAATGCCCGCCTTTTTCATTTCCTCGATGATGGCCGGTTTCATTTTCAATGACGGTGGTGCAGCAAGGATGATACTGACATCATATTGTGAGAGTGCCATGCCAAGTGAATGGACAGTCCGACCATACTTCAAATCACCGCACAGAGAAATTGTCAGGCCATCAATTGTTCCTTTCAGCTTTCTTATCGAATAGAAATCAAGGAGGGCTTGAGTAGGATGTTCTTCAGCTCCGCTTCCAGCATTTATGACAGGGATTGAGGCGAACTCGGCTGCCACTCGCGCTGACCCATCTAGAGGATGACGGATTACGATGACATCAGCATACCTCTCGACAGTGCGGATTGTATCGGCAAGTGTTTCTCCTTTCACTCCAGCACTGGTCGTCGTGACTTCTGAGAACCCGAGGATTCCCCCTCCAAGCCGTAACATTGCGCTTTCGAATGAGAGCCTTGTACGGGTCGAGGCTTCGAAGAACAAGACTGCCATAATCTTTCCGCGAAGCAAGTCACTTCTATCGATAGCAACCGTTTCCATTTTAGAAGCAGTATCTAGGATGGCATCAATTCCCTTTCGGTCAAGATCCTGAATACTAATTAGATTCTTTACTTTTCCCACACTGTTTCGCTCCATAGCAGTCTGGGATTGGAGGCACCGTTGCTAGTTCTTTAAAGTTTGTCAAAAGACCAGATTTTGCAAGACCATGATACAGAGGATTGTTGGAGCGCTGTGCCACAATGAGAGGTGTATGGTGGAGTTGGCAACAGAGCCACATCTGTGGCTGATTTATATGTGTTCATTTGAGTACGGGATATAAGGAGAGATTTTTGCGTGTCACCTATGATTTTACATGGGCTTCTTTTAGGATTCACTTTTCTTTTGATAACACCAGGAGTTGCACAAATAGCAGTAGGATCTTTTGTGCTTCTTCCCCAGAATTACAATCTCTATTGTCAAGGACATATCAGCTATTCTAATGGTGTACCAGATGAAGGAGCAATTGTTGAACTTTATACCCAAGAGTTGGGAGAACAGAGGAATGCATCCAGCAGTGGCAAACCGTTCTTGCATGTCAGAACGCATTCTAGTTTAGTACGCTACGATAGTTTCAGCCGTACTGGTCAGTTTCAGCTGCTGCAATATACAACATGCCGGTGGTATCTATTCCTGTGGGCTGTTGATTCCGTGTTTCCTATCAATCTCCAGTTGGCGAACAACTAACTCGGATTGCTCCACCAATTCCATTGCAAGTTCATCTCGATACTCCTCGATGAAAATCACTTCAGTGATGCCTGCATTAATTATCATCTTTGTACAGATGCTGCACGCCCTTGTGGTACAGTATATCTTGGCATCCTTAACACTTACACCATGATAGGCTGCTTGAATGATGGCATTCTGCTCTGCGTGGAGACCCCTGCATAACTCATGCCGTTCTCCTGATTTCACCCCCAATCGTTCTCGTAGACATCCTCCCAGTTCATCACAGTGTGGAAGACCTTTTGGGGCACCATTGTACCCTGTTGAAAGAATCTGCCCGTCTTTGACTATAACTGCTCCCACATGGTTTCTCAAGCATGTGCTCCTAGTACTTACGAGATCTGCTATCTCTGAGAAGTAGACATCCTTGCTCTTACGAATCATCCGTGTGTCTCTCCAAAGTCCTCGTTTCTTGGCTTTTAGGTGCTTATGAAGTTCATGTTCTGTCAAGCTCTCTAACGGAAACATAAAAAGACAAAAGATAGAGTCAAAATCACGATACAATGTCAACCGGAGTGTCCCCGCAAGTATGAAACAACGAAAAGGTGCATTGATCATATGGCCCGCATACCTCGACTCAAAATTGAGCCGTTCAGCAGGCAGGCGAATCCCAGTTAATCTTGGTGCCCCTGATGTGACTGTGGACATGCTCAAGCAAGCAGCAGACATGCGGAATCTACGGGCTGAGATTGAGCCTGGCAAGAGGTATCCACGGCAGAACGTCGATCGAGGTGGCTATTTGGTTCTTGAGAATCCCGAAGGACACAAAAAACAACGGCTTCTCTTGATGCTTGCAAAAGGAGTGCGCAAGATCGTAGCAGAGAGAATTGCGAAACAACAAGCTGCTGCCCAGAAGAAAAAATCCAAAGGGTATAGGAAAAAGAAGAACCGGAGAAAGCGGAACTAGAATCCGGATATGCGGGGATGGTGTCCATGAGACGTTTGGGAACAGTGCTGCATATCACCAAGCAAGGCGCGATAATAGTGCAGACTGACAAGACCCCTCCGATGGGTGCGAAGGTCGTTGACAAGAAAGCACAACCAGTTGGCACTATCAGAGATGTATTCGGTCCCGTCAAACATCCCTATGTTTCCATTCGCGCTAAAGACAAGGGTGCGGCAGTGAAATTGATCGGACAACCCGTCTATTTGTATAGCCGCTGAGCGTACAATTATATACATCCGTGTATCTTTATCTCCGATAATCAACTAGAACGGATGGCACGTATCGTTTACTTTATCTGTCACCATGTAATCTGATTCCCGTTGCCATGTGTCTAGCTCTAGCTAAGTGGTCATGTCAATGAAAGAAGTTGCCAACCAAATTATGGGCGCTCTTCGCTCAGCAGGTGGGAAAGGACTTCTTATTAGTGAGATAACCACAAGTCTTGAAATTGACTTAGCAACTGCTACAAATGCAATTCATGAACTGATCAAGGAGAAACAAGTCATGGAAAAAGCCGAAGCAAACGAATCCCGGTACTTTTTGCGGGGCGCAATGGGCGAAGAGACAGAGCAGGGGACATTGGGAGACTTGAACGGATGCCCATGTTTTCATTGCCTGAAAATTAGTCGTTGTGGAGTGCGTCAGCCAGATTCACCAGTTGCCTGTAGAAATCTGGAGGACTGGATTGTTAGATCAGAGTCCTAATGACATTGTCATTCACTCGCTGTTCTACGAGGACCGATTGCCAGCAGATATATCTCAGCGCTCGTTTTCCGCGAAGCGTCCGGTTTGATTAGCCTTACACTTGAAAATCGCTCTTTAGTGCGTTTCATAAACTCCTGAAAATCAGGGCCCTGGAACACCTTTGCAAGGACTTTTCCATTCGCCCCAAGGAGCCTGAATCCAATATCAAGTGTCGCTTCTGCAAGGGACAATTGTCTTGCGACATCGAGTTGCCAATTTCCCGATACTTTTGGCGAGCAATCAGATATGACTAAATCTGCCACGCCCCTTGAAAAACGCTCGATTTCTTGTAGAGTTTCTTCTTTTGTGATGTCGCCTTGAATGAATCTTACATTCTCAATTGGCGCCATTGGGCTCAAATCAACCGCGATTATCTCCAGATCGTGGTCTATCTCACGAAGGACTTGGGTCCACCCTCCGGGGCTACTGCATAAATCTACGACGATGCGCACTCCCTTGAGCAGACGATGCTTCCGGGCAATCTGCTTCAACTTGAACGCGGATCTTGCACGATAACCCTGTTTCTTCGCCTCGCGATAATAGTGTTCTTTCTTCGGATCACCCTTCGGTCTGCCCAGTATGATCAACTCCAACTAATGTCCTAATTATTCCCACAACGTTGCTACTTGATGCGTCAGTCCTGATAGCAGTAGGTCTGAAATGTGTTCTTTCAGCCCGATACCCGTGTGCCCGCAGGGTCTGGATAACCTCCTCACGTCTTGGTGAAGGGAAGTTATACATATCGCACAGGGCATGCAGGTCGATGTAAGGATATGCTATCAACTCTCTCTCCGCATCCATCAGCTCGAGGAGTTCCCCTGCCTTCTTATGGTATATCTCAGGATTCTCAGACATGAATCCTTTTGCACCTTCAAGTATCTTATCGTTAAAGAGTTGGCCTGTCCACAGAGGACCCGCGATAGTGGGTCGTCCGTCACAGGAAACTGCCTGATGCCCGAACTGAGGACAGGTCGGTTCGCCTATCCTTGTTGAGTCAAACCCATAACACTTCCGACAGACCCTGATGAATCCGATTGAATTCCTCTGCTTGTTAGCCTTTGTCCTGTCCGCCCTTACTTTGACCCATATACGGATATAATGGTCAGTACTAAGTGCGGCAAGAGGCATAATAGCACAATCATTCATCGCAGCAAGATCATAGATTCTCCCCATGAGCAAACGTACCGCAAGCTCGTGAACGAATGGGGCTCTCATTGAAATACCACCGTATTTCCGCAAGGCTACGTTGGGGTAGACACCACACAACGCAGGCATGTCTGTAGCGGTAGCTCCGAGAAGTGCCCCTCTCGGGTTCAATGACTGTATCGCTGCGTTCAGATACGGAACAGGCGTACCAAAAGGGTCGATGTCAACGAAATCGAATCTCTTCTCTCTTGATTCGGTCAACAAGAGAACCTTAGCATCCCCACGAATGACCTTTGCGCGCCCATCAAAACCGTTTCTTTCTATATTCCTTCTCGCTGTATCTACTGCAATCGGGTTTGCATCACATAGGATAGCTTTGAAATCTCCGAGGGTTTCATTGAGGTATCGGAGGGTGCGTATGCCAGAACCCGCCAGAGGTTCACACATGGTTGCAACTCTTGCCTGTTTCATGTATGATGCAAGGATAGCTACTGACAGGTCTCGATTGATTCTCATCCTAGGATTATAGAAGACAGGCATATCTGTTGTGGGCTGTTTCTTGCCTGCTGTGTAATGTGTAACATCCGCTGTCAGGAATGTGGTCTTTCCCTCGGTGTATTCCTTGAGGTCTGTCATACGAACATGCGGAACTCCTCCCTTTTCCTATTAAGGCGTTGGGCATCATCATTCTATGCCTTTCCACAAGTTCTAAGTGGATAGTTGCCACCATGCGAGTACATTGGTGATATTTGTGGCAACAAGAATCAAGATGGAAACTAATCGTGGGACACTCATGATTGAGTTGTTCAACGACGATGCGATTAACACGGTCAAGAACTTCGTGACGCTTGCCCAGAAGGGCTTCTATGACGGTCTGACATTCCACCGTGTCATCCCCAATTTCGTCGTGCAGGGAGGTGACCCGTCGGGAAACGGGAGTGGCGGCCCTGGTTATGCAATTCCCTGCGAAACACGCGGACACAGGCAGAAGCATGACACTGGAGCGCTATCGATGGCACACGCTGGCAGGGACACCGGCGGAAGCCAGTTCTTTATATGCCTGAGCAGAGATCAGACAAAGCACCTTGATGGGAAACATACTGTGTTTGGACAGGTGACCGAAGGCTTGGAGATATTACCGCAATTCCAATCTGGCGATAAGATGCTCAAGGTCGAGGTACTCGAGGTAGACCCAGTTATTGAGAACCATGATCTGACAACGCTCAAGTCTTGGCGATAATACAATCTGATTTATTCTGTGTCCTATCCAGGACACAGCCCCATCCTTTCATCAATAGGATGTCAAAACAAAACTTCTATAATATGGATGTTTTCTCTCACAGTTTGCTTGAAAATGACGGAATTACTCTTTCTATCAACTGGCTTGGTATCTGGTCTACTGTCCATCCTTGTTGCACTGATTACTTACAAGAAAGTGATGCAGGCTGACGAGGGTGACCAACGGATGCGTGAGGTCAGCCATCTCATCCAAGGTGGCGCGAACTCGTTCATCAGGATACAATACCGGATACTCCTGACATTCACGATTGCATTGGCCGTGGTGTTTGCCCTCATATTCGGTGACCTAGGAGTGCCAATTGCGATATCTTACATTCTTGGGTCTCTAGCGAGCATGAGCGCTGGATATATTGGGCTGGCTGTTGCAACACGGGCGAACCGACGAACCGCCGCTGCCGCAGCTGAAGGTGGACTGAATCCTGCCTTCATTGTCGCATTCAGGTCTGGCTCAGTGATGGGACTGATGATTGCGGGCATTGCCCTGCTGGGAATCTCCTCTCTCTATCTACTATGGGCTATAATCTTTCCGGCCCTCGAAACTCCTCTTCTCTGGGAGATCATAACTGGATTCTCCTTCGGTGCAAGCACCGTGGCACTTTTTGCTAAGGCCGGTGGAGGCATCTTCACAAAGACAGCAGATATGTCGGCAGATATTGTTGGGAAGATTGAGTATCATATACCTGAGGATGACCCACGAAACCCAGCTGCAATTGCAGATGCTGTAGGTGATAATGTAGGCGATATAGCGGGAACCGGAGCAGACATCTTCGATAGCAATGTTGCAGCAATTCTTGCAGCTGCCCTCCTCGGAGCTGGCATCGATGCTCTCTTCTCTCCGCCTATCGTCTTTGCCCTCTTACCACTCCTCATTGCTGGACTCGGAACTATGGCATCTGTGGTCGGCGTGTATTTAGTCCATCCCAATGACCGTGACGATCCCGGCGTCGCACTGAACCGGGGCACATACCTCACGACGATACTCTTTGCAGTTCTTATACTGATCGTGCTTCCAGTTTTAGGCATTGACCTCTCCATCGCGCTTTCTGCAATATTTGGGCTACTGGCAGGCGTTTTCATAGGGTTCACCTCTGATGTGTTCACCAACGATAAGGGACTGCGTGGCTTCACACCTGTTGCTAACATGGTCGAAATGGCTGAGAAAAGTGCTGCAAACCTAATCCTTTCAGGATATTCATATGGGCTGTTGAGCGCTGTCCCGTCAGTACTCGGTGTGGTCATGGCACTTATCGCCTCGTTTATCATGGGCTCATCACCCGGACTGGTAGGGCCTGGTGGTTGGGAAGGTGGTATCTATGCAGTGGCCATTGCTGCAGTGGGCCTTCTTTCTACGAACGGCATGACCATGTCTTCTGATAGCTATGGGCCTATTGTTGACAATGCACGCGGTGTCATCGAGCAGGCAGATGCATCACAAGACGCTATCGTTGCATGCGACAAGCTTGATGCAGCTGGGAACACCGCCAAAGCAATAACGAAAGGCTTTGCAATCGGTTCGGCCGCCATCTCTGTCCTTGCACTCTTTGCCGCCTTCATAGAAGCGTCCAAAGTGATCCTCGGAACGGAGCTTGTCGTTGTCGATATCGCAGACCCGTTCATCCTTGCAGGTGCTTTCATTGGGGCATTAATACCCATCACGTTTACCGCAATGCTCATACTCGGAGTGGATCGGAATTCTGGGAGGATGATCGAGGAGATTAGACGGCAGTTCCAAGAGGATCCTGGCATTTTGGAGGGAACCTCCAAGCCTGACTATGAACGATGCATAAGCATCGCCACATCAGGAGCTATAAAGGAACTTATGCCATCAACAGTCATGGCTATTGGTGTAACGCTCATTACCGGAGTTGTCCTCGGGCTTGAGGCGCTGGGAGGCTACTTGGGCGGGGCTGTCATCGTCGGGTTCATCATGGCACTTCTGATGAGCAACTCTGGTGGCGCTTGGGACAACACCAAGAAAATGATCGAGTCCCCCGATTACGACCATGACCACCCTCAATATGAGAAAATCCACGACAACAGTGTGTTAGGTGATATGGTTGGCGACCCATTCAAGGACACTGCCGGCCCTTCCATCAACACCCTCCTTGTGGTGATATCTCTCACAGCAACACTGTTCCTGCCTCTGATTGCACAGATGCATCAATGGTTGTGGTCCCTGTTCTGAACAGCGGTCACAACATATAATGGATGGTCTTGCATAGCACATAGTGGAGACCCAATCGATGCGCTTTGGTATCACCGCACTAGAATTTGGGCCCATGGCCCAAGACTTTATCACTGGAGGGCTGGCAGCCACTGGAGGATTCAATACAGTCGATCTCATCATGCCAATGCTTGAGAACGAACACATCTCTGTGCTTGAGTTGTCCTTTGACGTACTGCATATCCTCCCAGATGCCTTCTCATCTGAAGTGATTGAGCACTTGGTCGAATTAAAGGATGACAGGGGGGTTTCATATACGATTCACCTCCCTCTATGGTCGATTGAGCTCGCAACCTTCAATGAACCCGTTCGCAAGGGCAGTGTCAAGAGCGTCGTTGATGCTATCGCAGTTGCCGAGCCTCTTGATCCGGAAGTATATGTCCTACATGCGACAGGTGCCCTTGCAACAGAGTTCTCCAGGCTGACGTTCTCTCCCGACGTCGTCAATACGATATGCACCTTGATGTCTGGCTTTTCAGCTGCAAGTGTAGAAGAGATACTTGTACAGTCGGAGATAGACCCTCGGCGACTCGCTATCGAGAATGTGGAGTTCCCATTCGACATAACAAAAGAGGTAATCGAAGAGTATGATACCGGTATCTGCTTCGACACAGGTCATCTTGTGGCGCAGATGTGCGGTGAGGAATCAGCTACCGAGTTCTACCACAAGCATAAGGATCGTATCATTGAGTTACATCTCCACGATGCCAGCACGACACGAACCAATGTCGGGTCTGGATACGTTGACCATAGGCCTCTTGGCACACAACAACTACCGGTCAGGGACTTGCTAATGGAACTCATTAATGATGGCTTCAGCGGTCCCATCATTTTTGAACTCACGGCGAGTGAGACACGCCAATCTTTGGAACACATCAAGAAGGTAGTACCCGAGGCACTGTCGGGTCAATGACTGCATCACAGAAATCGGATCAGATAGCCTCTTCGCAAGCTTGATGGCATACCGGATACCGTGTTTTTATCTCACCGATATCTTATGCTGGGCATCTTCGCAACCTTTTTATCGTCTTCACGTGCAAGTCGATTCCGCGAACACATGCCTTTGGGCCCGTGGCATAGACTGGTTATTGCGCCGCTCTGATAAGGCGGATGTCGCGTGTTCAAATGATACCGTGTCTTCTACGGCATCTGAGAGTCACGTCGGGCCCACCATGTCCTTTTTTCAAAATGATCCTGAAAGATTACCGAGAATCTCGGTACAAATTGCCTTGACAATGAATGCAGAATCGGTCGAAGCAGCCAAAAATGATGAAGGGAGTTAAAGAACTGTAACACTATCACCACAACAAGAAATCAGATCATCAATCGTTGTTCGTGAATACGCTGAGAAGGAATTTGATGGGGATGAAAAAGATGGATGGGCAGAGCGGAAAGCTCGGCCCGACGAGCCTATCAAGCACACCAGACCTGATAAGCCAGTTAAGCTAGGTGCTTATCCTGGGTTCAAATCCCGGCCTCAGCGCCTAGCCCCACTCTATATGCCTTATAAACAAAAAGCAGTTGACCAAAGCTAGCGGGGTAGAGATGCTGTCGTCCGAAAACCTCACAATGATATCTTGTTTCATTTTCATGTCAGTTGTGTCAATAATAAGGTTGCTGATTAGAGCCTGAGTGTGAAGATATACTCCTCGTCAGCAATGCTCATCTTGCTTTCCACGACCTTCCCTGTCTTATGGATGAACCTGATCATTCGGTGGTTTTGCGGATGCACATAAGCAATGAATGCGTCCACACCTTTGCTCTTTGCAATCCTCATCAGGTGGTTCAAGAGGAACGTGCCGATTCCCTTTCCCTGATACTGGTCCTGTACGAGTAGTGCGAACTCAGCTTGGTTCGTGTTACGATTCAGCAGATACCTTCCGGCTCCGATTATCCTCTCTGATTCCTTGTCATCATCAGGATGGATTGTGGCGACAATGGAGATGTCAGCATCCTGGTCAACATTATAAAAATCCTGCAAAGTCTGTCGTCTTAGACTCCTTAATGGCGTCAAGAACCTGAAGTAGATACTCTCCTCAGAGAGGTCGTAGAACAACTCCTTTATCCTGTCAGCATCATCAGGTCTTATCAGTCTGAGATGTACTTCCACAAGGCCATCTGCCCCCTCGAAGGTTTCGCGTGTTTCATACTCGGTAGCGAAATACGTTCCCTTCACTTGGAAGGGCACTTGGTCCTCGAAGACATAGCGCATCTTTTTCGCCGCGTCCAGAAGATCATTCCTGAACTTAGGATGTGCAATGGCAATCAATGAGAGGACACGCTCTCGGATCGTCTTGCCATGCAAATTCGCTAGCCCATACTCGGTTATGATGACATCAACGTCCCCTCTTGTCGTGACGACTCCGGCTCCTTCGCTCAGTCTTGGGACAATCCTTGAGACCTGTCCTTCCATGGCAGTGGACTGGATGCAGATTATGGCCTTTCCACCTGGTGACCGAGATGCCCCACGGATGAAGTCTACCTGTCCACCAATCCCACTGTAGAACTTGTGACCAATGGAATCGGCACATACCTGGCCGGTCAGGTCTATCTCCAGTGCTGAATTGATAGCAATCATCTTCTTGTTCTGTCCAATGACATAAGGGTCGTTGACATATTCGCTCGGCAGGAACTGGAAGAAAGGATTATTGTCGATGTAATCATAGAGCTTCTTGGTGCCCATCGCAAAGCTAGCAATGACCTTGCCGCGATGGATGGTCTTTGCCCGGTTCGTGACAATCCCGTTCTCGATGAGCGGGACAAGGCTATCACTGAACATCTCAGTATGAATCCCTAAATCGTGCACACCAATCTCCAGCAGGCTGTTGCAGACTGCCTGAGGCAGAGCACCAATACCAAGTTCAAGTGTGGATTCGTTCTCAATCAACCTTGCAACATAGGAGCCAATGAGCGATATCGTTTCGTCGCCCTCATTCGCTTCGAACTCGCGGAGTGGCTCTGTATATGGTACTAGATGGTCGATATCGCTGACATTGATGAACGAGTCCCCATGTGTGACAGGCATATTGTCGTTGACCTGTGCGATGACCATATCGGCACTCTCTGCACCAGATTTTGTGATATCCACCGATATCCCCAGCGAGCAATAACCATGCTCGTCCGGTGGGCTGACCTGTATCATTGCAACGTCAATCGGCATCTGTTTAGACCTGAATAGTCGGGGGATGTCTGAAAGCATGATTGGCGAATAGTCGGCTCTTCCTTCCGCGACTGCACTACGGATATTTTCTGACACGAAGAAGGTGTTGTGTCTGAACTGCTCTTGGAATCTGGGATCTGCTGATGGCGTATCTCCCAATGTCAGAAGGTGTACTATTTCATTATCTGACATGTGGTTTGCATACTTGGCAAGTTCCTGCACCAAATGGTATGGGACTCCACAACCGGTGCCTAGAAAGATGCGCGAACCACGTTTTATCTTCCTGATCGCACTGTCCGCAGTCAGAATCTTCTTCTTGTATCGCTCTGTCCACTTTGATCCGGTCACTTGACTCCCTCAGCTCAACACTGCTCTATCAACTTTCATCATATATCCCTTTTTTCAAGGAGCTTTTCTCAGATACGCATTAGTTAGTCGCTGTCGGAAGCCTTTTAGTCAGGTTATTTTGCCAGCTCGAACAAGATTCGACAGTCTTCAAGGTGAAGATAATCATGTCTGAGAATATTGGAAACCGTTACCTCGTTATTGTGGGTGCACTACTGGTGCAGTTGTGTCTGGGGTCGATCTATGCATGGTCGTTCTTCCAGACTGCGCTCAATGGTGGGAAAGATGCCATAGGTATCTACTTATGGCCCTCCTTTTACACTCAACTACCATTTGCAGCCGGACTAGCATCATTCGCGCTTTTCATGATTTTTGCAGGAAGATGGCAGGATCGTGTGGGTCCAAGGAAGGTCGCTACTATTGGCGGCATTCTTCTTGGTGCTGGATATATCCTCGCTTGGCTCACTGATATCATTGCTGGAACTGATGCTGTGATTGGCACCATCTGGCTGATTATTACATATGGTATCATAGGCGGTGCTGGCATTGGGTTTGCCTATGTGTGCCCAATAGCAGCATTAGTAAAGTGGTTCCCTGATAAGAAAGGTGCAATTACTGGCATCGCAGTAGCTGGTTTTGGAGCTGGTGCACTTGTATTCGGTTATGTCGAGCAATTCCTATTGGGGCTGTATAATGTA
Organism: archaeon; assembly: GCA_024275415.1. GTDB lineage: Archaea > Asgardarchaeota > Thorarchaeia > Thorarchaeales > Thorarchaeaceae > MP5-2226. Next base: position 43,589 of record JAJRZD010000016.1, read on the forward strand.
CCCGCAACAGCAGCAATTGGTCAGCCGTTCCTGATCCTAGGTATCATCTATCTCGTGCTTGTTGTGCTTGGTTCTCAACTATTGACTGATCCTCCTGAGGGTTGGCTCCCAGAGGGCTTCACTCCTCCACCCGCCACCGCTGATGGTGCCGGCACTGGTGTCATGCCCGGTGAGATGATCAAGACCTCAACCTTCTGGCTTCTCTGGCTTATGTTCGTCTTTGCAGCCACTGCCGGTCTGATGACCCTCGGTAATGTCAAGAGTGCAGCTCTTGCAATTGATCCTCTAGCCAACGCAGTCATCATCGTTGGTGTCATGAGCCTTCTGAATGCTGCTGGAAGAATCGTTTGGGGTGCCGTTTCGGACAAGATTGGTCGTGAGAATACTATGATCACAATGTTTCTCGTCCTTGCGATAGGTATGTTTGCATTTGCATGGATGTCCACTATCACCATTAGCTGGATAGCTGTAATGGGCATTGCATCCTTGATTGGCTTCTGCTTCGGCGGCAACTTCGCCCTCTTCCCCTCTGCAACTGCTTACTTCTTTGGCAGTAAGAATGTTGGTAAGAACTATGGTGTGATGTTCACCGCATACGGTATTGCAGGTATCACTGGTGCCTTCGTTGCCGGGCCAATTGTTGATGCGACCGGTTCTTACTTCCTTGCATTCGTCGTCACAGGTATCCTAGCAATCATCGCAGTAGTATTCACCTTCGTCCTTAAGATGACGCGCAAATAACCGAACACATTTCGTGCGAGGTCCGGGATCCTGTCCTGGCCCTCCATCCTTTTTCTTTATCATCCACAGCCTGTCGAAATAAACTTCGACAATCCCCTGTTTTCGAAGGGAATTTCGTCCGCGTTGAATAGATTTATTTACACCCTTTTTTCCGCCGAGCTAGAGTTTCACTATACGTTAGGTGATTCCTATTGTCCGATGAAAAGAAGATTCAAGTCACATCTCAGGAAGAACGGCGATTTCCGCCCTCTCCCGAGTTCGTTGCCAAGGCTTACATCAAGAGCCATGAGGAACGAATGAAGATCTGGAAGGAGAGCGTCGAGAATCCCGACAAGTTCTGGTTGGACATCGCTACTAGCGACCTGTTCTACTGGAAGAAACCCCCTACCAAAGGCTTCGAATGGAAGTCCAAGGAGGAAATCACGTTCACTTGGTTCGAGGACGGCGTCACAAACATGGCATACAACTGCCTTGACAAGTGGGTTGAGAAAGGTAAGGGTGACAAGATAGCCCTGATCTGGCAGGGCGACCCCCTCGACGAGCACAAGACCTACACCTTCAGCGAACTCACCACTGAGGTCAAGAAGGCAGCCAACGTCCTGAAGAACCTCGGAATCAAGAAAGGCGATACTGTCACCATCTACCTTCCCATGATCCCCGAACTCGTCATCCTCATGCTCGCTTGCGCCCGCATCGGTGCCATCCATAGCATCGTCTTCGGCGGCTTCACCGCTGACTCCCTCAAAGACCGCATCGAGGACTGTCAGAGCAAACTCCTCATCACCGCTGACGGCTACTACCGTAACGGCAAGAACATCCCTCAGAAGAAGAACGCCGATGTCGCTCTGGAGAACACTCCCGTCGTCGAGAAAGTCCTCGTCGTCAACCGCATGGGCGACAAGATCGAAACCCCATGGACCGAAGGGCGCGATGTCTGGTTCCATGACGAACTAGAGAAAGTGGACGACAACTGCGAGCCCGAATGGATGAACGCTGAAGACCCACTCTTTATCCTCTACACCTCGGGTTCCACTGGCAAACCGAAAGGTGTCCTCCATACTACCGGCGGATACATGGTCTACACTGCACATACCTTCAAGCACATCTTCGACTACCACGAGGACGATGTCTACTGGTGTACCGCCGACATCGGCTGGATCACTGGACACAGCTACATCACCTACGGGCCCCTCTGTGCTGGAGCCACTACTATCTCTTTTGAAGGAACACCAACAGCTGGAGTTGATAAAGCAGCCCGTTTCTGGTATGAAGTCCAACGCTGGAAAGTCAACCAATTTTACACAGCTCCAACCGCTATTAGAGCGATAATGAAATTTGGCGACGAGCCTGTAAAGGAGTACGACCTGTCCAGTCTCAACCTCCTCGGTACGGTAGGCGAGCCCATTAATCCCGAAGCGTGGATGTGGTACCATGAGGTCATTGGGCAAGGTAGATGTCCTATCGTTGACACATATTGGCAGACTGAAACAGGAGGCGTTATCATGACCCCTCTCCCTGGAGCGACTGATACTATCCCTGGTTCATGCACATTCCCGTACTTTGGTGTGGATCCTATCATCCTTGCCGAGGACGGCACACCAGTTGGTGCGAACGAGGGTGGGTACTTTTGCATGCGCAAGCCTTGGCCTGGTCTGATGAGGACGGTCTATGGCGACCACAAGCGTTTCAAGGACACGTACTGGGTCCAGTTCAAGGATCCCGAGACCGGCGATCCCATTTACTACACGGGCGATGGTGCGCGCCGCAACGAGGACGGTTACCACTTCGTGATGGGCCGACTCGATGATGTCCTGAAGGTGTCCGGCCACCGTTTGGGAACTGCAGAGATTGAGAGTGCGTTGGTCAAGCACCCAGCTGTTGCTGAGGCTGCTGTTGTTGGATTCCCACACGAGATCAAAGGTGAGGATATCTATTGCTTCGTCACGTTGAAGCTTGGTGTCGAGAAGACCGACGACCTGAGGCAGGAGCTCCGGATGCATGTCCGCAGTGAAATTGGTCCGATAGCGACCCCTGCGAAGATCCAGTTTGCCGATGCGTTGCCCAAGACCCGGAGTGGCAAGATCATGAGGCGTATCCTCAAGAAGATCGCAGCCGGTCAGGTCGATGACCTTGGGGACACTTCCACACTGGCAGACCCGAGCGTCGTGGATGCGCTTGTCGCAGACAGGCAATAAATCAGTGTAGAGAGTGGGCGTTCGCCCCTCTCATCCCTCTCTTTTTCGTCGGTTCTATCATTTGTAGTGCACCAGCATGTTTCTCTGGGATGGCAAGCATTTTCAGAATGACTCCAACTATAGAAACCAGAATCCAATGATTTAGTTCTCAAAATAAGACATCGCGTATCAGAATCGAATGATTAAACGGTTTGATATCCGAGAAAGCAGTCAATTCTACACAGCTCCCACATATTGTGTAGTGTCGACTCGGGCCCCAATTTGAGGTAACGATATTGAACTGGAGTCGCACTGCAGCTATGACCTATGCGAATCGTATCATGCCCACATATCAGTACTCACTCCAACCTTCTCGTTACGGCGATGACAAGTTCAAGAATGCATACAAGCCTATGAGGGACAGGTATCAATTGAATTGATTTTTCAGGCTTAATCCTTCAATGTATATCTCCTAGTATGTCAAATCCAGTACGATATTGTTCCGATAACGACCTACGAGAAGACCCAGTTCGCTGATGTATTGCCCAAGATACGAAGCGATA
>JAJRZD010000017.1 GCA_024275415.1 archaeon
ACCGACTGATGCTGACCTATCAGCTCTCGCAAGAGCTTGGACTACTGGACAAGGTGCAATTGATTGAGCCCACCCTTGCGACACGTGATGATCTGGAGCTATTTCACTCGCCTGATTTTATTGATGCAGTCATCAAATGCGGGGATGAGTCCTGTGTGGATTACAGACATGGTCTCGGGACGCCTGATAACCCTGTATTCCCGAACATATACGAGGCTGCGGTGCGCTACGTTGGTGCCACATTGGATGGGATGCAGGAAATCATCAAAGGGGCATCGAATGCCTTTGTCATTTCTGGTGGTCTCCATCATGCCCAGCGGACAGAAGCATCAGGGTTCTGCATATTCAACGATGTGGTTCTTGCCATTATGCGCCTTCAGAGAAAACGACCCTGCAAGGTCATGTATGTCGACATAGACGCCCATCATGGTGATGGCGTCCAGAACGCATTCTACCGCTCAAAGGATGTACTCACAGTTTCTATCCATCAAAATGGGCATAACTTCTTTCCGGGCACCGGCTTTGTGTATGAGGCTGGAGGCGGGGACGGTATTGGGTATTCAGTCAACATTCCAGTCACGGCAGGTGCATCCTCTGAGGAGCTGATTACAGCTCTTGATGAGGTCATCGTGCCCCTCATGGAAACCTTCAACCCTGACCTGTTGGTCACACAGTTAGGGGTCGATGGGCACTTTCTCGATCCGCTTGCCCAGCTGGCATATTCCACACATGGATTCGAGGTCGCCGTAAAACGGTTCAGAGACCTTTCCTCTGACATATGTGATATCGGATGGCTTGCTGTTGGGGGTGGAGGTTATCACCCTGTGAACGTGGCGAGGCTATGGACGCTGTTCCTTGCCATCATGCTTGATGAGAAAATACCTCAGCAGTATCCAGAGGAATTCACGGATACGTGCGTAGAGCTTGGCTACACTCGGTTCCCAGAAGGTATGCGGGATGACGCTGAGGTAGTCCAGCAATATTATCCACGATCCGTTGTGAAACTCGACCTTGAACGCACGATACGTCGGGTCAAGGAAACCATCTTCCCCTATCACGGCCTATTCTGAGTGCGTTGCAGTCTGAAGGTCGATCCACCGTCGCACGATACTTGCCAGTAAATCCGATGCAGCTGCAAGAATGATCGAGTCTGCATCCTCAGAGAGCAGGGATGAGGGGTCAACCCCCGACCGTGCGATTCGAAGCAAAGGTGTGAAGCAAAGAAGACCCAGCGCCTCGATGACGTCCGAGGAGTCTTTGCCAACAACACGATAGCTTGTTCCAAGCTCATCGACTGGCGAAACATTACTATCTGCATCGAGGAGGCTCATCAACATACGTGAGTCGCCAAGGATGACGACGTCCGGTTCGGTACAATCCTCGAAAACATAAGCCTCACCAGAATCGAAGACCAGCGAATGGGCCTGATCCATGTCCTCAGCACGGAAGCAGATTGTGAGATTGAGGAATGACTGCTCAGTCCGATCCATATAATCCTCGAACTCGGCATCTGACAACTTGTGCAGCTCTTTTGCTTTTTCAATGCTCAAGCTGAGAGCTGCTCGGCTACCATCCACGATAGGTCCGAGGTATTCCATGATCATGAATTGATCCCGATTGATATCCCGTACGATATCCTTTAATGATCCGAGAAGAGTTCTCCTCACCTTATTTGCTGGCACTTCAATCAAGTGAGCCTCCTATCAATCCCATATAGAGATGTTGTTATCTCCACAGCAAACAAAGAAAAGCATCCAGTGTGTCGTATGATAGGTGGATTCCTTGACGACAGACATTCACACCCAGTTGGGCAATGACAGAATGTCCGTTCACGAAGTGAATGACTCGAACGTCCATGAACAGGTGGATCTACTTGTTGCTAGGATGGACACCTTTGGCATACAGAAGGCAATCCTCTGTCCCTCGGATCCTGTCGATGGCACTAAATTATACATGAAGGCCTCAGATATCTATCCAGACCGTCTCTTCTTTGCATGTACACTTTTCCCGCGTCCTATTGATGAGGCACGTTTCTTACTGAACGAGTATGTAGATTCAGGGTGTGTGGCGCTGGTCTTTGACGAGAAGCTCTATCATCCCCTAGACCCTGCCGTCGATGCATTGGTGAAAGAAGCCGTGAATCAAGATATCGCAGTCTATTTCCGAAGCAGGGAACTCAGAGGAGAAAATCTGGGCTTTGTTGATAGGTCATCGTTGATCCATCCGGAGGGAAGGTTCGTTATCCTGCACATGGGTGGACTGTTCTCTTTCCCGAATGCGATACCCCTGCTTAAGCGTCAGAACGTCTGGCTTGAAACATCTTACAACCTCATCAAGTTGGCCGAGTCGCCGATGCGAGTCTATCTGGATGCTCTTGCTCAAGATGCTAGGATAAGAAAACTTGTCTTTGGTTCGGGGCATCATACCGAGTATGGTCATCTACAGGCATCACTAAACATGATCGATCTCAACTATGAACAACAGAGAACCATTACCAAGGAGAATGCCTACTTCATACTGGGAGTGGGCTTCAGCTAGACGCTCTTTCTATGACTTTACTGAGTGTTCGAGCAGAGGGGATGCCAACAATCTGCTGCTTTCCCACCATAATGGTTGGAAGGGCACATATTCGCATCCTTTCCAAGAGGTCTTGGTTCTTGTCAGACGGAATCTCTACGATTCTGAAGTCATTCCGTGAGAACAATGGTTCTATGTCTTTTAGGAGGCTTTCTACATGAATCATAACGTATTTCGAGCAGCTGTCATTGGAGTTCGTGTAGACCTGTATCTCAATACTAGGATCCGATTGTGTAAGAGAGAGTGCTTTTTCCTGTTGAGATAGAGGCGGCGAGTCGCACGTTCGTTTCAAGAGTCGTCCTCCTTGAACTACTGGTGTTACTCTGCATAGGTAGGAGGCTTCAGTCGGATAGCCTCGCTCACACTATCAATCGCACGTATTGGGATGGCTTCCCATGTTGTGCTGCTGCATTGTTCTCCATCCCGTTCCACGACGACCATGGGCCCTTTCGCCGAGTCAACCCACACCTTTTTCACGCGTCCGATTGGGAACCCCCTGAAATCCGTGACGAGCTTGTCCTTCAGGAGCCAGTTCATCCTTTCCTGTGTCATTTCGGTTCGAATCAATTTGCTCGGCTTTATTCAAGAGGTTGTGTACAACCCACATCAATCTCCATGTATCACTTACTTCATATTCAGAATAGCATGCTTGAGAGCACGAGAAACAGCCCCATCAGCGTTGGAAAGATGTACCATACAATATAATTACCCGTTGGCGCTGCGAAACGATTCAGCCGAGCCGGAACAAAACTGAAGTACCCTCTCGCGACAGGTTCCCAGACCCACAATCGTATTTTTCGTGAGCAGATAGGTTCGATGATTCCAAAGTCCATCAATGCACCCATCGTACCGGCGAACAGACTTGCAGAGATACCATCAAGCCTTAGCCAGATACCAATGATGAACAAGGACTGAATCACTACTAGCCACATGAACGGAATCCACGTAGCTACTTTCCCAATGAAAAATCCGTTAATTTCAGTATAGCGATAGTAGCCCTGACTTGAAACGAAGTGCTCACCGAAAGTGCCTATTACCAGAATCGAAAGTACCTGTATCGCGACTATCCATTCATACCACTGCCAGAGGGTACTAGTTGTAAGAAATCCCAGAGTCATGAATACCACTGTCAAGAAAAGCCCAGTTCGTAGTGACATGATGTACTACCCTCGTTTCTTAGCCTTTGAAATGGCTTTCTTGGCATTCTCCTCGACGAATCGGAATACCCGACTATTGCCATGTTTTATTTCGATCAGTTTCACCGTTTCCAAGGTCTTCTGGATTTGGTCAATTATATCCAATACCTTGGAGATTGTTCGTCTGTCCGCTTTCACCTTCCGGGACAACTCAGCTATCGTCAAGGGTACTCCCGTGGCTAACTCCTGAAGAACATCTTGCAGTACCTTTTGGATTCCTAGACGATTCCTAATAGGAAATGACATGCTAATCAGGTATGATGACCTCTCAACTGTATATATGCATTATTATGTACACTTAATTATCCAATGATTACTATGTATATTAATTTGTTATCCTAGTTTTGCTGGTCGTGCTCCTCATAGCCCCATTCAATGATTGCTTCGTCACCTGTAGGTATCACAGAACCTTTCAGACAATAACCAATGCCTCCCATGGCCAGACCGATAAAGTTCATGATGCCTCCAGTGACAACAAACACTCGTGAATCGCTGGCCTGAGACAATGCTATATCGATGTCCTTCGCACCCACTATCGATTGGATATAGATGAGGTATATGCCAGGCTCAAGATCGACCCATACTCTCTTCTCGTATAACGCATTGGGTGCTGGCTTATCGGCAATTGTCATGGTTATGTTTAAGATGACATCTTCGTCCAGAATAGAGCTATTTGAGATCCTGATGGTGACGTAGACTGTGTTATTACCATCTTCCGGATTCGCCATCACTGAAACACGTAACCTAGGATAGAATCCCTGTTTGTCCCAAATCTCGAAGTTTGCAGAATCGCCAGGTAGAGCGATGAATCCGGTGTGGTGATAGGGTGCCATGATCACAATGGCACCACCGAGAAGAAGGATGAATGCGCCCCCAAAATAGAGAAAGGCTTTCTTGCTTAGAAGCGGATTGCCCATATTACTATTCACCGCCTTTTGATGTGCGTTGGGCAAATATAGATGTAACGAATAAAGCCGATATTAAAATGAGGATTTTATATAACATGCTTCGATATTTTATGTTGAGCTGTTGAGAACCATCCCACGACTGCGGTAGATGTCAAACAACGACTCGATGCGCTCACTGGTAACTCCTTACAACACTCTGCATATCTTCTTCGCGGAATGGTTTCCAACAGTGCAAGCATACTCTCTTGGATAGTGCTGATATTGTGTTTCGCTTCGTTATTGCTATCTGTTGCAAGGATGATCTCATCAGGAACGACAAAGAACTCCGCTCCTGAGATACGCATACTATTGAACTTGTTATTGAACTTGTCCAGACTTGTCACCTCCGCAAGGAGAAGCCTGGAGTGAGCCCTGGTATGCGGACAGGACTCGGTTAGCATAGGTCATGACTGCATAGGTGTGACGGTCCACAGATTGTCCGCAGGATCTGTACTGCATTATTGTCGTATTACGTGGTATATGCCCCTTTGCGCTCCCACCTCCTCAAGGTAGAAGGTGACACCCCAAGACGACTTACCATAATTCCGGTTCTGACTACAATACCTGATGACAAGTTTTTACTTTCGGCTAGCAACGGTAAGTTTTATAGGTCGAACCCATCGAGGTCGAGTCATATTGCAATAGGAGCAATCGATTATGCCATTCTGGGTAATAGTATTCATGGTGCCTTTCGCGCTTGTTATTGTGCTCTTCTTTATCATGTGGACTGTGCAGGAGGGCTCACGATGGCAAAAGCACCGCTATCTTGGCGTCTTCGCCAGATACATCCAAGCCTCAGCAGGCCGAGCTTTCGCAACATTTGCGGTCTTGACTTTTATGACCATACCAACAACTCTCATGTTGCTTCTTGGTATTGGCTGGGATATTCTTGCAGAAGGTGGTTCGCTCTCAAGCACTGTGCCTGTGGTAAACACATTGTTACTCCTCATGCTACTGCTTTCCGGCATGATTCCTGTCCTATGGAGCAGCTTCAGAACTTGGAGACAAGCCCTTAGAAGTGCTGCTGAGGTCAAAGTACGAACCCTCCAGTAACAAAGGCAAATCCGATTAGAACCACTGGAAGAATGGATGCCTGTCATAGGCATCCCATCTTCCCAATTGTCACTTCTTTTAAGAGTTGACCGCAAATGGAAAGCATGAACCTCGGTGATGGACTTCATGTGGTTGTAGGCGGTGAATTCCCTTACTGCAATACGCTAGTTCTTCTCTCGAACGAGGTCACTGTCATAGACCCAGGATGCGCACTAGAGAATTTACGTCAGTTCCTCAAGTCGCACTCGATTGATATCCATGAGATTGACAATGTCGTCCTTTCGCACATCCATCCAGACCACATCACACTTGCTTCTCGCATTCAGCGACTAGCAAAGGCAAAGGTCATTGCCAACGAGATAACCGCTCCCTGCTTTGATGACAAAGAGGAGATGAAGAGGCTCTTAGGGTTTCATCCTGAACATAAGGTACGTCCTTTCTGGGAACAGCTTGTCAATGAGAAGATGTACGGCGCCTTGGATGATGCACATGTCGATATCGTCGTAGGGAATCACGAAACGCTCGATCTTGGTGGTATGACTGTGAGGACGTTGTACACACCCGGCCACTTGCCTGATCACATGTGTATTGAGTTCCCAACCCTCGGTTATGTCTTCGGAGCTGACATCGACTGTACCAGCTTTGGTCCGTTCTACGGCCATCCTAATTCGTCAATCCCTCTATTTAGGGAATCAATTCAGATGCTGAGGGAGAAGGAAGTCAAGGGACTTATCAGTGGGCATCTCAAACAACCACTCGTGAAAGACTATCGTAGTGCGCTCCAGTCATATGATTTGCAATTCGACATTCGAGATGATTTCGTGTTGATGGCGATTTCTGGGGGGGCTGGAACGATTGACGAGATTGCCATGACTCCCATCATCTATCGCTCCCTATCGAACCTTGTATTCCTTCAGTTCGAGAAATGGATGATTGAGCATCATGTGAACTCGCTTGTCGTCCAGAAACGTGTTGCAATCGAGAATGACCGGTTTGTCAGCATATAGTCTTTGCAGTGCTAGGTGAAGAGTCTAGCGAAATCTCATGCATCGCACTGTCCGTGATCTGTTGCTTCCACAGGTTTATTAGAATTAACGATAGCGAATAATTGGGCATTTATTTTGCAAGATAGAATTAAGAGAAGTCCTAATAGGCTGATACACGAAAGAAGTCCCTACTTGTTACAACATGCACATAATCCTGTGGATTGGTACCCTTGGGGCGAAGAGGCATTCGAGAAGGCAAAAGCGGAAGACAAGCCGATTTTCCTATCGATCGGGTATTCGACATGCCACTGGTGCCATGTCATGGCACATGAGTCGTTCGAGGATGATGAGGTTGCTCAGGTAATGAATGAGGCATTCATCAATATCAAAGTGGATAGAGAAGAGCGTCCCGATATTGACAAGACATACATGCAGGTTGCCCATATGATGACCGGTCGTGGTGGATGGCCTCTGACAATTATTATGACCCCTGAAAAGAAGCCATTCTATGCAGATACCTATATCCCCAAGACTAGCAGATATGGGAAGCCTGGCCTTTTGGAGATGATCCCACGGATATCCCACCTGTGGGAAAATGACCAATCCAATATCTCCCAAGTAACAGATAGGGTACTCGATGCGCTCAAGACATCCGTAAGTGTGGATGGCTCAGGCTTGGATATCTCTATTCTGGACGAGGCTTTCTCAGCTTTTGAGAAACGCTTTGATGACAAAAGAGGTGGGTTCGGCTCGGCGCCCAAGTTTCCCTCACCTCATAACTTGATGTTCCTTTTACGGCATTGGAAGCGAACCGGGGCTGAGAGGTCTCTTCACATGGTTAGAAGAACGTTGGACATGATGAGGAAAGGAGGAATCTATGATCAGGTCGGGTTTGGCTTTCACAGATACTCGACTGATGCTTACTGGATGCTTCCCCATTTTGAGAAGATGCTCTATGACCAAGCAATGCACATAATGGTTTACACAGAGGCATATCAGGTTTCGAAGGAACCCATGTACAGGGATATAGTCTATGAAATCATAACCTACCTCAGAAGAGAACTCCTGAGCCCAGAAGGAGGCTTCTATTCGGCTGAGGATGCCGATAGCGAAGGCGAAGAAGGCAAGTTCTACGTATGGACCCAAGATGAGCTACGAGAGATTCTCGACAAGAACGAAGCGGATGCTTTCATTGAAACGTTCAACATCCAAGAAGGTGGCAATTATCTGGAAGAAGCAACGGGTCTTCGCAGTGGAAACAACATCCCATATCTTGAGAGGACGCTCTCTGACATCGCAGAGGCACTGAATATCAATGAAGACAGCCTGCGGAAAAGAATAGAGTCCGCAAGAGAGAAGCTTCTGAATGCAAGAGGAAAACGAGTACGCCCACATCTGGACGACAAGATCCTTACTGATTGGAATGCGCTTATGGTAGTTGCTCTCGCAAAGGCTGCACGGGTTTTTGATGACCGCGAGATCCTTGGTCTTGCCAGCGCTGCACTCGAGTTCATACGAACAACGATGCATGATGAAACCGGTATGTTGCTTCACAGCTACAGGAACCTGAAAGCTTCGGTTCCAGCCTTCCTCGACGATTATGCCTTCATGTCTTGGGCGTTGTTTGAGATGTACCAGGCCACATTCGAAGTTCAGTATTTACAGCAAGCATTGCATTATTCTGAGGTCATGATCTCCGAGTTCTGGGATACGACGGAAGGTGGTTTCTACTTTTCGGGAATCCATAGCGAGAAAATACTCACAAGACAGATTGATGCCTACGATGGGGCAATCCCTTCAGGGAACTCTGTCGCCATGTACAATCTCATCCGGATGGGACGGATGCTGGGAAGGGTTGACCTTGAAGAGCGGGCAATGAAGGTCACAGAGCGTTTCTCAACAATGATTCGAAGAGCACCCACAGGTTTTAGCATGATGCTCGTCGGCCTTGATTTTGCAATAGAACCAACAAGTGAGGTCATAATCGCAGGACTGCCTGACGAAACCTCTACTACGAAGATGCTCAGGTATCTGTCCACAGAGTTCTTTCCCAATACCACCGTCATGTTGCGAGGAACCGATGAGCAAAGAAGCGTCCTTTCACGACTCGCGCCCTACACACGGTTCCATGAGCCGATTCGCAACAGTGCGACAGCTTATGTCTGCATTGAGAAGAACTGCAAGTTACCGACCACAGAGATAAAGCAGATGATTGATATTTTGACCAGTCCATAGCGCTTTCCCATAGCCTTATTTTGTTGTCCGAAGGCGGTGCGTAACGTAGGATTCAACATACTCGGAGAACATGGAACCTATGAAGATGCGTCAGAAAAGAACCCTGCTTTCGTTGTTGACTCTTTGTACATTCTTGCTATCACTATCGTTGCAGTTACCAGTGCAAATAGCATCATCCTATTTCCCTCCTACAGGTGAAACAGCACTGGCGCAAGTAGATCAGTTTCAGGTCTATCATGGAGGAGCAGTGGAAAGTATACGCATCACCGAATACGCGACGCTGGACGCTGCATTGACCGCAATTGAGAACGGGCAAGCAGACGTATTCGGTCAAAGGCTGAACGCATCGGATTACGAGTTGCTATCGGGGTATCCTAACGCAAAGGCACAATGGGCATACGACAATCTCGCTTTCATGGTGACAATGAATACACAGTTCTATCCATTAGAGAACGAGCACCTTCGTAAGGCCATCGCGTTTGCCATTAACAAGACTGCCATCGCAGAGGATGCAATGAACGGGACTGTGGACAAGCTTGATTTCGTCCTACCGCTGTTCAACGAGTACTCTGTCGAGGACACACTTGGCGGACAATACTATGACGCCGAGATCCTTCAGGCACAAGATGAGCTTGCTCTTGCAGGAATGCTTGATGTGGATGATGATTCTGTGGTGGAAGCTCCTAACGGGGATGAGGTGATATTCCCGATATGGTATCCCTATGACATAAACGGATTAAATGAAACAGCTACCATCATATCGGAGGGGTTGTTCGATGTGGGCATCAACAACACACTGGTGCCTATGAATTTCACGAATCTACAATACCAGATTGCTAACCACAATTCGACTTACGCCATTGCCCTGTACCAGCAAGAACTGGATCAGTACGGATATGAATGGGTAGCGACCACTTTCGCCACAGCTAATCGTTTTGTTTTTGGCGACAACATCGCAAACATCAACCACGCACAGCTCAACCAGTTGGCTGACGAGTACAAGGATGCAATCTACATGGAAACCGCCGAATCAAAAGGCTATCAGGCTATGATGCTAATCCATGATATCAGCCCAGTCGTACCCCTGTTCTCGTACCGATGGCTTTCTGTGTACTCAGAAGTCAATTTCGTGAACTGGCCAAACGACACTTACGCAGGCGCGTTCGGGCCTTGGACTCCCGCGTTGGTCACGCCCGCTGGTTCAACATCAGAACTGGTGGTAGCAGTTCTCCCCAGCTACTTTGATGATTTCTTCAATTCTCTGAATCCCTTCTTCGGCGGTAAAGTGATTGGCCCTGACTGGGTAGAACGATACTACTTCAACCCCTACCTGCTGGTGTACGACTCACCTATTGCTACTGCTCCCGATGGGAAGGCTGTTCCGCGCCATGCCACTTCGTGGGAAATGGAATTCCTTGGTGTCGTCCCCGATCTGACCAACAACGAGTCCCGTGCGAACTACTATTGTGACCCCTACGCGAATTGGACTGATGGCATAGGGATGGATGCGCAGGATTATCGGTTCACTTTCGATTATTACAAGAACAACTCACTGACAGTATATTCCTCTAACCTTGATGAAGTAAAGGTCACAGGAATATACCTTGCCGGTGTGGAGTATTCAATCCGCGATATGTTCCTGTATCGGAAGATCGGTGTTCTCCCAATCCTTCCCGAGCACATCTGGACCGGAAAGGACGCGTCATCATGGAACCCCTCTGTTGCGGAGGTAGTAGGTTCAGGGCCATTCGTGTTCGCATCGTTCACTTCTGGAACCGAATTAATCTTGCAGGCGAATGCCGACTACTATCCCGAGATTGACGTGAACCCGCCGACCCTTCGGTCACTGACTATTACTCCCGAAGACCCAATCCCATCTGAGAGTGCTGTATTCCGTGTGTTCGTCGATGACCGAAGCAGGATTGCTAATGTGACTCTCTCCTATACATATCGGGTTGGTACTATCAATTTCACAGATTCCACCGTGATGGTAGAGGACGCGTCAGGCTACCAAGGGACTATTCCTGCAAGGGTTACGGCGAACTCTGTTTACTGGGAAATACATGCCACGGACATCTGGGGAAATAGTGCTAAGCTGGCAAATGGGACTTATCCTAATGTCGAGGAACCAGTTGACGAGAGCTTTGCCATTGACCCAGTCTTGATTGCATCATCCGGTGTGGGACTAGTCGCCATCGTCGGGATCTTACTGCGGAAAAGACGCTCCAAGTAGCCTTATTGTGATGGCTTGGAGCGGATTTTGATAACCGCGAAGATAACAGTCACTCCTACGACAGCAAGTCCTAAGACAATGGCGGGACCATAGACTATCAATGGGTCATTTGGCCAGATTTGAGCGAGGGCATTCCCAGCCGCCAGCCAGCCATCTGCAACACCCATCAGATGGGCGGAAATCGTATCAAGCTCAGATGAATATTGCTGCAATGTTCCCGCCATGTCACCCGTCCGATTGTATTCCTGACTCATATTATAGAATGTCTTGGAAATGATGCCTTCAAGTCGGTTCAACTCACCCGGATATATCAGCGAAACATTCGATGATAGGGCCTCCATGTGTGGAAGCGCTGATTCAGCCGCGCTCACAAAGTCAGTCAGGTCTACATCTGGCATGAGCGAAGGCAACACCTTCACAGCCTTTCGATATGAAAGGTACTGGATTGTAAGGGCAGATTCGATACCCAGACCGATGAACAAGAGAACTGATGACTTGAACAATCGCTCATTATCGATACCATCGAAGATGGAAAGGTACTCTGTCAGCCCACTGACTGCGAGGTCCTCACTCATCAGCCTGAAACCCTGTTCACCATATCTCCAGAGATATGCGCTGGAGCTACCAGGGGCATAGACCGAACCGACACCGAGCAGCTTGTCCCTTACCATGGTACCCAACCGGTCGGAGTAGTCGGAAACCTTCTCGCCAACGGGCTTCAAGAGGTTGCTGATATAATATCGATTAGACCATGCATTGTTGAGTGCAGTGTACGTAATCTCTGTATAGTTCCCACGCCCGTCATCAGGGAACCCGAACTGGTCACCAAACGACCCTACACCTGGATCCATGATCGTAGCAGTCCCACGAGTGTCATTGTAGCCAACGATAACAACACCATGTGCTCCACCTGATGCATCATCTTCTCTTAGAATGTCATAATCTGATGCAGGGAGCCAAACTGGGTCTACGCTGACGATTAGCGGATATCCAGCATCTATGCTCTGGCGCATCAGATTGAATGCCTCCGCTTCACTACCTAGCAATCCAACATTGATTCCTTGGGATTCCCAGTATTGCTCATACTGGGTGGCACCTGTCAAATCCTCTGAGAGGAAGATAGTGTAGTTCACTCCATACAAGTCTGCTAGAAAATCAAGGGGCTCCGCTTGAGTGTAGATAGCTCCCGGATAAGTCAGAATCGTATCGTTGTAGTGAATGTATGCATAAGAGAATCCAATCGTTGACACTGCAAAGATATCATGCAGACTCAAATCCACACCGATGTGTTGAAGAGCGATGGACGCAGCAGCCCATCCACAGAATCCATTGATCTCTTGCCAGACATATGGCACTTGCTGCAACAATCCTTCACCAGATAACACAGGTTCTTGTATGACTGTCATAGGACTAATCTCAGAACCGGTAGGTGTCAGAGGCATAAAAACTAGCATCACTAACATCGCAAAGCCAACTATGGTCTTTCTCATGGTCAGGTCTCCAGCCCTTCGAGTCAAGCAGTTGAACATAAGGATTGTGAAATCGTGCAAGAATCCTTCATCATATCGCCTTTCTTTGGCAGATGATAGTATTTGTTTCGGGTGATTGAAACGCTGCAACGTGGTTTCAAATAGTAGCAATATTTGCAACTATCCTTTTAGTCTTAAACAACATGTGCTGAGTAGTCATATTGGCAAATGGCTTCAGATTGCCTGATAAAACGGATGATGAGTTTCCTTTTGCCAGTAGAAATGCAGGTGAAATCGAATTATGGACGTTAAACAGAATATCCTTGAAACAATCGGTAACACACCAATGGTGCGATTGAACCGTTTCTTTTCTGGTGTTGACGCTACAGTTCTGGCGAAACTGGAGTCTTTCAACCCCGGAGGAAGCATCAAAGATAGGATTGGAATCGCAATGCTGGAAGCTGCCGAGGACCAGAACCTCATCAAGCCTGGTGCCACTATTGTGGAGCCGACATCCGGGAACACAGGGACTGGGTTGGCATTGGCAGCCATCGTCAAGGGGTACAAGATGGTTGTCACAATTCCAGACAAGATGAGCATGGAGAAAATCAATCTCTTGAGGGCTCTCGGTGCGGAAGTGCGAGTTACTCCCACAGATGTCGAACCCGATGACCCCACAAGCTACCTGAAGGTCGCAGAGCGCATCGTTAAGGAAACACCGGGCGCGTTCATGCCCAACCAGTACTTCAACTCAGCCAATCCTGAGATACACTACAAGACTACAGGGCCGGAAATATGGAAACAGACCGATGGCAAGGTGGATGTGTTCGTTGCAGGTATAGGTACTGGCGGAACCATTACCGGCATCGGCAGATACCTCAAAGAGATGAACCCAAAGATACGCATAGTCGGGGTCGACCCTGAAGGCTCGATGTACCATCATGAGTTCGAAGGAACCGAATGGGAGATCCATACCTATCTGGTCGAGGGTATTGGCGAGGACTTTATGCCAGACACTTTGGATTTGAGTGTCGTCGATGAGGTCATCACAGTAAGTGATCGAGACGCCTTGGTCACAACAAGGGAATTGGTTCAGAAGGAAGGTATCCTTGCAGGAGGGTCATCTGGTGCAGCCGTGTTCGCTACCAAGAAGGTCGTCAAGAACTTGGACAAGGACAAGATAGTGGTAGTCCTGCTGCCTGACACGGGACGAAATTACCTGAGCAAGATTTTCGATAACGAGTGGATGGCCTCACAAGGGTTTCTCACCGATAGCGAGTCTGGTGAGTAAGGATGAGGATAGGAACCAAGGTCATTCACGTGGGTGAGGAGCCCAACCTGAAAGAAGGCGGATATGGTGATGTGGTAGTCCCAATCCACCTCTCAACCACATACGCTCGGAAGAAACTAGACGTGCCAACCGCTGGATACGAATACTCTCGCACAGGCAACGTCACGAGACATGCACTTGAGAAACGACTTGCTTCGCTTGAGAATGCACGATATGCATTGGCGTTCGCTTCAGGGATGGCTGCAGAAACTACCCTTCTATTATCCTTGCTACAGCAAGGTGATCATGTGGTGGCCTTTGATGACCTGTACGGAGGCACACGCAGGCTCTTCAACCAGGTTCTCACGTATTTCGGTGTGAGCTTTTCGTATGTTGATGCCAGAAACCCTCAGAATGTCAAGGATGCCATGGAGAAGAATACAAAGCTGATATGGCTGGAAACCCCGACCAATCCGATGATGCGGCTCTGTGATATCGAAGCAATCGCAAAGATTGCAAAAGAAGAGGATGTCCTTACAGTGGTCGATAACACATTCATGAGCCCCATCTTCCAGTCACCAATGAATCTCGGAGCAGATATCGTCGTACACAGTACCACTAAGTATCTCGGGGGACACAGCGATGTTGTCGGTGGGGCTGTGATAGTTTCTGATGATGATATCCATGAGAGAATAAAATTCAACCAGAACGCAGTGGGAGCTGTACCTTCCCCCTTTGACTGTTATCTGGTCTTGCGGGGCTCTAAGACCCTCGCAATCAGGATGCGGGAACATGAACGCAACGCCCTGCGGATAGCGACATTCTTAGAGGAACACCCTTCTATCCTCAACGTACACTACCCTGGTCTGCGTAGCCATCCCCAATACGAGCTGGCAAGAAAGCAGATGACAGGGTTTGGAGGTATGCTATCGATAGAGCTTGCAGGCGACATCAAGAATGCAAGAAGGTTCCTAGAAGAGCTACAGTTCTTCTTCTTGGCCGAGAGCCTAGGTGGAGTCGAATCCCTTGTAGAACATCCTGCAACCATGACTCATGCCAGTATTCCCCTATCGGAGAGGGAATTCCTTGGCATAAGCGACAGTCTTGTAAGACTCTCAGTCGGCATCGAGGATGTGGATGACCTCATCGAAGATCTTGATCGGGCATTGCAGCTAGCCTTCTAGTGACATCTCAGATGGATCGGAGTGCTGCCAGGAAATAAGCAGTCCACAGGCAGCAGACTCCTTTCACTCCTCGTCCTTCCATGTGGCCAGAAGATATGACTCTTGTACACTTGCTGATGCGATGAAACTTGCCGTCCACTCAGGCAGGTCGGGCTCGGATCCAGACTCCAACATACTCTGCCATTCCTCATCTGTAAGCCGTCCATCGATGCTACGAGTGAACTCGTAGTATGAGAAGGTGCCTCCACGTGCAATATACAGCTGACCGTCTATAGGAACTATGACGAGAATAATGAACGGGTTGCCAACAGCCTCCTCCAGCACCTCATTGTTGTTTGGATCCGTGTGTACTTCTACAACAAGCGACATGAACTTGTCTGCATCGGATGTGAGGTCATCATCAGATGGGTACGATGACACATTCTGTAGAGTTAGGCTGGCGCCCTCGATGATCTGCATGTCAGTCGCGTTGAGAGGTTGGTTCGTGAGCTGCTTCACCGATATCGAATAAAGACCAACTAGGAACTCTCGTAACTTGACCAATCTCGCCTTGGATTCTTGAGCAAGAAGAGACCTAGAGGTCATCCCATCCAACATCATATCGCTTAGAGATATCAAGCGCGAGTACAACTCAGGAATCGGCTCTACATAACCCGTGACAGAGGGCGACACGCTGGTAACCCCAACTGTGTATGATTGTTTTGCATAGAGGACAGTATCATGTCGAAGTTCAGTCCATGATGCAAGAGCAGTGTTCAGCTCCTTGTCGATCCACGCTTGGTTCCTCATGAATGCTGGATATCCCTCTTCAGGAGTCGAAAGGAGCGGCAATAAGGAGTACATCCAAAGGTAGTACAGGTTCTGCGTCCAATCTGTATCGTCCATATTAGTGATATAATTCATGAGCTTTCCCATCTGCTCAACGTAATTCTTGAACGCCTGCTCCTCTTCTTGTAGGGTGTATGCTCGCTCAGACCCAAAAGCTGCCATGACATCCAATCCGGAGGGCATCAGCCTTGGCTCAAGAGCAGTCCCGACCTTATCGTAGACCAGCTCTCCTAGGATATAACTGTCGGGGATGAAGCGTTGTCCCATCAGACGCAACCCCTTTGTTACGTTACTTATCTCAGTGTCAGCCACGGGTGAGCCTAGTATCTCGGGGTCTCTCAACACCGCAGCCCTCTGAATGAATTCCTGTATGAGGGCATCTTCCTGTAATGTGATCCAACTTGGTGATGTGCCGAACACCTCATCGATGACCTGGAGATACTCTGGAGGAGTAAGGTCGTCAGAAGAGCCCACAAAGAATGCTGTGGGCTCATAGATTGCGTCCCACACGTCATAGCCCGATATGCCAAGGGGATTGACGATGTTGGAAAGGTCGAGAGAGAGGAGGATTGCCTGCTGCGTGGGCAGTGTACCGTCATCAGAGGACAGTCTGAACTGGATCCTTCCATACCACATCATAACAAGGAAATACTTGCTGAGGATGTCTGAACGTGTATAATGTCCGCGCGGGATATACTGCGAGAAGTCCTCATTGTAGCCCATGAACCAGTCATTGGTCATCTCTGATGCACTTTTGATCAGATTCATGACCCGAAGGACATCATCTTCCACGGCAGGATAGATGGATGTGGTATTGTCAATGAGCAATGCAGCCACCGTGAAATATGCGACATTCCTACGAGCTGCCTCTTTCCAATCACCGGCAGGTGCATCCGCGTAGGTGGCAATGGAATCCTCAAGCATCGAGAACGTGAGATTCCCCAACAGATCCCAGAAGGAATAGACCTCTGTTTCACGAAGAGCAAGGTCGTAGCATACATGAAAGGCGTGTAGAACCGCATCGCTCGTTATAAAGTTCGGGATACCACTTTCCCTGTTAGACTCGAGGATCTCGTAAATCTGATGAAACTCCTCCTGCGGGATGACCACAAACCCGTTCTCTTCGAGCATCGTCTTTTGATGAGCGTTCAGATATACGAATGCATCTCGGTTTACCACGTTACTCAGATCTGGAGCAATAGTATATTCCAGAGCAATCGGGTCGAAATTGCTACCATAGGGCGAGTAGGTTCCGAATGAGGTAGTCACAGGGCTGTTGATGGTGATAAGTACACCACCGACTAGTTCTTCATCTGTTGCCAGATACCGTGGAGAAAAGCTGCCGCCAATGAATCCTAGCATCACCACAATCGTGGACGCCAGGATCGTTGCTGCAATGCCCCCACCAATCATCTTGCGTTTGGTCTCTGCGTCAACCGCTCTTACAATCTGTGTGATGCTCATAATGTACTCTGATTATCACAGTAGTATTTGGTTCCATCGTCTAGAACACCTTGTCCATGTATTCGAACAGTCATGACCTTTCTGGGAACGAAGATATTATGAGATGCTCCTGTTCACATGTGTAAGGTGGGATTTTATGACTGACAGAGATGGAGAAGAAATCTTTGACCACGAGTTGAGGGGGAACACCCTGCGGGTCTATTGGTTCATGATCCAAGAAAGCAGACCTGTCGGTGTGAGAGAGGTACAACGGTCTCTGGGAATGTCAAGCCCCTCCGTGGCATCACACCATCTCAACAAGCTTGTCAATCTCGCACTTGTTGAAAAACAGCCGGATAACAACTACGAGCTTGTGCGGATAGTGAAGGTCGGCGTGCTTCGCAATTTCATCGGTTATCGTGGAGTCTTGCTTCCTAGATACGCATTCTTTGCTGTCTTTTTCACAGTTTTCACAGTGGTCTATGTAATACTCTCGATGACTCTCTGGGTCGGTCCGTTTGACCGGCTCATAGCTTTTGCTCTCGGTGTGATAGGTGCATTATTCGGCTGGTATGAAACCTACAGACTTTGGAAATTAAAACTCGTATGAGTCACAGTGTATTTGTCATAGATGCCGAGGACGGAGAGATTGAATGGTTATCCACATAAGGTGGATGGCATTGAACGTTCAGAGAATATACCGAGCTATGACGAACAGATGGAAGAAATGTTCAGGACACATAGTCACTCCGAGTTGTTTGATATGGTCTGGAAACGGATTGCAAAGCAAGCCGATGAGTTACGGACGATTTGAAGGTGCAAGGTCAGATGTCCTTGCCTATGCACTTTCAAGGATTTGCGATTCAAGATTAGCATCGGTCGTCATTTGTCCGCCACTTCATATTGGATTGCCAGCTCATTAGGAACCTCCTCAATGCAGTTTCGCTTCCCGTTCCCGACTTCTCCGGCATGTGCCAGAGCCCATTTAGCTGCAATAGGGCCAACGACTTCTAAGATCATCGTGGAGATAGCAACGACGCTCAAGATGATGGTTCCAAAGATTGCAGCCTCGCCACCCAGTGCTACAAACTCGGTTTCGATTATCACACTGAGCCCTAAAGCGACGCCAGCTTGGCTTAGAAGGCATATCCCAAGGTACTTCTTCACAGTTGGTTCGGATGCTGTTATCGACCCACCAGCACGAGCTCCTAGTACCTTGCCCAGTGTCCTTCCACCGATGTATAGCGCCGTGAGAAGGATAACTATCCAGCCGATATCGCCTACGAATATCATCAGGTCCGTCTTTGCACCGGCCAGAACAAAGAACAACATGACGATGGGTGCCATGATCACCTCTAGCAACTGGGGGCCTTGCTGCTTCTCCTCTGGTACGCCATTGCCAACAATCACTCCGAACGCGATAGCAGCAAGGATGTCGTTGAAAGCAAGATAATCTACAATTCCAATCAAGAGAACTACTAGGGCAAGTTCCAGCTCTACAATGACACCTTTCTTCTCTTCACGTTTGACAAACATCGCAAAAACGATACCAAAGATACTTCCTACAATGACCGAGCCTGCTGTCATTATCAATGGGCTGACAATCACAGTAAGTAGCGTGTTGGTCGCAGGCATCAGCACAAAGAGAGCGTATGCAATGGCTGCGTTGGTCAATACAACGGCGATGATGTCATCCATTGCTAACACGAACATGAGTGACTCAGTGACGGGCCCTTTGCATTCATGATCCCATATCACATCCGCTGTTGCTGCTGGCGCGGTAGCGCTTGCGATGGCCCCCAAAATCAATGCAACATACATCTGTTGCGTCACGATGAAGACGAGGATCGTGACCACCCAGAATGCAGCAGTGGCCTCTAGGATCACGATTAATAGGATCCTACGAATTCTCCCTCCCAGAACGCTTGTCTTCAGTTCGAGACCTATGTTGTATCCAATCAATCCTAGTGCTAATGAGAATATCACGCTCAGGGTGTCCACATCTTCACTACTAATGACACCAAATAAGCGTAAAAGAATCCCAGCCATCATGAACCCGACAACTTGGGGAATGCCTATTCTTTTGAACACCTTTGAGGCAATGAATGCCATCACAAGACCGATTCCAATGATAATGGGTATGTTCTCCACAGTTTGCACTCCATCGTCTGATTGTGTTCCTACAGATAAGCTACAGAGAAACACGAAACAACACGGGCCATCAAACTTGGATTGTATGTCGTTTCTCTTTGGATGGTTCCCTGCCGAGTAATACGCTGCTTGATTTTGAATAACACTAACGATATTGCCGCAGCAAAGAACATGAGAGTCACTGAAATGACAAACTCCTCAAATAGTTCGAGTAGCTCAAAGAATGCCATCATTGTTCACCCAGGTATTTTACCCGTCTAGCTTGTCTGTAAGCAGTACCTATCCTCTTCACTAAGTATAGTTTATAATCTATTCTATATGATACTAGTATATTCAAACTTTAATCTATTACAAACGTAATTAATTTGCTAAATAATTTACCTATAACAATTAGAAAATGTTTATTGGATTTCCAACCCGTCAAAAACACATTTGACTTGATGGTGATTTTGCAAGACCCATTTGTTATTGAATGGAGTCTTCTGTGATGTTACATCTGCACATCTACACTGGCGTTCGAGCGGGTTTCATTTGATATAACCGAATCTTTATTCTGGGAAGCACACCGGAGGTTGTAAAGGTGGAACGCGATTGAATTACCATGTGGTGCTGACACGAAGGTGCAACCTAAATTGTCTGTATTGTCATGGTGGTGAGGAGGCTGGTCTGTACACTGAGATAAGCTACTCCCTAGATGACCTTGAACAGTTCCTTTCCACCGATCCAGATCCGCAACTGATGTTGTATGGAGGCGAGCCCACTCTTCGAGTTGGGATGATTACAAAACTAATGGATCGATTTCCCCAAGTCCGATTCATGTTGCAGACAAATGCCCTACGATTGGACAGCATCCCACCTGAGTATGTCAGAAGGTTCCATTCGATCCTCGTGTCAATCGATGGTCCCGTGGAAACCACCGACCATTATCGCTCTAAAGGAGTCTATTCGAGGGTAATTAAGAACGTACGTTGGCTGAGAGAGATTGGGTATGGTGGCGATGTAGTGGCAAGAATGGCAGTATCGCAGGAAAGTGACATCTACCGTGATGTACGTCATCTTCTAGACCTTAGAAATCCTCACTTTGACCACGTACACTGGCAGCTGAACGTCATATGGGATGCAGAGGGGAACTGGCATGATTTTGACGGTTGGTTGAGAACGAGCTATTACCCAGGGATACGAAGTCTTGTACATGATTGGGTCGAGTCCATGCGTAACGGGACTGTAGAAGGCATTGTACCATTCATCCCGCTTACGAGGTCTCTGCTGACCGGAGAGGCATCGTCGTTACACTGTGGTTCTGGTATCGATACTTTTGCGATTCATGTTGACGGCTCGATTGGTATTTGCCCCATCTCCCCAGATTGGGACTTCTCCATAGTTGGGAACATCCACGACACGAGCCCCTCTGAACTGCGTGATGTCATGCACGTCGACGAGCCATGTCCTAGCTGTGACGAGTACTGGCTATGCGGCGGACGATGCCTATTTGCCAACAAAGAACGGCTTTGGGGCGATAAAGGCTTTGAGAAAGTATGTTCCACCGTGAAATTCCTGATACAGGAACTCAAGAAGGCACTCCCTGAGATCGGACAACTTCTGAGGGCAGGAATGATCGATATTACCGATTTCGACTATCCCGAATTCAACAACGGCTGTGAGGTCATACCCTAGCATCAGTCTTCTTCAATCACATCTTCTTCGAGTAGGTGCTTTTGCATCACGACAATCTCCTCTCCCTCTCTTACAGTCCTATCAATGACCTCATAGCCAAGATTCTCATAGAATTTCTGCTGCTCCTCGATAGCATTGTAGACATCGATCTCGATATAAGCAGCACCCATATGTTCCAATAGATTCTCTCCGTATTGCACTAGGCGTGTACCAATCTTCCTTTTTCTGTATTGCGACAATACTGCAACACGGCTTATGACACCGGTGTTGCCCCTCATTTGAACCCGCATACACCCGACCACTGTGTCACCGACAAGTGCGACATATTGTGTTCCCATCTGGATATGCCGTGAGATCTTGTCAAGTCCTTCCTGTAGTGCTCCAGGCGTGCGAGATAGTTGCTTCTTGACCTTCGTATAGGCATCCTTGACTATGGATTTGATGACATCCACTTCTGAGAGGTGTGCTCGACGAATGATTATTTCAGAGTAGTTGTAAATCGGCATTACCACCTATTGGATTGTGTTCACCATGGGATGTACATAATACCATATATGATTTAGGCATGATACACATTTTGACAGAATACAGTACCACGATGTGAAGGCAATGGTGGCCGAGATTCGAGTTCTCCCTATGGGTGCAGAAGACATGAACTGGGCGGTTGAATTGTGGGAGCGAAGGTGGAATGGTGACACCGTCATCTCAAGGGGCAAAATTCACAGACTATCTGACGTTTCTGGACTTGTGGCATTCGTAGACTCGGAGCGCGTCGTACTCTTGACCTACTCCACAACGAACAATGCTCTGGAAATCGTTTCGCTCGATAGTCTCATGGAGGGTGTTGGGATTGGCACTGCACTAGTGGATTACTGCATCCAACTCGCAATCAAGAAACACATCAAACGGCTCTGGTTGGTGACTACAAATGACAATGTGGATGCCTTGCGATTCTACCAGCGCAAGGGGTTCATCCTCTACGCTCTACACAAGGACGCGATTAAACGTTCTAGGAAACTGAAACCAACTATCCCACAGGTAGGTATGTATGGGATTCCCATCCGTGACGAGATCGAGCTCGAGTACATCCTGTGAGTCTGGACGGGAGTCGTTGGTTCCGGCAGTGCTTAGGTTTAATAGACATCGGGGGTTCGTTTTCGGTATCAGGAGGTCACCTATTGACTGACAAGAACAAAGGCGATGAGAAAGAGGTCGTAGACTCCAAGAAACTCAGCGAACGCGACAAGAAGCAGATCCAAGAAGGAGCATGCGTGAACTGTGCATTAATCTCCTTCATTTTTATTGCAATCTCGATACTCGCGATGGTTCTTTAGGATATATTTACTACAGCTGCACAGAACTTGAACACATATGTAATGGTATATTCTGAAGAACAAGCAGTTAGTGTATTAGGAGTTGATGGCGGTACTAGTACAACAGTGGTCGAGGATTACTACTGGTTCTACTTAGCAAGACCGAGTAAAAAAGACAAGAGCGGGGTTTCTTGAGAACCCCTTCTTTTTCTGATACTATTCCTCATCCTCGTCGTCGCCCAGACGTTTAGGCGCACCGAGTCTCCTGCTTGAATCCACGGAGAGGCGTTTTGGATCGGGGGCAGACAGACTATGTCCTTGCTTGCCTGCTTTGATTCCTTCGGCTTGCTCGCTTGCCCACGACTCGCCAGGATCTGGTGTCACCTCTGCGATTTCTTCATCCACCTCGTCGGGGCTGTATGTAGCACCCTCTTCCCGGGCATGCTCGACAATTCGCTCAAGTCGCTCGGTCTTCAAATAGTAGAGCATGGATATGGTTGCAGCAATGGGGAATGCGATGAGCTTTGCAATGTCCCTGAACACCCAAGTCGCGAGTTGTGCGGACTCGGTTGCAACCCAGCTTCCAAACCAGTCAGCTATGATTGTACTCGACCCGCTCAGGGCAATGATTGAATCCACGAAGAAGAAGCTGCTTGCTAAGAAGAACGTCAGGAGCGGTCCGAAATCACGAAGGCGGGAACGTGACTCTTCCACTGAGCTGGTTATTGTCGTTCCAATGCCACTCAGCGCATATGCGAGGAAGAAGAGGGTCAATATGAGGTCTTGAGCCTCAATGCGTGGAGCTCCAGTCCTTCGCATGATGTTCACAAGGAAGTAACCTGCATATAGTCCGATGAAGACGACCAGCAGCGAGATGTTAAGTGCTGCTCCTTTTCGTGCGTATTTAAAGAACGCGAACAATGATACCAGAGCGAACAGACCCATCATTGCATAAGCAATGACAATAAGCTCATACTGGTTCGTTATGTTTGTCACTGCTGACGAAAAGATACCAGTAACCGCAGTTCCAGCTCCAAGGATATCGTTGGGAATCAATACGAGCGCTGCTAGGGCCTCTGCCCCGATGATGCCAAGACCGATTATCAGGATTATGAAACTGCCAATCCCAATCGCAAATCCGCCCTTCTTTGGTTCCACTATGGAAGTAAGCCGCAAGCTGGTTCGTGAGGACAGGAATGCCTGAAATGCGATCCAGCCTACCCAACCAAATGCTGCAAAAATGTACAGGGCTGCTGAACCAAGTCCGACGCCCAACGCCACTGCAATGGCAAACGAGAGTGCAAGCCATACAGCGCCTTTGAGTTCGGTGACCTTCCCACGGCCTCTTCTTGTTATCCACAGGTTATCCAGCCCTAACCCCGTAAAGAGCGTGCCCAGTCCAAAGTAGATCGCACCTGTCGCACCAGCGTAGACGAATGTTGTGGTCAGCACCAACTCGACACTTGAACCAGCTGTAGCAGCTATGATGATCGAGAAGAATATCGATAGAAAAACTGTGACGACGAAGACGATGAGGTAGGCAACGTATCGCTTCGTCTTGAAAAAGACACCAAGTCCTTCAATCATGTTTGAGAGAATAGGGATTTCCAAATGATTACCTCCCTTATGCTATATGCTTGTGACCTCCGAGAGTTATAAGGTTTGCATCTTCGTCTACATATGACGTTTTCAGAAACTGTTATTTGATAAAATAAATAACATCGGATATTCAAAGACATTTTGAAAATGAGGTAACTTTAAGAGGGAATCCGCTTCAAAAACTAATGTGGTCGGAAACTAACAAGGCCTAGTTTTCGTATTATGACCCATGCATGAGGTCATATAAAGAGCGAAGGCTTTAAGGCTTAGTTCCGAGCATAGAAACAAGTGGCCGGATCTCTGTGACAGGGCCTAGTTTTCGTAAAAACGCGGACACTTTCGTTCGCGATGCGGAACATGCCCTCATTACACAAACTCCCCCCCTCCTACCACGATAGCCTTGTCATGGATCCGGTCACACCTTAATTATCGCACAAGAACATTTCCCAACCCTCAGATACTGACACTGACCACAAACTCGAGCAGGCGGCCAGCAATATCCCTTTCCTCGAGGAAGCTGAACCCCCACGTCAACGTTTCATCACGTGAAAGAAATTCGAGGGTTGGTAAAAATAAATGGAAACAACACATTCAAATGCGGAAAAAGCAGTAATAATTTCTGTCTGAGCACTTCGATTTTCGCTTAGCGTAGCGAAGTGCGGGACACTGAGGCCATCAGTCCGAGGGATTCCCCAAAATCCCTCACTCTCTGTTTTGGGGCGGAGATACACAGTCTTCCTATGAGCTCTGCCTCGAGCGGGGCCATTCCTGCGTGCAGGAAGTGGATCCTCTCAAGGGTCTAGTGGGAAGGAGTTGATTCGACATGCCAAAACAAAAGAAAGTAACTGTCGTACACCGGCAGGACGTTCCTGCTGGAAAAATCATCGGACTAGCTCTTGTCGTGATGATCATTGTTGGAGCCGGCGTCGTTGGGATTATATTTTTGACCACCGGGCAACTGCCTAACTGGCCCGGAGGCACAGGTGGACAGAACACCAACACAACGACCACAACTACTACGACCACGCCGGGTGGTCAAGTGGCCACATTGACGTGGGAATTCACAGTCCCGGACAACTGGGGTTCAGGACTCGCCTCTGGGGTACATGTCCAGATACGGGGAGAGTCGGGAACACTTGAAGAAGGCGAAACGTCCTCATCAGGGATATTCACAACTAGCCTCTCATATACTAGCATGGAATACTATGATATTCTTATCGGGAACGGAACAGACGGCTGGGTGCCGTTCTGGTATCGGAATGTACAAGTCCCGTTATACAACGGGCTAGTCATATCTGGAGCGAAACACAGATCCACACTGTCGGCATATGACTTGGGCACATTCTCTTTACAAATCACGTATGGTGCATCAAGGACTAGCATAGCAGATGGAGGCTCATGGAACAAGACCGCCGACGCGGACAAGCAAGAAACCTTCTACTTCACTGTCCGCAATACTGAAGCGGACAGCGGGTGGATGACATCGGACAACCCAATCTATGATGGTATAGGAGGGTTCGATGACCTACTGAGTAGCGCGGTGTTAGTTATCGCATTCAACGGGAGCGAGTATCAAGATGTTGAATGGACAAACAATCCATATCCGAGCGATAATGACGGCGCTCGTACAGAGTATTTCATCGCCCTATCTGATTCGGATGTGACCTACGACTTGGATGAGTATGGTCAGCCAATTTCATCTGGATCTCGTGAAGTGAGTGCGCTACTGGATTTCAGTAATGTTGCGGGAGCGACTGTGGATATCGTGTTCAGTCTGATTCTTGGTGTAGATGTGGCATGGTTGCAAGACCATACGGGTCTTCCAAGCTCGAGTGTCCAATGGACACAGCAGACGGACATGCTAATCAACATTGTCAACTAGCCCTTCTGGGCTAGCCCTTCTCTTTTTGGAGTTGATTAATGTGCCAAAATCGAAGAGAAAGTCTCAAAGTAGAAGTTCACTGACACGAATGAGTGCCTGCGCAGGCATAGGGTCTTTTATGATCTCTCTCGTGATGCTGATGGTTCTGATAGGTCCGAGTCTCGGACTAACTGTTGTCGACAACACACCAGATGCGCCAACAGACCCTGTTTTTGATATCGCAGTGCGTATCTACGCGAACGGAATCTCGTACACTCCAACTGAGTTCGACTCGGCTACGGTGTCTGGCATCATCACCATCTATGCTGACGTAATGCAAGGATCTGACATACCGTCGACTATCTTCATGGATGTGACACCTGACGGTGCGAACTCGCCGATGCTGTCTGCACCACTGCAACAATCAACATATGACCAGAATTCCTGGTCTGTCGAGTTCGACACGACTACAATTGAGGATGGAGTCTACTGGTTCAAGGTCAAGGCAACTGGAACCAATTCGGCTGGAGACCCTGTGATAATACAGCTCGCAACATTTGGACTTTCCATGGATACAGGACGAGGGACTGGAACGAGTGATGTGAACGGAGCTGACGTTGATACGACCGGTGTACTGTCGGGAATCCTTGGAATCATGGCTCTCGTCCTGATCTCACTTTTCATCTCGTTGGTCGTGCTATTCGGATTCGCCAAGATCGGGTGATACAATGCCGCGACAGGTAGGTCACAGATCAGCTAGGGAGGTTTCAATGACCTCCCGCGATTTTTCTATCATTATAAACAAAGCCGATGTGATGCTCAGCATCTTCTCATTTGCCATTGCAATGTTCTTTATAACGGGATTTAGGTTATTTCCAGAATACGCACAAATAGCGTGGATATTCCTCGGCTACCAACTAGCTGGCTGGGTGGGCATTATTGTCGAGGAACTTCTTTTGAGTTCGCGTACGAAAAATGACGCGATACGCATCTACAATTCAGAGCCGGACTTGGAGTACTGGTTGAATGTAGTCACGATTGGATTGCTTGTGTTCGTGGGAATCATAGTCGCGCAAGTCATAACTTTCAGTCTTGATTTAAGTATCTCAACATTTCAGGATCTCAATGTCATTGACAGGCTCTTTGGTTTTCTAGCTGGCGACTCTGAAGAGGTGTTCTTCAGGGGTTTGCTCTTGCGCTGGACTCTTCGCGCCCTGCAGGCTGTTGATACGAGCTCCGCATTCCAACTCATAATGGTAATTGTAGCAGTCATCATCAATTCTACGATATTCGCAGTCATGCATGTGTTTGTATACGGCCAGGATTTCTCGAAGATCTTTGCAGTATTCGTGAGCACGATTCCAATCTGTGCTGGCTACCTCGCATCAAGAAGCATGACTTCCTCCAGAATCGGTCACATCATACTAAACGCAGGGCTAAGGGTGGTGATATAGTGCCAAAAAAGAAATCTAGGTCGCGCAAGTCGAAACGTAACGACCTGATCCAGTTCAGGACCTATGGTCTATTGATATTGACTGTATTCTTGATTGCTCTTATCGCCGGAACCATCGCGTTCACCAGGATGAGCACTGTTGACATACCTCTACGTTCGCGATGGCAAGTCGTGGCTGGACTCACACGTGTCGAACACAACGGCATCACATTAACTTCTACTGAAAGCTATCCTATGACGAATGATAGTTACTTTGGGGCTGCGCTTTCAAAATACAAGCTTCTAGATGGATCTGATTACACATACACCATAACACAACCACTGCCTCCATTCACGCAATATACCGCCGATATGCCTACCGAATGGTATCCTTACATAGGTTCTCCTAAGATACGGGTTCAAGTGTCAAACCCTGTACATGTGACGCGGACCCGCTCATTCAGTGGGTGGAGCAACTGGTATCCCGTCGATGATACTGAAGCATATCGCACGTACACTGTCGAGTTGAACGACACTATCATCAAGTATGACCATCATGTGTATCTCGTCACAGTCGAGATGACAACCGAGGCAAGAGTGAAATTCATAGGAGGCATTCTGGGCCCACGTGTCGACGGCAACGAGTGGATTGGGACATGCGAGGGTTTGCCACGCGTGAAAGAGGCATCGTTACGAGTGTTCTTCGAGTTCTCGCTGCCGACTTAGAGCATCAAAGTCGGCGACATCTGGCGAGAGAACGGCACAACATATGTCATCGGGGACACTTTCGCAGGAATAATGAGTGCCACAGTTGCACAGGTGGAACTTGGAACAGTCGCGGGATTCCCAGATGAGCACACATATGGCGGAAAAGTGATTGCAGGAAACACAGTCGGCTATCCCGTCAACATGTGGAACTTGACGACCAACACCTTTCTGCAGAATTTTTACGACATTGCGGAGTCAGACAAGGAGTCCCTAGGCCAAATCCAAGATGTGCCTCGCAGTGTGGCAGTAGAGGTGGACGGCACGCTTCTGGCTGGCAGCTTGGTCGGACTGGAAGGATGGCCAATTCAGTACTGGGCATCTGTGGATCCAATCGACAAATTCCTGAAAACGACTATCAGAATAGATGTTCTCCAGATGCACAAGAGCGTTCGGCTCTCTGGGGATCAACCGACCGCAAGCAATCCGCTCGGTGACAATCCGCCTGATGACCCTCCTGGATTATTCGAGTGGCTCGAAATTGATCCAGTAGCGGGATTCATGATAGTCATTGCAGTGATTGGCATTCTCATAGCACTCGGGTTCGTGCTGATGATGTTCTCACGATTGATCAGGGGGATATAACAATCGGACGACCAGCGCAGCACATCGAACAAATGGTCTTGAGAACAGACTCTTCAGATGAAGATGTTTTTGCTGAGCTAAAACAGGATATCCTCATAGCAGTCATTCTACTCATACTGATGGCAATCGCGCATGAGCTTGGGCACTGGCTGGCATTCACGATCTGTCACTGGGAACTGCGCGATTACGGGTTCTATGCAACAATTCGCATCTCATGGATGGGCCTTGAAACTGTACCAAATAAGAAGATGTCAATCTTTGACCCACTCGTGACACTGGGAGGTCTGTTTGGGACATTGCCTTTCAGGCATTTGTGGGCGCGTGTGAGGGATTTTTCCAAGTCTGTAATATTCATCAGCATCGCCTATGGACTCGTCGAATCTTCGCTGTATTTCTTAGGAATGCCAATCGGAGCATTGATGAGGTGATGGAATGAAAAGAAGTATAATTGTCGGTATCATTGCGTTGTTAATCGTGCAGGGATTCAGTGTCATACCTCTCGACGAACCGACGCCAACATACCGAGGAATGACCGACGAGGCAACAAAATTCACTAAATTCGAAACAGCAGCGGACGGCGACATAAGTAACCAAAGCATCACACAGTTTTCTGAAACGCTGCCAGACGATGTGATGTTGTTTCCAGACCAGAACATTTCAACATGGTTTGATGATGCGAATGCAGAATACACTCATCAAGGCTCAATTAGTGGAGACTACACGGACACATTCGTGAACGACGGAGTCTATCACTATGTGGCAAACATCGGTGGTAGCAGTATCGAATACACATTCGTGCTGCCTTCCTCCGTCGCGACATTGCACAAACCGTTGCAAGTAAGATGGAATGGTAAAATCGGAGGCAGCTCTTCCAATCCACACGAAGCCAAAATTTCAATTTGGGATTGGTCAACATCATCGTATGACACGCTGCAGGGCTGGACTGTAGTAACAAAGAACACAGAATTCACGTGGACAGATGACATAAGCACGGATTCGAACTGGTACACGACCGATGTTGATGGCAACATAACTCTAAGAATACGAGTTGACGGGCGAAACAACGATGTGTCTTGGAACTGCATTACATACGTAGATGAACTCGCCGTTGAATACTATCGTCCTGGCTCATTCGACGAGGACTTCACAGACATATCTGACTGGATCGCATATCAGACAGAAGACCCAGGTGACACCATCACTACTGATGGTGATGTCCTCAACATAACAGGGGAATACAAAGGAACCTCGACTGATTATGACTATTATTACACTAATGCCGTATCAATTTCGGATGCATCGTCATATTACATAGAATACCGTGCATATAAACCAAAATTCGCGGGTGTTAATGGCCCGTATATCTGCTTCTTCTCTGCTGATGACCTATCTGGCAGTTATGGAAAGGCAGTAATGCCGATTTCTGGAAGTGAATACACTACATATAGATACATTCTATCAGATTTTGGCGTGACTGGGGAAATTGAATCGTTTTACATCACAGCCTACACAAATACGGCGGGCGAAGAATGGGAAATGAATTTCGACTACATCCGAATTTTCCAATCGAACGAATCCGGATGGGCGCACGATGGAAGCACGACAGAATCCATCGGACTGGGAGCCTATGCATCCATTTCCTCGGACGGCGATGTATTGACGTTCACAGAAACAGCGAACGCACAGGCATTTGATTTTTGGATAGACTACACATCAACGAATGCTAAAATTAGCACATCTGATTATCAGTTCTTAGAATTCAAAATAGACTCTACGACGAGCGGGGACGGAGACACAAGGACATACTTGCCAAGAGTCTATGAGGACACATCAACTTACGTGAACATCTTTGATTACGTCAATGACACAGGTGTTTTCAGATTCAATTTGAAAGCCGCTGGTTTGTCATATGTACGAAACATCAGGTTTTATCTCGAAGATGCATCTGACTCGTTCACACTCGATTATATCAAGATCTATTCTATTGCGGGTTTCAAAGTCACCGAATCATCTACAACAACAAATGATGTGATTCATGTTGACAATGGTATTTTGAAATCATCAATCGATTCTGGTTTTTTTGTCTTGAACCGAGAACCATCAACACAATTTGATTCGAGTGTGTATAATGTCGTGAATGTGACAGCATCACAATATTCATCATTAGACTATGTGAAGATTACTTACAGCGATGGTCTTTTATCTGCACCAATTTACTTCACACGTGGAACAACATTCACAGCTGGAAAAGGACCAAATACGTTAGATTTTTACTTCACCTTGAGGGACAATAGTTCAATCTCCGCCATCGAGTTCTGGAGCGACTCAACTCCGCCAAGCGTCCAGGAGAAGTACAGTAATCCTCGGGATCCGACGACCGCTGATAATGTCACAATAGAGGTGCAATCAAATGATATTGTTGGACTCTATACCTGTACAGCAAGAATTCTTGAACAACCCGATAGTTCGTCATTGTCGGATATATCATTGGCATTAGAATACACAGGTTCATCAGGACTGGAATTATGGAGCTATACTATTGGCAGCAATTCACTCAGTGCCGGTAGATATTTGTTCGAGATTGACGCCTTTGATGGTGCCAACCACGACTACGCATTTCTTTCATTCACTGTCACAGAAGACTATCGTTTGACACGCATCAGGATTCGATCTAATCTCATCGGCGTGGATCAGTACATCCCCTTCGAGCAGTTCGATGTGTATCTGAATGGTTCATTGTTATTGGACAACATCTTCGAAGCAGACACGTCGAAAGCGTACAACATAACGGTGAAGGACCGCTGGGCCAATACTCTAAACTCTACTGTGTTTGCATGGTCAGCGGACATTGTGATTGACGTTCCTGTGTATTCACTCAAAGTCGTGTCCTGGTACGAGGACTTCGTGTACTTCAATCTTACACGTGGGGGTACCGAATATTCAGAGGTAATTACTCCACTCGACACGGTTCCGTTCCTCCTCTTCCAGGGTAATTATACATGGGAAACAGATTACCGGAATGGTTCTGTGATTTCCGGCTCTCTTTCACTGACACGTTCTGACGCGATAGTGATTACTGGGAATACAATCGCGGATTTAGCAAGCCTTTCGACCTCCATATTGAACATGACGACAACCATCAATGTGACCGTGACCACGACACAGAATCAAGTCATCTCGATATCTATCGACCTCACAAACGTCAATACAACAGTACACAACCAGCTCATTCAGATTCTCCTGAACATCACGAACAGCAACTCAACGATCTATTCGCAAGGATTACAGATTCTTTCAACGATATCGAATACGAATGCGACTTTGTACAACCAAACCGTTGCGATCATATCGATGATAACGAATGTGAATTCGACACTCTATGATGCAATCATTGATGTGTCGAACGATCTCATTTTGATCAACAGCACATTGAGTGCGCAGTACCTATCCATAAGCTCAACACTGCTCTCGATAGATTCCTCATTAGCGAGTAACTTTACGAACATTATTGCGAATTTGACAGCAATAGGGACAAATATCACTTCAAATCATCTCATCGTTGCGTCATTGCTTGCAGTAATCCAGTCTAACATCACAACTAATTATCTATCATTGACTGCGACACTACATGCAATTGATTCGTCAATTACCGCGGAAGTCGTGGAACTCGCCGTGATGGTCGGGAATATTCCACTGTTTCGCGGAGTAACCACTGAAGAACTCGCAGCGATGTTGGGCATCGAGCTTGTAGATATCGATGGCGACGGCGTAGTGGATGGGCCGCGTGAGAATTTGAGTGAGAAGAATAGAGCGAGCACGCAGGAGCTCGTCGATTCGATGGTAGCGTTTTCAGCACTATTCCTGATCATCATGCTACTTTCTTTCGTCGTAATTCTTTCAGTGATTCGGAGGACATTAGATTCACTAGTCCGTCGCGTAACAGATATCATTCTCAAGAAAATCGGTTTCAAGGTGAACTAACTATGCCAAAGCCAGTAGGAAAAAGAATACAGGTCGCAGAAGGAGCCGCGTGGTGCGGACGCCAACTGCTAGTGATAGTGTTAACAGCAGTCGTGGTTGGCATTATCTATTTCACGAACTTGATTGGATACCTCATAGAAATTGCCGGTGTGCCAGTACATTACGCTCTGCTGATCATCGCAGGAATGATAGTAAGTTTTGTTGGAATCGTTGTCTGGCTCATCATGTATTCTATCAAATACACGGAGCGTGTCAAACATGTCTGATGTGACTGCCGAGCGCGAGTTCGCTCCCGTTCAGGAGCGGGAAGAACCTGAAAGCGAAAAGAAGGCGCTCATAACTGTCTTCGGTGTGGTCATCATCGTAGTCATTGTCGGTGTGGTTGTGTGGCTATCACCATTCTTTATCCCATACTGGGAATTCATGGGCGTCGCATGGCTCTGGGGCTACATTCCAATATCTCTCTTTGTCACAGTGTTAATCATCATGGCTGTGAGAGAATCAATCTCGCATCGTATCCACAAGAAGGCTCAAGGGCGTTTTCTTTCACTAGACATTGGCAACTCCGGAGAAGAAGAGTGGAGTGAAACATTCAGGGTGAATTGGATTGTAGAAATCGACTTCAACAAGCATGGTTACGAACAACTGACCTCTGAGCAAAGACGGGTCATTGATGAGTATGATATCGCTCTTGAGAAGATCCGACAGACCTCACAATACAACGACCTGAAACGTAAGTTGACCGCGAAATCGAGAGAACCCACCGAATCTCGTTGGAGAGAGATGCTTAAACTGACAAGGAGGGACACAAGTGACTGAAACCAGCACGGCTGAAACAGAGTTGCAGAAGCTAGAACAGAAATGGCACGAAACGATAAAAGATAAGGATCTTGATGCGCTCGCTTCGGAAGCACACGTAATTAAGCGTGACATCGAACGGTTCGCAAGGAAACATGAAGGGCTACACCGAGCACTGAAATCTGAGATACAGACCCTCTTGGATCATCACGGCATCATGCCTAAGACGTGGCCCGGTTTGAAGAATTTGAAAGCATACTTGGTCGGGAGTGATAAGAGTGTTCGACTCTTAGTTTGTCCGAGTTCATTCGAGGATTGTTTCCACTTCGGCGACATCGAAATTCCTATCGCTGGGTGGTTCGCTAAAGTGAGCATGGCGTTCGGGTCTGCTGCACACATAGGCCCTGTAGTCCCATTCATTGAGGACGACCTTACATCGTATTCGGTCCCACTCCAGGTCATCATCGGTTCTCGTTGGCATCGACAACAGTTCTTCAAGGCGATGGACTATTGGATGCACATGGATGGTAAAGAAATCATGAATCAAATTGACCTCGTTGATGAGTTTCAGAGCGCGAAGCTAGCTGCAATTCTCCTCACGATCGGGCGACAATTCAGAAGTGTCTGGGAGGCTCTTCTAACAAATGATAGAACGATTGTTTCATTTGGTGACGAGCTCGCGGCTTCGGCTATCCGTGATTTCACGCTCGGCATTGACGCCGGTGTGCCCGAGGACGAAGAAGAGGAGATTCACTTCTGGTCTAATATCTCATGGAAGAGGGCGGCTGGGGTCGTATTGCTTGTGGCATTGATCATAATCTCCGGGATTTTTATTATTGGAGCGTTGATTACATGAGTGATGATGAATATCTTCGAGAGCATGTCCCACAATCAGTCCTTTCAGAACAATATTACCGAGACAAGGGTCTCCGTGCTGCTGGTATAACAGTCGAAGCAATCGTTAATGACGCATTGGAACGCGAACCCGGCATCCACGGAATATGGGTTCATCCTAATATGCAAAGACCAGCAAAGAAATTCGTGAAACATGAGCGAATGCTGAAGCTGAAACACAGATCTGCAAAAACGAATAGGCTGTCAAGAACCGCAAATGCACTGCGAGATTTGCATGTCACACTTCATGAACTCTATGACGGTTACCATCCACCCGTCAGGACGATGGTAATGGGTGCCGCACCTGGAGAGCCCGCAACGGAGGTCGTTCCAATTCGATCGGGCTCGGATGAATTCAATCTCCTGACGAGTGCTCGGGAGCGTGTTGCTCGATCAGCCGATGCCGAGTCGGTCGTGAGGGATGATAGTGAAGACCGAGGAACTTGAGCGTGCGCGATATGATGTTTTGCCAACCCCCTATCCAGTTGGTAGAGGTGCAGATGGGTATCCATGCTACATTCAACAAGTCAGGACACAGAAAGGCGTCGAAATATGGCCGGTAGTGCCATTTCATGTGCGGCGATTCCCCCCTAGACGTGGATGGTGGAAACGAACAAAGGATCCATGGATTGACAGATTCGACCAAGCATGGGAGTTCGATCAGAAATTCTGGAAGATTGTCGATGTCTACAGGGATTCCTGGAAACGTAGAATCATCAAGAACAAGTCGCTTAGGCGAGCAATACAGATTGACGGCACATGGAGGGTCTTGCGTTCGTTCAAGCAACTCGCTACCGGCATGAGCAAGAAGCATGAGGGCGGAAATGTAGTATTCGCAATACGCGGATGGAAACGAACCGGAAAGACATACTTGGGCAAAATCCTTGGGAAGGTCTGGACCAATGTGATGCGTGATGAATACGGGATTGAGAGCGATATCAAGACAGTTTTCGGCGTCAATCAAGTCCGCAAGATCCACAAGAAATGCAATAGAGGTGATTTCATTCTATGCGACGAAAGCGCAAAGCTAACCTCGAGCGGTGCGATCACAGCCATCATCAATCTCGTAAACATATTGGAGATATCCGGGCTGGATCAGATAGCGGTCGGATTCATTGGCCCGAATTTCGACTTCAAAAGCGTGGGCGGAGCGCTTGACATGGGCTTCGATGTCCTTGGAGCCAACTTTGAACATGAGATGATACGGGCCCTAGTTTATGACAAGGAGGCTGAACCTCTCTATTGTGCCGGATTTCAACGTAATTTTCTTGCATCTGAATTCCCGACTTATCATGAAGCAAAAGCTAAGAAGAGCAAGGCGATTCGCGAAGATGACGGCGCAGAAGAAATCTGGGACGAGGAGGAATTCCAACAGGATGTTGCAAGACTAGTCGAGTACGCAAAAGAGGAATATGCCCATCAGCTTCGAGCGAAGCGATTTCCGCGGATCACGAGCCTAGAAGGTGATGCAAAGGATCTTCGAATCATCGGACACAGCGATTATATGAAGCGGGTTGCCTCGAAAGCACGTGACAAGCTTGAAAATTATGTGTATTCCCTCCCGGACACAAAAGAAACACCCCCTGACATACGTGTAGAGCACATTCCTGACGGGGAGGAGGAAAGAACACACATCTTTGTCCCATACCTCATCGCTGCGACGAACGCATATGTTTCCCAACCCCGATTCCGAGCTAACAAAAGGGCTATCCGACGATTCACACGATTCTACTTCGAGAATCTCACCTATCAAGACATCGCCGAATTAGAATCAGATGAGAATAATGATGACCCTGATTACCACCGTGTGACCGCTAACAACATCGGAAAGGCTGTCAGAGGGTTGAGAAAAAAACTCAATAACAATGATGTCGGCGCCATAGGCGAGCTTGCAGTCATGAAATTCTTGGAATCTCGCCTCCCGCAGACACTCTCTCTGGTGCGTGGGCGGCGGTGCGGGTGCCTGGAGTCGGCTGACAACGACATCGACCTTGGGGTCGGGGACGAGGAGGGGGAACGGTTCGTGGCGGTGAACGTGAAGTTGTTCTTGAGCGAGAGGGACGGGTCGGTGATCCACTGCAGCCCGGAGTTCAGGCACAGCCCACACATGTGCGTGGTGGTCGAGGTGCGGCGGAAGGAGGGGTTGCGAGTGGAGGTGCTGCTGAACGGTCCCGAGGTGGAGACCCAGGCGCAGGCCAGGGAGGAGGGCAGGGTCGTCGACCTGGAACGGATGGTGGGACTCCTGACCTTCGGCATTGGTTCTCCGGCGGTGGGTGCGGGGGAGGAGGCTTTCACGTGAAAGGCAAGGATCTGGGAGGGGTGGGTGTGTGCGGGAGATGAGCCATGCGGTATGAGAGCAGGAGCCTATTGAGCATTATTCACAGTTACACTTCCTGTGTATGTATCTCTCATGAGTAAACTTATGAACAAGTTATTATCTAATAGCATGCTACTAAATAGACGAGATGAGCACATTGCCGGATGATAGTGGGGCCGATTGGGATAGGACTGGGGATAAAGATGTCAAAAAACAAATTCATGATTATCTATTGGCGCTCTTCGTTGCCAATAACGCAGAACCTATCAGAGGCCGGATAATGCTGATTAAGCAGGCTTTCATTCTTTTCAAAGAGATTGTTCCCGAGCTGAAATCAAAAGTCAAATTCTTCCCCTATGAATGGGGTCCTTATAGTAATGACATAGCAGCAGGCATCAATGAGATGATCACAAAAGGGTACATAGGTGTCCGGACTGAGGGGCGGGATAAGATCTATTATCTGACTCCGCTTGGACTGAAACAGGCCAAGTCCGCCATACAATCGATTCCAAAGGACTACTTAGAGGATATTGAACGGATGAAAATGACCACTCAAGAGATGGGGTTGAGTAGGCTTCTCCGGTTCATCTATTCTAATTATCCTCAATATGCAAAATACTCTCGGGGGCGCGAAACATATGTCACTACCTGACCTATTATCATTTGTTTTTTTCATATTAGGGGGCGGAGGTGCTGCAATTGGCATTCATCTCAAGCTCGCCGAGCAATGGCTGAAGGACAAGAATGACCAAGTGGACAATCTTGTTGATGCCAAGCGATTCGCATTCATGGAATCATTGAATGAATCCTGCAAGAAAAGATCCGAAATGGAAGAGGAGAACGAAGAGGAATTCCCTCTTATTGGATTTGGCAGTCTTTATGAGTCTGTGGGTGAATTGACACGACTGGCTGAAGAATTCGATGCTGTAAATGGGTGCCTTTTTCAGTTGTCTCGGATTGTGCGGGATGGGGCCAAATACTGGCTCTTCGCTGCAATTACTCTCTGCATTGGTTCGTTTTTGGTTTATATTGATGAATTCCTGCGAACTATCTGGTCTTTTGAAATTCTGAGTATTGCATTGATTATTGCATACCCCCTCTTTGTAATCACCTTCTTGTTCGCGATGTTTGCGGTCAGAACCCTAATTATCACGTTGAATAAACTGAATAGATTAGATGAACAAAGCGAGGAACTTCAAAGATATGAGCGACAATGGAGGAAAAGAACATGAATCGGCCAGTGAGAATCATCAATATGACCGATAGCGGGCGTACCCTATCAGTGTCTATTAATAGTAAGAAGTTCACAACACCCACGCGTGCTGTCATTCATACGGAGCTTGACAAGTTCGCACAACTCGTAACAAGGTACCAGAAACAGATTTCTTCTGTCGAACCGCCACCAAGCGAAATCCAAGAAACTGTGTTGGACTTTACTAAGGGTTCGCTACAGGCGCTAGTGTCTCGAAATGAAGAGGTACCAAGACGAATAGCTTCGCTGAAGAAACGGAATAAGAATGGATCTAACCGACTTAAGATCTGCAATCCGCGATTGACTACGCAAACTGAAACCGTCAATATTAATGAAATCAGGATGTTAGCACTACTGCAAATCGAGGCTCATTGCTTGGATATGATTACAATTCCAGACCCGAGTTTCACTAATCCTTCAGCGGATTTGCTTGATGCTGCTCTCGCTCAGGCCAGAAAACTGGCTGATGACCACGGAATGGATCGGATTCCTATCATGCCTTTATTCGACCTGAAAACCGAGCCTGATGATCTTGAATTACGTCTAAAAAGAGTATTGGATGAAGGACACACATTCATCGGGTTTCGATATCGCATGAAAAAGTTTGCCAGTATGGAACGCGTCAGACAAATTCTGGCTGACAAAGAGGTCTGGGTACATCTAACGGGAGTATTCAAGAATCACTCCTCAAGGCCTATCAAACCACAGATCCACATAATGCCATTATATTCTTTTGATAGTGTTTCGAGTTACAAATACTTCGGCGGCCCCCGGAAATCAAGTTCTGAGGCCTTGGAGTTTCCCATAGTTCCGGAAAGAAGGGATCCAGGTGTCCGTGTGTACTTGGAACATATGACTGCACACATTCCAATTGGAATCATCGATCCACTCGCCAATGAGAGAAGATTTGATTCTAATGCATTGGGTTTTCTCACCAAGGACATTCATCATGACTTATGCGGAGATGCATTGAACTGTGATTGTTTCATATGTGCGGGGCGAACAATTGACCAGTTCTACGAAACCTATGGTATTGAGAATGGCAGTCCATCCCTACCACGATTGAGATTGCATCAGAACATTCACGAGCTATATGCAAGTCATTCTGAATTCCAAGCTGCGCAGAAAAGGCTGACTAATGAAAGT
Source organism: archaeon (assembly GCA_024275415.1). Taxonomy (GTDB): domain Archaea; phylum Asgardarchaeota; class Thorarchaeia; order Thorarchaeales; family Thorarchaeaceae; genus MP5-2226. The sequence goes on from JAJRZD010000017.1 coordinate 39,190, forward strand.
TATCTCGAATATCTCCGAGAAAAACCAGTTGTTCAACAGTATTTGAAAAACGAACGCGAATTCATTATCAGCTCAAGGCTTGATTCATTCACGTGACTTGTGCAAAACCGTCCACATCCAATCCCAAAGGTGTCAGAAGTACTATTTACCTTTCAGCAGTTTATTCATCTCTTTCTGGTAATTACACTTTCGACAATCAACATGAAACCAGTAGTCGGTAAGTTCGTCTTTTCCCTTTGGTCGTCTTGTACAAAAGCGATGAGTTCCGTTTTCAGTATAATGTGTTTTTCGAGTGGGGGGACTCCACGTTCTTCGCCTATTTTTTGATGAACTACGTTTCTCATCTTGGGTCAATTTATCACCTTGCTTGTGAGGGGACGATCTGATTACGAGGGATTTGACGGATGGACAGAAACATCGAATTCTGCTGTCACTTTAAAAACATGCCTTTTGTTCCACACCATTTCATTCTCATTATCCGAGATCAACACTGTGAGTTTTCTATAACCGTCAGGAATAGGTGAATCTAATTCAGTCAATAGCGTGATGGTTTCTCCAGGTGCAATCGCATCCTCATCAGGGTCAACCTCTTTTTCTCCTTTGAACCAATCCCCCGTTATCTTAATGGATGATAGAAACAGATTTCTCTTTCCTACATTCGCAACAATGATTGCTGTTTCTGGGTACCCCTGTGGGGGTAGATTCTCAAAGGTGATACTAGGAACTGGTTGATACTCATCTCGAATCAGGCTTAGAGATTTATAGTTGAATATTGCAGTTACTGCTAGGGCACTCAATGAAATCAGTACAGATGTGGCTATAAGGAAATCCGAATATCCTTCAACAGGTGCATAGAACTCGATGAGTACTGTTGTTACCACGGAAAAGATAAGGACTAATAAAAATCCCAGTAATAAGAATTCCCCTAGCATTTTTGCAAAAGAAACAAGTTTCGCGACATAAGGTTTCATTCGCTCCGGAATCATACTTCAATCTCCTACGCAGGACTCCTTTCACTCCATCCCACGCAACTACCAACTAACCAAAACACCCTATAAAGTCTCTTCCTATGCCCCGATCATCGCAACTCCGGTTTGATGTATTCGAACATCCGGTCTAGCAATCCGGACGGTGCTTCGAACCTGAACTGTCCAGAGGGGGTGTAGAGTACCATTGACTCGTTCTTGAGAATGAACCATAGGACCGAGATGATACTACCAATCATCAATGGGAACATCCCATAGAACAAGACGTAGAACAGCAACACTGTGGAGGGAATCCAGTCTAATGTAAGAATCGATAACAACATCATCATCCCGACGTATGCCAGTACCAACCCGAAGATGAACACCATTCCGCCGTATTTCCTTCTCTTCTCGATCCAGACGGCATCGATTGCCGAGAGCATCAAGACAAAGGTCTTCCATGATGAGCCCTTGGCGATAATCTTGTCTTCGTCGATGACTATGTTGTAGTAACGGGAATCATTGATATCTACTTGTTCTGTCATAACTAATGGCTCTTTTCTGTTCGACATCTCCAGCCACCTCTGCCATAATATGCATCCCGATACTTAAATGAAGCTCCCGCGGATGATTGATAATTGCTCACTTTATAAGGCTCGTGGACAACATGAGCTTATGAGTAACTATGAATTTGAGTGGATTCCAGGCTCATAAAAATAGTTCATTCTTCAAGGATGTCTTGGATCTCACAGACCTTCTCTGCTACCTTACGTCCCTTGTCAGTGATGACGAGGAACTTCTTCGGTCGCGGCCCCTCCTCCATGACCTCTTTCACCAACCCTAACTTGGAGAGGTTGTTTCGGCATTTTCGTAGTGCATCTTGGCTCATGATTCCTTCCGGATTCCAAGCTCGCTTGATTAGTTCTGTCACGTATCTCTGTCTTACTTGAAGAAGCAATAGAAGTCTCAGAGATCCCACCGATTCTAGTTTTTCAAGGAGCTCCATTAGTCAAACCCAATACCATTTCAATGGTGGAAGTTAAATTCTATTCTACATAAATACAGTATATTGCTATCCAATATCCTTAATAGGATGTGATATGATACCGTATATTGACATTCAATCCATTAATTATGGAGATAGTCAGATGTCAGAATACAAGCGATGGTATATGTCAAAGGAGACCCAGAAGGAATTCAACCAGTTCAAGAAGGAACTGGAGATCGAGCTGGGTCGTGATTTGAGCCAGGACGAGTTCGTGTCTATTTTTTGCAAGAACAAGGCTCGCATCCTGGACGTGCTAGTTGAACGCTCAGCGGAGGTGCCGGCGTAATGGAGTCCCAAGAAACGCACCCGGGCGCCACCACGCCAGCATCACTCCCCGAGTTGCGTGAGCACTTAGTTTTTTCCCAACCCTCCCAGATACTGTGGGTGGAGAGGAAAAGGCTCCTGAATATGCGAGAGTACGGTCTTGCGGACTACGAGAACTCGGAGATCAAGATGAAGATTCCCTTCGAAACCACTCTTCCGGTTTCAAACGAATTCATTCGCAAAGCCATATCGTCAGTGGATGCGGTGATTTCAGAGTGGGAAAGTTCCGAGCTCAAACGCATCCAGGAGTCCAATGATGCATTCCACGAACAAAGCAAGAAGGCTCGCAGGGAGGAATCTGTCAAATACAAGTGGAAACAGATCATGGAAGGTCTGAAACCCCGTGAGGATCCCCTACCCGACAGGGTCGTGGACTATGTGAAACGGGGTGTCGAAGCTGATGCCCAAGAGATTTGTGAAGAGTTCTCAGAAGAGTTCGGTGAAGAAGCCGTCCTGGGCGCAATAATTGGGCTCGTCACTGGTTGGAAACCACGACTCGAGGAGATTCACCCAGGACTGTTCCGACTCGTCGCGGACGACAATCTGGAGGACGAAGGCGAATGACCGCGACAGAACAAAGACAAGTGTCCCATGATGCCGTGAAGAACCTCTTCGAGGAGAAGCCGGATATTATCCCAGTACAATATCAAGAGTCGATCATCAAGCACCTGGTGGATGGTGTTTCAAAGACGAAGGCTGCTGAATCAGTGGGGATATCAAGGCCGAGCTGGCAACGGCATCTCGAGAAAGTCCAGAGAGCGCTTGAAACCTTTCACGTGGAAGGCGAAAGATTGGATCCCAGACGCCAGCGCATCGAGTATATCCACCCAACTCGCATTGATGTGACCACATTCCAGCCAAGGAACATTGACGATCCAAGCGAGGCATTCATCGAGGATATCCGTCGTCATGGTGGGAATCACCAGGCGATTACTGTGAGAGAGAAGCCCCGTCGCTATGGGTCTAAAGACTATGACTGCATTAAGGGACACCGCCGGCTGAAAGCATTGCTTGCGATCAATGCAGGACTCTCCCCAGCCGAGCATTTGCTTGCGAAATGTATTGTCGAGCCATTGGATGACAAACAGGCCGCCCTGGAATCGCTTACAGACAATATGTTCCACAAGGACTTGGAAACAACAGACAGAGATCTATGGATTGCGAAGCTTGTTTTAGACTATGGATGGACACCATCTCAACTAGATGAGAGATTCGAGGACCTGAGCGCTGACGCGATATCGAACATCGTACGTTCATACCGTGACGCGACAGCCACAGTAAGGGCACTGCTAGATTCAAGAGATATCGCGGTCGGACACGTCAAGGCCATCGTATCACTGCCTCCAGAGGATCAGGATCGGATAGCAGATCGTATCTTGAAGCGGATCAAGGACTCCGTGACCGATGGGACTTTTCCTTTCGGGGGTCCAAGCGTCAGAGAAGTTGAGTCTTGGGCACGGATGGCTCGGAACCGGAACGAGGCTGTAAAGCGTCTCGAGTCGTATTTCACCGAACTGGTCAACAAAGGTGAAACGATACTGCATGTACGAAACTCTGATGAAATAGTCCAACAGGTCTTTGGCGGTTTCAGATACAACGATTACCGAGTGCGTGACTACGATGTAGCGAATGCCGCCAAGGCCGCAGGCATCACACTCGAATATCCGCCCCTCGAAGATTCACTTAACGAACTTAGAGACAAGTACTCTCTTCAAGAGGAGGAAGGTGGAAAGAGTGGTTCTGATGGCAAGCGATTGATAGATAATGAGAGCTGGATGGAGAAAAAGGATGAGGCAGTGATTGAAGAATCACCACCTAAAGACCTATGCAATAATTGCGCGGCGTTCAGCCATGCAGAACAGATATGTGCACTGGGGCTACTAGAAGTAGGGTTGAAACCCGAAGAAGTATTTGAATGTCCTGGGTTCTTGCATTCTGATGATAGGCGACCTTTCGTTTCGCAATGCCCTATCTGCAAGCATCAAACAATGGTCATCCACGGTGAAACTCCCTATCTTAATGAAACCCCGAGTGCAATCTCTCTTACACACGATTCCCCTCATGCGGAATTCAGAATGCACACGCAATGTGTTGCACAGCATCTGATCCGAAAGAAACTCCTCAGTGGGATGTGTGAGTCGTGCAGCGGTGCATTCTGTCCATTCATCCATTCCGACAACATGGTTTCGATTGTCGGACAGATCCGGATGGACATCAAGGAATGCGGCTATCTTTCCAAGAAACAAAAGTTGTCCGAGATCAACAAGTGGGCGGACGGTGAGTACCGTGCTGCTCAGGTCAGGAAAAGGCGAAGTCGGCCGGGAGGACGAACCCCTGAGAAACGAGGGTGGGCGGCAAAGCAATGAGCAGCGTCAATGTGTTCTTTTCTACAAACCTCCTATTATCGCGAACTAGCTCGTTTTCTCTCGCTCCTCACGTGCACCGAAACCCACCCTCTAAATTCCGGAGGACAATATCATGACTGATGGTACATCAACAAGTGAGTCAGTGACCGACCGACCGGACGGGTCCGGATTCATTGAGAATATGATTCAAGTCAAGGGGCGTTCAACACTTAGAGTGCTGACCTTCTTCTATCAAAACAAAGGGACATGGACAATAAGTCAAGTCGCTCGGATGCTCCAAATGCCATACAGCACCGTCAGAAGCGCTCTACGGAGGCTTTCTCGAAATGCACTAGTCGGGAGACTCGAGAAGGGATATACTATTTTCGAGTCACGTCGTCCAGTTGTCGCAAATGTGTTATCGCATCCTGGAAAGAAGGTTTCTATCGTCACGGGCGAACCGGTCAGATGTTCTGTGGGCGCCCATGGGCGGGTGTCATGGGCGAGTGACCGGAAAGAGATGCGAGTGGAATTCTTGCCTTGGCAGCAGGTAGTGGATTGGACGAGCGGTTGGCCAGAGCACAAGCGAATAGACAGGATATCACTGAGGTCATTCATCGTGAAGCAGATCAGGTCTGTGATTGACGGAACTCCGACACCTGTGGCTGGGTGGTTAACATACCGAGGACGACAATTCACATTGCGTGTGGCAAGGAAGAACGCGCTGAATCTGTATGTGGGGGATCACACTTGGAAAGAGGAATTGCAGGAGTTCATCGCAAGCATTCCTAATCTCAATGAAGAGGACATGAACTCGATATGGAATGCGGTGGCGACAGCCTGCAAACATCCGAAAATCACGAGAGAATACCATGTCGTGGATCCAAGGATAGCCTCAGCGAGGCCGGAGCTTTTTCGTGGAAGTGAACCACAACGATGGCTCTGCGCCGACCACGATGAAGTTCGTATACTCACATCCGCCGAGGAACCGGCCCGAGGTGGAGTTCTCAGGGCTGTTGAAGGCCGTGGACAACGTGTGTCTGAACTTGAGCGCACAGTTCGCGACGGCGGCACACTACGAGCACCGGTTCATGCAATTACTCGAGGAGGCGTTACAGAAGCAGAAACGACAGTACGAGAAGAGCTTGGAGGACTTGAAAAACGAGTACGAGCGCAAGTTTCAGGAGCTCAGGCAACAGCAGGAGGTTGCGCGTAATGGTCCGCCCGACTACGTGGGATGAAAAGCTCGAGAATCTGAGGGACATGATCGCCACGAACCGAGATGAGTTAACTGCACTGAACAGGTTCATTGCGGACCTCGGCAAGACAGATTTCCATTCTGGGACGCAGGATCTCAAGACGCGATTGGAAATCATCGAGGGCTGTATCGACATCCTACATTCTTCACATCTCGGACACACGAACACATCTATTGCTGAGTTCAGGCAGATGCATGGGTTCGACCCTGAAGAAGAGGTTCGTTCGCGTCCTGCAATTTCAGAGGAGCAACGTATCTACAGAGATGCGCTAAGGCTGTGGGGAACAGACTCGCAAGTCGACATCTGCATCGAGGAGCTCGCTGAATGTATCCAGGCACTGGTGAAACATCGCCGCAAGGAACGAGGTTCCACAAGGGAAGAAGTCGCGGAGGAGATAGCGGATGCGGACATCTGCCTGTCGCAGATGAAACTCCTCTTTCCAGAGTTCGAAAGGATCAGAGCAAAGAAGCTCGATATGTTGCGGCATTTTGTCATCCAGGAGAAGCAGAACGTCAATGACTGGAACTCCTGTCCCCGATGTGGCCACACGGTCACTTGGAGCCCAGATCTGACCGTGCATTGTGACTCCTGTGCATGGATGTCATCTCAATCTCACAAAGGAGGGTTGGTAAAAGAATGAGGGTATACATTGCGGTAATCTACGGGAAACAAGGCATAGAAGTGAACAGGTCGGATGCTTTCGACGACAAGTCCGATGCTATAGTATGGGCACGGGACGAGTGCAACGGCACCGACTGGAGGTACGAGATACTTTCGTACAGGGGGTTGACAAAAGAATGAATGTGGTGGTCAGAGTACCAGAGCCGCATTGCAGACTATGCTCACACTACAATGAATCAGGTGTTGCTCCCTATTGTCTATGGCATCATCGGGTCATCGATCGGCCATCGTCCGACCGATGCAATGACTTTGAGGACGCAATCTTTGAGGCTACGATGAGGTCACACACAAGACGACTGGTCGATTCGACCTTTCACGTGAAAGGTAGGAGGAGAGGACGATGAGCATCAGCAGGATTCCCGACCCGGACTTTGTGGAATGCAGACGATGCAAGTTCCGACGAAAACGAAAGGATTTGCGACAGCGCAAGCCGACCTATTACGTTTGCGAGCTCCACGTAATCAGGCTACGGGGGCGCAGGGGTTGTAGTGCCGGGCAACGGAGGGTTGGGAAATGAAGCGGCGGTGGAAGATACGAAATCAGTTTGCCGCTGATGCTCTAGACAATGACCTATTGTTTGACGAGTATGAACCGTTACAGGAGTTCACCAGAACGAATGTGTCAATCCACGGCGAACTGAGAACATTCTTTCACAGGCCCGAGATACAATCTCCACTGGTGAAGGATCTTGCCAAGGCCCTCTCGTACCTTGAGGAATGCTCGCATGGATGGGCTGGTGCTGACAGCACTCATGATCTGTATCAACAGCTCGAGCGGATTATGAAACGACACGGAGTCTTCGAACGTTATAATGTCAAGAAGGAGATGAAAGAATGATCGAGATACGCTTGAAACGCAAAGAGGAAAATCAGAAAGTAAAGGAAACCAAAGACGGTGTGACAGACACTTTCAAGGTCGTGCTTGTCGGCGAGGATGTGCGCAATGGCGTCGAGTGGAGCCTGACTCTAAAATATGAGGGTGAGAATCTCCCTAGTGAATATCTGAAAGAAATCGGGCACTCGTGGAACGACGAGTCCGTCCTCATGCTTCAGGCCGGCAGTCGGCAGTCGACACTGGAGGGGCCTGGATGATATCGATACCTGCACACTTGCCGGACTGCGTTTCAGATCATACACAGAGCCCGATATTTGATATCCCTGCTGGGTTCACTCCATTCGTTTTCCAGAAAAGACAGTTCTTGATACGTATCTGGAGGTTGCCGGCCGAAGATTTGAATCCTTGGGAACTACGGCGACCGGTCGCCTTCTTGGAGTTCACTGATCTGGACGAGATAGACCCATCGCCATGTGGGCTTCACTGGAGCTATTCTCAGTGGAAGAATTGCTACATCCTTCATGGGCACATCCAAGGGAGCACGAAGCACTGGTCGCTTCAAGACCTCTATAAACGATGTACTCGAGAGATTGCGTATTTCGTGAAGAAGATTGGGAGGGAACATGAAGGATGACATTTGCACGACTAAACGAGGGACTAGAAGAAAGAGTACGCGCAGAAACTATGAGATACATCACCGACAGTCTTGAGCGGTGTGGCGGTGAGTGCCTGCTCTCTGTCAGAAGGGTTTCTAAAATGATCTCGGCGCGACTAGGTCTGAAACGTAGCAAATTCGTCAACGACGTAGTCAACCAGACGTTGAAAGGACATCCGCTAGCGGTTTTCTATGGGTATTCACACAGGCGCGGAAAGCCTAACAATCCAGTAGTCGCAATGATATATCAACTAAAGTCGCCATCTATTGAGGAACTGGCGGCTGCTGCGAATGTGGGGGTGTCGGTGTGACCGAGCTCGTCATTGCACAACTAATTCCTGAGCTTGTCGCAGATGAACGTAAGCTGTCTCGGGGCACTCTTGCTGCGCAATATCGAGAGCACATCGACAAAACAGGAATGAAACGCAGATACGGGCCATACGTAAGCCTCGTTTTGCGCGTTTCTGAAGAGAAGCAAGAATGGTTCTATCTCGGAAAGATCGGGACTTCAAAGTATCGGGCAAAGTTGGAGCGAGTTCGGGAGATCCTCGAGATGAACTCGCATCTCTCAAATGCGGAGCTTTCGAGGGTTCTGAAGGAGGTCTGGAAATGAGCGAGATAGAAGAACCACCTATGACCCGTGAGTTGTTTCGTTTGCTTTCTGCTGGAGTTTCTTTAGTATTTCAGCGTATAATTGATCAACTAAGCCCTGAAACAATTCAGATGATGCTGAAAGACCTTCAAGAGCTTGAGTCGCTGTCGCCTGCGTCTGTTCCTGAAGTGCCTCTTCAGAGAGAGGTAGGCGACACCGCGAGCATAAACTAGCGTCTGCTTCATTGATTGCGCCACAATTTGGACATTGAATCGGTTGTGGTATATTGTTATCTTTTGGCAGAATCCCTAGATATTTCAGCTCCGCTTTATGTAGGTCTTCCTGATCTAATATCGCATAGTATTGTTCAAGCACTTGGCTATCTTTCTTGTGCCCCATCCTAAGCTTGACTTCTAATGGCGAAAGCCGTCCTTCTCTTAGAAGTTGTGTTGCTCTGGAATGTCGAAAAAGATATGGAAAGAGAGAGCATTTAGGGCCATGACTCCCACGCCCAAGTCTAACATCATGTTGAATTTGCAGTGTGTTTCGAATAGTTTTGACCGTCGGACGGCGCCCAAAGCGATTGATGAAGAGCGGAGCCTCATTGTCATCCCTCTTTGGATGCACCGCAAACCAATTCTCAAAGGTTTTGATAGCAGCCGGAATCAATAGAGTGACATTGCGCCGACCCTGTTCATTTTTCACTTTATCAAATTTGAACTGGTAACCATAACGGGTCTGAATCACATCTCCGACGTCCAACTTCAGAACAGCGCCAGGTCTTCGTCCAGTGTCAAAGACAACCATATAGAATGCCTTCAACCAAAGAAGCTCTGTATTTTCACAAATGTCTACGAGTTCCTCCCAGGTAATCAAGTCACTTGAGCGTATCTTTCGTTTTGGCTTATGTCGCTTCCGACCCAAAGCTCGTTTCAGGTCCTTATCGATATCGAGCTTGTTGAACTCCATTAGTCGCGTCAGAATATACTTTCGTGCATTCAATGTTTGGACAGAAAGATGTGTCATCTTCGACAGGATATCTAGTGGCTGCGGGTTTTCAGGATCCAGAGAATATGTATTGATCATCGCATCGAGATTCTGCTCATAGTTCTGTAATGTTGAATCGGCCATCGCGACGTCGGAAACATCACGAAGATAATTTAGAAACCGCTTGCGGTCGAAAGAGGCCATGTTTGGGACATTCGAGTTGCCCTCATATATAATTATGGAGTTATTTGCCCTCATGAAGAGCCCTTCTTTTCGTAACATGCCCTCATTACACAAACTCCCCCCCTCCTACCACGATAGCCTTGTTATCTCCGACCACACCTTTTCTATGTCCGCATTTTGAGGATTAGAAACAGTCGACGCTAATGTATCTCGACTCCATCAATAGCAATTACTTTGCATTACAGAGGCCTAGCGAAAAAACAAATACGAATTCGTAAATCTTATTTTTCAATTTTCCAATATTAGTGCGGTCTGAAGAAGAGAAAAACCCGATACCAGCGTTGTGCTTCTTGAAGCTGGTGTCTTCTCATTTAGGAATCATCTACGCTTGAGGTGATTACATGGCTGAGAAAGAAGACATAACCCATCATGTTCCACTCGACCAATGGTTCGAGTTGGAAAGGCGCCTTGAGATCCTCTCTCGGATGACGACCGAGTGGGAACCATTAGAGGAGGCTGCTGAGGCGTAACGTGCACGAAAAACGACGCACGGTTCCTCTGGGACGGAGCTGTTATGCTCTCAGTCCCAATTCCTTTTTTGCACTATCAGAACAAGTCTGTAGCAATCTGTAATGGATGTTTCGCCCTCTCCATGCTTCATCAAAACTGTGCTAATGCTCCGCGTTTCCTAATCGAACGCTCTGTCGCCCTGAACATGACGGTGCCTACAACGATGAATACCACATTCAGGATGAGAAGTGCAATCACTGTTTCAACTAACCTCGGGAAGGCGAATCCATCCATGAGAAACCCCCTGAACCCTTCGACGCTCCATGTCAATGGAGAAACCATTGATACGTACTGCAAGAGAGGCGGGAGCACTGCGATGGGATAGGTCATCGGAGCGACTAGAAACAGGATGCTGGAAAGGAATTCGACTACCATCCATGCCTGCTTTGCCACTAGGACGATACAGACGATGGTGAAGACCAGTCCCTGCATGGCTATGATTGATAGTGCTATGATTCCCAGAGCAGGAAGGACTCCCCAGAGATTCAGGTTGACCCCAAAGAAGAGGACTGATACCGCAAGCTGGAGTACCACTCCGAGACCTCCGTGTTGAAGGTTGTGCAGGGTCGATCCCCAGACAAGGATTTCTCTCTTGAGGATAGTTTCCAATAGATAGAGCGCTCATTTCCCTGACAGACACCCATCGATGCCCTTGCGTAGGTCGATTCTTTAAGAACGTCATATCCATTTACTCGCGCCGTGCCCGAAGTCGGGATGACAAGAGTTGCGAAACATTTGATCAAACGTTGTCTTGCCTGCTCCGTTGGGCCCCAGAAGCCCATAGACCTGTCCCTTTGGAATGTCAAGTGATACAGATTTGAGAGCATCGACTCTTTTCTTTTCAACAGGGATTATGATTGCTCTTCTTTTGATGCTAAGGAACGTTTTGGATATGCTGTCAACCTCAACTGCATATCTTGACATCTTTCAATAATCTCCTTATGGATGATAAAACTTGGAGTCCATAATTGCGGACGGGTCACCATGGATAAATGAAACACGCTCATACATCCCGAGCTACTGGAACCCGGTGTGGATTATCCCTGAAACACCATCTAGTATGTTCAACATACCGTCTTCTGCATTACGTCAAGATTGTGGTTTTAAGGATTAGCAACTGCGCCAAAAGATTTTCGAAAGAAAATGTTCCTATACGTTTTGGGATAAGGTACGTCCTCCGCAAGATGACTGCTCTATGCGATAAGGTATTAGGGGGTATTCAACTGGATGTCTTTATGCAACTAACCCCTGATGTCATTTTTGGAAGCATTGCCATCCTGGTCGGCTCAGCACTCTATGCATTCTCTGTCGTTGCATATAGGTCTCAAAGCAAAGAAATCCGTCCAATAGCCATTGCTTCTATCAAGATCTGGGTTGCATTGGGCTTCATGGTAGTGTTGTGGTTTCTGCCGCTCGGTATCAATGTCTTCGCAGTTCCACCTGATCAGGTCATCTATCTTTCAGTGTCTGTGCTACTTGGGGCCGTCATCGGTGATACCTTTTATCTTGCTAGTCAGGAGCGAATTGGGGTTTCGTATGCCTTCCCAATTGCCATGTCGTTCCCGATACTCACGTATTTCCTCACAGTCATCTTCCTTGCTGAGCCACTCGTCCTAAGCAGACTGATTGGCGTCTTTGTCGCTGTTACAGGAATCATCATACTCGCCCGAGAACAGGAAAATCTGATGGACGACCATAACCCTGGCCCGATACACAAGATTGACCTGATAGGCGTAGCGATGGCATTACTCACAGCAATCTTCTATGCCACCGGAACCACAATTCTACAAGTCGGTGTTGAGAATGTCGATCCGCTGACAGCCAACTTCATAAGAATCATCGTTGGTTCTATCGCATTTGTTCCGATGTTTGCTATAGCCCACGCCAAAGGGATGCCACTCCCAGATAGGAAGACTACCAAACTGATTGCCATTGCTGGCTTCTTTGGGATGGCAGTGGGATCCATACTCTACGTGACCGGGGTGAAGTATGCAGGTGCCTCTATAGCGTCCGTCTTGGCGTCTACCGCTCCACTATGGGCTGTTCCCGTTTCCATATTCTATCTCAAAGAACGGCTTACTCCTCTTGCACTGGTTGGAGTCATCGCCACCATTTTGGGAGCAGTTCTTGTCGTGATAGGGATTTAGTTGTGTTCTTGTATCGTGACAGACATGAATCTCAGAGTCCCCGTTGTAATAGAGCTGGTATGCCCATACCTGTTTGAATTATCAAGACGCTCTTATTCCGCATCTGGCAATATCTCTATTTCTTTTCTAGGAATTTGAATGGCAAAGGTTATTTTGCCTCATGTCTATCGACAGAAGAAATATTCTCCCTATTTGGAAAAGGAGGATGTATGATTTGCGAAATAAGCACGCTATATCACTCATGCTATTGATGTTGTTCTTTGGATCGTTCTTTTTGGGTTCTCAGACCAATCCTGTACCTTTGAACGAAAATGCTGTATCTGAATCTAGCAATCTCACTAAAACGGGATTCACGACGGCAGCGACTCAGGCGGCTGAAGATAGCCTTAATGTTGCAAATAAGAACTGGGATTTCGAGATTGCTGACCCCAATGGAGGTCCAGCAAATTGGAGCTATTCCTCCACTGGGTATATCCGTTCCAATGATACCTATCAAGACCTAACTCACTTGGGTTCATATTCTGGTCGAATTAAAGCTCAGGGCACACACACTTTGTCTGTTTCGCCCTCCATACGACAGTTTTTTAGCGGCAGTGACCGCGCCTACATCTTGGAACAACCTGTGTTGGAGTTCTACTGGAATGCCCTGACCAACCCCGACCTTTCCGTGGGCGGAAGCATATATGTGCAAGTATCGTTTACCAATGGAAGCACATATACACTATACTACTATCTCTCTGTCGGAACAACATACTATTCAAATACTACTGGGAGAACAAGCTTCATCCTGAATGAATCTCTTGCTCAATGGAACTTTTTCCAACGGAATCTTTTGAATGATTTCAATGATAGACCCGGATGGTCGGCAGCTGGTAACCTATACCTATCTAACATTTACTTTTATTTGATATCACCTCAAGAAAGTACCGCCCCAGCGGAGTTAGTATTTGATGATGTGGCAATAGTCAATAGCACCGCTTATGACTACTTGCAGAACCGAAACGGCAATTTTGAGATGGGCAATGGCGCTTACTGGTCTGATAGTGGCAATTATGATCCTAGTACCGTTTTGCTTACCGATGAACACACCCACGGTAGTAAGGCCCTTAATCTCACTACCGGGTCTAGGATAACCAATTCGCAATCGGAATCTCGATTGACTTTCAATCTTGGATATCCAGTGGGACCAATTCCGAATTCACCGACTATGCTTTTGCTGGATTTTGATTGGATGTACGATGACACGTATAACGGAGGGGATCAGGGCGCGTATGTGGACATTTATTTCACTAATGATACATATTGGTCGTATGTCCGATTTTATCTAGGGCAAAATATGAATAACAGCATTCCCTCCAATTACACAGGATCAGGATACTCGTACTATCGCCTATACGCAGATGGTTTTGGCAGTAGAGGTGAGTGGAATCACTTCTTCCTTGACCTATTCGACATTGCTACAGCTTTCAATCTCCGTGATATTGGAGTATATTCCATTGATCTAGTTACTTACAGTCAAGGATTTTCGAATGCGTCTACGCAGCTGTTGGCAGACTCGTATAGGATAATAACCTACGGGGTGAATTTTCATGACTTTGAGAGCGAGTCTGACGGAAGGTTACCTGGGTATCCTATCCCCGGATGGTCCACATGGACTGGAATCGCATCGTACTTCAACCGTACCCCTGATTCCCACAGCGGTAATTGGGCTGTCAATATCACTCCAGCACCGGGAGTCGCAGGAGCGATATATCAGGACTCCAGATTTCAGGTGGACAGTAGCTCGCTTCTTAGTTTCTGGTGGAGATTGGACGAATTCATATCATCCTATTCCACCTTATCATACCTTCGACTAGACCTTAATCCTTACAGTATCTATTATGTTGTGGCCATTGACAGTGATTACACTGTATCAAATAGTACGAGTATAGGCTGGTACCTTCTCCCTGAGCTGAACACTACCGGAACTTGGGTCAACACAGTACGTAATATCTCAAGTGACTTCCAAGCACTGTTTGGCTCTGCTGCTACGGAGATGAACCGAATTATCCTGTATACGTACGCAGAACCTACTGGAAATATTTCTGTTCTGTTTGATGATATTAATATCTTCGATGTCATTCCACCAACTGGGATCCCCAGCGTAGGTGGGACTCCAGTGTATCATGCTCCAACGACCATCGTTGTGAATGCTGATGACAATCGGGCCGGCGTCAAGGAGGTCATTGTGAGTTATAATACTGGTGCGGGCTGGCAAAATGTCACAGCATCCTATGCGTTCACTTACTATGAGGCTTCAATTCCGGTGCTACCTTGGAATACAACAGTTGAGTATTATGCCATCATAACTGACTATGCTGGTAATACCATCGTAAGTGACAATGGTGGAAGCTACTACTCTTTTACTGTAGGTGACGATATATTGCCTGACGTAGACCTTATTGCCCCGTCAAATGCTACTACCGCATTTGATATGATTCAAATCAATGCGTCCGCAAGTGACTTGGGTAGTGGCATAGAACGGGTCGAGTTCTTTGTGGACTCACTCTCTATTGCCAATGTCACCTCTGCACCATACTCTATCAACTGGGACTCGAGGATGGTATCAAACGGCACTCATACTCTCAAAGTGATGGCATATGACAATCAAGGACTGGTTGGTGAAGACTCAATAACGATTGATGTACAGAACGATGTTAGCGCACCAGCAACCTATGCTCTTATGTTCAATCCCAGCCAGCCGCTCTATGACATGCCTACCGTAGTCACGTTGACTGCCTTGGATGTTTCAGGAGTCAAGAATGTCACCTTGTTCTATGCAGTCGAGGATGCAACACCCTCGTTTGCTCTCTCACAGGACTGGGTTTCAGTTCCGATGACCGCTGAGGGTCCTGTGTACTCTGCGACAATCCCCGCTCAGGAATATGGGAAGACCATTCTCTATTATGTGGTTGCCTACGATATCTATGACCAAGCGACATTCATCGGAACCGAGTTGGATCCATTATCTGTCGATGTGGGTGATGCAAGCAACCCATCGCTTACCATTGGAGGTCCCGCGTCAGGATCGACTGTGAAGGGTACTGTCAATTTCTCAATTCTTGCTTCAGACTTGGGAAGCGGTGTCTATCAGGTTCGCTACTATGTCGATAATAGTCTAGTAGCATCGCTAAATGAGGCATCCGGCAGCATCCAGTGGGACACTACCCAACACGAGAACGGGGTCTATCAAGTCAGATTCGAGGTTGAGGACAACGCTGGCAATATCCATACTGTTGACATGGAATACACTGTTACCAACCCTGATGCATTTGGTACGATTGGGGATTCGTTAAGTAATATCATGTCATCCTATGGGTTCTTCGTTGGTGCAGGGACGATGCTCGGAGTGTTCATTGTAGGGAAGATTATCATGAACCGGCGGGCCGCAGCATCGGGAGCCAAAGCCACGAGGAAGAAAAAGAAATAACCCTTTCGGGAGGGCTCTCCCTCCCCCTTTCTCTTTTTTTCCGAAACTCTTTTCCGAAACGATGTTTGTTATCATCAGACTATGACGAATGAGAACAAGTATGTAGGAGATGGCAAGTCACTTGTAAGCAAGGTGTCAGTATCAGGCGACCTGAAGGAATCTATCAGGCATGCCGTCAACCTAATTGGTGGATTCGAGAAGTCAATCCAGGAAGGAGATGTCGTCACCATTAAGCCAAACCTGAATACCGCAGACATCTATCCTGGTTCAAGTGCACCTGATTTCATCAAGGCATTGGGCGAACTCCTTTTGGAACACGGAGCATCCCGACTTCGTATCGTTGATAGTTCGACGCTTCGAGTGTCGGCTCGTGATGTCGCTGACAGAATTGGTCTTATGGATGCCCTTGATTCGTTGGATGCAGAACTTGTTTTTCTTGAGGAACACGACTGGGTGAAGGTCACGTTTCCCAAAGGCAAGTATATGAAAGCGGGTTCGATTGGACGACCTGTTGTGAATCCTGGCAAGCTGGTACTAGCTCCGTGCCTCAAGACCCACAGACTAGCCCGTTTCACAGGGGCGATGAAGCTATTTGTCGGCTGGGTCAAAAAGACCGACAGGCTGAAGATGCACATCCGTCACCTTGAGCAGAAGATTGTGGATTTGGCATCCTATTTCAAGCCATCACTGATTGTGATGGACGCTCGTGAATGCTTTGTTAGCGGCGGGCCGATGAAAGGACAGGTCGAGTGTACAGAAGTGATTCTAGCCAGCGGCGATATGGTTGCGATTGATGTGATTGGTGTACAGATGTTACAACAGTTTCAGGCCAAGAACCGTCTCGATATGGATGTCTGGGAACTCCCCCAGATACGGCATGCAGTCGAATTGGGACTGGGTGCAAGGTCGGATGATGACATCAAGGTGATCATGTAGGAATCAAAGACCATTCGCATTCTTTGGGAACCACAACTCGAATCGGGCTCCCTGTTCTGGTTTGCCCTCCACCCTGTCGGACACGGATATCATACCACCATATTTTTCGATGATTTGGTTCGACTGGTGCAGTCCCACGCCACCATATCGTCGGGTCATGTCAAAGAGTTCCTTCTTCCGTTTATCTCCAATTCCAGGCCCGTTATCTGCAACTGAAACGACGAAAGCATCGTTTCTTTCTTCAAGAACTATCCAGACATGCCTCTCAGGATTCCTGTTGTGCTCGATTGCATTGCTGATGACGTTCGTGAGAAGCAATTCCAAGAAACCGTCTGCCATGATTTCTGCATCATCGACAGTTAACTCATTGTGGAATTGGACATTCAATGAATAGACCGAAAGGGCGTTCACACAGTTCTGAAGTGCATTCAAGAGCGAACGCCTTGTTAGTGGCAAGGTCATAAGGTATTCCGTGGCTCGTACCTCTTCGATAAGCCTTGAACATCTTTGGACGGCATCTTCAATGATGCCAAAGAACGAAGACCTCACATGCTCATCAGTTGCAGTCCTCAATAGTGTGGCACTGTTCATGATCACTTGTAGCTGTTGGCGAATGTCATGCCCCATCAGGTCTAGATACAGATTCGCTCGATCCTTCTCAGTACGTATCGCCCTCTCTGCTTTCCAACGCTCAGTGGTGTCTATCCAAACGGTTTGTATGGCGTCCTCTCCCTGGAACTCGATTTTCTGTGCGTATGACTCCAACCATCTTATGGAACCATCAGGTAGCACGACCCTACATTCGAATGCTGAAGGCATTGGCTTGCCTGCTACCTTGGCTTGAGCTCTTCTCCTTAATACTTCTCTATCTTCAGTATGAAATATGTCCCATACCTGTTCTGGTTCCAGCCCCATGAGGTCATCGACAGGTCTTCCGACCATCTCGGCAAAGGCGGAATTCACATAGACAAAACCATGATCCGATATTATAGTCAGTCCCTGCAAACTCTGCTCTGCCAATGTTCGATATTTCTGCTCTGACTTTCTCAATGCCTCCTCAGATTCTACTCGATCTGTCACATCTTCCTGAGTACAGAGAATGCCGATGACATCGCCGTTCTCATCGAATAGAGGAACCTTAGTTGTTCGCAACCATGCATCTTTCCCGTCTGCACGGAGTTGATGTTCGATCACATCATAAAGCACAGTCCCCGTTTCAATGACCTTGCGGTCACTTTCTCTAATCTTCTCAGCTTCTTCTTTTCTCCATGCGAGGTCAAAGTCAGTCTTTCCGACAATTTAGTTGACATTTTGGACGCCTGCTGCCTTAGCGTAGTTCTCGTTGCACCCAAGATAGACCAGCGATGTGTCTTTCCAGAAAATGAATTGCGGAATATTATCCATCACGAGCTGGAGCATCTTTTGTGAGGCTTTTAGCTTCATCTCTGCACTCTTTCGTTCGGTGATGTCAATCACATGGATCTGTGTTGCCGGCTTACCTCCGAATACTATCATGCCTGCAAAGGCCTCGACCCACCTTACTGTTCCGTCCTTCCTCACGAAACGATACTCGTAAGGACATGGGGTTGGCTTCCCTTCTCTACGCAATGCTGCAAGCTCCAAGAGATAGGGCTTATCATCAGGGTAGATAAGATTCCAGCCTTCTTCGGATGACATCGCAAGAATCTCTTCCTGTGTATAGCCAACAATCTCAGCGAAAGCCGGGTTGACATACGCATACTTTCGGTCTTGGATGACCGTGAGACCTTGGAGGGATTCCTCTGCGAGAGTCCTATAGTTTGCCTCCGACTGCCTTCGCGCCTCTTCCGCTTGTTTAACATCACTGACATCATCAAATGCGACGAGGACGCCTTCCACCTCATCATTTGCTCCGATGATAGGTGCCACTCGATATTGCAGGTAGACTTGTCTGTTATCACTTGAAGTATAATTAATCTCTCCCTCACGAATCTCCCTTTTCATTATCGCATCTTTGAATACCTGAGGGATGTCCAATTTGACAAGTGCAGGAAAAGAGAGGATATTTCGTCCCGTGACAATCTTCTCATACGATGAACCAATGATTTGTTGGGCATACCTGTTTATACCCGTGATATCCCCTTCAGTATTCAACGTTATCAACCCGAAGGGGGTCTCATTGAATAGCATCCTGTATCTCATCTCGGAAGATTTGAGTGCTTCCAGCATTTTCTTGTGCCCTGTCACATCAACAATCACACCAAGTGCCCCTGTGAGGTTACCCTTCGAATCAAAAATTCCTCGTGGTGTCGTGAGTGTGTGAATTATGTTGCCCGCTTTGGATTTCCATGTGACCTCATAGGTTCGAGAGAAGTCCTTTTGTGGTTCTTTTATCCACGAATCGACCTCAGCAACCTCGTCCTCGTGCATGAATTGCAGGACTGGGGCTCCAATTAGCTCTTCATCCGAATACCCAAGAATCCTTTTGATGCTGTGATTGGCATATGTTATCTTATACCCGGGATCAACGATGAGCAGCCCCTCGTCCATCGCCTCGAGAACGGAACGATAAAGATGCTTGCTCCGCTCCAGCGCTTGGATAACTTTTCTTAGCTTCGAGATATCTGTAACGACTGCATATGAGCCTCTATGGTTTCCCTCGTCATCTACAAGTGGTGCTCCCGACACAATTGTCTGGATTTTACTACCATCGCTTGCTATCCACTCGACCTCGTATTGGGATGAATGCCCCTGCTCCCTTTTCTTGATGTTCTCCAACAGGATAGCACGGTTCTTCTCATCCATGAAGTCAGTGATTGGTCGTCCGATGAGATCATCGAGGGTGTACTTCAATAGCTCTGCAAACCTTTTGTTCACATAGACGAATTCCTTTTGGATATTCACGACACCAAAGGCATCATTCATGGAGTCCACTAGGGCATGGTATCGTAAGATATCATCAGTGTCACCCTTCATGGCAGATTCATCCAATGTTTCACGAGCGTAAATCGATACTATAACTGTTATCTGGATAGACCATGAAAGTAGTCACCATTTAACTATACATGTCATTGCATGCAGCCGACGAGTGCCGTTGTATTTCTAACGAAACTTGTAAGTATCCTGCGACCCCCAATGTTTTTAGGATTTGACAATTGCATGATAGGTGCTATCATATTGGCAAAAGGGGAACTTGGAAAATGGATGTTGAAGCGGACAAATACGAAGAGATACAGGTTGGAGATAGAGCTGAAGTGATTCATACTATCACAGAACAGGACATTCAGACATTTGGCGAGTTAAGTGGTGATTTTAATCCTCTACATTTTGATGATGAATGGGCGAAGAACACGCTCTTCAAGGGACGCATTGCCCATGGTCTTTTGACTGCCGCCTTTATCAGCACTGCAATAGGGATGCACATTCCAGGGGCTGGAACAATTTATCTTGGACAATCATTACGTTTTCATAAGCCGGTCAGAATAAACGACACAATTACCGCGGTTGTCGAGGTCATAGGGAAGGATGACAAAAAACGCCACATCCGATTGAAGACGACCTGCACGAATCAGGAAGGGACTACAGTGCTCGATGGAGAGGCCCTTGTTACTGTGATGAAGCATTGACAATAGGTAGCTCCACGATGAACTTAGAACCTCTATCGTGAAATCCTTCCACACGGTCCTCTATCCAAGCATGTCCATGATACCGTTCAGCGATGTATCTAACAAGGGTCAGGCCCATACCCGACCCCAAGGTCTTACCCTTCTCTAGCCGACTGAACAGCTCATCGCGCCGTGTGTACGGGATTCCTGGTCCCTCGTCAACTATCGCAACGTTGACGAACCCCGGCCTGGCTCCGGACTCCACCTCAATCTGGATAGCGACTTCGTCTCTTGGGTCATATTTCATTGCGTTATGGATCATGTTGTAGAACAGGTCGATAAGGAACTCGTCCGCTTTGACTAACACCTGCCCGGATCCAAATTTCACATCGACACGTGCTTGTTTAAGAGGGAACGCGTGTTGCGTCATCATTATCGCGTTTTCCAAGACACCATGAAGGTCAATCGTAACAAGATTGGGCTCCTTGTCCATATCAATGATGGATAGCTTTCTCACATTTTCGATAAGCTGAAGCCCTCTGGTCACCTGCTCCCGTATCGCTTGTGCGTGGAGTCTGCTTGAATCCGAAAGCCCAATATCCATCAATAGGAGTTCAGCTCCAATCAAAATGCCCTGATGTACGTTATTCAGGTCGTGTGCAAGAAGATCCGCATAGAACTCCGCCCGAGCCTGCTCCTCTTCCAGTTTTCTCCGAGTCCGGTTTAATTCGGTGACATCGCGGACTGTGGTCAACCTGACAACGTCATCCTCATAGTCCACATAATCAATGTTCAGCAGGACATCGAGAAGCGCTCCATCTTTCCTCTTAAAGTGAACAAGCAGATCCCGTACAAACCCGTTGCTATGAAGCTCTTCTGTGACACGGTTTCTTTCCGTGCTTGTTGTATAGATATCATATGCTGACATCCATTCAAGCTCGTCTGCAGAAAAACCAAGCAACTCCTGAAAAGACAAGTTCGTGTCTAGGATGTCCCCTGTTTCGGTCGTGACTCCAATGGCAACAGGGGCTGTTTCAAAGAGAACCTGATACCGTCTTTTTTCTAGTCTGAGGGCATCAAGGATCCTTTCATTCTCAGTGATGTCTTCTCCTGAACTAAGTGCTCCAATTATCTTTCCATCCTCGTTTCGAAGCAGGGTATTGCTCCATGATATGGTGCGAATCTCACCAGTTCTAGTTCTGATGTTATTTATCCGTTCAGCAGGGAGCTCTCTGGAACCGAGCATAAGTTGCCGGTATTCGTCCCATGCAGCCTGATAGCCGCCATTTGGGACTGCCAATTCGAACCAGTTCTTACCAATCAGGTCTTTTTCTGGATAGCCAAGAATCTGACATACTTTCTGGTTAAGCAACATGATGTCGCCATTCACATCCAATGCCACTACCATAACACCGACCAGATCCAAATACATCTGCGACCGCTCGTGCTCCTTCTTTAAGGCACGTTCATTCTCTTTTCTCGCGGTCACATTCCTGATTATTGCCTGAAAATACAGTGGTGTGCCATTCTGTTCTCTCAGGAGGGAAAGTTTGACCTCTCCGTAGAATCTCTCTTGATTCATTTTCAGGAACTCGTGCTCACATGGGGGCAAATCTTTGCCACTCTGAATCTGCTTCAAATGCATTTCCACTTTCCTAGATTCATCACTCCAAAGCAGTTGTGCAAAGGGACTTCCTTCTAATCCCCCTTGCGAAAACCCGAACATTTCTTTTGCACGTTGGTTTGACTCCAAGATGTCCCTGTCTAGCGATAATATCAATACAGCGTCATTGTTTTGTTCAAAAAGAGCCCTGTATTTATACTCCCGTTCCAAGGCATCTCGTTCTTTCTGTTTCATTTCTGTCACATCTCTGACGAGGGACTGATACCCAACGGGCCTGTTGTCCTCGTCGTATAGGATCGTATTGGTGGTGTGGAACACAAACTCGGAACCATCTTTCCTCAGCCCGATAGCCTCCATCCCGTTCGGGTTATCTTCAAGAGAACTCAGTCGTTGTCTGAATAGATTCGCTACCCGATCTCGTTCGCTGTGAGCCAGCAACTCGGTGAAGTGCATTCCTAGTAGCTCGTCTGTTTCATACCCGAACAATGATGTTCCCTTGGCGCCCGTCAACGTGATGAAGCCATGCATGTCGGTTTGAAAAATGGCGTCTGACAGGTTCTCATACAGATAACGAAATGATGTACTGGTCGCTTCTGGTTCAATGGCAGACTTGGTGTTTTCATGTAATACGATGATAATCCCATCTATCGTTTCGCCACTCTTCCATGGAACAAGTTCTAGTTCGAAAGTCATCCCTTTAACCGAGTATTCCTGCGATGCCACCTTATCTCCATTGATCACCAACTGACAGTTATCGAAGGTTTCCTCTAAAATGAAAGAAATCTCTGAAAGGTGTCGTCCTACCAGTGTTATCTGTGGTTCATCTTCCGAGGCCAGGTCTGAAAAGACACGGTTATGATACACGATACGGAAGTCTTTGTCAACAACGCAAACTGCTTCATGGATAGCATCCAAGATATATGTGTGCAGATTTACATCGCCTGCCTCAATCCATGAGGCGAGGTCTTCTTCAGAATTCACGATATTGCATCTCCGGATACGGAGCATCCCATGTTGGATTTATTGAAGTAGAGGTGACGAACGACTACTACATTTCCGATCTTACTTCAAATGAGAATCATTATTAATTAGGCTTTATGCATATGGCCTGTTTTAGAGGACTAGGTGGGAGGCTCTACTCTTCCATGTTTCCCCTTTGAAACAGCAGGATAAACCTAGCACCTTTACTGTGATCTGAAGGGACCTTATCTTCGACCCATACATTCCCTCCATAGTGTGCCATGATTGTCTTCACCAGCGTAAGCCCTATGCCTGATTTCCGTCTGACTCCCTCATCAAAACGCTCGAAAACAGACTGCTTCAGAGAGTCGGGTATTCCTGGACCATCATCCTCAAAAAGAACTTCTACGAAGTCTGGATTCTCCGGTTTCCGGATCAAGAATTTGACGTTAGCTTGTTTAGACTTCGAGTGCTTCACACAATTATGAAGGATATTATAGATTACATCTTCTACAAGGTCATCGGCCTTGACATAGAGGTCGTCTGATGAGCACTCGAACTGCAACTCAAGTGATCTGTCTGAGAAACTCCGATTGACCGTTTCGACAACTCTATGGATGATTTTGACAATATCCTTGGAAACAATCTCTGCTGTTCCAGATTCGATATCTGCAAGTGTTTTCACATTTTTGATTAATCTGATGCCTCGTTTTACCTGTTCGAATGATGTAACAAGAAGTCGTCTTGTGTTTGGGGACAGGTTCTCATCGTATAACAACAGTTCCAAGCTTGACATGACACCTTGATTGATATTGATCAGGTCGTGGGACATCAGGTCATTCAGAAATTCGGCCCTCTGCTTTGCCTGACGAAGTTCCATCTCTGCTTTTTTACGTTCAGTGATGTCCCGGACAATCGCTTGTAGTGCAGGTTCATCACCGAGTCTTATCAAATTCAGACTGACTTCGACATCAAATTCTGTCCCATCACACATGATATGTTTCCATTCGAAAAATTGCGGGAACCCTGAATAAGCAGCATTGATCTTCTCAATCGCTTTTTCCTGCGATAGCCGTCCATCAGGCTGATACCTCGGTGATAACCGATAGGGGGTATTACCAATAATCTGTTCTCGCGTGCATCCGAACATCTCAAGAGTCTTGTCGTTACACTCGATAAAGACATCATCATCCATAAGGAAAATTGCGTCGTTGGCAGCCTCAAAAAGAGCCCTGTATTTCGCCTCACTGTTACGCAGTGTATCTTCGAATCTCTTTTGCTCAGTTATCTCCTGTGTGACCTCCACGATTCCCAGCAACTCATTCTTATCATCCAATACCGGATAGCCCCTGATCCACCAGATACGCCCATCAGGTGTGTGTACCTCATGTTTAGAAGGTTGTTTCGTTATTGCGGCTTCCTGCACGGGGCATATCTCGCAGGGCTCTTCCCTACCATACCACAGCTTGTAGCATTTCTCTCCGATTAACTCCTCTGGAGCCATTCCTAATGACTCTGCGGCAGTCCTATTTGTCCACTGAATGATATTATCTAACCCTGAATAGAAGTTCACTAGCTCGGAGAGAGCATTGAGTATTACGGTCTTTTCGCGTTCGCTCTTTTCAAGAGCCCGTTGATATTTCTCTTCTTCTGTCAGACTCCTAGCGATAAGGAGCATATGGTCGTTTGCCGCTTTCGAGAATGTACATAAGACCGGAACAGTATCCATCGAGGTACGCACATCAAGTTCAATTCGGGTTCTCTGACTTATCCCAGTTTCAAACACCACCTCCATCCTTGAAAGGATCTCATCATTACCACGGAATACCTCACCCACTTCTTTGCCGAGATAATCCAAGATTTGATTTTCGGTCAGCATAATTATATGATGATTGACCATCCGCAGCCGAAATCGGCCGTCTTCATCACGCCTAAAGATGAATGCCGGATCCGGAATAGCATCAAACAGCTGCCTGAACAGATAGTCAGTTTCTCCCTTTTGAGTAACATCCCTTTTGATGGCCACAATATACTCTAATTCGCTTTCGTCATTCAGGATTGGAAATGCCATGATATCAATCAGTATCTCTCTTCCATCTTTCCGAATACTCTTCAGTTCTCCCTTGAAGAGCCCCTTCTTTCTGACACTTCTTTGGATCACAGAAAGCATACGCTCATCAATGTGAATGGATTGAGATGTGCTCTTCAGCTCATCGAGTGTGTATCCATAGAGGTTCTGATGTGCCCGATTTTGCACAATGTATTTACCATCAGCGGTGATGATAGCGATTCCATCATAGGAGCGTTCGAATATCTCCTTATACAGACGCAGAGGGAGTTTCGAAGGGGGTTTGGTTCTAGTCATCGTTGAATGCCACACGATATAATGTCAATCTATCACGAACTGCCGTAGTTTCTTTAGCATTTTACCCAATAAAAGTCATTTCAGTTCGAAAAAAATCGGGTTGCCAACAGATACACAAGACCTAGACAGTCTTGGACATTTAGTTGTAGGTGTTCATATAGTTTCGACAAGGCCTCACCCGGTGAGGTTATCCATGACATACGTAGAACCTCACGGAGTCGTTCCCAGTGCCGTTGTCTGGGCGTACAACACTCTGGTGTCCAGGTTTGTACAACTTCCACTGAATGGTTTCCTTAACAACACGGCTTGTCTGTTGGATCTACGTGGGCATGCAGCAGTCAAAGAATACCCCTTCGTATATTCACTATCACCAAACATTCAGGTAGGCGATGTGAAGAACCATCTAGTATACAGCGCCGCTAAAATGTCGACAACGATGGTCACACTTATCTCCTCAGTATGGTAGCACTACTCTATCTCAGAGTCTATAAAGGGATGTGACGAATACCTCTGCAATGGATTCATATTTCTGCAGTATGAATGCTTCAACATGATCAGGAGTGAGTGTGGTAGTTATGGCTGAGCAGCCCGTGGAGGATGTGATGCCTGTCATTAATCTATCAGTTCGGATATCCAAGCCTATCGATGAGGTCTGGGAGAGCTTCCTCAACCCGGTCATCATGACACAATGGCTTGGTAACGAGATTAGTGCTGATATGGATCCTGATGGCTATATCCGATTCTCAGGTAAGAATGCCCCTGCCATACCTGAAATGGAAAACATATGGCGAATAAAGCGGTTCAAGGAACCTCGTGCCATTTTGTTCAGCTGGAACATCCTTGGGTCTGACACACTATTTGTCATCCGCTTCGTTGAGATTCCAACAGGCACTCAGATAGACGTGAAGCACGGTGCGATTCCCGACAGTGCAAAGGCGCTGCATCTCACCGACCACTGGAACATTCTCCTTGCGAACTTCAAGGCTGTCATCGAACTGGGCGAGCCCGCTCTCAAGTTCGACTATAGCAACTATCATCCTCTCAGGGTGACGCCCTATGACCCTCTAGAAGTGCGGCAGAGTGTCATTATCAAAGCCCCTCCAATCCTACCCTATGATGTATTCGTCAATCCCGAGAAGCTACGCCATTTCATCCGTGCTGACGACCCTGTGGTCGATAGACAGTTCGCTGGAATCTATACATGGTGGGCAGAGGGAAAAGGTCCTCATATCTTCCGAAAGCTCGTCCCTGAGAAAGAGATCGAGTTCACCTGGGCTTTCGATGACCTTACTAATACTATCGTCAACATCCGGTTTGAGGAGGTTGCTGATGCCACACTTGTCAGTCTGCATCATCATAGCTTCCAGAAACAAGAGGATGTTGTTGGCTATGATGTGGTGTGGACAAGTGTACTTTGTGAGCTGAAGTTGGTATGCGAGCTTGGCGAATCTGGCATCGACAGAGTGATGGATTGGAGTTGAAACTTATATCATTGTGCGATCATGGAACAGGTATCACACACGCTAATATTCGCTACCAACGAAAACTCCCATGTCCAATCTAGGATACTATACCTTAGAGAGATGGGATAGTAGCTGATACCAAAATCTGAAGTGATGCTAGATGCCAGGTTCTCAGCGAGTTAAAGCTCGTACAGACGCAGGTGAAACCATAGATTGCACTCTAGAATGGAGTAAGGACGGACCCTTTCTCACTTGTGAGAAGCAAATCACCAGCTATTACCAGACGATAGCCCTACTACCAAATGATAATGGAGAGCCCATTACAAAGCAACTCAGAAAGCGTTATCTTGTACGACTAAAACCAATTGCGCGTTACGAGTATGGATATCAAAGCTGTGGGAAGGTCACCAATGAAATTGTGAATATGTACCCGCCTGCAACAGGTTCATGGATGAACAGATTAAGCATAGGACATGATAGAGCTATCTTCTTTGTACAAGAAATCATCGGTGAGCAAAAGAAGTGGTTGACCGTAATTAGTCATACTGACGCGACTATCCTGTTTTCTTCTGCTGTCGCTCCTTACGAGGCCCAGTTCTTATCATATCGCAATGACCCTTGGAAAGAAGTATGGATTGAAGGCTTTAATGACCACAAATATCCCTATGATGAAGAAGATGCGTGGCAATTCTTGAATCGGTTCATTGATGGTTCTTCTCCCGACTGGAACTCCATTTCTGCACTGGTTAAGGATGCGAACATCCCTGACTTCGAGATGAAAGATACATTACGTGAAACGCTTGGACAGCTGGTGCCCACGTATTGGGAAGAACACATCAGATTACAGGCTATTGCATTTCTAGGATTCCTTGTTTCAGACCAAGATGTTTTCGACATCGACCCTCTCAAGCTTAACAATATGCTATGGCCTACAGGAATCTTCAGAGAGTATTTTCTTTTGGAATTAAAGACAAGGTATCTACTGCAAACACGGATTCCTTGGATCTCAGTGTTCGCATCCAAAGACAGTAAAGGCCATCTATTTTCATGGCGTTTTCAAGATTGGTCGTCCGTCTTATACCAGAACACATATTCGGATTTATTTGATGAAGAACTAAAAGTAGCGTTCAAGCATCTTAAGAGCATGATAAAGAAACGACCCCGTATCGAAATCGCAATTAGCGCTGAGGAGGCCGCTACATCAGGCCGATTGTGGGTTGAACGTTTGATTCTCGCGACCAGTATTGGCATCAGAGGTGATATCTACTATAAGAGAGCTGGCTTGAGTGGGATCCTGTATATTGGCAAAGCATTCTCATGGCCTTTCTCTAATACCGATTGGATAATTCACCTATCTGAAAAAACTCCCAAGATAACCGAAACTAGGGCCCACTTCATGTTTGTTCCGCGCGGGACAGAACAAGAAGTCATTGAAGTCTTTTCCGATGCATATCATGTCCATAACCATCGACGGCACATGAATCATAATTTGTTCGATGTCAGGCATGGTGTCTGGAAAGATCTTCCGGAAGAGCTTTTCGAGGAAATTGGCAAGAAAGTGTCCCCCTCGAAACTGAATGGGTTCTTCAGTGATGGCCCCTCTATAACATTCTCAAAGAAGGAGCTCCAGGTTTTGCAATACCTGAAGACTACAATCTATCCCTCGATGGTAATCGAACAAGAACCACCATTTGATCATATCTCTAAGGAGTTCGTTTCCGAGGTTCTTGGCAGGTTCTCGAAACGTGGGGAACTAGAGATGGAATACCGACTGACCTCCACACCATCACTCATTCCTATGTACCTCATTATCGAAGGAGAGCCCAGTCGTGTCGCTGGCATAATTGATGCCCTTGACAAACGGGTTCCAACAATAAGCTGGTATACCTTGGATGATGCTAGGGCAGCACTCATCATTTTCAGGATAGCCTCACGCCATGAAACAATTTTAGAAACAAGATTACCTCCCCTCTGTGAGGAGGCTGGTGTCAGTCTAAAAATGGGGCGTCCTGTCAAGCCGAACAGTATGAGTGACACGCTCACGAGAATCTGGGACGATGGATGGACTCTTGACTTAACGGGCCTGTTAGAACAGAGAATTCTCTGAGGTGTCATCCTGCCAATCACAGAATCATTGACAACCCGAGTGGTAGTGGCGCACCCGTGCAATCAAGACAGGACTTTACAATCTGCCAGAACGCTCTCGTCATTTGTCAGGGGAATGGGCTTTGACTGGATATGGCGGCCTTTCACATGTTTTTCGAATGCAGAAGTATGCATCCGCATCAGCGTCGTAGGTCCAAGTGCACCCATATCCCTGACGACCCGAAATTCCTCACTATCAACCCGAACAGAGTCCTCAAAAGCGTAGACGAACTCCACGGGGTCGAAATTCAGCTCCCTGAACATCCCTGCAATGGTGTAATGTGGGATGCCCTTGGTGATCTGAGCAACAACTGTGAAATCAAGAACCTCAGCCCCTGTCTTGTGGCTGGCGTAAGCAATGGCTTTCTGGACATGGGCGTCTGTGAGCTTCTCCCCTGAGAGGTTCACGTACTTCCCTTTCCTCCCAATCGAATGTACCTCGTAGGGGCTCGTGTCAACAAAGGTCATGAGATCGCCCATTCGATAGCGATAGTAGCCTCCCATGTTGGTCAATACCATCTCATAACGTTTACCTTTCTTCACCTCAGCCAGCGGAATGGTCGTAGGATTCTCTTCTTCTGACTCGTCCTCAGGAATGAACTCCAAATAGTTCAAGTGGGGAAGAAGCAATACGCCCTTGTCAGGGTAGATTTGGTTCCCGTACCATCCCTCAGATCCAGCATATGCCTCCCAGATGGTAACGTGTGGGAGGGTCTTCGTTATCCACTCACGATAAGGATCCGTATTGATCCCCGTGGCGATGAATTGCTTGAGATGAGGCCACAGCATTGTCAAATCCATCGTGCCATCATCGTTCAATGCCAAGCGGATTTTGCTCTCATATTCTGTACTCTTATACTCGTCAAGAAGCCATGGGCCATATTGATTCTGCATCCGTCGAAAGAACGCAAGGGTAAGTGTGGTGATACCTGCAAAGCCAGTCACCCTATTCTCAACCGACAGCTTGGCATACGCTCGCATTTTCTCATCCATGTCTGTTATATTGTACAGATCCAACCCAGGAATCACCGTACGTTTGACAAGGAAGTTTGTTCCAAGGCTGGCGATGACACCTGTCATGTACCCGACAGGAAGGTTTCCTTTTCGTTCAAGCTCAGCAGATGCACCGAACATGACTATCTTGCCATCGAACAATTTCACGTTCTCAGGGTCTGCCTGAAGGAACGCGAATTGGTTAGCTGTAGTGCCTTTTGATACATCTGCCATCCCTGACTTTGTCAGTGGCAGTATCTTCGGTGAACCACTGGTTCCGCTGGATGATACATACCACATCACAGGATCGCGTGTGAGCACGCCTCCGTGAGGATTCGCGTATACCTGTTTGTAATAAGGTTCCATGGAATAGTAGTCTGACAGCGGCACGCGCTCCGCAAATTCCTCTGGGCTCTTTATGGTGTCAAACCCGAACTTCCGCCCGTAGAGCGTGTCTTGTTGGGCTTGGAGAATGCTCAGCAACTTGTTATCCATAGTTTCGACAGGATTGTTCAAGTAGGCTTCGACACGCTTGAACTTCTTCCTTGCAATGACCGAGATGAGCTTTGTCAACACGCTCATTGCAGGAACCTCCCTGTATTGTCGGTCTGCCTAGATAGTGATGCACCAAAGACCTTGCTCTGGATCGAGTCCTGAACAAAGAGCGATGATGTCAGCACTTCCTCAGCAGCACAATTTGAATGCTTCTTGTTGATTGACATCTGTCTGCACCCCGTGGTCAGGGACACTCTCTTGTCGAACATCCCTGATTCACTAGATAATATATTAGGAAAACTTTGGCATATACATATGCATGAACAGTTATCGAATATAATATACCTATTCCGTCATGTTTGGGACATATCCATGTGTATTTGCAAAAACTACCGTGTTATACATTTAAGAATGAAATTTAAATTGCTTATATCCCCTTGTTTAAGTCTATTCACCTCAAAGTTTAACCAAGATGCCTGTTTTTTTGATACAAAAAACATGTTTCTATGGGTAGCGGGACGGTTGAGGGACATGATGGATCCAGCAAGGTTTCTTGAGGAAAGTCCGACTTTTACGAAAGGCACCGGACAAGGGCATGCATATGAAACCGTTCGGCCTTCCGCACAGGGATAACTTTGATACATTCAATCCTAGTTCCTCTGAGCCCTCTTGTTATGTTGGTAGAACAGGGAAAGTCTGGTGGCACTTTCAACACTGCAACAAGACAATCCTTATTGAGTTGGCGATGTTTATCTGGGATGATATCTCTCGCAAGAGCATATGACCAAACTCTTTGCTGGTCGTCCTCCCCACTTGTCGGCAACCTTATTGATAATAGGAAATTACTTCAAGTGTCCGTCTAAGGGTTGTCCATGTTTAGACAAGTCTAGCGCAGCTGTTTGCAATCTTCATTACTATAGCCCCATTACGAAATGTACTTCATCGCTTAGCCCTTAAATTGTCAGCTGTCAAAACTACCCTATCTTGGTTAAACTTTGAGGTGAAATTTCTCCAATTGGGCTATTATAGGGCATATAACGTCTGTTTTAATGATATGTCAAGATAAAATTTGATAATGGGGTCTATCATAACTTATCTAACCTGACAGAGCGATGTTTTCTCTTATCGTCTCTTTTGCAAAAGTAGATACCAATTGTATGTACTATTAGTATCGAGTGAAAAGTGATGTCATGTTCGAGGATTGAGGCGGCTCTTAAACGAGCCAAAGATGACCCTTCAACGAACCTTGTTGCTCTCCTACAGGACGCCCTCAAAGGAATGGACTTGGAAGTTGAAAGTGCTGAATATGTGGATGGACACTATCTCAGCGTGCTATTCAGTCTTCCAAGTAGAAACCACAGGGTTCGGGCTGAAAATGATTGGACGCCCTATGTCATAAGTGATGCACTGGACTTGATTCCGTTGGTCGCACTAATCATCGAGCAAGACCAAAATTGGGTCAAGCTCGGGGGGTTTCAATGCAGCAGCCATGGGTCTGTATATCTAGGATTCCACGAATTCACAATTCAGAAGCTAGCGATATCGTTCCATAAGACTGTCACTCGTTGGACACAATGGAAGGCTGTTCTTCGCAAGATACTTGAGGGACATTTCTCTTACGCCTTGGATTGGGACGCATTTCTCAGGGCAGAAACCGAGAAGGCCTCAATGCAGATTCCTGATTCGATTAGGACACAAGCATACTACCACCTATTTCTCGCCTCACGTTCATTGTTTCACTCAGTTCTTACTCGACAGCAACTGGAGCATAGGGAGATCCAACGACTGCTTGAGTGGTTGAAGGTACTTCACGCCCAGTCATTGCAGGTCGAGTACAATGAAGAATATGCGGAGAGTGCAGTTTAGTCATGCTAACGAATGAGATGTTACATAGTTACTCGACTCAGATTGGAGACCTACCGGACTTGGGATGGCTTTCAGGTTTTCTTGGTGGGTTACGAATTGTGAGAGAACGGACACCAGCTTGGCGATGGAAGCCCTTCTTCGATGATATGAACCACCTAGTCAAGGTTCTGGGAGTGAAGAAGGCAACCATGCCCGGAGAATCGCCTCCGTCGGGTACACGTCTGGCAGCCTTGGGAGGCTACATCAGCGTGACTGGCAGGATAGCGAACAATTCACTGGAGATACCACTGCCTGATTCCAAAAATGGCAGGATACGACGCCTGCTGAATTGTGAGAGGTTCCAGTACCACGTCGATAGG
This sequence comes from archaeon, assembly GCA_024275415.1. Classification (GTDB taxonomy): domain Archaea; phylum Asgardarchaeota; class Thorarchaeia; order Thorarchaeales; family Thorarchaeaceae; genus MP5-2226. Next base: position 72,039 of record JAJRZD010000017.1, read on the forward strand.
GTAGAGGTTCCTCTGGAACTCGTCGATGCCCTTGTTTCCCAAGTGAAACTAGATGGGCCCTTGCTAGAGCTAATTGAGGAGGCTGAACCTTAAATTGACCGACGTTGAATCCGTTAAGGGTGTAGGACCTCAGCTGGCAAAACAGTTGCGTGCAGCATTCATCTGTACTGCTGAAGTCCTTGCAGTCCAGAACCCCGTGGATCTACAGGCTCGGTCGGGGATAACTGAAGGCAAAGTGAAGACCATCATCGAGAACGCCCGAGAACTGACAAAGCAGGGATTCTTCAAATCCGGGGCAGACGTAGAAAACGAGGAGTTAATGGCACCTCGGCTTCTTACTGGTATTAAGAAAGTAGATGACGCTCTTCTTGGAGGTATCCCTGAAGGCGCTGTCATCGAGTTCTACGGCCCCGCCAAAGGAGGCAAGACGCAGTGGTGCCATTTTCTTGCATTGCGAACCCAGCTTCCATTAGCAGAAGGTGGGCTTGATGGAAGAGTCTTGTGGATGGATACCGAAGCATCATTCAAGACTTGGATTGTCCGTGCGAATGCACTACGTTGGAATATCGACCCTAAAATGGCCCTGGGCAACATCAGAGTGGCTCGATTTGTGCACTCCTCACAGATTGAAGAAGCTTTTGACCAGCTGCCTCAGCTTATCGAAAATAATGGGATCAAGATGGTGGTTGTTGATTCGCTGTCAAGCTTGTATCGTGTAGAATACACCAAGCTGAATGACCTGAAACTACGACAGCAAAGGATGAACTGGATACTCAATACGATGAGGCGTATCGGTCTTGCAACGGGTGTAGTCTTTGTCTATACAAATCAAGTGATGGACAAGATAGGACAGGGTGGGAGTCCGAGCATCATCAACCAACCAATAGGCGGGCACATCCTTGCTCATGGCTCCGACTTCAGGTTCTACACCACTAAGGCAGCAGGTACTGACCGTACGTTAAAGCTCCTAGATAACGCAGGTGTTCCAGCATTCCAGATGGCACTCAAATTCGGATGGGGCGGGTTCTATGACGACATTAACGAGAAGAAAGCCCACGAGGAACGAATCGTCGAGGAGCTGAAACGAGTTGACCGATTTGGTTTTGCCCGTGCACAACGGGAGATAATCGAGGAGGCGATTGCTATTGAACCAGAGTGAGAGAGGAATGTTCAGAATCTATAGGTGTACATCTTGCAAGTATATCGGATACGCCCAAGTCGAGAGCGAGGCTGACACTTCGTTTTGTTCATTGTGTATGGCAATGATCGAGGACAGTCCCGAGATGCAATACGTCGCGACTGCCAATGAGGCCACTGAAGCTGTCTTGGAACTTGCCATTGAGGCTGATCTGCGGAACCCTAAATCGAAGCGGTTGATGGGACTCGGTTTCAAGAAACGGATATTCAATATCGTTGAGGGTCTCATTGACATGAATCGTGGGAGACCTGTAACACTCAAGGAGGTTTTGAAAGAGTGTGCACTGGCTGATATCTCTGTTGCGAATACTGAGCACTTCTTGGAAGTCCTACAGGTGGAAGGCAGGATCCGCATCTCATCTGGCGAGATAACCCTTGGAGGTACGATCTATGACTATGAGTGAGCATATTCCACGCGGTGTCCACGGCAGAGAACTACTGAGCCTTACCAATCTTCTGATGCGGAACGAACCGCACAGGATTACCACTGTGACCATCGGTGAGGATAGTAGAGATCCCCCTCTCTATGTCACAACGAGCATCCAGTGGCGTCAGGATGAACGGGGAACCTATTCCCAGTTGCCTCGACTGCTCTCGTACCTTGAGGTCATGCGGGGAACCAAGGGCGTACCCATGAAGATTCCTCTGAACAAGGGGGAATCCATGACCCTATACATCCCTACAGGGAAGTACACTTCGGACATCCCGATGGATCGGAAAGAGGCACTGCATTATTTGCGGGATCTAATACGTAAGGCTACGTCGTTTACACACGAAACCGCAAAGGAAGTCGAGAACATATTCTGGGACATTGCTCGAAAGCGAGGATTCAGCCCTGATATCGTGGACAGGATCGAGAAAGGCTCCGAAGGTTTCTCTAGTTCTGCTAACCTGTCGCGTTTCATGGGACTTGTGGAACGATACTTCTCAATCAAGTTCAGGATCCACTCAGCAGAGTCCGTTCTTCACGTGGAGGAATAGCCATAGTGGATGCGCTAGCGTACTTCCCATATGTCCCACGGCAGTCCCAAAAGGATGCCCTCCGTCTTGCCATGGAAACCTTTGCTAAATCGACAGTGGGTATGCTCAGCGCGGATTGTGGTGTCGGGAAGACGATATCTGCCCTATCAGGGTTCCTAGCTGCACGCAATGAATCCTATGACTTTAACCTGTTGCTGCTCACACGTACACATTCGCAATCCCGTGTCTTTGAAGAGGAGATAACCGTCCTGCGTGAGAAATTCCGGATATCACACCTCACCAGTACGACAATGGTTTCTCGGGGTCATGTGTGTCCAATCCGCAACCAGATTGAAGGAGAGTCGAACCGAGGATTTCTCAGGGCATGCGGTATGATGATTCGCAGCCACAGGTGCAGTCACTACTGGGATTTCTATTCTCGTAGCCGTGAGGAAGGGAAAGCAGTCCCCTCTGAGTTCGCTATGATTGTCATAGAGTCTCTCTTAGATATGGGAGTAGTCAATGTTGACCGGATTGCCGAGCACACAGATGCAGTAGGCATGTGTCCATACGAGGTACTCAGGTGGTGCGCTCGAAAGAGCAGGGTCGTCATCGGTCCGTACTCCTATCTGTTCAAGGAACGTGTCAGGAAACCTTTCCTAGCCTCGTTACACTGGGATCTCCCCGCAGTCGATGTGGTCGTGGATGAGGCACATAATCTTCCGGATCATGTCCTTGAGGCTGAAACAGCGAAACTGACAGGAGCCGAGGCATCTTGGCTGATTTCCAACAAGGTGATGCTTGTCAAGGAAACTGGCATTGAATGGCTAGGAGAGGCCATCGATTTCGTATGGAACACCTTCCTTTCACATGCTGATGAGCTCTTCATGAAGCAAAAGGAGGTCGTGCTCAGGTCATGGGATGTGGTTCCCCGCTTCATGGATCGCAAAGAACTCGAGGCCCTTCTCAGCAGGACTGAGGTGACTGAGATTGAGGATAGCATCCCTACTGAGACCCCACTGGACAGGTTTGTCGAGCTTCTATTTTCTGGTGTCAGGGCAGGAGAGAGTGACGATTGGCACATCACTCTTGAGGAAATGCATCGATGGAAGGGATACAATGACATCGCGGACACCAAGATAGTTATTCGCCCACTTAATGCAGCTGGCATCATCGCACCTGTCCTACGAACAGCTCGTGCTTCTCTGCTGATGAGCGGAACCTTGAGACCCACATCACTATATAGTCGTCTCATGGGCGTGCAGGGCGCACTTGAGGAGGACATCACAAGCCCCTTTCCTCGTGGAAGTCGCATGGTGCTTCTTGAGCAGGAGTTGAGTACGAAGTATACCGAGCGTGGGACGGATTTGTGGAGGAAAATAGCTGGACGAATTGAAACTGCATTGCAGGCCATGCCTGCAGAGAAGTCCGCCCTTATCGCGTTCCCGAGCTATAACACCATGCAACAAGTGCTCAGCTTCAACATCGACACGGGATACAGGCAACGTGTTGTCGAAGAGCGTGGTGCGAAAATCGAAGAATTGATGGAACTCATCATACAAAAGCCCTGTGCTATTTTCCTAGTGTTTGGCGGGAAGTTCAGCGAAGGTGTTGATCTCGTCCAAGATGGTAGGTCTCTCGTGGATTTGATAATAGGTGTTGGTATCCCGTTCAGTCCTCCCACGCGATACCAACAGGCGTTGCAAGAGTGGTACGACAAAAGGTTTGGCGAGGGCACTGGTTATTATTACTCGTCAGTAGTCCCCTCTATCCGGAAGGTCGTTCAGCTTATCGGACGGCTCCGAAGGTCTCCAGAGGACTCTGGGGTTGTCATGCTAGTGGATCGTCGTTTTGGGAGGCATATCAAGATGTTTGGTAAGGGTATCGAGTCTGACTTGTGGCCTTACAAGACCGATGAGGAGATTCGATATGCTATCAAGATGTTCAATCAACTTAGGCAGGAGAGTGTAAGAGAGAATGGAACTCCAACAGAATGTTTGGGATGTTAGGAATCAGATCGTCAAAGTTTCGGCTGGAGGAGCGGTCGCTATCGTGCTGACAATGATACTAGGCATTGTTGCAGTGATGGTTCTTGGAATCATCATGCTATGGGCATTTGGGGCACGCTTGACGCTTCGTGGGATGGGCGGCACTATCGATTACGAGTCGATACAACAACGTGGTGACATCTTGTGAAGATAATGGATTCGTCGGCTCTCAGGTGGTCGATCCCCATCTCATTGGCTAGCGCGTGGGGAATCAAGGTGGCATTAGACGGCTCCCCAGATGTTCTCCTACAGAGTGTCATCGGGACTGCTGCACTTCTCTTGGTGGTCATGCTTGTCATCAGGAACAGAGGAACCACCCGGATTTTCTGGGACGCGGAGAGGAGCCTACTGGCAATTGTCAGGACATGGACAATCGAGGTCAGCGCGGGACGCATGATAGAGAGCATACCCACCGAGATTGATCTCTCCCACAACAGCAGACGGGTCTTGGTCGCCATGGGTGCACGGTATGAAGACGAAGAAGGCGGCGAGCTGACGTTCTCTGTCCTGCGCCCCCTTGAGAGCGCACCTACGCTCATGGGGTTTGTTGTTTCACGAAAGAAGATGAGGATCGTCCGCGACTATGTGGATATGCAGTGCTTGGCCGATATGGTCACCAGTGACTCGCAGGTTCTTGAAAGTGCTATGCGAGCATCATTCTATCACACACCAATTTCAGTGGCTACCGCCGAGACCTTGGTGAGGATGAAGTCTGGAGGGGTCGCTCTTGCTCGGTAGTGATGTGATCTACCTAGAGATTCCATCATCCCTTCCCCTCCCCTCACTGATGGAGTCCCTTGCGATCGGACACGGCTACCAATGGACAGTCCTCGTAAAGACGCCCAAATTTGTTGCGTGGGGCAAGACTTCGATGGGGCCCGAAACTGAAGTACTGATCATTGGCAGACAGATGGTTCTGCAAAGTCAGCCCGCTATGGGTGAGCGGATGAAGCATCTAATCAAGGTGCTGGCGAGAAGGAGGAAACAGCGATGACACGGAGACATGTGATGGGTAGTGAGCCCCCAGTCGATCCGGTTGATCAGGTACGTCAGGCAATGCTTTCAGTCACGACGGATAACTCGATAAAGTTCAAGAACCGCAAGATACCAGAGTCGTGGACTGCCCCTACCGTTATCATTTTTCTATCGTTCATCGGGGTGTTCTTCTTCCCAATTCTTGTCATCATCCTTACGCTCGTCTTCATTCCTTCTCTATTTGTGCTTCTCCAACTCCATCGGAGAGAACCCTTCGAGCAAGAAGGGCAGTGGCGTCTTACCCGTTTTACCCTTCCAAAGATAAGGGTTGTAGCAGGATCGAAAGCCGTAGAGCTGAGAGGGGAACAGACCTCGTATCTGTCAGGCTCAAAAGTGACAAGGGTGGACAAGCACTTGCGCGGCGACCTTGCTAGTCTGGTCCGAGGCATCTACGCTGAAGATGGTTTCTGTCTCAACGTATCGATGAAACCAAGTGACACAAGTAGAGTAATGGACCACGATGTGCTGCACAGCAATATCCGATCATTCTTACGGACTGGCTTTAGTGGAAGTGTCGAATCCTATATGGAATCACATGGCTACCTCTGGGATGTAGGAGTTTCTATCATTGGCAATATCCAGGATGAGCACATGGTCAGGAACTTCCAGAATTCCATAAAGGGAGCCCTACCTGTCAAACGATGGAAGACTGTCAAGCCTGATGCGCTGGCACAGACAGTCGAATCGTTCAACGCACAGAATGTCGAGCACACCTTCTATGCTGTGGGAGAGGAGCTTTCTGGATGGCTTGTCCAGATGCGGTCAGAGCTGACAGGCGAGGTGGGGATGAACGTCCCAGGGCAGTTCTATGCATCAATCCGTCCGCGTGTGGACGAGATTGCCATCGGCAACGTCATACATCCCGATACCCTGAGAGAAGGCCCTCCGATTGGACTGCTACCAGAGGAAGTCGCTGATGGCGTGCTAGTGTGTGGGGGTTCTATCGCGAATCGAAGGCTCGTGCTTGGACATCTTATCAAAGGGCTTCTTGAGCGTGGGAAACGTATCCTCATTTTGAGCGCACATAGCGAGACACAACTATTCACAGCACTCCACGATTCGGGAGTGGGGTTCGTGCTTGGAAAGAACTTCGTGCTCAACCCCGTAGACAACGAAAGGGTGCCAAGAGCAGAATATGTCACGCAGTTGCTGATGTCGTTGGAAGTCCTTACAGAGAAGACACTGACCTTTGCCGCTGACCTTGAGCAGGCACTCGTACGGGCGGTGGCATTACCCTATTCCACTGTGGCAGATGTGAAGATGGAGGAAGACGAGACCATCTCCACTGAATCAGGAACCACTTCTCAGCCATCGACATTGGGCGACAACAGGCACTCATTCATGGGGATGGAAGCTGTGCGTCGCCTGTGTCAAGGTGCGGGTGCTCGGGCGTTTTATGGCACACAGACTGTCTTGATCGAACGGTTGACAGGGCTTCCGCTCAGTGTGCTTTCTGTCCCCCTTGGCAATGATGCTCTGGAAAACTTCGCTTGGGACCTGCTCCTGTTGAAGCTCGGAGCTGTCAGGCATGACAAGGATTTAGTAGTAGTCCTAGACGACCCATTATCTTTACGATACACATTTAGAAGGTTCGGACGCCGAGAGACCTTCATCGAGCGCCTGATGCGAGCTCTTTCTGAACGGTTCAGTCTCATAGTCAGCATCGATCGCCCCAGCGACATTGGAACCGGAGTCCGGAGTCTTCTCCAATCATGCATCTCCTTGCGGTTGAAGCATGACGATGATGTTGCCAGTGTCACCTCGACCCTTTCACTTAATGTCGTGAGTTCAGGACTACACAGCAAGGCAAGGTGGTCTCCGCGGGAATCGGCATTCCTGCGAACGCTTGATGATGGCATGGCACTCATTGTGCGGGATGCCACTGAAACTGCACAACCAGTGAAACTTCTCCCGCCTCTGGAACTTGGTTCTATCTCTGATGATGATATGAATTCTAGGATCACTACTGTTGTTCCAAGCGTTGAGACCCCGTCTGATATGCGGGATGGGACGCTCATCGAACGAGTTGGCAAGGGTGACTCCGAGTTGACTACCCATGTGTTGCGCCTTCTTGAGAGATATGAGCCTCTCACCGAGAACGCGGTCAGGAAGTTCATCCAGTCCAAGGGTGCCTTGTCTGAAGATATCGATGTGGAAGGCATCCTCATCCGTCTGAAGCAGGCAGGAATGATTCTCGAAGGGCATGAAACTCACAGTGGGGTTTCCTACAAGAACTATCGATTGACCATGAAGGGAACGCTTGCACTTAGACAGGCTGAGGAGGTGACAGGATGATCTCCACTGATCAGGTACACCCGATCATCAAGATGGTCGAAGAAGTTGGTTTCTCGCCACGAGGCATCCAGAGAAAGGCAATCGAGTACGGACTGCTCGATGGGAAAAGTGTCCTTGTCTGTGCTCCCACGGGTGCAGGGAAGACCCTCATTGGGGAAATGGCACTCCTGCGAGCTATTGAGGCTGGACGAAGAGGATTGTACCTCGTGCCCCTGAGAGCACTAGCAAACCAAGTCTATAGCATTCTGAAAGAAAGGTATGAGCGTCAGCGGATTACCGTCGGAATTTCGACTAGCGACTATTACAGTACCGGTGAGCTCCTGAGTTAATATGACATCCTAGTGACGACTTATGAGAGGGCTGATTCATTACTCAGGCACAGGACTCCATGGCTGTCAGAAGTAGGCACATTAGTCATCGATGAGATCCAGAGCCTGGGTCTTCCGGGTCGTGGCGCACGCCTTGAGAGTACTATCATCCGCTTTAAGAAAATCGTAGAGAACCTTCAGATAGTCGGCCTGTCCGCCACAGTCGGGATGCCTGAGCTGTTGGCTGAATGGTTGGAATGCGAACTCGTCGAATCGAATGAACGAAAAGTCCCTCTTCTAGTTGCTGTTGCAACACGACCAAACCGTGATGAAGCTGTCCGCACATATACAATGAAGACTATCCAGACCAATGGACAGGTGATCATTTTCCACCGGACACGGAAAGAAGCCGAGGCGGAAACAAAACGATTGATGCCTCATGTTTCAAGGCATCTGACAGAAGAAGAGCGGGCACTCTTGCAATCCACGCTCGGGTCGATAGAGTACTTTGATGCATATCTTCCAGAAGGACTGAGTTCGGCTATGCTGAATGGTGTTGCCTATCACAATGCCAGCTTGAATGGAGGTGCCAGAAGGATGGTGGAGCGCTTGTTCAGGAAAGGACTTATCCGTGTCATTTGCGCCACAAGCACATTATCTACAGGAATGGATCTTCCTGCAAGAACCGTCATCATTGCTTCGTGCAGGTCTCCTGCAAACTACAATGAGCTGTTGCCTGCAAATCGAGTACATCAAATGTTGGGACGAGCGGGCAGACCTGGGATGGACAGGAAAGGTTACGGTTTTGTGATTGCCCAGAGCAAGGGACAGGCAGAGGAAATCAAGCGCAGGTACTTCATAGAAAGTACTGACGACCTAGGAGCCACTGTGCTCCTCCCAAAATATGATCCAGTGAACAGTGTTCTTGGAGATTCCAAGGTGTTAACAGAGCAGCTGCTTGTCGCGTTGGATATGTTGCGGGAGGGCTCAATTGAGGACGTTGAGGACTTCCTGCTGGCACCGTCACTGCTGACATTCCGTTCAGTTAGACAGTCGCAGCCGACCATGCGACTCTTCATACTAGGTGAGATTACGGCAGAGGCCGTCATTGAACGGCATGGTTTCATGGATACGGTTCGTGCAGGACGAGGTGATGTTCTGGGAACTGTAGATTTGAGAGAGAAGACTGAGCACATCATAGGCGGACTGGTGACTGAAACTGGTGGGGCTAGCTATACCTGCCGGTTCAGTACTAGAGTCACTCAGTCAGGAACAATGGAGGGTCCTCAATGCTCTTGTGGGAAACCTCTCGATGCCAGTGGTGTTCTCTGTCAGCATCTTGTCACATTAGGGTTACAAGCTATACAGCAGGAGCCCGAGAGGGCTGACTTTATCATCCCACTTGCATTGGACGAGATCAGCCCCCTCAGGGTGTTGGTACGACTCGGTCTTGTTGAAGGGGGAGAATCCAGCGGAACCTATCGACCGACGCCGTTGGGATTGCTTGTATCACGATTATACTTGAGGATCGATACGGCCCGCGAGATGCTAGCAATGATGCCGTTGATTGAGGAACCGCAATCCTTTGTCCGGTTCTTGCTGCATCTGATCGAGATTGATACAGGCACAAACCTGGAACAACCACACGAACGTCTTCTTACACTTGCGGCTTCGACCACGATGCCCTTTGATCAACTATCCGAATACAGTGGTATCCCAACCGGCGATATCTACACATTCCTTCAACATGCGCGATGGCTGAGCTATGCAGTCATGGCAATTGCAAAGAAAGGTAATCTGCTTGAACTGAGCGACATGGCACAAAGACTCTACGAGGAGGTTGACGCTCGTTTTACAGGAGGAACTTGAATTGACAACATCAGACGAAACAGAGGTTATTGCAAAGGAGGCTACGGCCGAGGACGAAAAGGAAGCGCCAACAAACATGATTGTAGGGCTTCTCGAACGAACAGGACACAAGACCCACATCTATTCGAACGGTATCATTGCAGCCCTTCGACTGGAGGGCATTGAGGGAACGAGAGGGGTTCATGTGGACATCGTGTTCATCGTGGACTGGGATTTAGGAGCGTTCACTGGAACCAAGATGGGTACTCAGGCTGTGCTCCTTGAGATTGTCAATAGAAGCACAGACTCGATTCTCAGGGACTTCGGCTACGGGGATAGGTATTGTACAATATCAAAACGCACGCTAAAAGGCAATGTTTGTATTGACACCCTGTGTCCAGATCTCGGAAAACAGGGAAGTGTTATCCATGCCACTCGCACAGTTTACGTGGTCTACGAGGAGCGAAGACCAGGGATGGATTTGTCGTGGTTGACTGAGGAAGCCCGTATCCTTCCAAAGGAGGATTTCATCGTAGCACGTGAGAGCGATATACGAAGCCACAGACCTGAAGTCCAACGTCGGGTCGCTGAGGAGAAATGGACCTTCCTCAGCCGCGGGCTGGTGTTCCTCTATGGGATGGCTTTTGCATCGGTTTTTACGATATCGAGTTTGGTCGGTCTTCTTGTGGCGTTCATCAACGCGAATGGTATAATGATCCCATTGGCTGGATTAGTGGTTGGTGCCGTCCTCTCACTCGGCACCGCTTATCTATCGATAACCCATATCTCCCAGTTCAATAGAGATCTGGAATCGGAGAGGCAATCGCTTTCCAAAATCGGGGATACTGCAAGAGTCGAGGCCAGTGCCAGCACCAGCAAGGACACGTTAGACCTGCTAAGAGACCTGTCCTTTGTGGTTTCGCCACTCATGGCTGAAGTCGGAGGGGCAATCCGTATTGGCGATACCGAGGGGGCCGCTGAAACAGCGAACCTCATCATTGATGAAGTAGTCCGGCTCTCACCTCATTCAGTGAAGATGGGGGATGAAGGCATCTCCAAGTTCATCGGTATGTTCACGTCGCAGGATCCCGAGTGCGATGTGGGTGAGCTCTCTCTCTGTTATTCTTCACTCACTGGGCACATCACTAATCCGCTAAGCGAGGAAGATGTCCTGCGCAATTGTACCGTGCTGCTCAATTCATTGCATAGGATCGGAGGAGTCCGCACCGAGGTGAAAGAAACTGTTGACAATATGATGAATGAACGCTCGATGAAAGCAGCATTAGCAGAGATTCGCAAAGAGATGGATGTGCCGGTACAAGAGGAGCCCTCTCAGGAAGACCTCCCTGTTGGTGCCGATGATGCAGACATCAACTTGTTGAAAGAGATGGACAAGGAGGCTGAGGAGATTACCCCTGACGAGCCCTCAGAAGTGGTCGAGACCGCCAAAGATGCTTTAGACACAGCACATCCCGAAACAAAGGATCATCCCCATTCAGAGGAGGACGATACAGCAGCCAGTGACCAACCGGACTCTGGGGAGGTGATTGACTTCGTAGAAGTGGAGGCAGTGACAGTGGAAACGATTGAGGTCACTCCTTCCGTGGAAATCACAGCAGCCGATGTCATAGACCAATCCAAGAAAGAAGCAGTAATGTATGCAAACTCAGGACGTGACAACTCTCGTCCTGAACGGAGGAGGAAGGCAAAGAGTGCAGCATGATCACATCGAGCATCTGATCAACGACGGTGGGATTATCCATCTCTCTGGAGAGCCCTTCTCGGGAAAGACTCGACTAGGGATACACTTTGCAGCAAAGGCATCTCAGTCCGGACATGTGATATGGCTGTGCGCAGACGGAAAGACCTCATTCGTCGAGGACTTGCGAAAGAACATCACAGCGAGTCAGGGAGTGGTATCTAATTTGGAATTGATCTTTCCGAATGGACATGAAGAAATCTACGAGTCTCTTATGACGATCCATAGTTTCCTTAAGGATGATACAATTCTGGTCGTCATTGACCCCATCACCCGAGCTATTGACCTTGGCAGAAGATATGACGATGAGATGTGGGGACGAGAATTGTTCGAAGACGTTCTTCCAAGCCTTGTCGGGCTGGCCATGGGGAATGAACTATGCATCGTGTTCACAAGTGAAGTACGTATGGGTGAAGGGGGTGCTACCCGTCCTGTGTTTCACAAGAAGCTCACACAGTGGGCTGATGTAGAGATACACGCAGAACGTGCCATGACGATGACCTATTCTCACCTTACTCTCAGAAGGTGTAATAGTGAACCAGCAGATTTTGGCATCATGCGCATCAAGAATGGACTTGTCACTATTGATGTAAGTGGTCAGGAGGTGCAGGATTGTTCGGAAAGCTCGTGTTCCGTCTAGCCAAGTGGGGTGTGATAGGCGCGTTCGCGTTGATAGCGGGCGTCTATTTCATTTCGTCCGTGTCAGGCATAGTCGTCCAGACTAGGACTGGCAACTTGCTACCGTTCGTGAGCCTTGCGGTGGCTGCATCACTACTTGTATGGGTGTCGGAGAACAAAGAGATAGAATGGAAGATTGGCGCGCTCATCCTGAAGGTACTCTCAGGATTCTCGGCAGTGTTCTTCCTCCTCACACTCTTCCTCTTCTTCGCCCCGAACATCATCTTAGGAATCGTTGCTGCACTAGGCGGGCTCTTTTATCTTGCAATGCTTTCGAACCCAAAGTCCTTTTCTAGAATGATGGACTCGTCCTATGCCTTCTCTGGTGGGCTTGGCCCCATTACCCCTATCAACTATGAGCGTGCAGTCCATGCATTCAAGCAGCATGTACAGGCGTATATGATAACACCTGCACAGACAGACACTATCATCACCCATCTCAAGGACCGCCCCCAGCTCCCAATCGCTATCACGCGCTTCGAAGAAACAGATATCCTGTATATCCAAGAGAAGTCCGAGGTGACCACCCGGATCCTCTCTCTGCTAGAACTCGCTGCTGTCTCACCAGCGCCACCGTTCCTCACACATATAGTCGTGGCACTTCCACTGATCGAGAATGAGAACGGGTTTGCTCTCTCGGAATACCGGATTGTGGACGACCAAACAGTCGTCGAGAGGTTGCTGACAAATCTTCCACTTCGAACCACTGTCATCCCGCACCAGAACGGGCCCCGACTCATTATCCCTGAAGAGCATATCATCGGGATGGACGCCAAGACGATTCCACGTAGTCACCTCTTCAGGGCAGTAGTGATGAAAAATATCAGGGGATTGGAACCCTCCATGGAGGTCGTGCATGTTGCCGATTGAGGGTGTGTCACTGGATGAGATCGAGGTCTGCTTGCAACCTGTCGTACGCCTGCTTCCAAGGAGGCTCGACAGGACGCTTGGGGCATTGCTGTTGCCCAGACAGATATCGGTACTTCATGGTGCCGAACGGGCTCCTCTGAGTATTATTGCTCACGGAGTCACTGTGTCCAGTCTTCGTCAGAAAAAGGACGCTCGTGTTGTGTTCCTTGACAGTGGTAGCAACTACAAACCTAGAACCATCAGGAACCTGTGTAAGATGATGGGCATTTCAGGGGACGATATCAAGCGGATCGTTGTGGGAAAAGTACTTGACCTTTACAACCTTGAGCGGATGGTCGCGCAAGTCAAAGGTATGCATGACGTTACAGTGGTCATTCTTGACAATCTGACCTCCACCCTTAACAAATCATTTCCTCCCGGAAGCAAAGGACGACAGAGGCAGTTATTCCAGACCCTAGAAGATTTCAGGGATCTAGTGAACGAGATCGGATGTCACTTGCTCATCACTGACCATTCTTCTGTTGACTGGAACTCTGGTGCTAGAACTCCCGTCGGAGGAAATGTATTAGCCCATGCTGTCGACACTCTGGTGTCTGTGACCGTCATCGATTCACATGAACATCTGGTTTCGCTCCTTGTGGAACAGACCCCGGTCACACCGATGCCAGCAGGATGTGTGCTGGTCGTAACAGTGGATGGGATACGCACAATAAAGGGGGCCTGAGAACAGACATGGGCGTGCGCAAATGGGACTTCATCCAGTGGGAACTTGCAGACCTTGACGAGATACGACCACGGGTAATGGCAATTGATACCCCGAACTACATCACTCGACTGACACAATCGTATGTATATCATCAGAAACGGAGGGATGCAGAACGGATTCCCACGCAACATGTCTGGGCTGTCCTCGGGATAATAAGACAGGCACTACGACATGGCTTCACTCCGGTATTCGTCTTTGATGGGCCACCAGAAGCCTTGAAACGCCCTCCCAATCCTGAGCTGGTTTCGTCAGCGACGGAGCTGTACAGGAAGTTTCGTGAACATAATGACATCTACAACTCGCGATTGGCAGAAGCACTCAACGATAGCAAGGCTATGCAATGGTATTTTGCAGTCAACCACTTGAAGGATCTGTTCAAGGCCATTGGCATCCCTTCATTCACCGCACCAAGTGAGGCAGAGATGGCAGCTGCGGTTATGGTAAGTGATGCAACTGCCGGCACTGTTGTCACGAATGACATCGATGCACTCCTTTTCGGGGCACCCCATGTGACCAGGGCAGTCAAGTTCGCTAAAAAACAGATCGAGAGGGTATACCTGAATGATGTGGCGGCAGGGCTCAAGACAGACCTAACTCGTCTCAGAGACCTTGCAATCCTATGTGGGTGTGACTTCTATCCGAGTGGCATCAAGGGCATCGGCCCCCGCAAGGGACTGGCTCTCCTCAATCAACACGGAAACCTAGAGAGAGTCCTAAAGGCAAGGGGACTCCCCCCAAATGAACGGGCAACAATCCTCGATGCTAGGGCAGTCTTCGACGAACCTATGTTCCTCCAGTTAGATGGAATCCCCTCCTCGATAAACCCCCCCTTAGTGTCCCGAGTCAGCGAACTGTTACGCCCCGTCATGGGGAAGGAACGTGCAAAGAAAACTACAGAAGAACTGGTCAAACTCTGGAAAGAGTTCGGTCGAGAGCAAGTCACATTGGAGAGGTGGACATAGTGGACAGGCGTATGGTTCTCCCCGAAGATGCATTGAACTCTCCTATTATCGAGTCTGTGTCAAGTCCTTGTGTCGCCTGCATACACTATACCTACTTTGGTTGTACTCTTGGACACCCTTGCGCTAGAAAGGTCGTATGGAACGCAATCCAGAGGAGGATCGATTCAAATGAAAAAGAACAAGACCGAACTATTTGATATCAGGCAAGAATATGGGACAGTGCTGAGAAAGCATATGCATAGTTCAGGCACTATCACCCAAAACACCCGGACGGTGAGAGTGGCATCTAGCATGAGGGTGGAGGTGGACGAATGAGTATCGCAGACGACATCATCATCAATGACTTGGAGCTTGAGATGATCATCAGGGACTGTCCTCAGAACAGGATCATTTACGATTCACGAGAGAGCTCAGACTACATCACAAAGCTTCAGGCAATCCTTGTCAACGAGGGGCTTGAGTGGGAGCGGATAATGCTGCCTATTGGGGACTATATAGTCAATGGGACAGTGATTGAGCGGAAGACCCCAGAGGATTTTTTGAACTCGATTTATCCTGTTCCGCGTCTGAATAACCAGTTGGTTCATATGTCAAGGAATTGTGCAGAGTCCGTCATTGCTATCATCGGTAATCCCTGGGCCGCCACTGGACAAGATCCAGTACGAGAAGCCATCGTTTCATCCGCGCTCGCGAGTATCTGGAAACGGAGGGCCGCTGATGGTGTTAGAGGGATTGTCATCCCCCAAGTGTTCTTGCCTCCTGATGCCGACAGGAGGTTCGCACTTTGGCTGAAAGCGCTCAGTAGGAAGGAGCCGGTCAGAGAGCTCAAGTTGAGCAGAGGTGCGACAAGTGGTGGAAACCAGTTAGTGCGGACTGTGTCAACTGTGCCCGGATGGGGTGTTGAGCTGTCCCGAAGAGCATTGGAAGCGTTCGGTACACTCAAGATGCTGATTGACGCGTCTCCCTCGGATTTGAGCGAGCGTATTGATAATGTTGGATCAGCCAAGGCTAAGATATTCCATGAATTCTTCAGAAGGCCTTACAATAATAGTTAACGTGTGACCAACACCTTGCATACATTACTCGCCAGGTGAGGACCAAGGATCCATACCATCACTCAGGAACGGATAAAGACGAGTTGGCAATGAAATATAGCTGCTCTGCTCTTCATGGACCAGAGTGGCTGCAAAATCCAAACCTTTTGCTTCAAGTTCCTCCCGAATCTTGCTGCGTACCAAGACACTCCTTAATCTGGGTGTTCGCAAGAACGTGACTAGATTCCTGCCATCACGTGATAACAGGATCCGAGCAAAAGGGATAGCATCTCGGAACCAACTGATTGCCCAGTCTATTTCCTTCTTCCTAGCATTCCTAATGGCAAGGAGAAAGACCTCCGGAAGACCCGCTAACTCCAGCCTAGGATGGTGGACTACGTCTATGATGCCCGAGTCCATGAAATTCTGCATGAACTTTTGCGGATTCCATCGGTCCTCGCCCAACCACCTTAGCAGAAGGTGTTGGCTTTCTCTAGAAGATATGTTCCAACACATCCTAGACAGCACAAAGAATTCTTTCCGTGGTGGGATTCCTGCCATGCGGTCTGTGAGCGTGCTTCCACACAGACGCGAAAGGGTCTCATCGGGGATACCTTGATGGTTCCAAGGGGCCACGACCCACTCTCCAGACTCTCGCTTGAACAAGTCGTATCTTATCGAGATCACTTCATTGTCCACCACTACATCGATTGCCCCGTCCGGCAGCGCCCTTGGTCCTCCAGATGACACCGGCTCCAGATGTACTTGGACCGAACGGAAGGGTGAAGATGAAAGATAAAACGTCGTCGCATAAGTGGCAATATTGACCGGACCGGGCACACCCGGGAAGAATATGAACCGATAACGCAATCCCAATGCGTTCGGGCTCAATATGAACCGTCGAGAGAACATGTGAGTTGGGATATCGGTAGCTGCGGGGACACTGATGTCAAGGAGAGTGGCGAGGGACTTTGCCGATAATGCATGGAGCACATTACTATGGAGAAGACTTGATGCTACCGTGAACATCTGGGAGTTCCTGAGGAGGTTCATGCCCGACCACAATCGCATGATGAATCGTCTATGTGAGTCATTCCAGAGTAGCGTGTCGGGAGTCAAAGTCAATGATGGGACGTATGTCCGGGGTAGTTTCTCATCGCCTCTCGAATTGACACATGCTATCCATTCGACCTTTTGTTTCAACATTGACACTACGCTATAGATGAAAAGGAGTGCATTGGTAAAGGGGTCAAGATCAGGCGAAGCAAGTTGGGGTTTGTATTTCCTACGCAGTCCCATGAGCATGATCCTGCCAATGACATAGGCCAGACTATGGCGAGTTTCCAGCTCTGATAGCAAGTCAGGGTCTGATTTCAGTTTCCGCCTTATCCGTTCGAGATAATCGGGGTCATTCCGGTGCTGTTTCACATACTCCATGAATCCTTCAGGACTGCTATCCATCGTTAGGGGGTGGTCAGGAAGCAACGTGTACACCTGAAACCAGAAGGTCTGACCAAAGGGTGTCCTTCCAACCGTGCGGATATCAGGATGGTACTTGAGGAACTTGTCATATGTCCATCCTTCTTGTCTGAACGGATGTATGTTTCGGGACTTCTCGAACTCGGTAATTGAGAATGCCGGATACCCGTTAGGATATAGATGCTTGTCAGCAAGAGATCTCAGTACCAATCTGTCCTGATAGACTCGACTCTTGCTTGAACGCATAACCTCCAGTGGTATCCTCATCGCCACATCATATCCACATACCTGTTGCAGTCAATGGTTAAAAAAACACCCATCCTTGTTAATATTTGAGGTGAAACTTTCGCCAATCGGTATTATTATCGCTTTGTTTATTTGTATGGGTGCTAAAACCTGATAATTTTTGCAAATACCAATCAATACAACGCATCATGTTATACAGAAGTCTATCATTCCTTTATCATGGTAAACGAAAGCTACATGCCTATTGGTTTCCCCTTATACGTGGAGAGATTGTAAATTGCAATTGATGGACATCCAAACACTGGTTCTGGTCAACCTGTTCTTATCCATCCAGCTCACGCCGCTTGTACTTGTGAGCGTGACCATAATCAGGGGAGTCCTTCTGCTACGAGGTCGGAAACGGGAGTTTGAGGACTGGACGAGAAACCCGTTGATGGCGGTACTGTCTATCATCTTCCTTCCGGGAACATTGATCTACATAGGGATACGCTACGCCATCACGAGGCTGGCTCGAATCAGGGTTGACCGCATCAGCGGGTCAAGCACCTACGGAGAGGTCAACCTCTTTCTCGTCGTCGAAGATCCCCCAAGCCTTGGAATCGTCCTTGTCGCCCTTTATTCGACCTTAGTCCTGACAGTCTTCGTAGCACTTACTCTTCTCGTGTTGCCCTTGGCACTAGTGCCCAATCTACCACTCTCGGTTCTCCTCTGGTATGTGGGAGTGGGCACTTTCTACAATGCATCCGTCCGCAGCGGTGACGCAAGTCTTGTCCTTTCCTCGCTTCGGGACAACCCACGACGAGGAGCGCTAGAGCTTGTCGCATTCATCGCATTGCTATACATACTCCAAACACAACTCGTGGTGATGATCCTATGAAACGCACGCATATCATCCGGATATTCAACGTCAGAGGTACCCGACAAGTAATGGTCACTATTGTTGCTATGTTCCTCTTTGTCAACTTTGCTGGCTCTTTGTTCGCACAAGTACCACTGACCGGACATGCTTCAGCCGAGGGGGTGAATGACCACTACCCACTGGAATCAACATCCTTCATCCCTTCGGCATCACTCGGAACACCTGCAAGAGTTGGGGAGTATATCATTCTGCGCTACACTGGCCAAAGCACGCCAAGCAGGGCTACATCTCTTGAGAGTCTGATGGTATCATGGGGGATGATTACCACCACCTATGACGTTACTGATGTCATGGGAAACCCAGAGGTCTTGAGAGATGCCCCTGCAATCATTATCGATGGTAGTGTTGGTTCGGACCAAGGGATTGCCATTCCACGAAGCGTCATCATCGCGCTCATTCAGGCTGACAGACCTGTCATTCTCCTAGGCAATGCGAGCTGGCTCGTTCCAGCTCTGTCTGGGCACAAAGGTCCCCCCATCAAGACTGCTCCGGTGACGACACAGTTCTTTCCAGATCACGGAGCAGTCTACTCGGTCTATCCGAACAACATCACGGACGGAGCAACTCTCACCTCTGAGTCATTGACATTACCGATTAATCCTGTCCAGACTGAATATTCTAGACTGGTCAACCTGACATCGAGCAGCAATCCGTCTGTTCTTCCGGTACTCCAGTATCTCTCTTACCGGCTTGACACATTCATCGTGGGATTGGGAGATCCCCTTCTCTGGACTACAGACGGAGAGATGTTGCTTGAGAATATCATTGCCTACGCCACTACCCTATCAGAATCACCGACAAGCGTGGCGATAGGGGACACACAATATTATGACACAGTTTCAGGAGGACTTGCCTACGGTCATGTCCCCGAGGTGAAAAACACATACTATGCGGTTCATATGGCATATGACCTACTGAGTCCGTCTGAGTTCTCAACATGGGCCCTTCAGAGAGAATCCGTTGTATTCTCCATCCTTTCTGACCTATATGTGGATGAGGGATCCGTTTCTGGTTTCAAGAAGAACAGATATGCTACAGGGACAGACCTTGTATCGACTGCACAGGGACTCTGGGTCATGGAAACTATGGGACTTGCTTCTTATTTTGTAGAGGCAGAAGTCATCTCGTATCTCTCCAACGCCCAAGACGCGGATGGTGGGTTTGCAAACGATGTGACGACAACATACCTTGTGACAGAAGCATTGGCGGTCTCTGGATCGCTTTCGACCGTGAACACCGCCAATCTCATCTTCTGGCTGCACGAGTGCCAGGTCAAATCTGCTGACAGCGGGGACATAGCCACTTGGGGTGGCTTTGGCAAGAATCCGACAGACGGGAACCCCTCATCGCTCTACACCTTCCAAGGGCTTCTAGCCCTGCAGTTCCTGAATGAGGGACACGACGACCTCAAGACAGTAGAATGGTTATGGAACCGGATGAATGGTGATGGCTCGTTTGATAATACGATTTCTGACGGTTCAGACCTCATTGTAGGTACTGCAAGTGCCATTGGTGCGCTGGAACTGTTCTCTGTGCTTGATACAGGGAACAAGTCACAGAGCCTTGGGTGGCTTGCGAACAAGCAACTCCCCTCTGGCGGCTTTGGGAATAACGATGCAGATATCGTAGGAAGGACAAAGGACACCGCATACGTGGCCTTGAGCCTTGCGGTTCTTGGGGAGAGCGCGAACCCAATTGCATCGTCCATCATGTCATTCATTAACACAATAGAACATGAGGCAGGGTTCGATGGCATGAGGATCATCCCCTCTTTGATGTGGGGTTATTATCTCGGCACCGCAGCAAGGTACAGTCACGCGTCAGGCAGCGTCAACATGACCGATCTTGAGAGATACCTTCTGCGATTGACCGACATGAGCATCTATCCGCCATGGTCCAATATCTCAGCATATATCACACCAGAATACAGCATAAACCAGTACTGGATGAAGAGCGTATGGACATATCTCTTCGGTGTCGGGATGGCTAATATCACTGGGGTTCAACTTACAAGCACAGACTACATCGCCACCTACCTTGTTCAGCAACAGGACTCGTCTGGTCACTTCAAGCCCTACATCTATCCTAGCACACCACACATGCAATACTCGGTCGCTGCCGTAGAGGCACTCTATCTTCTAGACGCGCTAGATCTCATGTCTTATCGGGCACAGTTGGAATCTGCTGTTCTTGCCGAGTATGCAGCCGGCTCGTGGTCGGGTATTGGCTGGACACTTGAGCCATTGGCGGGAAACCAACCAGTCATAGATTGGCTCTCCACTCGTGCAGCAGCCCGGTTAGGCATCCTCAACACCACGATGGCTGCCGAGATCGCATCATCAGTAATTGGACGACTTCAGTACACAGACCTGTGGGCGTTATCACGTGACGTGGCATCTCTATCTCTTCTTGACTCCATATTCTCCTCTGACTATCTTGGATACGTCAACAAATCCCAAGTTTTGGATGCATTACGTTCGTCTAGCTTACGTACCACCGGTTGGTACAACACGACGTCAGTGTGGCAACCTCTATTCACATCGGGTGTTCTAGAGATGGTTTCGCAGCTGGGACTGCGAACGAATCTCACAGATGCGTTTGGTTCACGAATCACAGCCACACTGGCGTCACCACCCATTGTCGGGAACAACCTCGATATCGATGTGAACATCGAATCATCCCAGAACAATCATTCCATCTATGTCTACGCCTTTGGTACTTGGACACTGTTCGAGAATGTGACAAATACAGATACGCTTATTCTCACTGTCCCTGCTGATGCATCGATGCTGGGCCCCCAAGACATCTCGATTATGCTATGGGACACTGGGCAGTCCCGTGCTTACGGTCTGGTTCCTACTACGGTCAGCAGTAGCCTGACAGGGAGCATGGTTCTCGATGAAACAATGTTGCTGATGGGCGATAATGTGAATGGCACTGTCACATGGTTCCTACAGGACTCGATTGATGCAGGATTGACCAATATCACAGTCAAGCTCGGTGATCCCCCGACGTACAAACAGTGGTACTACACTGATGTGAGCCCGTTCTCATTCTCGGTGCCCACAACTGATTTTGGTGCGGGAACCTACAACCTGACGGTCACGCTTGAAAAGGACTATTGCGCAACGCTTGTCCTTCAACAGGAGGTCATTATAGATGTGCCAGTTGAGGTCTATTTCCAGACCAATGCCACATTGTCGGGACATGTCCTTGAGCAGAGTACGATACCGTTTGACCTTCTATTCGTTGGGAACGACAGTCAGGCAGTAGGACAATCCGTGACTCTCATCATCACAGACGAGTACTCGACTGTTGTGTACACTGATAGCATGGTTTCTACTCCGGGTACGGACAATTTCTTGTGGACGCCATCACAACGAGGGAATTACACATTCACTCTCTCTACTGAGCGCAACGGCACGATTGAAGCGACACAGACCAGTGGTTTCATCGAGATAAGTGAGGATTCTGCCCTGACATGGTACAACGACGGGACACACGAGCAATATTCCAATGTCACACTGACAGCATACCTCTCCGGAGAAACTGGGGGTTCACTTGCCGGGAGGAGTGTCCGTGTCATCATCATGTCTCCTTCGTCCTCAACAGTCATCGATACTGTATTGACCACGAACTCGACAGGGCATGTATCTATCGATCTCTATCTAGCCGAGAATGGCTTCTACACTCTCAGATGCGAATATGCAGGAGAGTATCTGATATCACCGACGTTCTCACTGTCCACGATCAACTCGTTCTCCAATACCAGTATCACCCTGTCAGGCGTTGCACCTGAGGGATTGGTGAACCAGACATGGGAGATTGCTGCAGAACTGGTCGATTCGCAAGGACTCCCGCTATTTGGGAAGAACGTCACAATCACTATCACGTATCTACCTTCAACTACCGTATATCAAGCAACTCTGACGACGAATGCCACCGGTCACGTATCGCTCCAATGGACATTTCCTGCTCATGGAGCGTATTCCGTCAAGGCAGTGTTTGCAGGCACAGCATCACTTCTTGCAAGCAACGTTACAGCCCTCTCGGATCTGTACACACCATCCTCACCTTCTATCACAGCTACATCATCTTTTGAGGTAGGAATCCTAGGATGGATTCAAGTCTTGGTTGAGGATCATGACGCGAATTCCTTGAACGGTGTGAATCTCTCTTTCGTCGTCAGAGACCCTCTTGATACTGTTATCTATTCAGCGACAGGCACCACTGTGAATGGACTATACAATTTCACGTTTTTGCCAACAATGAGAGGCGTGAACAGTTACGAGGTTTCGATTGACCGCCAAGGCTGGATAGAAGGTTCATTCATTGCAGGAACCATCAGGGTGTACGAACAGGTGCAGGTCGTGTTACAGCTTGATGCGCCACCGATAGCAGTAGGCTCTGGAACCCTGACAATAACAGTATTGGATTCAAGCGGCAACCCAATCCCGTCGTTAACCCTGACGACCGTGAGTACGCTTGACGGGACAATGATTCTTAATGTCACAGCCATTACTGACGGCAATGGTCAGGTCACCCTGTTATTGAATTATAATGCCATTGGAGCACTCTACATAGCAGTGGACATACCACAGCAGTCATGGCTCTATGAGTCACACGTTTCAGATGGCTGGACAGTCCTAGGCCAGACAACACTTGGTATCCCACACAACGGCCTTCCGATTGACCAGGGCACGACCATCGGGTACACTGTCACTCTTTCTGATTGGATGGACAATCCGCTTGCGGGAGGGGATATTACCATCACGATCGAGTTCTCCAATGGCACTCTACTGCGAACCATTGCACGGGTGACAGGCACGGACGGAACCTGTGCCTTTGGTCAGACCTATGACCTAGTAGGCGATTTCGTCGTACGTGCATCGTATTCAGGTACTGGGTTGAACGCTTCTTCTGAATCGTTCATCATTCAACGTGTGACGGTGACTCCTGACCTTGTACTGCTTAGCGATCCGACTGTCCAACTTGGTGACACCGCTGAGTTCCTAGTTGCCTTGAAAGACAACTATGGTGCGTTCATTGCTGGGAGGTCAATCACCCTATCGGTCAGCATGGACGGGATCACTATCTACGAAACAGTCACTCTATCCGAGTCACAGACAATTGCAATACATTGGACTCCGACAGCACGAGGGCTAGCCACGGTGACTCTGCTGCATCAAGGAGATGTGTACTATCTTGAGAACTCGACCTACAAGACGATATCAGTGATGGAAGTTGCGACAGGTGAAGTCGTCTTCGAAAATGATGTCATCGACCTCTTTGATTCAGTCGTCATCAACTATACACTAACGTGCAATGACGCATTAAACGTCACGATCGATTTCACGATACTGGACGCTGATATGTTCCCAATCTGGACACAAACAGTGGTCACTGATGCGAACGGGCTTGCGACTGTTAACTATATTGCCGATGACGCTTACGGAGTCCTCTCAGTGCTTGTGGCTCCTTCCATCGACCAGTTCCTGATGGGTGCAGATATACAGGCACTATTCACGGTCAAAACGACTGGAACCCCTGATGTCATATTGGAACCCTACCCTGCTATCGTCTTGAAGCCTGTCAACATCACCGTTAGTGTGACAGACCAGCTTGGTGGTGGGATTGATGGAATCACTGTCAGTGTTTCTGCTTACTTCCAAGGACAGAAAGTGGATCTTGGCGGTTTCGCTGGCACTGCACGAGTCGATATCATCGATGGCATTGGCATTGTCACCTTCGTCCCGGAGAGGGCTGGTGCGTACAGCTTCTCGGTTTCCTACTCTGGTGGCAAGATAGTCTACTCATTCGATGCAAGCGGTTTTGTGAGGAATGTACATTCTCCCACCTACCTCACATTCGTGTTACTCACTTCAGACCTAGAAACGGGGAACACTTTGAATGCGACAGTGAAGCTTACTGACTATGAAGGAAACCCGATGTCGTTCATGACAGTCCATCTCACTCTGGAAGGTGTGGAATCCACCGATTTCTTGACAGACGAGAACGGCGAGGTCTTCTATTCCTCTCTTATGGCATCCGAAGGAACCAAGACCCTTACAGTATCATTTGATGGCTACACAGTATACCTAGCATCATCAAATGCAACCGAGATTCAAGTCCGTACAGGTACATCAATCACAGCGTTGGTCACGAGTAATTGGGTTCCCATCGCAGCTTCCCTTCCTGTCACGATTTCTGTCCTCCTTGAGGATGATTCAGGAACCCCACTTGAAGGACGCACGGTCACCATGATGGTCTATCATAACGGGACAGACCTCCTGTGGACTGACAATATCATCGCCTTTGGACAGGATCCTGAGATACTAAATGTCACACTTCCACTGATGGGCAACTATACCCTCATCCTCGCCTTTGCTGGTACCGATTCCTATTATCCATCATCTTCAGCCATTGACATATTCGTTATTGGGACAAGTAACATAGAGTTAGAGTTCCCGAACGATATGGATAGATCTGATAACGTTACTGGGATTATCACTTTCTTGGACGAGATCTCATCACCATTAGTGGTTGAAGGACTAGACATTGAGATTAGCCTGACAGGAACCAACCTTGACAGCCGCTTGGTCTTCGACGAACAGTCAATCCAACTGCGACTGATGGGACTGGAAGTCGGCAATTACACATTGGATGTTGTCCTACATGAGTCAGCCGTTCGACTGGGTTCTAGCATGTCCTTCGAGTTCACGGTGTACGCCAATTCCACACTTAGCGTGTCCAACGAGACCCTGAGCGGTATCACGTACGAGGAACACTGGGTCGAACTGCTGCTGGTCGACTCACTCGGCGAAACGATAGAGGATGCGACACTGTTCATCAGCCTCTGGGATCCAGATGGTAAGGAGATATACGGCAACATTGTCACATCAGTCACGAAGGTTCATTCCGACGATGGTCTTGTGTTGATCACATGGGTTCCTTCAAAAGCGGGGAACTACACCCTTAAGGCACGCTACGATGGGACAGAGTTTACCAAGGGGACTGAGTTCGTCCTCACTAGCTATGCTCGTCACGCTACGATAATGGATGCATCGGGTCCGGGGTCAATCCAATTTCCCGACATACCTACTATCTCGATCTCCTTACAGTCAGGAAACAAAAAGATTGCAAATGCCCCAATCACAGTCCGACTTGTCTTGGGCAATTCGAGTGTGACTAGCTATCTCGTCACGACGGACATATGGGGGCGTGCATCATGCCAGCTCGCAGATATCGTGGCAGGGAACCTAACAGTGGTCATCGAGTATGCCGGGAACGACCAGTATATGCCCTCGGAGAGAATCGTGTCAATCATTGTGTCCCCCGAGGTGGATGTGGACATCAGCACCACCGGAAACCACTTTCTTGGTGGAAACATCACGATTCACATCTCTGTGGATTTGCTCGGCGTTCAGGACACGTTCGAAGGCAAGGCTGTTGTTGAGATCAGTCCTCAGTTCGAAGGTGGAGAGGCAGTGCTCAAGACACGTCAGATTGGGTCTCAAGAGTCGTGGGATATGCAGTTCATTCCATATGCCGAGGGCGAATACGTCATAACCGTCAAGTTGAGCGGTATCCCAGTTATCGGCTCGTTCTACAAGAACTTCACACTTACAATCACTCAGCCGGTTCTACAGATAGAGATGGAACCAAGCACAACTCCGGTCATTGGAAGTGGGGTGGCTCTGAGCATCCTAGGCATCGCCCTTCGAAAGAGGCTTCATGGTGCGGTTGATACAATCGTAGGCGAATGGGACTCCTAGGGATTCTGTCATGGGCTTAAATAGAGCCATCAACACATCCCATCATGAGAGTGCTGGAGCTAGAAAAATCGAGAGATAGGGCATTGAAAAATGGGAATCTTTGGAGGGCAGCTATCGACCCGACCTCGCACTGGCTATTCCGAGCGGATGCCATGAGAGAGCTAGTCAAGGTCAATGACCCTAAGATCGAGGACTATGTTATCTCTTTGCTCACAACAGACGACATTGACCAATGGTTTACAGCATTGGAGGTTCTTTCTCTCATCCCGACCGAGAAGGTGAGGCTCGCATTGATGAGCGAGTACAAGCGTGTGGACCGGGTACACAAGCCCTATGTCATGCGGGCACTTGTGGGAAACGCCAGTCAGGAGCAGCTTGAAATGTTCCAGCCTACCACCTACGACTTCTAGGCAGACGACCAAAGACTTGCAGGATAGATCTGGTTAGAATAGTGCGAAGAGGCTCATCTCTGGGAATATCAGTACCCACATGAGCAACGCAGTCACCAAGGGAATAAAGAAGTTATCAGTCCATCCGACACTGAACAGTTCGATGAGCATGATGACAAGACCGATGAATGCGATTTGCGGGATATAACACAAAGGGCATCTGTCTACGGAATAGAGTACCATTGCGACTAGCACTGATACCATGGTCATCGCATACACACCAAGACTGCCTTCAATTGATTTTCCATTGAATTTCCGGGACACGAAAGTTCCACCCACACTTCTCCCCACAACCTCCCCTGCTGCATCACCCCATGCTACAGCCAATATGGCTGCCGAGAAGATCTCGGGGTGTTGAAAGAACATCAGGAACGCTAGGACGAACGCGACCATGCCCATGAAGCCTGAAGCAAATGTGTTCAGCGAGCTCTCATTCTCTCTGCTTCCTGCCACTAGTAACTCGGAAATCAGACTGCTCTTATGGGCCCAGGCATACATCAATATCGTAAGGAATATCCCTGCCGCCAAGGAAGGGCCACTGATGGATGTGTATGAATGGACAGTAAGGGCAATGATGGAGCCCATTCCAATATGTACCAGTTTCCGCGGCTTCCAACGGTCAATCCCTCTCTCAGCCATTATGTAGGCTACAGCCAATATCACTCCTCCACCAAGTCCGGTGAACAGGGCAAGGATGACATCAATCTGTGTTAGATCGCCTATGATGAGTTCCACCATTTGTACCAAGCCAAATCAACATCAACACCCATATCATATTATCTGCTTCCTATTCAGTTCGTTGTGCCGGGGCTTTGACCTTAGAATAGGTAGCCTTCTGAATACCTGTTCATCGTCATGCTGGGCATACTATCTCACAATCGCTTGCAATCCCTGAATCTCAGGAACGATACACACGCGTTGAATTCCGCATACGTCTTTCCTAGATCAACCTGTTTGACAATCTCTGATTTTACGGCATCATAATAGTCATGGAAGCATGATGGGTCTGTGGATTCCAATTTCATTTTGGCTTCATCCAGTGCTTCCCGAAAAGAGTCGATGATGTCAGACATTACTGAATTGCTAGAGAACATCTGCCAGTGAAGGTCTGCGCTCTGGTACATTATTGCTCCGAGAAGCATCCTTTGGATCTCGAAGGTGGTTCCCCCAAGCTTTTCTAACAATCCCATATCTTCGTGCTGATAAACTGATGCCATTGCGACATGAACGAGATACGGAAAGGAGATGACAAGAGCTGCTACTCTGTCGTTATCTTTCGCATCAACTAGAAAAATCTCGTTCTCGCTGAAGACCTGGGCTGCCAAGTCCACCTCAGCGGGTGCATCAAGCACGGGGATGACAGCAATCCTGTTGTTTGACAATGACGCTCCATGACCAAATAGCGGGTGGATAGAGAGCGGAATGATATCTCCAGATGCGGCCTCTCGAAGCAGGTCAACCGTTGAGCCCTTGATGCTGGAGATCTCGCACAAGACGCACGAACCCCTGAGATGTTCAGTAACCTCTCCTATGACTTCTGCCATCGCGTTGATGGGCACCGCGATGAGTACGAACTCTGCCTCGGATAGCAGTCCCGCCCTCTCATGATCTAAATGGGTGTGGACATCGATGCCAATCACCTCATGATGTGTGGCTTGAAAGAACCTCACGAACCAGCGTCCCATCGCGCCCTTGGAACCAATCACAATCACTCTCACCCGACCACCTCGTCCATGATGTTGATTGCCTGTGCGATGGTGTCGATCGGTTGTGTCATTGCTATCCTAATGTGGTCAACATACCTTTTGCCGTAGGCAGAGCCTGGTGTGACACAAATGCCCCGCTCAAGCAGTTTCATGACAAATGTATCGCCGTTCATTATTGTAGTGTCGATGCGTGGAAACAGGTAGAAGCTACTTTGTGGCTCTCCCACGTTGAACTTGCTCCTCGATAGGAGCTTGTAGGATGCCAGCACGCGCTCCTTCATCAACCTCTTGTACGACAAGCGCTCATCAATGCATGACAGTGCCTCTCGGGCTGCAATCTGGATGAATTCAGGTACACAGGTCACCATCATTCCTTGCAACTGTGCCATCCTCTTTATCCTCTCTCTCGATGAAACCACATAGCCAATCCTGAACCCCGTCATCCCAAAAGACTTGGACATTGAAGAGATGTAATCAGACTCGGAACCCGGGAACTCCAAGATACTCGTATGAGGTACGATGCTGAAGTCTGAATAGACCTCATCGGAAATGACACTAACACCTCTCTCTTGAGTCACTGCGACAATATCCTGCATCTCATCTCGAGTCAGGACATGTCCAGTCGGATTGCTGGGTGTGTTCAGGACCAGCAGGCTTGTGGACTCGTTCATTGCTTCTTCAATTATATCAACATCAAGTTGCCATTCATTATGGGCATGGGTCTCGATGAACGTGGGCTTTCCGCCAAGAGCCCTGATACAACTCCCATATGGCGGGTAGGAAGGACCAATGAGCAGTACCTCATCACCGGGTCGTAGAGCCGACATCAGGGACAGCCATATAGCACCTCTGGCACCTAGAGTCACTAGAACCTCATCCGACTCGACCTCTCTTGCATGGCTTGTACCGATATGTTGCGCCAGCGCCTCTCTCAGTGAGTGGATCCCTGCCTCATGACAATAGTGTGAGGCTCCTCCTGCGATTGATCTTGAGGCTGTCGTCTTCACCTTCGTGGGCGGGCCAAAGTCAGGCTCTCCAATCTCAAGATGTATGACCTGCTGTCCGTCCATCTCCAGCTTTTTTGCAATTGTATTCATTCGTGCAGGCGATAGTGGACGCTCATCCATCACGCTTGATTGAGCATTGATTGCATGCTCTATCAGATTGTTGAGGATTCTAAGGACTATTCCCTCGCTCACTCCGTGATGTTTACACTTGTTGATGATGTCCGACCGCAGCCGTGCCTCAGCGGCCCTGTCGATGAGTGGAAGGCCTTGACGTTTCTTTTCAAGGGCTATCTCCTTTACAATCGACTGTCTGATCCCAATCTGCCGGATGATTTCCCTAGTCGCTCCAAGGACTTGCCTCCTAAGGGTTTCCAATGAATAGATGTCAGTTGTCAACGACGCTACCTCCCTCACTATAGCGTACCGAGCTATAGCAAAGGAGGGAGCCAATCGGGTTGTCATTCCATGGTGTTGTGTGTTCTTCCTTTTTCGTCAATTCGGGTAGGTTCGTACTCATAACAGTTTCACCAAAAGGAGATTGTGTATCCAGGAGCCAGTCGCTGCATACCGTTAACGATGATCCCTATAGCTATGATAGAAAACCATTGAGTGGTCTAGTCCACCAAGCATATGGTTCCTCATCGTTTTGCCTCTCCCAAATGAGCATCCTGTCACCTATTATATTTTCGCCTTCAAGACGCTCCTTATGATGGAGTGTCCTTGTGCGTTTAACTAGTTCAGGTGTTCGATAATATGATGCACTATCTTGACCACACTCCATTTTTCTGAACTGTTGTTGTTGACTAATTCACAAGATGCAGGATACATTAGTGCTGTCAAACATTGGATACCTCAATACGTTGGGACATACACCGCCGACATCAGGCCCCTAAGATATTGCTCGGTTCTGTGAGCCTCATCTTTCCATCCTATCGACTTTATTTGCAGTCCTGTTAATACTGCATGATGCCCATTCGTTAAGTTTCGTTACTGTGAAAATGCGTGTCTTTCCAAGATTTTGTGCTGTCCCGTTCGAGTGTTACCATTGCTCTTGCGCTCCTTCGCAATTCGCCAATCCTCTGCGTTTTTAGGAGGGCTGTGTTGGTTGGGAGGTTTATATATCTCCATCAAGAAGGAACATCAGGAAAGGAGCTTGGTATCGGTTGGAGGATGCGAGTTTCCGTGAGATTGAGGAAGGTCTAAGGATGCGTGTGAACCGTCGATCTGGTATCGTATTATGTGCCGTATTGATAACTGTGATGTTGTCGTTCCAGCTGGTCGCTGCTACTGCGTGGACTGCTGATGCTGCGAATGATGGCCCTGGGATCGTCATACTCCAGATGTCTGATGACCCTGACACTGATTGGGCTGTCCGTGACCTGTTGAACAGGTTATCAGCCTTTATAGTGGACGACCTGTACTTCCCTGACCGTGTGCGAGTGGTCAAGACAAGCGACCCCTATGTGGCTACCCGACTGGAGGGGGAGATTGTCATCTATGCCTCCCACGGTGGTCCACTGGGGATCGTCACAGGGAAACGACTGACCCTCTGGGACACGATGGCCGACATCGTGATGGACTCGCCTGCAGTCCTGCACCTGTTCATGGCGTGTTCAAGCAAGGACATCTTGCGCTACGGTGACGAGGAGTCAGGGAAGAAGCTGTACACGGTAACGGGGTCACGTCCTGCCGAGGTCACCAACGTGGAGATCACGGCAATGGTGATGCTTGCCCTTGGGTTGGACGCAGACTATGTGGAACAGTACCGGACAGAGGAACTGACCCGTGCGAAGTACCTGATACAGAACGGGATCAGTGTGCATATCATGGACTTCCAGCAGGTGGTATTGGACGAGATCGAGTACATCGACAACACCTACTCAGACTCGTACACCAGCACACACCGGGTGTACAGGTATTCCGTCGAAACCACTATCTCAGGGTTAGGTGGGTTCTCAGACCTGCCGCTTGACCTTCAAGACATTATCGTGCATTATTATCGCCTCTACGTCGACCAAGACGGTGTGCCGACTCTCAGGAATCTTGAGGACTTGCGGATAACCTATACGAAGAACTACTACTACGAGGCGTGGTGGGTCGTCGATGAAAACCCGCCCCCAGCAGACGACCCAGACCCTACACCACCTCCGAAGGACGAACCGCTCGCAGCCCCTGACCCCGGAGACCCGACACTGTTCTCCTCGACCTACGTGACTACAGCCGCTGCAACAAGCGGTCATTGGGAGTACGGACCCGACCAGTTCTCTGGGGGGACCTATTCTGGAGTGGTCATCTACTCTGGTGACGGAAGTGACTGGGTCCAGGTCGTGGTCAACGTGACCGCAAGCGGTCCCACACTTGCATCTGACGGCAAGACGAACGTCGAATCGATATCCCTGAACCAGTATGGCGCTCGTGGTGTGTCTGTGTCCAAGCAGAAAGTGGACGGGGCCTGGCAGGAACCAGTTGTGACCCGGAACCCATCCCGTACCGGTGGAGCATGGTCTGACCCTGCGGTCAAAGTGGACTACGAATATGATTCAAGCTGGCCACTGATGCCCGGGTACTCAGCAAAGACTACAGGCTCACTCCGGTCCAATGGCGAATACCTCTATGTCACCGGCATCCCGACCGGCACAGGATGGCACGGCCCCTCCTTCGTCCGTACCCTTCCGTCATACTTCAAGCTCAAGGACCTGGGCTCTTTCAGCGCGAACATGTCATTATACCATGCAGGCGTCAAGAGCAGGATGACATCGACCTTCGTGAACCTGTATGACTCGAACAGGAAACTAGTCGTTGCCTTGCAGATGGCAGATGCTTGGGCATCCTACACAAAATGTTACTTACGAGTGACCTTCTACAAGGAGGATGGCACATATGCAGCACTAAAGTCTGGTTATGTCTACACTGACCTGAATGGCATTGCGACCTTGCGGTACGACCCATTGGTCGGAGTCTTCGCAGATGTCCCCGGAAAGAGCGAAACCCTCCTGTATGCACGAAACCAGGTCAACGAGGACCGCTTGATCAAGTACGTAGCCATCCAGAGCTACCGGTACTCGAGCTACTCCGAGCATGATGAACGCATCTATAACATCCGGTTGGACTACGCAGGCTCCGAGTACACGGTGTTCCACGACACCGCCAATGACATGGACGAGTTCGTGAAGTCCCCCGACTTCCCCTACGGCTCTCGTTCGGACGGGATCTCTTGGCGGTGCCCTCTGGTCAGAGCTACATGAAGTTCACCTCCATCGCCACAGGTTCCGGTTGGCACGGTCCCATGTACGTCCACACCCTCGACAGGCCCTTCCGCCTGTACCAACTGGAGGAGTTCTCCGTCATTGGACAGCTTGTCCAGAGTTCGAACACCAACGGCAAGACCTACGTGGGCCTCTTCGACGAGAACAAACGCCTCGCCCTGCTGGTCTTCTGGGGCGACTCCTGGGTGGGGAGCAAGAAGGGGTACTTCAACGTCTACTACTACCCCCAGAGCGGCGGTTACTATACGCAAGGCTCAGGGTACCTCTACTACTCCTTCACCAAGACGGGGAAGTTGTGGTGGGGCCCGTACCATGGCGGTGACGGTGCCGTCTTCGCAAGCATCGACGGGGCAGGGTCATCGCAACCCATCGGGGAGGTGGAGAACGCCTCCCGGGTCATCAAGTACGTGGGGGTCCTGGGCTACCGCATGGACAGCTACACCCTGGTGGACATGCGCCTCCACGACGTCAACGTGGTCGCCGATTTGAACGAGCAAAATCCAAACTCGTCCACACCACCGCCAACGCGGGACCCGCCCGCTGGGGAAACCCAATCCTCAGTGGACTACGATGGCACAAGTTCTTCACCTAAGGCTTCCATGATAAATGCAGATGTTGATCTTTCGGCTGCATCTTTAAGGATAGCCACATTTTGGACCGGCTGGTGGCCTCTTCTCCACTTTGTTGTAGACGTTTCTATTGCGCCCGATCAAGTACCCGCGGGACATCCGGCAAAGCCTGCTGAAGGAAAACTAATTCATATTAGCGTTGCGAAGAATCTCTTTGGTATAACAGAAGACCAGCAAATTGAAATACTCGGCGATGGTTCTTTCGGTCAGCCCTCTGATGAAATCCTTAACCAGCAAGTCGATTTATTAAGCGGTATCATGCTTGGATCTTTGAACTTGGCTTTGATTGGACTTGAGATTGCCTCATCAACCGGCAATGCACCAGCTGTAGCTAGCTTTATTGCTTCGACGGTCATTCTCACGTTGAGCTTTTTCGGTCTGGTGGATTGGTTCCAACAGAAAATGCTCGATGAGGGCAAGTGGACTCACTATGAATGTTTCCACCAATGGTTGATGATAGGTCTCGGAATTATCATTAACATGCTGATGGTTGGGGCATTATCCATGTTCCTCAATTTCATTGATCCACTGACACCAGTAGCAACGATTGCATTGGAGTGGGCAAGCGAGATGGCTCCTATTAGGACAATAGCTGCGGGAGCAAAGTTGGCTTTCTTCTACCTATTGGCTATGGCAATAACTAGCTTTTTACGTGCTCTGCGACACCTAATAGAATCATTCTAGAAACACCCGGAGATGGTAAATCATGGATACCATGGACATGTTCATAATCTATCTAGTAGGCATCATTCTAGTGAGCATTCCCAACCTTCTATTTCAGAGGGAGATATTTCGCTGCACACTACGCAAGAAATGGGGGCTCTCTCTCGCACCTAGTTCCAAGTTCGATGAGTTGGCCGCCCACACAGTATGCGGCGACCATAAATGCCTGAAGAGATCAGCCATGATTTCCATCCCTTTACTGCTTTGCTCCATTGGTCTTCTTTTTTGGCCGAATATTCTCCATA
Source organism: archaeon (assembly GCA_024275415.1). GTDB lineage: Archaea > Asgardarchaeota > Thorarchaeia > Thorarchaeales > Thorarchaeaceae > MP5-2226. The sequence goes on from JAJRZD010000017.1 coordinate 106,243, forward strand.
CTCCCTCCTCGCGGTATGCGATACCTCTGATTCTATCTATCCTAGTACTCAACATCTTCATGCCACTTGTACGACTCTGTGTTGAGCGATGGGCTGACCCCGTTGAAAAGGCAATGGATTTCATTAGGAGGTATGAGCAACGGCCACAAGATGGGATTCACAACACCGAGCTACAGACTCTTTTGAGCCGATTAGACATGACCGGAGAGGTGTTTCGCACAGCCTACGCGAAATTGAATGAGGATCAGAACACTCTTGATTCCGAACCGATTGGTTAAGTGATAGTGCTCAGACTAGCAATACCGCGGTTACTGGACAAACGAGGATGCATTTTGGTTCTTGTGGAACTACGGCTCAGCGTATTTCATTGCTGGGGCCGGTGCCATAACAGCAGCAATGCTATTGCCCAAGATTATTGGATCATCCGCAGCTCTTGCAATTGAATTCCTCGATGCTGCCAAAACTAGATTCGGCCCATTAACATACCTGCCTTCGTTTAGCATTCTGGCTTCAGCAACTATTTTAGGGATTGGGCTTGTTTTGTGGCTTACTGCTACGAGCGATTATGGATGGTACTGGTGGTAACCATGGTGAATGAGGAAGCGATATGGTTCATGAAGGGGATGAAAGATGACAGCAAGTGAGATGGCGATCGTATATACCGTTTATTGTAAATTGTACAACACTCTGGTGACCAAGGTTGTACAACTAACAATGAACGGTAAGGCACATGCCTATCGTCAATACGATTGACAAGCTCGACCAGCAGGACCCGAACTCGTCGACACCACGCCCAACGCAGGATTCGCCGGATG
>JAJRZD010000018.1 GCA_024275415.1 archaeon
CCAATTCGTTGGGTAAAGTATGTTTTTCTAAAAGTGAAGTGCAGGAGTTTCTAGACATTCCATACAATGCCTGAAAGGGGAGTAGTCGTGTGAGCCCCCGGAAACAGGGGAGGAGGCACTACAGGGCATGGTCAAGTGAAAGGCAGAACGAGTCGTGACAGCTGAACCTCAAGGGGCCCGTATCAGCGGGATCATCCCCCGACCCTAGGGAAGGTGGATCGGTTGCACCGGACGATACAGGACGAGAGTGAGCGGATGGGAAAGTGGTTGGACGAGTACACCGAGTACTACAACAGGGAACGCCTCGCTCGTCATCGGGATTTCAGACACTACGGGAGTTGTACGACACACCCATGAGGTATGGAACAATATGTTAAAATGAAGGTGTCCCAGATGGCATGTTAGTATCCTACATCTGCTGTGATTTCTCAGGAAATAGTGCGAAGAAAAAAACATTTAGGGGACTTTCTCTTGGTCTATTCTACGGTACTATGTTGCAGAATAGCTTATATGCGGTAAGACTTGCTATGTCATAGTAACCTTAACAGACAAGCTTTCCAGTCATTCTACAAGTAAGAGTACCATGGTGAGGTCTATGAGTCAATCACGCGGTGATACATTGGAAGGAGTGCTCAACGAGTTACAGGGGAGCATCCCAGAGATAGAGGCATGTGCGATAGTCAGTGTGGAGGGGTTACCGATTGTTTCTGCTCTCCCGAACGAGGTGGATGAGGCAAAGGTCGCAGCTATGACCGCCGCGATGCTCACCCTAGGGGAGAAGGCAGCTATCGAGTTAGGGAAAGGGAACTTGGAACAAGTCCTCATCAAGGGGAATAATGGGTGGCTGATGGCCATTCAGGCAGGTCTTAATGCGTGCCTTACAGTATCCACGACCGAACAGGCCAAGTTAGGTCTGGTCTTCCTTGACATGAAGCGTGCCGCTGATAAGATAGCAGAGATGATCTAGTCCGAGCAGCAAGATGATATCATGGGTTGTGCGGATCATTGAACATTGCAGGTCCAGTCTACAGACTGTATGAATGGTATCTACATCGCCAACTGGATGCTAACAGGAATCCTCGACACATCGGGCTTATTCTTGATGGCAACCGCAGGTATGCTCGTCTGGTGGGAGCAGAGGTTCCGTGGTATGGACACCATGCGGGAGCACACAAAGTCCTTGAGGTGTTGAGGTGGCTTTGGGAGGCGGGTGTCAAGGTATGCACCCTTTATGCATTCTCAGTGGAGAACTTCCAGCGTGCTCGGGAAGAGGTGGAGGAGATCATGAACATCCTCACCGAGAAGTTCGCGGATGTAATAAACAACCCAGATGTGAACCGTTACAAAGTACGGGTCAAGGCGATTGGACGAGTGGATCTTCTCCCAGAAAACCTCCAGCTAGCGATACGTGCAGCAGAGGATCAGACTGAGGACTATCAAGACTACCTTCTCAATATTGCTGTTGGATACTCAGGGCGGAGCGAGCTCGTGGACGCGGTGAAAGCGATTGGTCGCAAGATCCAGGAGGGCGTCCTTGCTCCCGATGACGTAGATGAGGACGTGATTGAGGATCATCTCTATACGAAGGACATTCCCGACCCGGACCTGATAATTCGGACATCAGGTGAAGAACGGCTATCGGGGTTCTTGCTCTGGCAGTCCGCTTATTCAGAGCTTTACTTCGAGCAGGTATACTGGCCTGCGGTACGCCGCATCGACATCTGGCGTGCGTTACGATCTTACCAACGGCGATCCCGACGATTTGGCAAGTAGGCTCAAGCAGTCCGTACGTGATACATGATTATATAGTCCTATTCTCCAAGCGATACTTGAACCAGACTCGAGTATATAGGTCATGAATGCGTCGAGGTCAAAACACCATGCCGAGAACGCCTGTTGATGTCTACAGAGGTCTTATCCAAACGCGGTTGGGTGATGAAATCAAGAATAGCATCAGTAGGTTCGTGGCTCCTTTTTCCGTGATTCGTTTCATAGACGAGCCCCTGTCTGCCCATCTTTCCCGATTCATCAGTCTCATCAGCAGGCTAACAGCGTATCTGGATGCAAGGTATGTTGCAGGACGTGATGACCTTACCATCGCCATCGATGTCCTAGACCAGTTCACATCCACCTCCAAATGGTGGATTCTAGACAGACGAAGCCCTGGACTCGTGTTGCGTCCTCGTGTTCGAAACCCAAGGGAGTTCTTGCAAGAAACACGAATGGTCACACTGGGAGGTGCTACGCAATCAAGGATTGTGAATGCAGTAGAGAAGCTTCTGGCATTCTTGGTAGAACAGAAGATTGGTGACTCCTCAGTTCAACGGTTGTTATCAAAGTCCCTTGAATCTTCTTGGTATCTGTTATCCGCCCTTATCTGCAGGAATGAAGGACGGACTTCTACGGGTGAACATGATTTCGAGAGGGCATATGATACCATCCGCATCCTCCTCTTCTACACGACACTTGATGATCTTCGAGCACTGGTCGCTAGCAGAGAGATTGCCACGAGTCCGACAATTATCAAGGCAGCCAGCGTGTCGTTAGCCCCAGGATTCGAGAGGAACATAACCCACTCTGTCGCGGCCTATCTTGAAACACAGCATGAGGAATATCTAGCAAAAGTTTCCCCTTCCAAACCCAGCGCCTCTCGGAATGTCCTTACGAATGCCCTTCGCTTTTTGACACAGCTGCAAGGTGTCGAACGTGAAAAAGATCGTGTCGAAGAAGACGAATATGAGGAGTTCATTCTAGGTTCGATACAGCAACTAGAACAGATTGGCATATCCGCGGACAATCTAAGTGATGAGGGTTCCGTCACCGAACTGTTCAAGAAACTGCGCCCAGCTGATGGGCTTAACGAACGGATTGACCTTTTGGTCAGACGGATCGAGAGAATCATGATAGACGCTTCCGGCAACCGCGACTTCCTATTACAGAACTCTCGTTTCACAGCGCGTCTGCTGTCACTCCTCCTACTTGTGGCTGCTGGGACAAAGACGGACTCTGGCAATCTTTCTGATTCCGACATCAAGAGAGGTCTTATTCTGGTTCACAATCTTCTCAGTGACTAGATGAGGATTTCGCATTGGGGTTGTCAATGAGAATCCTCGCGTCCACCACAAGGACACCCTTTCCGCGTTCATACACAAATGTTGGATTGCAATCAATCTCATTGATCTCAGGGTTCTCATCGACCATCTTTGATACTGCAAGGATGACCTTGACTAATGCATCGACATCTCTGGGATCCTCGCCTCTCACTCCATCAAGGATTTTGGCTGCCTTGATCTCACGCACCATCTCTCTTGCATCGACCTCTTCCAAGGGAATCAGGCGGAACGTGACATCCTTCAACACTTCGACAAAGATACCGCCCAATCCGAACATAATAGCGTGTCCAAACTGAGGGTCTTTGGTGACTCCGATGATGACTTCTGTACCCATCTCCGCAAATTGGGTGATGAACACGCCACGACTGAGGTCGACCTCGATTCCCTTCTCTTCGCCGTATCTTTTCGCATTCGCCATGATCTCCTCAAATGCATCCCTGACTTCATCGTCATTCTTCAGGTTGAGCTTGACCCCGCCCGCATCTGTCTTATGCAAGATGTCCTTCGACAGGATTTTCAGGACCACCGGGTAACCAATCTCAGATGCCTTCGTGACGGCATCATCTGCAGTGGTCGCAGTCCCATAGGCTGGAATAGGCATCCCATACTCTTTCATAATGTCCTTGGCTTCGTGTTCAAGGACAAAGGTTCTGCCTTCAGACAATGCAGTTTCAAATATCTTCTTTGCCAGTTTCATGAATTTCAGACCTCTCAAGCCTGTTTGATGACCTACCTCTCTTATTTATGATTTGTCAGCGCCGAATGTCTTTTTGAAGTCTTTGCCGTATTTCACTTCTCCATATTGGGCGAGTGCTTTTGCAGCTAATGCCCCTTTCTCTCCTGTTGCATAGGTGGGCACTCCCATCAACTCCATGATTTCCCCTGCCTTGCTCGTGAAACTACCTCCCATCGATATTACCACGAATGGTTTCCCTGACTGCCGACTGTAATTTGCCAACCTATTAGTAATCTCCATACCGAGTGATGGTGTTTGCAATAACATTCCTACAATGAATATGTCGAACTCATCGCTTGCAATAGCCTCCTCGAAGACTACATCGTAACGTTCCGAACCTGCATCCCCCACGACATCTATGGGATTCTTGACAGCGCAGTACGAAGGAAGGCGTTCATCGAAGCGTGCTTCAAGTTCTGGCGAGGGATGAGGCTGTGAGAGCCCAAGCGCCTCGATAGCGTCAGTCGTCATGACTCCGAGACCTCCACCATTGGTCACCATCAGAACCCTGTCACCTTTTGCGGGCGGCTGCATGGCAAGCGCCTTTGCCATATCGAACATCTCCTCGAAGTTCCCTGCTCTGATAATCCATGCCTGTTTGTATGCTGCATCAGCGATATTGTCTGAGCCTGCAAGGGAGCCCGTGTGGGACATCGAAGCCTCCTTGGCCCTAGCACCCCTTCCTGACTTTACGACAAGTATAGGTTTCTCTTTGGATATCCGTTTGGCTGTGTCGAAGAACGACCTCCCCTTGTCCTTGTCATACCCCTCGGTGTAGTAACAGATGACCTGTGTAGTGTCGTCTTGTCCGAGATAGCAAAGCAGGTCGTCATCATCAACATCAGCTTTGTTTCCTAGTGATATTATCTTGGAGATACCCAACCCCATCTCTGAAGTCCAGTCCGAGATTGCTGCCGCGAATGCGCCCGATTGTGAAACAAGGGAGATGTTTGCTACATTGCTCGGTCGGGGCCTCCCGCATCGGTACTCTGGCAGAAAGAAAGTATCAATATGCGATAGTGTATCAATCACGCCTACACAATTCGGACCAATGATTCTTATCCCATGCTTACGTCCAATCCTTACAATTTCGTCTTCGAGTTCGGCACCGCGCGGGCCGGTTTCAGAGAAGCCACCGGATACGACTATCGCAGCTTTTGATCCCTTTGCAGCGATATCCTCGAAGATGCGTGGGGTAATACGTGCAGGAACCGCCACAACTACCATATCAACAGGGTCTGGGATAGCCCCAAGGGTCGGATAGCAAGGTACTCCAAGGACATTCGAATATTTGGGGTTCACCGCATAGATTTTCCCCTCATATTGGGGTTTCAAGAAGTTCTGGACAATCGCCTGTCCTACGCTATTGGGGCTTGGTGATGCCCCATAGATGGCAACGCTCTTCGCATGGAAAAAGACATCGATATCTTCTAGGTTAGCACAAGATGCCAACACACTCACCTCTTTGGTTGACGAGCCTGTGTTCGAAATCGGGCATTTGCTGTACTTGTAGCTTGCCATATGGTATCTTGTCGGATGCCGAAACACAACATTCAAACCAGCATCCGTTGAGGCTCTTGTGTGACATTCGCTATCCTTGAAGACGGCCCGGACGTTCTCAACAGTGTGCCTGATGAATATGAGATGTGGCTGTCGAAGGCATTCCAGATACGACGTACTTATTTCCAAGATACCCTGTACTGCTACAGCCCAACAGGATATCCCTATAGAATCCCTGCCCACGGACATACGAATCCCCATAATTTCGCATCGTTGAGCGTGACAGGCACATCCTGCTCGTTGCACTGTGACCACTGCGATGCCAAGCTCCTGAAGGGGATGGAATCCACCATAACCCCTGAGCAGCTGTTCCATGCCTGTCAGAAAGTCAAGGAACGTGGAGGAGAAGGTGTTCTGATCAGTGGAGGATCTGACACACAGGGACATGTCCCTCTTGACCAATTCATTGATGCCATCAAGGCCGCGAAAGAAAAATTAGGTCTCAAAGTTGTCGTCCACACAGGTATTGTGTCGGAGGAAACAGCCATTGCTCTGGGTGAGTCAGGGATTGACGCAGCAATGCTGGATATCATCGGGGACGATGTCCTAGCACAACAGGTCTATCATCTGGAGGAGGGATCTGCACGGATGGCAAAGTCCCTTGATGTCCTGAAAGAGCAAGGCATACCAATTGCTCCTCATGTGCTTGTAGGGCTGAACTATGGCACACTCACTGGTGAGCTGGAAGCATTGGACATGATTGCCTCAAGGAACCCCGATGCAGTGGTCATCATTGCATTGAATCCCCTTCCCAAGACACCTATGGCAAATGTGTCACCCCCGACTCCCGAGATGATTGGGCGGATCATGACCATAACGAGGCTCGGTCTGCCCCGTACCCCATTACTTCTAGGGTGTGCACGCCCTATCGGAGATCACAAGGTTCAGACCGATCTACATGCGGTCAAGTCAGGGATGAATGGGATTGCCTACATCAGTCAGGAAGGAGTAGATGCCGCCCAAGAATTAGGGCTTTCACCAGTCTTCAAGGACATCTGCTGTAGTCTGGCTCCTATCGACTTGTCTTCTGAGTCATCTCCATGAAACAGACTGCCGAGGTGTCTGCGATGGATCAACAGGGAATGTCCTCTAATTTGGCCCACGTTGCGTTTCTGTTCAACAACGGGGACTATGGTGTGGCAGAGGAACTCTCATAGGGATGCAGCAACGTTTCAAGGCTGGAGTCCAAGAAGTGCATGGTACGTCTGAGGGGCATTACGAAGAACCACGTGATATTGGATCGGCTGATACGTATGTACTTTGTGAATTTCGTGTGATAGTGTCAGTCCTCTTCTGTTGTTCGAACTTGTTTCATGAGAACATCAGCTATTTCGTATCCCAAATCGAACATCCACAGTCCAATCGCTGCAGGTAGGAACCCACTCCAAGGTATTGCCAATAGCACTGCTGTGACCTTGAGGGTGAAGCGGTGTTCGAAGAACAAGTATGTGAACGGGTTCACACCCTTATCAATCCAATTCGTTCCTTTTTCATCAAGCACTGCTGCCATGAAGAGTATGATGAGAAGTGAAGCTCGCTCTAATGGTTCTGTCACCTGTGGCATGTCGACAAGAAGCAAAGCCACTCCTATCATCACGAACCCGATGATGAACTCCTTCCTGTTCACTTTTCCGGATAAGATGACCCCAATGACAATTGAACCAAGGAGTACTAAATCCCATTCGCTTGTGGACATAAGTGTCCCAAACAGGAACCCCGACAATGCAAGAGGGCCCCATGCCAGAGAGGGTGCCTCCATCTCATCGAGGAGATCATCCCCGACCTTGAGCGAAAGTCCTGCGGCGAGATATGCTCCAAGGTATATTGTCCAATCTATCATACAGACCACTCAGCAGCCTACGCATTCACCGACTTTAAACTGGCGATAAGAGTCTCGACCTATCGCCATTATGAAGGTACCTTCTCAGCCTAACCATGATTCAGCATACGAGGAACTCCTCTCTCAGTTAGCCAAATATCATCATCGAAGGTTACCAAGTATGGATTACTGTTCGCCCTTTCATAAAGTTATATGATTAGCAATGATGCCTCAACAAGTGTGATAATTGGTTTGGTTGTTAGATGGGGTCGCATCACATCGGCGTCTTCGAGATGTAACTCTAGGGGTTCCTTGAGGTTTGCAAAAGATTCCTCTATCGTTTTTCCATGACTTGCCACATCCACATCAGGAGCAAGAGCCACGTATAAACTTCCTTCTCGAATCACAACCGCTGTGAATAGCATCCATATCAACACCAGTGTCACCACGATTCATATTAGCCTTTGTCACTTACAACAAGGATAATCTAGCATTACTGAGGAATCTGAGAATCATGACAGTCCCATATTCCAGACTCGAATCAGCACGACTCGTTATCGCTACCGTTGATTGAAAGTTGGACAAACCTGGACATCAGGCAGTCCGTCCAGCAACGGCACTGGACTTGGTGTCTTGCACGTGGATGATGTTCCGTGCCGCGTTCACGTCGGCATGGGAGTGCTCGTCACACTGGGGACAGTAGAAGTACTCCCCTCCTTTCCGCTCCGTAGTGGAGGTCATGCCCTCCACCCTGACACCACGTTCTCCGCAGACATGACAGGTCTGGGAGGTGTATCGTGGACTCACCGTCCACACACTGTACTTTGAGTGACCCAGGGACTCCCTCATGTACCGCACGGTGTCGATGACCTTCCCCCACAGGTTGGAACTCAGGTCGTAGGACAGGTCACCTGACCCTGCGTGCCCCTGGAAGCTCCTCAGGTCCTCGAAGTAGACGGTCTTCACATGATGCGCCTCACAGAACCACACCACCTTCGAAGCAACGACCCTGGCCACTTCCCGGTCAAGACGACGTACCTTCCTCCACAGGGCGGCAATGTGACGTCCCTTCTTGAGGACGTGCCCTGGGTATGACTGTCCTGGCCGTTTGCGATCCCAGTTGTCCTTCTTCCTGGTGACCTCTGAGGTGAGGCGGTATGCCTGTTTCCTGAGAACCGTCCGTTTCCGTACCAGGTGACCGGTGTCCACCATGAGCTCGTGGTACTGGTCACCCTCCTCCACGGAGACCACCACGGGAAACCTGAGTCCCCTGTCCACCCCGGCCCTGGTGGTGTACGCACGTCCCCCAAAGGCCTTCTCCAGAAGCTCCTCGTCAGGGGCAAGGAACGGTACCTGTAGGGTGACCCTACTCCCTCTCAGGAGAATACGCGGTGGGGCACTCCGCCTGGCGTCCTTCAACTCCGAGGCCTCTGCCTGAAGCTGGATGATCTCCTCTGGGTCGGTGTTCTTCCTCTGTTTGAAACGTGCGAGCCTGTCACGGTGGGTGACGATGATGGTGTGGATGGCCCCCTGAGTTTCCCAGACCGGTCCCATCGGTGGATGGTCTTGACACACACCCCGAGCATGAGGGCTGTCTGTAATACTGAGGACATACACGGTTCTCAAGGCAGTATATAATGAATGTCCAGGTTTGTCAAGGATTCTTGCAACTCTGGCTCACCCGATGCGATTACATTCTTTGATAGCAGTGCAAATACCTTGTCATCTCATGTTCAGTAGTCAGCTCAACCAGATGACAGTGCGACCATTGTTTCAACGAGGGCTAGCGGTTCATTCGCTCCTGAATCACTTGTACATTCGCTTCAGAATTACTTCCCGTGCAATTGCCTGAAATGCCCTCTTCACTCCGACTCCTTGTAACGCGATCGTCTCATAGATAGGTACGTTGCTTCCAAGTCCAAGCAGGTCAAGCATCTCGTCACGTGACATCCTATTTGGCAGATCCCTCTTGTTGAGCATAACTACGATAGGAATGTTCCGCCCAAGATCGTCACCAAGAAACATCTTCAGCTCCTCGAAACTCTCCGTGTTCTCCTCTCGTTGATCAGGTGAGGAGTCCGCAACGAACAATATCCCATCTGTGCCCTGGAGTACCACCTTTCGTTGATGTTTGTGACGCTTCTGCCCAGCCACAGTGAAGACATCAAAGAGTACACGACCACCTGCGCTCATTGGAACATAGTCAAAAAATAGCGTGCGATTTGTTTCGTCCTCGATCGCCGTGAACTCGCCTTTTTGTAGTCCTTCGACCTTACCATAAAGCCATCGAAGTGCAGTAGTCTTACCACCTAACGAAGGGCCATAGAATACCAACTTCAAATGTATCCTGCCTTGATCATCCTTGCGCATGTTGATGCACCTCTTCGAATCGCGATTAATATCGGTCCACAAGCTCGACACACAAGGAGCAGCGAGATGCTCCAAGCACCAGCCAAGTGGGGGAGGTTAAATGAGATAGAAAGACAGTCTCATAAAAGCATTGCCTGAGCATACACACCAATGGGAGTTGGTGTGGAGAGGTGGTGGGAGCCATTCCTACACACGTTCGAGCTCTTCAAGAGCAGATTTGAGGTCTTCCTCATCGAGTTCGTCCTTCCCAGGCATGGGTTCGACAGCAAGGAACTTGTCAAGTTCTTCTGCGAGTTGAACTCCCTGTTTCTTCATCACCAGACGAATCATGCCGATGTTCACCTCTGCTTCGGACACGACGCAAAGCACACCTTTTCCGCAGGCGGATGCGAATATCTTGCCCCCTGAGAACTCGGAGGTGACGATTTCGAGTTCACCAATCTGCAGGTTCTTCCCTTGTTCTTCACTTGCACAAAACACGGCACTTGCAATCGCTCCGATACTATCAGTGTCCACTACGAAGGCAGACAGCTTGCTTACGTTGGCTATTGTCAAGCCAGTTTTGTCCACTAGTATGCATTTTTTGACGCCTTTATCTTGGCGGATGATTTCGGTCAGAATCTTATCAAAGACCTTTGGCTCAGACATCTTGATTTGGCTCCTTCATTCATTGTTCTTTAGGACCACAAGGATGAGGCCCTCTTTTGGTTCTGGTGCGATGTTGATCTGGCCCTTCGAGGTGTCGAGGGTCAGGAACGACAGGTTTCCTTCCTTGAGTTCGCGCACGGCGTCCATGGCCTTGCCCACAAGAGAGGTAATGATAGCTGCGACGGATTCTGTGGTATCAGGGTCGATGTCACTGCTGAGAGGCAAACCTTCCATGGTAGTGACGACGACACCGCGGACACCTTCTTGTGCCCGTAGCCTCTGAAGAATGGCTTGGAGTTTTTCTTGACTTATCAAATTTGGGAATCCCCGCTGCAATCTTGTGCAATTCGCAATGAATACCTCTCGTCGGAGTATTTTAGAGTTACGGATATGAATTCCGTTTTACTAATAGTTTTTGCGCATTCTGATATACTCTTGTATTCCTACAATAAGACAGGGGTCTGATGAAAAAAGAGGGAGCGACGTAGTCCATCGCTCCTTGAGAGGATTGTTATTCCTCTTCGTCTTCCTTGAACATCTCTTTCGAGCTCTTGCGCATCTGGGCGAATCCTGCTGTGTATGCCTCGTCAGCGGCTGCAGATGGCGCCATCGAGGATCCACCTGCGACCATCTCCTCCATCCGTTCGAGTTCTTCCTCCTCGGCTTCAAGTGCCTCCTCGACCTTCTCGTACTGTGCCTGATTGGCCATGGGTGCACTTTTAGCGCGGAATCTCAATGCAGACCTGAAGGCAGCAATTCGTTTTTTGCCCTTCTTCCTGTCGCCAGAGAATGACTCTTCGCCTGCCTTCTGGGTGACGTAGGTAGCTCCAAGGGTCGGGTCAAGGGTCTCCAGCACCTCGCTCTCCTTCTTTGTTACCTTGAGGCGTGCAGTGACTGCCCTGACCCTACGAGAGCCTTCCTCATCCGTGTACTCGACCTGCACCTGAATGGGCACCTCGGAGTCTTTGATTTCGCTCTCTGGTACCACCTCGAAATAGAGTTCGTGATTCTCACCGACTACGCCAATCTTGCTCTCCTTGTTCTTTGTCAGCTCGTCGATGACGGCTCGGGAAACCCCAGAAGCATCTTTGACCTTCACACCTTGTGGTGTGATGATCTTGACTTGGACATCCCGACCGAGAAGGCGAGATCCTGCGAGTTCGGAGATGCTCTTATCGAGTTCGTTAGGTGTCACATAGAACATATTACCGCCCGTCGCTTCGGGTAAAAGGCCTAGTGTCTTTAGTTCCATGCCCGCACCAGACGCGATACCGACGACATCGACTGCAGTTCCGATATCCATAAAGGCCTTGCCCAGTTGTTCATAGAACTGACTAGCAGGGGTCACTTGATATCCTTCCAACGCCCCAATCCCTTCGTTTGCAAGCCCATCCGTAAGTAACACGACTCGTCCGACATTGCGATGCTTTGCAATCACGGATGCCATCGCCACGGCAGGGCCGAGGGCAGTGCCACCCTGATCCATCAACGATCGCACATATGACTTGAGTTTGTCAGAGTTCTTCCCTACTTGGACAAGCTTGACCTTGTCCAACAGGCGTTTTGTTTCTTCCACTATCCGTTCGTAGCTGGAAAAAGCCTCATATGGGAGCTGTATTGCATTCCCAGATTCCAAGTCCCGATAGACGACACTACTCTCGAACTCAATGAGTCCAAAGAAGGTGTCAGGGGAGTTTGCTGCAAGGCTGTCGATTGAGGTGTTCAGGCTCCGTTTGACAGCAGCTAGGTTCTCACCTGCCATGGAACCAGACACGTCGATAAGCGCGAGGAATGCTTGACCCCCCACCGGAATCGTACTGGTTTCAGAATCTGTCGTTTGCGGGGGTTGTTCGATAACGAAATCTGTGTCATCACCAGCAACGATGACCTCTCCTGTGATGACGTTCAAAGTCCCACAGAACGCGCATATGAAATGGCGTCCAATTTTTTCATCCTCCTTGACCTGATCAGCACTGATGAGGAACCCGCCACATTTCTGACACACGATGGGTTTCCCAACTATCTTTGCGGTGTCACTGGCAAGTTCACCAAATTCCACTCTCAGGACATAAGGTATATCGCTCATTATCTTCTTGGATGCTGGAAAAGATTCAGAGCTGGTTCGTAGCATAGGCATCCACTAATACCTCCAAAATAATAGAGGCTCATTGATTTGAAAGGTATTAAGTGGTTCGACGACGAAGTTGACCATGTCATAGAGGAATATTTAAGCCAGTCAGGAGTATGTGTGAAAAAGGGACCTCTAAAGGTGATGGGAAATGGTTGACAAGGCGAAAATCGAACAGATAGTAAGCGAAACTATGGGTGCTAACGCAGAGATTCAGGGAATCGTCGTATGTGATGCCAAGGGGAAAGTCATCTTTGGCCACACTATATCCGACGGAGTCAATCAGGACGATATTGCCAAGCTGATAGTGAAGATTTCTGTGAACTCCTCCCAGTTGGTCGCAGGAATAGACATGGGAGGGCTGAAGGAAATGACCATCGCCGCTGAGCAGGGGTATGTCTTCATTCTTGGAGATGTCAAGATGATTCTTGCAGGGCTAGCAGGAGAAGGAGCTAGGGAACAGGCTGGTCTTATCCGAATGGCGCTAAAACGCGCTCTGGTTTCCATGTTGGAATAGACAAAAAGAGTACCTAAGAGCTAGGCTTTTTTAGCCTTCGAGAATACATCCACAACACTGGGAGATATATCCAGATATTATCACGGTATTACGACCGTCATACCAACGGTATTTAGGTACATGTATCCCCCAGATATGACAGGCATGCCGTATGCTATTATTTGACTGAATGGAAGGATGAATCTTGGTCCATATTGAGAAGCTAGTCTGCAAGGGCTTCAAATCGTTTGGACGGGATTCTGTAACTATCAGGATGAATAGGGGATTCACATGCATCGTCGGGCCTAATGGCTCTGGGAAGTCCAATGTCATAGACGCGATACTCTTCGTCTTGGGGCAGCTCAGCGCAAAGACACTCAGGGCCAATGTATTCTCAGACCTTCTGTACTCGCCACCGAAGCCCGATATGCCGCCAAAAGCAAAGACCGCCGTTGTAGAATTGCATTTCAATAACAAGGACAGGAAGCTCCAAGTAGATGCAGACAAGGTGGTCATTGAGCGCCAGCTGGATGATTCTGGGAAATCTACATGCAGGATAAACGGGAGGGTCGTGACACGGCAGGCGGTCCTTGATGTCCTCGGGAGCATCGGAGTAGATCCAAATGGATACAATCTGGTGCTTCAGGGCGAGATTGCCCAAATGGTCAAAGTAAGTCCTAATGATAGGCGAAAACTCATCGAGGAGATTGCAGGAATATCAGCATACGATGAGCAGAAAGAGCGCGCCCTTAAAAAACTCGCAGAAAGCGAAACGAACCTCGGGAAGGTAGAAACCCAGCTTATCGAGCGTAGGCGCCAATTAGAAAAACTGGAGTTGGAGAGAGAGGATGCTATCCGGTTCATGGATGCGAAAAATGAGATCCAGCGAATCGAGATAGATCGGCTTGCGTGGACCATAATCAAGGGGCGTAACAGGATTGCTGTCATCAATGAAACTCTTGCAGAACGAGCCGAAGAGGCTGAGAGGCTTGTGCGCGAGCTTGAGGAAGTCGAACATAAGCAAGGGGAAGTTGAGTTCGAGATTGAGAGCATTGATGCAGAAATAGATCGGATTACAGGAGGCGACTCCGCGAGGATATCTGAGAAATATGGACAAGCATTGGCTGCTGTCAGTCACCTCGAAGGAGAACTCGACCGTGCACGAAATGAGCTTGAGAAGTATCTCCGACAGAAAGAGGAGATTATTGAGGAAACAAAACTTGTACAGAGTCAAATATCCAGTGCTAAGGAGAAAATAGCCTCCAAGGAAAACGAGTTGGTCGATCTCGACAAAGAAATAGAGGAGTGCCAGCATCAGATCCAGAGGATGGAAGAACGGTTTGAGAAAGAGCAATCCAACTATTATGAGAATGCTCAGCGATTGCAAGAACTGAACAACCAGATGGTTGCATTGGACGAGGGTGTTTCTGAAATTCGGTCATCTATCAAATCAGATGGTAGAGAACTGGGACTAGCATATGAGGAACTTCAAGATTCTCAGCGTTCTCTTGAAGAATCCCAAGAGGAACTCGAAGAACTCAAAATTCTGTTGCCTGAAAGAAAACAACAGCTTGAGGAGAACATCAAACTTGAGGAAACCAAGCGAGCTGAACTGGAGGAGCTCAAGGCGCGTCAGGAACGTATCGACAAGGAGGCGGATGAGGCAGCACGTATAGTCAGCGAAACAAGAGAAGAATTGATCAGGATACAGGCAAGGCAAGACGCACTGAAGGATGCAGAAGAGGCATTCCTGAAAAGAAGGAGGGCAATCTCGAGAATCCTTAAACTCCGAGACGCAGGTGAAATCGAGGGAATTCATGGTACTGTGGCAGAACTTGGCAAAATCGACCCAGAGTATATCACAGCGATGGAGGTCGCTGGAGGAAACCGACTTTCGCACATCGTTGTTGATGACGAGACTGTAGCCACACAATGTATCAATGTGCTCAAGAGGGAACGAGTCGGCAGGGCATCATTCATCCCGCTAAACAAAATCAAATCACGGACACCGGGCAAGCTCCCGGCAGATATGAGAGTGCTCGGCTTCGCGATAGACTTGGTCGAGTTTGACCAGAGATTCCAGCCAGCATTTCAATATGTGTTCCAAGACACTGTGATAACTGAGGACTTTGACACCGCAAAACGGATTGGGTTTAGCAAGTACAGAGCGGTGTCTCTTGAAGGCGATCTTGTAGAACGTACTGGGCTCGTTACTGGGGGACATTTCCAGAGATCTGGTGCAGGCCTCTCACTTCAAGTGGAAGATAAAAGTCCAGATGTTGCACGACGTTTACAGGGCTTGGAATAAATCCTAGCTGATGTTAGGGAGCAGCAAGAGGATATCAGGAACAGACGAAAAAGCATTGAGAGGGAGATAGAAAGACTCTCACAGATCAATTACAGAGATCAACTAGAGGTGGAACATCTTCAAGAGAAATACGATGACAAGATTGCGCGAGTCCAGACACTCACTGAGAAGATTGATACTGCACGAAAAACAATCGAAGCACTCGAAGTGCAGGTGAAAGAGCTTCGCGAAAGAGATAGAGAAATCAGTGAGCAACGAGAGGCTGTTAGAGCCCTTCGTGACGCGGCGAACGAGGCACTTGCCGTTTCGGATGCCAGCAAGATCAATCAGGAGATAAAGGATCTGAAAGAAGTGGTTGAGCATCAAAAACGCAAACGAGAAACACTAACAGGTGAACTCACAGGATTAAGGGTCGCACTTGAAGAGAGACTCGTTCCTAAATCTACAGAGCTTGAGATGCGGTATCAATCGCTGCTTACCATCCTTCCAAGTCAAGAAGAGGAAGTCAAGAGGCTCGAAGATGAATTCAATGAGAGGAAGGAGAGCCTTGAATCCCTTAAGATGAAGAGGGATGAGATAGAGGACGAGGTCAAGGACAAACGCGTCCGGCAGATCCAACTCAAGGAGGAATTCAGAAATCTTCGTTTGCGCCACGAGGAGATTCGTGAGAAACAAACGGCAAATGAGAAGTCGGTATATCGTTTACAGACAGAGCAATCACGTCTCGAAACAGACCTTGTTGCATTCATGGCACAGTTGTCATCGATGGCTGATGCCGAGGAGGAACTTGCAAATCGTGAGAACCGTGAGGAGCTGACGTACAGGCAAATCGAGAAGCTTGAAGAGAAAATCAAGGAGTTAGAGCGAGAACAGGAAGCGATTGGTGCTGTCAATCTCAAGTCACTTGAGGATTATGATATAGAGAGGGGCAAGTACGACGAGATCGTGGATAAAAAGACCAGACTAGAGGAGGAACACAAGGAGATTCTTGCATTCATGGAAGAACTTGAGGCCGAGAAGACAAAGAAATTCCTTGAGGTGTATAACGAGATTGCGGATAACTTCTCAAAGGTCTTTGCAAAATTGTCGCCAGGCGGAGAAGCAACCCTGATGCTTGAGAATCCCGAGCATCCACTGATGGGTGGCATCACGGTGAGGTCAAAACCAAGAGGGAAAGAACTCGTCAGCTTGGATGCGATGAGTGGAGGCGAAAAGACCCTTACAGGTCTTGCACTGATCTTCGCTATCCAAATGCATAGTCCAGCAAGTTTCTATGTCTTTGATGAGATTGATGCGGCATTAGATGATGTGAACGCACACAATGTTGCTAACCTAATCTCAGAGTTGTCAAAATCGTCCCAATTCATAGTCGTTTCTCTCAGACAGCCCACGTTCAGGAAAGCAGACCTCCTTCTAGGAGTGTCAAGTCATGATGGACTCTCTAAGATTCTGTCCGTTGATCTGGAGGAGGTTGCAGAGGCGACATGACGGACGAGGGCTCACCATTCTGGGCAACTCCCCCATACATCTTGATGACGGATGTGCTTCAGCTCGATAAGATAGAGCCATGGAATGTTGATGTAGGAAAACTCGTAGCAGCATTTTTGCGTGAGATGAAACGTATCGGAGATGTTGATTTCAGGATCTCGGGCAATGCATTATATTCGGCTTCGGTCATCTTCATGAAAAAGACGAGAGAACTTGTAGAATATGGAATTCTCCCACCAGAAGAAGAGGAGGAGGATGACGAGATTGAGGTTCCAATGATCCATCCTCCCTTCAGGCTTACAAATAGGCGTGTCACATTACAGGAACTCCTCATCGCAATGGACAGGGTACTGAGCAAGGGCGTCAGGTCAAGGGCACGACCATCAAGACGAAAAATGCGTTCGAAAGTCGACCCACTTACTTTCAAGATGGAGGTCGATAAAGCAGATGTCGAGGAAAATATTGGAGAGGTTCTTGAGGATCTCCGGCAGCTGATAGGAGTGGGCGAAATCGTAAAGTTCACAGATGTCCTAATGAATCGTACCAGAAAGGAGATTGTCAGGGTGTTCTTCGCATTGTTGCACTTGTATGCGCGGAGGTTCATTGATATCTGGGAAGATGAGGAGGGAGTCATCCAAGTCCAGCTTTTGGAGCCTCCAGCTATTGAAGAGGAAGACAATGCTCCTAAGGTGCAGGTGGAGCTGTAATAATATGACCGAGGATATGTTGACAATCGAAGCGGCACTTTATGCTGCAGGGAGAGCGCTGACGCTTCAGGAACTTGCTGACCTCATAGGGAAGGCAGAGTCCACTGCAAAGAAGATCCTCGACGATCTCAGTTTCACATACCACAAACGCGAAGGTGCACTTGAAGTAGTAGCATTACCGCGGGACAGGTATGTCATGCAATTAAAACCCGAACTCACTCCAAGGATAGCCAAATTCATTCCAGGCGGGTTGTTATCATATGCTACACTCCAAACCCTAGTCTATATTGCTTTAAAACAACCAATACTACAGTCGGAGCTTGTTTCTCAGAGAGGAACCCACTGCTATGAGCATGTGAAGGATCTCGAAGAGAAAAAATTCATTGAGGCAATCCCAGAGGGGCGAAGCAAACTCCTCAAGACCACCCCTCTCTTTGCGGACTACTTCGGCCTAGACCAAGATCGGATCAAGCTGAAGGCACAGCTCAAGTACAAGCTAAAGCGAATCCTCTCTGAACAAAAGGAGCGGGAGGAAGAAGTAGCTCGGGCCATGCTATGAGTACTCTGAGAGTCTTCCAATATTGAGAGAGTGAAATATGAACAATGGGTGTAGTGAGTGATTGGGTCGGTTTGGAGGGAACGAGTATATTGATGAAGAGTTCCTTTGCAACAACTGCAAGTGCATCTTCGTTTTTGATAATCATGACAAGTATGGCAAGGGAGCTGCAGCCAATCTCAGAGATAAGCCCAGCAAGTTGGATTCATAACAAAAAAACGACCTCACAATGAGGATTCTGCATTCTTTCGACCAGGGGATACTTGGAATTCTATCGAAAAGAGGTCAAGAAGCTGAGAGAAATCGCCGAGGAACTCTGACAGATGCTACCTCATCTCGAAGGTCGATGCAGGACTTGCAAATAGATATGGTGTCTTTGAACAGATTATCGCGCAAAATCTCAAGAGGGACTTGATAATTTACACAATATCGCCTTTTTGTGGTAACACGCATGTTCAACACACACGAGGCACGGGCTCACCATATGGCACTTGGATGATTTTATGCCCACCAATTCGGGTCTTCATCACGACTCTCCCTGGGCCTTCAACTGCTTTTCCAATTACCGTTGCAGCTTGGGTGGTTGGATATCCGTGCAACGTTTCGAGGATGTCCTCAGAATGGGCAGGATCGACTGACATGAGAACCATTCCCTCATTGCTCATGTTAAGTGGGTTCAATCCAAGGATTTCGCAAAGAGAAGCCACACCTTGACGGATGGGGAGAAGGGTTTCATCAAGTTGAAACTCCAGTCCAGATTTCGATGCGATTTCATTAAGAGCCACCGCGGTGCCTCCGCGTGTGGGATCCTTCATGGCATGGATACCACCCACGCCAAGACAATCTCGGATTGGCTCCCAAAGCGGAGCAACATCGCTAGTAAGGTCTGTGTCGAACTCAAGCCCTTCTCTGTGTGCAAGCAAAGTTGTCCCATGGTCGCCAATTGTACCGGTGAGGATGATATCATCGCCTAATTGTGCTCCACTATCAGACACGACTAGTCCATTATAGGGTTTGCCAATCCCAGTGGTTGATATCACAATCCCATCAACCGTGCCACTGGGCATGACCTTTGTATCCCCAGCGATCATGGCTATTCCGAGGGGTTCGATGACATCGTTAAGGGAATGAAGTATTCTGCGTAGTGTTTCTATCTCAGTCCCTTCCTCCACAATAATCGTGTTTGTCATTGCAATTGGCTGTGCACCCATAACTGACAGGTCATTGATAGTGCCACAGGCGGTAAGTTTCCCAAGATCCCCTCCAGGAAAGAAGATAGGATGTATAGTATGTGCATCTGTGCAAACGACAAGCTGGGTACCATCCAACGGCAACGTCGCACCATCATCCATTTCATCGAGACCTATAGCACCGAGCTTCCTGCGGCCGAAGGAAGGAATCACAACCTCCTCGAGTAGACGTTGCATGATCTTCCCACCAGCTCCATGGGCTGTGTCGATTCGTGTCATCTTCGTACCTCCGGATTGAGCAGGCCTGCGTGTATATGAAGAGTATATGAAAGGGACGCTCTGTCCATCACCTCTTAGTGGTCAATGAGCAAGACTTAAAACATCTCCGCGACGAGCGACACTGACTTAACCAAGAGGTAGTCTATAATGGGAATCTGGCACGGAAGATCTGGGCGTACTGAAACAGGCTCCAGGATTAAGAAGTTCAGAAGCAAGAGAAAGCATCAGATGGGCAGAGTTCCTACTGAAACCCTGAGGGGTGAACCAAAGCGGAAGACTATCAGAGGTAAAGGCAAGTCAAAGAAAGTACCAGCCTTTACTGTGAAATTTGCCAATGTAATCGACCCGAAGAAGAATGAAACATACCGTGCAGAGATAGAGGATGTTGAATCAAATCCTGCAAACATGGATTACCAGCGTAGAAAGGTGATCACAAGAGGTACTATAATCAAGACCTCAAAGGGACGGGCAAGAGTCACCAGCAGACCGGGTCAGGATGGCATTGTCAACGCCGTGCTCATCTAAATGGTCTGATCCTATCAGGCATCATCAACTTCTGCACGTATATCAGTGATGATGAATTCTTTGCCACCAATGATTTCAGTGGCACTGCTACCACATGAAGGACATTTCATGGGAGAAAAGGAGGCAATTTGGGGAGGAATCTCAGGATCCACCTCTGACTCGCCCTCGAACCCACAGTCATGGCAACTCAATCGGCCCTTCTTCTTGATAATTAGTAATTTTGCTCCTTCAAGGATAGTGTTCTTGCTTGCAATCTCAAAATTGAATATCAGTTGCTCAGGGATCAGAAAGGTGAACTCACCAATTTCGATATTGACCTCGACCACCTTACGTGCGTTATTTTGGACTGCTGCATCAACTGCTGTTTCCACAATTGAGAGGGCTGCTGAGAACTCGTGCAGTTTGTGCCACCTACGCTAACTGATAATTGTCGGAGTTAAGGGAGTTGCGTTATGGACGATTGTTTCAATCGACATATATTCATTAACCTTGTATGACTTGTCTTGACTCGGAGACAATCTCGATGGACGAAGGGACCAACGGCGAAATAAAGAAACTTGAATCAGCAATCAAGGACCTCGATCTTGATTACATGCGTGGCTGGGTGACAGAAAACGAATATACGGCAAGGATGGACGAGCTGCGTAGCAGGTTGCAGGCATTGGGTGGAACCCTACCGGTCAGCACAGCTGCACCACGGATAAAGACAGAGGACTTGAAGTCAGCCCGGTTAACGTCCACACCGCCAGAAAAGAAGACACTGATAGATCCTGTGAACGCAGTGAAAAGAACGATTCAAAGCTTGCGAAAGATACCTATTGAAAGAATCGCCCAGGAATCGGGCGTGTCAGCCATCGAGGTCACAAAGATACTGACTGATTTGTTGGATGGACGAGAGATATCGGGCCGTGTTGATCACGAGTCCGGAGATTTCATCCTGGGTACGGGAACAGGGCCCGCACCAAAGACCGTGCATGGGTGTCCCTATTGCAGGGCAGAGATTGAACGGGTCGCTGTCAGAGGGGAAACCGTGACATGTGATATCTGTAGACAATCGTTCATCATCTCATAGAATTGAGTACATGGCGTTCATTCTCAACAGATATATTATGCCGACTATCAAGAGCGGAAGTATCTATTATACAGGTGTTTGGATGAGTCTTGTAGAATCATGTCTGAAAGGTGATGAAGCAGGTGCAGTACAGGCGCTCCTAGATATGCTTCCGAGAGCACAGCCATCAGCAATGTGGGCAATCCTCATGCATGCTGCTTCATGGCATGAGCAGATGACCTATGATACACCTCATTCGACAATACTGACTTTTGCTATCCATAGGATGATAGAGAGTCTTGGTCCGCATGATAATCTCGGGACTGGTGAATCAAACGAAGCTCGACTGTCACTCTCAAGGGACTTGAAGAAGAACATGCAGATGATCTTTGTGGAACGCCTTGCCCGATATCTTGCGGCTGTGGATCACTGGCTCCCAGAAAAAGGACCACGATACGATGTGTATTCAGGAGTGGACTCTCCGGGGAACTTGCTTCGGAAATTCGCTCAATCGATAAGAGAACGGAGTATCGTCGGAGCCATGGAAGGCTCTATTGGATTGCTGGGCATGGATCAGGTGTCGCGCTTGATCAGGATGGCACTATCAATGGCGGCTGAGAAACCAGATAGCTTAGGCCATGGTTTCATCATGCCTGTGTCACTTCTGGCGGAGCTGCCCTCACACAAATACAGGCATCCAAGCATCACTACACTATGGCATCTGGTTGAGTACATGGTCAGGAAGGTGCCGACAAAAAAAACGGATGGTTTTTTCGAGGACGAGCAGTTCAAGAGGCTTGTAGAACCGACTGATCTATCAAAAGACACCGAGCTCATAGGAACCGCACTTGTCAACTATGGAATCCTTGGACACAATGGAATCTTCGCGCACAGGATAGCATATGCCTCGAGCACGGGGCTGATACATAATGAAACTGTCAGATGGCTGCTTGATAAGTTGAAAAAGAATATTGGTACGAAGGTGATGACTACCTCACAGCTCGAAACGGACTGGCTCATCAAGACGAAGAAGGTTTCAGACTGGGGCTCAGAACCGGGTCTGGTCGGCCTGCCACACTCCAGTCCCACGCTGACATGGATGGAGTCGAACTTAGATGATGTTTGGAGCGCGATGTTGGATGCGAAGGGAAACACATTCGCGCACATGATCCTCAGCCTCTCTAAGAATGACTGGCAACTGGTGAGGGCTGCACAGTACGCGATATCTGCATTGTACGGCAAGCCTAGATCCTCACATACCTTAATATTCACGCAATCGGCATGGGGCCTTGTAGACCTCGGATTAGTTTCTAATGACATTGCTGCACTCCAAGTACATAGAATGATACGAGAACACTTGCTTACGGATGGCATGTCATAGTTTCCTAAGATGACACAAGCAATGCAGTGTACAATCGTATTTTTCATCAAATCAGGGGGTTCAATTTCCATTCAGAGAATTGAGTGTTATGCAAATGAAGTCCCACCAAAGGGATGATACTAAGAAATCCCAACGGCTCTAACAATAGTTGACTGCAAAAAGAAAGAATATGAGAGAAGGAAGCGATCGCTTCCTCCAATCAGTTCTCGTCGCCTTTCCTATAGGACTCCGCCAGCAGGTCGGGGATGTACCTTGTTTCCATCCCTGTATCGTTCATCATATCTTTCAGCTGGATGGTACAGAACGGACATTCCGTTGTCACCATGTCAGCACCAGTGGCAAGGACATATTCCTTCTTAGTAAGGGCAATCTTCTGTGACAGCTCACGGTTGCCTGCTCGTACGCCACCACCTGCACCACAACACCGATTCTTCATCGGATCCTCGACATATTCGATACCGGGAATCATCTTCAGGAGCTCGATCGGCTCTCCGTAGACACCCTGCCCTCTGCCTAGATGACATGGCTCATGATAGGTGACTCTGAGGTTAATCTCGCCCTTGGGCATGACAAGGTTCTCCTTCCCAATCACATCAATCATGTACTTGGACAGGTCATAGACCTTGAACCTTGGTGGTGTGCCTCGTGTTTCCTCGATGTACGGACGGTGATCCTCCGTCAAGGTCTTCCCGCACCCAGCACACGCCACGACTACCGTGTCAAAACCGTATTTCTCCATGGCAGCCTCAAATATCTCAGTGACCCTCTCAGTTGCAGCATGGGCAGTCGTCAGATCTCCTGTCCTGAACGCAGGGCTTGCACAGCACCATTGCTCTTTGGGCACGATGACATCCACCCCATTACGATTCAGAACCTCAATGAGTGCCCGTCCAGTACTCTGCATCCTGTAATCAATCAGGCAACCAGTGAAGAACCCGACTCTCCCGCGAGGGTTCTCAACAACGAATTCCTCTGTTTCAAGACTATGTAGGAGCCCTGTGTCTTTCTCGGGTACTGAACGTCCCGTCTTGTTCACCTGATCAAGAAATGCCTGTTGCCCTTCTGACAGCTGATAACCTGCTTCCACAGCTTTCGCACGTAGAAGCTCTACAGCCAAGCCGGGTATCGGTATACTCTTTGGGCATATATCTTCGCACATTTTACACGTCGTGCAAGAATAGACCGCCTCGTTGATGGCCATAGCAACACGATCTTCTACATCTCTTGGGTCGAGTTCAAGCCGTGCGATTTGCCGGATAATCATAGGACCTGGGTACGCCCAAGTTTCCCGCACTATCGGACAATTAGATAGGCATGCACTACATTCAATGCATTTACGAATCTCACGGAGCTTCTCTATCTCTTCCGAATGGATAATCTCGGGTCGCTGCGGGGGTTTGTCACGAGCGACGTAGGGCCGGATGCGCCGTATCCTAAAGGTCACCTGTGCCATATCGACGACTAAATCCTTGATAATTGGCATCTTCTCAAGAGGTTGAAGAAGGAGTTCCTCGTCAGGATTCACTTTCGTCCTGCATGCGATTCGTGCAGTACCATTAACCCTCACGGCGCAGGAGCCGCACTGTCCACCTCTGCATTCCCATCGGAAGGCGAGGCTTGAGTCGTGTCTGTCTTGGATGAACAGAAGCACGTCTAGGACTGTCATGCCGGGCTCGTATTCCACATCGAAGTCCTGCAGATACGGGGCATCGTCCTTGTCAGGATTGTAACGCTCTACGCGAGTCTTGATGGTCTTTGTCATATCTTGGTCCTCCTCAAGGTAGTTCGACCTTGGTCACTACAACGTCGTCTTTCCGCAGTTCCATCTCGCCATCCTTGCCCTTACGGATGATTATATTGTAATATCCCTTGTCATTGGGGTCAGCATCCACACGGTAATGGGCACCCCTGCTGCCCTTTCTCATGAGGGCAGCCTCAGCTACCATCCGTGCGGTCTTGACCATGTGCTCAAATTCCATAGCCTGATGCCACCCTGGGTTGAACCGTTTCTCCTTCACATCCACCTTGATGTTCGGAACCACTTCTTTTTCGATCCTGCGAAGCTCCTTCACTGCATAAGCGAGATCCTTCTCGTTCCTGAATATCTGAACCTTCTCCCACATCAGCGTGGTGAGCTCGTCGCGCGCGTCAGAAGGTGAGATGCCTTCCTTTCTGGTCAGCATCGCCTCAAGATGTGCGAACTCTTTCTGCACTTCGTCACGGTTCACACCCGGGCGCTCGTTCGTTTTCGCATACTTTGCTGCATTCTCACCTGAAAGAGCTCCGAAGACCTGTGTGTCAGCAAGTGCGTTCCCGCCCAGACGGTTGCCACCATGAACCCCACCAGTACACTCACCCGCTGCGAAAACACCGGGGATTGTAGACTGGGCATTCGTGTCTATTTTGATGCCACCCATGAAGTGATGTGCTGTCGGGGATACCTCCATCGGCTCGTTCCTGATGTCCACCCCTGCATCCTCAAACTGCTCAATCATGCTCTCGAGACGGAACTCGATAATCTGATGGGGGATGTGAGCAATGCTCAGATATGCACCTCCATTTGGAGATCCTCGCCCTTCCAAGACCTCAGTCATAATTGAACGTGCCACTTGGTCACGCCCTGCCAACTCCATGACCGCAGGGTAATACTTGTTCATGAATCGTTCGCCCTTGTTGTTGAGCAGGATGCCACCCTCCCCTCGGACTGC
Source organism: archaeon (assembly GCA_024275415.1). Lineage (GTDB taxonomy): Archaea > Asgardarchaeota > Thorarchaeia > Thorarchaeales > Thorarchaeaceae > MP5-2226. The sequence continues at coordinate 25,064 of JAJRZD010000018.1, forward strand.
CTCGGTCACCAGTCTGCCTACAGCTGACTTAGGAGCACACATTCCGGTGGGATGGAACTGGATCATTTCCATATCGATGAGTTCAGCTCCGGCCTCGTATGCCATGCCGTAACCATCACCGACATCAAGTTGTGCGTTGCTCGTCACCTTGTAGATGCGCCCTGCGCCACCAGTTGCCATTACCACTGCCTTGGGACGGAACAGGATATAGTCGCCATACTTCAAATCCACAGCAGTGACCGCCGATATCTTGCCGTCATTGAGAACGAGCCTTGTTGCAAATACCTCATCAAATACACGCACCGAGGTCTTTCGAATTGCCTCCGTGAGCGTGACCATAATCTCTGAGCCCGTCCTGTCTGAAGCATAGGCAGTCCTTCTCCAAGACTGTTTCCCGAATGTCCTTTGCGCTATCTTTCCTTCAGGAGTCCTATCAAATACAGCCCCGAATTCTTCGAGATCAAAAATGCGCTCAGAAGCATTCTCTACGAGAATCTGGACAAGTTCCTGATTGTTGAGATAATTACCACCCACGATGGTGTCTTTGAAGTGCGTATCCACATCGTCCTCGGGATCCACATTTCCGAGGGAAACGTTGTATCCACCCTCAGCCATGGCAGTGTGAGCCTTTCCGACCAGTTCCTTGCTGATCATGATAACATCAAGGTTGTGCTTTGATGCCTCGATGGCAGCTCGACAGCCAGCACCACCAGCGCCAATAATGAGGACATCGCACAGTATCGTCTTATAGGGAAGTTCGTCCAACAGCTATCCTCCAATGGAGTTCTTGCTCTGAAACGTCGGGAAGCGTCTGCCTTTTAGGAGTTACTATTTGGAGAGATATCAATCACTAGAGAGAGGGATGCCTGTTTTTCAAAGGGATGTTCATATCAATAGGAGATACGATTGGGTTGGGAAAACGGATTCTATTGATACGGATTTGACGTGGTAGTCTTACGGAAATGGATAGGGTTTTTAATCTTCACGCGAAGGTAATAATGGTGTACTGCTCGGTAGGCGGTCAATCTACGGAGAAGGTGTTATGGGAAAAGAAGATCTCATGCTTGTGATGGTACTACTTGTGCTTTTCATCATGGTCGCATATGGGATGACATTGCAGATGATGGTGGCATTAGGAGGCTAAAGAAATACTTCAGGTCAATTGAGTCAATCAGACCAGAGGATATAGCATATGAATAGGATTTGTCATTCTTTACCAAGAGGACAATAAAAGAAGAAGGGAGATGCAATTCAATCTCCCAAAAAAACAGAACTACTCGATACCAATTATTGCATATACATCAGCCTTGCGTTCAGCCACACGCTTATCCATTTCATCATGCATACTATTGCCATGTGAATCCATAGTGACAAGAAGAGGGCCGAACTCTTCAGCAGTGATGACCCAGAGAGCTTCGGGCATCCCTAGATCTTGCCATTCATAAGCTCGCACTTCCTTCAGGCCCTTAGCCGCAAGCGCACCACACCCACCTGTATAGCTGCAATAGACGGCGCCGACCTCCTTCAGGGCTTCAAGGGTCTTAGCACCCATACCTCCCTTTCCAACTATTATGCGGGCGTTATACTTGCGAAGGAACTCGTCCTCGAACAGCTCCATCCTGATGCTAGTTGTAGGCCCTGCGGAAACTATTTTCCACTTGCCGTCCTTTTGCCAAGCGACAGGGCCGACATGATAGATGACGCTGCCTTCGAAATCCACAGGGGGCATCTCTCCCTTCTCGAATAGATGAAGTGCTCTTTCATGAGCTTCATCCCGCGCGGTATATACATGCTCTCCCGTGACATAGACTATGTCGCCCACTTGTAGTTTGCGTGCGTCCGCCTCTGAGATTGGTGTGGTAAGATGATATTCAACCATTTTATTGTCCCTCCACTGGATGAGTCAGATAAGTGACTTCAAGATCCTTCGTAATCACAGCTGTGCTCCTTCGAGCTGCCCAACACTGTACGGCAACGCCAACAGGAAGGCTGGCAGGATGGCGCATTGCATAATCTACCTTGACTCCAAGAACCGTGGTCTTCCCGCCCAATCCCATAGGACCGATACCTGTAGCATTGATTGCCTCGAATATCTCGTTCTCGATCTGGGCAACCTCGTGTTCAGGATGTGAATCGTTCAATGGTCTGCGTAGCTGTTCCTTCGCTATCTTGATCGCTATGTCAGCGCCACCGCCAATACCTATGCCGATGATATTGGGAGCGCATGCTTTGCCCATGTATCTCATAGCGTTGTCGACAACGAGTTTCTTCACTCCCGTGAGACCAACTCCAGGTTTAAGCATGCCCACGATACTGACATTCTCACTGCCACCTCCTTTTGGAAATGCCGTGATCTCTAACGAGTCGCCTGGCACAAGCTCCCAGTTAATCCAAGGAATCTTCCTGCCGGTATTATCCCCAGAGTTACCCCCGACAATCGGATTGACAGCATTGGGTCTGAGCGGAACCTCAGCCGTGGCCTTTCGTGTGCCATTCTCTACTGCAGTCCGGATCTCGTCCATAAACGGGAAGTCATAGCCCACTTTTGCGTAGAAGATCATTATTCCCGTATCTTGACACATTGGAATGCCGCCATCTGCAATTCCAATGTTCTCGATAATCGCCCCTAGCTGGGTCTTGGCAGTTTCATTGTCCTCATTCTCGTAAGCTGTCCTTAAAGCGTCCTCAACATCCTTCGGTAGCTTTGTAGCAGCCATCTTGAGAAGACGGAATACTGTATCCTGTAGTACGTCAGCTGGATCTTTCATTATATCAACATCTGCCTTTGTTGTCCAACGGGACGTAGAATTCATCCCGTATACATGTCTGGCACGAAGGTATCCCCCTAATCTGTCTTATCGTTTGGAGGAAATTGGACGCGTGTCGGTAAGCCATGATAAGCAGAAGGTAAAATAGCTTGATGCGGTAGCAAATCATGTGAGCATATCATGAAAGTTAGGACGGATAAGACGTTCAGATGATGATGGTGATTTGATGGGTGTAGTGTTCACTTTACAAGGGATTGTCACGTTTGCCTATGTGCTAGGTATATTGGTGACATTTAGTCACTTGGATATTAGGGCACGCCGGGTTCCAAACAAGGTCATAGGGATTACGATAATAGCAAGCACCATTCTAGGAATTCTAACAGGGCATATCTTAGCGTATCTGTTACTGCATCTGATTGCGGTGATCCTGATGATATGTGTCGCAACTGTCCTATTCAAATTGGATGCGATTGGTGGGGCCGACGCAAAGACGTTAGTAGTGATTGCGTGGACAAGCCCAGGAATGGAATTCGCAACCTACGATAATCTCGTATTTGAGGCATTGATTGGGGGATTGGTTCCACTCCTGATCATGTTTATCCTAGGATATTTGTACTCGAAGAAATCAGTTACAACCGATTCCAGACCGACTCCTCTCATCCCTTTCCTTCTGGCCGGTTTCCTTCTGATGCAGGTGCTGGCACTGATTCAATGATGTTTATCTCGGGGGCTTCTGGTTCCCGAGTACTCGGATACCGTTTTTTCCAATCTCGAATCTGTGGCGCTTCATGCTGTGAGAAGTGTACCGCATCTTACGAATCAGCAGACTCCTTTCAAGACCCTCGGTGCCTTCGGAGATATGCAACGTGATGAAACCCTGCATCACGAATTGTTCGGTTCCTATCCCATGTCTATGTTGGGCTCCTACCGATTCTAGTTCACCTATGAAAAGCGATGTCACTTTCAGTTCGTTGAGGAGAGAACTAATCCTGTAAAGATCGCGCCGTACATCCCCAGAATCATCAAATCGTGGTATCAACCCCGCTATGCTGTCCAATACAAGACGTTTTGCCCCTGTGGAAACAATCGCGTCATAAGCCATCTCTGCAAGGGATTCCATGTCGAAGCCACGTTTCAGAGCATACTTCTCTGATGTGGGGAGTTGTGCCTTGCTCGATGCCCCATCGATGATAATGAACTTGTTCGATTTCTCAAATTCTGAGAGTGACCACCCAAACTGGGATGCTATCAGTCGTAGGTCATCAGGACGAGTTTCGAGAGTGATGTAGATGCAAGTGTCATCGAACATCGTGATACCATTATAGAGATACTGAAGACCGAAGATTGTCTTCCCTGCACCTGTAGGCCCCATGAGCAGGGTGGTGGTACCTTCGGGAAAACCTCCGTCCAGTAATGGGTCGAAATTGGTGATGCCTGTTGGAAGTCTCTTCATGACATATCATCTCTATTCGGGCATCCCGCTCAGTTCCCATCCCTTCACTACCTTAGAAAGAGGGATTAGTACAGTGTTGACCACGTCGGGTGACTTGCCAATCGCATCACGGGAGTCGTGGATTGTCCTCATGCTCTCGCCCAAGAAGATGGCATGAATCATTGTGGGCTCCTCAATGGCCACCCATAGTATGTCCTCTCGCTCAGCAAGCTCCTCAGAGAAGCTTACTGTCCGCTCCTTACTGATATCGGGAAGGATATGCCCACCAATCTCTATTTTGATCAATGCGGCAGCATGATATCCAAATGCCTCAGGCCTGACCAGTGCGGCGAACCTGCTCACTACATTGTTTTTTATTAATTTCCGTGTCCTGAAGTGGATAGTGGTATCGGGCTGATCCAGCTCGGAGGCGATGTGCGTGAATGGAGCCCTTGCGTCTCGTTGGAGTATCTTGATAAGACGACGATCCAAATCATCTAGTCCTTTGGGCATAATATCCTCATTATTCCAAGGAACATATTAAAAGTTGTGGGATTCGCAATCCTTTTTTGAAATCTTGAGTGAAATTGCATAGTTTCCGAATTCTGTTGAGATAATTATGAGCGATTTGGAGTGGAAGGGGATTTTATCGACAGAGCGATGTGAAAGTCACAAGAGCCTTGAATGCCATGGTCACAGGTTCTCAAGAATCTCAGGGGGAAGAGTGAAGCCGTACATAATAGTCCACAACACAACCCACAGCAGGAGGAAGGATGGGAGTGCGCTTGTAATAAGCTTCTGACGCCCGCCAAGCTCTTCGGGATCTATTTCCAAGAGATAGACAACAATGTAAAGAGTCAGTCCATACATCAGGACACCGAACATCAATCCTCTAATGCCAGCAAATGCGGGGCCTTGTGATGCATTGAATATCCCAGTGAGTATCGCAAAGAGAATTTTTAGATAATACTGCTGGTCATTAGGGTTGTCTGCCCATCTGCCAAAGATACGTTGGAATATATTTCGAAGCACCTGCATTGCTAATCACCAGAGATGGTACGAATTTGACGGCAATCGACATGTTATAAAACGCTCGGTCTGTGGGGGATATGCCATGAAGACAGCAATGAGCAATATCGACATACGCCTGATAATCCCCGAGCTTAGAGATGCGATAGAGGGAGCATTTATCAAGAACATCTACCAATATGGGGATATATTCGTGCTCAAACTCTATCAACCCGGAGGAGGAACATATCAGCTCCTCATCCAGCCCGGGCAACGCATCCATTTTACCGAATTTCGTCGGGTTGCTCCACGGATGCCAACGAAGTTTGCATCAGTGCTCAGGAAGTATCTGAGGGACAGTAAGATACACTCGATTAAACAACACGATTTGGATAGGATAGTTATCATTGAGATTGGAAATGAAGAAAGGTCTTACAAGCTGGTTGCGGAGCTTTTTGGTAATGGTAACTTGTTGTTATTGGATCCGGAAGATATGATATTCGTCGCCATGCGATACCGCCGGATGAGAGACAGAGATGTTATCCCAAAGGCCAAGTATGTGTTCCCCCCTCCCAGAGGAGTGGATGTTCTCACTAACGAAGGATATAGATTGAGAGACCTCATTCTTGACTCGAAAGCGAATATAGTCAGGACTCTTGCATCTCGACTGAACTTGGACTCGCAAAGCTGTGAAGAGGTCTGCGCCTTAGCGGGATTGCCAAGCACTCTCAAGGTGCAGGATCTGGACGAGAATGGGCTGAAAGATCTCGAAGAAGGGCTGAAAGCATTCGTTGAGAAAGTGAGAAAGGGGATAGTACACCCGTGTATTGTGGAGAACCTAGAGGTCGAAGAGGATGAAGAGGAAAACGGTGCTTTTGAGCCAGAACGTGTCGCATATGTCCCATTCAGACACGAGGTGTTTCAGAGCCTTGAGTGCAAGTCATATGATACCTTCAGTCAGGCAATCGACGAGTTTTATGGGGTGTCTGAAGCCGAACTCGAGGATGAGGTAGCAAAGAGCGCGCAGGAGAAAGAGAGAAGTAGGCTTCAACGAATCATCGACAAGCAGCAAGAAAGCATCGAGAAGCTCATCGCAAAGGCAGAAGTTGAACGGCTGAAAGGGGAACTCATCTATGCTCATTTTCAAATCGTCCAGGATGTCCTTGACACTATAAGCGATGCACGGGCTTCGGGTCGGTCATGGTCGGACATCATACGTACAGTGGAGAAAGGAAAGGCTCAAGGGAATGCCACCGCCCAGCTC
>JAJRZD010000002.1 GCA_024275415.1 archaeon
CGTGCCATCGGATCTTCTTGCAGGGCAATCAGTAGTTGAAGATGTCTTGCTGTTAGTTGGTTCGTTCTCAATCAACACCCTCGGTAGTTCTTTGGCATCTCTCCACATTGTGTCATTACCAGAAGCTCACCTTGATGGTCGGATCCCCATTTCCTGTGCCAGGCGGGTCGAAGTCACATATGGCCATATCGTAGCTGACCCCAGGAACTCCATAGACGAAAGCATCCACACGGATGTTATACCAACCTGGTTCCCAGGCAGCATCGAACCAGCTCAGAGCCAATCGGATCTCGCGGTATTTTCCGATTATCTTAACTAGTGCGCGATGCTGCTGTCCAGACGGGAGTGTCAGAGTATAGTAGACCTCTGATTTGCCGGGACTTTTCTGCCCATCTCCAATACGGATGGTTATCAGGATAGAAACATCGTCCTCCAACGCATCACCATCCAAATCGGCATAGAAAGCGTCGTTAATGGTGACTGTAGTAGCGAGCTGACTGGCAGCGATTGGCTGAGGTGTCGAGAGAAGTAGCATTGTCATTCCTAACACGAGTAGGATGGCAATCCTCTTCGAAGTTTTCATACCCATGGGAAAATGCAAGCCTCCTTAAATACTTAAGTGGAAATATGGTCATGGGAAAATTACGGTTTATTTATATATTGGTTTTTCTTTTTCCCAACAAATGAATTCTCCCGTCGATGAATATAGGATATTCACTGATTGGGAGTGTTAGATGGAGAAGCTACTCATGAGAATTAAGAAGACGATGAGTCTGTTCTTCGCCTTCGTCTTTGTGACTTCGATGTTCTTAGGATCGATGGCAGCAGCTACTCAGGGTGAGAGAGTATCGATGCTCAGTGCTAGATACTGCGTCATCACTTATCCAGCAGATGGTGCCACGGTTTCAGGGATTGTGCTCATTCAAATTGATGCCTCGAAGACTCCACGAATATACATCGATGGGTCTCGGGTCGGAAGAGGATACACATTCGAATGGGATACCACAAAGTATCCTGACGGAAGCCACGAGATAAAGGCGATAGGAGACCGCGTGACAGATATCATTAACGTCATTGTCAGCAACGGTGGGACAACCAATAACCCACCAGTCGTGACAATCACTGCACCAGCAGATGGTGCTACAGTTTCGGGTACAACGACGATATCGGTCACGGTGAACGACGAGGACACCATTATTCCAGACATTTACATCGATGGGACATGGGTCGCAACAGCCTATAGCTATGATTGGGATACCACTACGTATGCAGATGGCGCCCATGATATCTATGCAACTGCGACAGATACTGGTGGTCTTTCAGGCGAGGACACTAATACAGTGACTGTGTCCAATGGCGGAAGCCAAGGTTGGTCAAAGGACACCCTCCCACACAAACTGCCTTGGTGGAACGATGCAATAGACACCGAGAAGACAACCTATACCGGTGCAGGAACCGTTGTTGTGGTCATTGATACAGGACTTGTCAGCAACTGGCGTGACTATTTCCCCGAGGAAAACATCCTAACACAGTATAGCAGGAGCTACACACAGGAGCTTGGGAAGGACAATGTTGCATATGACGAGGATACCGAGGGTCATGGTACGGCGGTGACCGGAACCATCATCGGATATCGCCTCGATAGCACCACAGATTACTGGATCGAAGGTGTCGCAGAGGATGCCAAGATTGTGATGATTCGGTGTCTCTACTGGATTGGTGGCGTTGGCATTGGCAGAGTCACAGAAACAGAGATGCTCAACAATTGGGCGGACAGCATTGACTATGCACGTTCACTCAAGGAAGGTGCTCTAAGTGCATATAACATGGTCATATCTATGTCGCTGGGCTACAGCAACACGAACACCGCCCTTAACAATGCCATTGCAAACGCAGAGGCTGCTGGGATTGTCGTGAGCACATCTGCAGGAAACGACGGCCCCTCACCAAACACAACAGCATATCCTGCAAACCTTGCTGACACCACATCAGTAGCCGCAGCTGGTGTCAACGGGCTTACCGGAACATATGGGCTTACTGGCATATGGACAGACCTGCCAGAGGACGACTTCACCGATGTCTTCGTTTCCGACTTTTCGTCACGAGGCAAGGTCGATGTCACTGCCATCGGTGAGAACCTGATCCTGCCATATTATGGCGGATACTACTACATCAGTGGTACAAGCTTCAGCTGTCCTCAGACATCAGGTGTCTACGCTCTCATGTTCGAGGCCTTCGGCAGTCAGAGTGTCGCGTGGTTAGAAGGACATCTCCAGACAACTGCTGTAGATCTTGGGTATGACGTGTCTACGCAAGGCGCAGGGTTCGTCCAAGCCGATGGAGCAACTGCATAGATTCGCGAACCTAGGAAGGCACTCCGCCTTCCTTCCATTCTTTTTCAATCTTTTTCCACACCTCACGATACTTCGATGAATGAAAATTGGCTTATGGAGGACTCTCGTAGGTCATAGTTATTGACCAGATTCATCCATATTCAAATTGTTTTTTCAAAGCAAATGAGAATCTAAATCCGTAGTGGTTTCTTTAGAAGCCAGATTATCTAATGGATTAGTATCAGCTCGCTTCGAAATGAGCCTAACCTATTTTTAAAGTGTCAGAAGAGGTCTATGTTAGGAATTGTAGTTCTTCTTTTTCTCTAATAGATTTTCCACCAACTCACGCACTTTTTTATTCTCCAGTTCAATCATCATTCTTTGCTTTCGCTTTCTTTTCTCTTTTACAATTGAATATCCTATACACAAAGTACCACCAATACTGAACAGCATGGGCATTGTAGGTATGTTAAAGAGAAGGATTTCAATAAATGGCGCTTCAGGATTTGTTGGATCAAATCCATATTGAACCTCCCAACCATCAGGCATCAAGTCAGAATCGCTATCAGGGTCGTTTGCCTTTGTACCAATCTCGTATTCTACCAGATTCGTTAGGCCATCATTGTCAAGATCAGCACCTGCATCGTCCAAAAGCGGATTAAGAGAGTTGTCCACCTCCCAACCATCAGGCATCGAGTCAGAATC
>JAJRZD010000019.1 GCA_024275415.1 archaeon
CCCTAACAAGATGCCTGCTTTTTGAGATCGGTGTGCATCTTTCGTAGGGGTTTCATTCACCTCATCAGGTCGGGGATTGCTTCCTACCCTTATCGACATTACTCTTAATGAACAGCTCTGTAAAATAAATCACATTTTTTTACAATGGGTATGGATTAAGCCTTCATCTTTATGAGCAAATCTACCAATCGTTAGTATTACTTCCATTATTTCACAGAGCCAATCGACAACGTGATTGAACGATTGTGAGTACATCCGTCCTCATGCTTGCGCGTCATCCGCTTGTCCTGTCTTAGGACAGGGGGTGCAGGTTTTGACGGGGTTGTGCAATCGTACTGGTTGCCTAAGAGGGACTTGCCCTTCTCATGCTGTTGAGCACCCCTTCATTTCCACAATGGTCTTTTTTGATGAATGGAAACAAGGTTAGTACTCTTCTCGAATACTTGGTCTACTTGACGCTTTTCTCAAGGTATGAAATAGATATAAACAGATATATACTATGTATGACTTAGTATACAAGATTGAGATGGGTGAAGTATTGTCAGTTCGGATGGATGAGGATTTGAAAGAACGCCTTGCATTCCTAATGAAACAAAAGAAGATAGTTGACAAATCCGCTTACATTCGACAACTGATTGCCCGGTCCTTATCGGCTGACCTGCTTGATTATCTTGCCGAACAGGTTGTTGCAAAACGAATAAGCATCTGGAAGGCAGCATCCATTGCCAAAATCTCTCTTCGAGCAATGATGGAAGAATTATCAAGACGCAACATCACTATGTACGATGAGCAAGCACTTAGAGAAGATCTTTTTTTTGCTGAGGGCAAATAGGATGATTGCAATAGTGAACGCATCCCCTCTCATTTACCTCGGTAAAGTAGGTTCTCTCTATCTCCTTGATGCTATCTTTGATAGAGTAGTAACCGTCCCATCGGTCAAGGATGAGGTACTTGAGCAGACAGCACCAGAATTTGCAGCGCTCACAGATGCATTCTCGAACTGGTTGAATGTGATAGATGGGCCGAGGAACTCTTTTTCCAAAGCACTAGATAAGATGGGACTTCACAAAGGAGAAGTAGATGTGCTTGATCTTGCGTATAAGATGCATGGAAACAATCAGGATGCCATTGTTGTCGTTGATGACCTTGCTGCAAGAGACATAGCACGTGCTCTAGGACTGAGACTGACAGGAACCATCGGAATCATTCTTAGAGCAACTAGGAATGGTCTGCTCACAAATGCAGATGCAATGTTACAAATCAAATATCTAGTACACGAAACCCCTTTCAGATTGTCAACGTCAATGTATTCTCAAATCCTTGCCGAGTTAGATGAATGAGCACAATGTCATACGCTTTATCCATTGCTTTGTCTGACTGCTTTTCAATCGCAGCTGCATGTATCGCAAAAGGGGAGGTAGTATTTGCACGAAAGGGGAGCTCGCTGATGCAATTAGTAAAAAGCGACTTGTTGATGCCATCGAGTTTCTTGAGTGCACTCATGGAGATACAGATTGTTTGTATGACCAATCCAAGAGAAGTTTCCAATCGCACGTAGTATCCAATACATCCGGTAGTCAACCACTCGAAGAAGCCAGTTCATCAACGACCGAGTCATTGACCTATCAGAGTCTTGATGTACCTTTTATCTACGTCTACATATGTAGATATCGACATCCAATGGCATCGAAGACCATTTTCGTTACCCTGGAGGTGAATAATATTCTCAAGAAGATGCGACTCCCTGGAGAGAGTTTTGGAGATACGATTGCTCGTCTGTGTAAGGGCAAATCCTCTGAACCACTGTACCTCTGGGCACAAACATCTGATGGTTGGACTGGCCTGACCCATGAAGATCAGCAGCTTCTTGACGAAACAACTCGAGATGTTCGGAAATAGTTCCGAGAAGAGCGAGTTGATATTTTTTGATACAACTTTCTTGGTGGATGTACTGCGGAAGGATATGGACGCTCTTTCATGACTTAAGGATACTGAAGTAGCCTTTATACCTCTGAAATCAATGCTTTTGAGCTCTACACAGGGCTATTCCGGCTGCCTACGAAATCGGGACAACCGTTGCGAAAGCGAAGGTGGGAACTTGAACGGGTTCTCTCCTGAATGGAGGTACTCCCATTTGAAAGGTCAGCTGCTCTGGAGTCTGGGAAGACTCTTGCCGACCTTCTGAAGCGTGGAACTCCCATTGGCTCTCGGGATGTGATAATTACCGGAATCTCACTCGCAAGTGGTATCCGTAGATTTCTGACACGAAATGCCTGGCACTTTAAGACAATCCTCCGGATCACCGCCGAGTCCCACTAAATAACAGGAGTTTGAACATGATTGACCAAATCGTTTCAAAAATAGGACTTCAGACCTGAATGAAACATATGCGACCGATGTGAATGTATGTATCCTCTGCTTGCCCTACCTTGAACCGGCAGGGGGTGCAGGCTTCGACGGGGTTGTGCAATCGTACTGGTTGCCTAAGAGGGACTTACCCTCTTCCACACTGTTGAACATCCTTCTTTTTACAAAGGCATCGATCCTAACGGGAGCGAGATGCTTGCTTCTTCAGCTGTCTGAGCATTTATCTCAACGACTCAAGTAATCTGTTGTAGTCGGTGACAGTCTTCCTAGATTATGTATGCAAGCCGTCAACGTTATTGTCAAGTGAATTGACCACCATCCCTGTGACGCTTTCTTTATCAGAAGATGCCGTCTTCAAGATTCATAATCGCTGTGTCTAACACAATCGTTGTGTTTATTACATTAGAAGATAATATGACAAATGAGGAACATGACTACTATCTCGATTAAGGAAGACACTCGAAAGAAGCTACTTCAGATTGCAGGTGATCTTCAGATACGAACTCAACGTCGAGCAGACTTCGATTCCGTGATTAGGTTCTTGATTGAGAATTACATGAGAAGACAGCTTGATCGGGATGCATGGAATAGGTTCACAGCTCCCGTTCCTGGAATCGATTTCGAATCAGCATACCATGACCTGATTCTGGAGCGGGGTCTTGATGAGGAGTAAAAGAAGTGCTATATCTGTTCTGGATGCAGAGGTGCTTATCGCTTTAGCACTTGGTGAGCCTTCTGCTGCCGAGTTATCAAAAGAGATAATCCATCAGCACGGTCATTATGCATGTACTGAGATTGCTCTTTGCGAATTGAGCTATATCCTCTGTCGCAATTCCAGCTGGAAGCAAGCTTGGAACAAGACACAAAGTATAATCCAGTCCTCTGCAGTCATGACGCTCTCATCCCAACCTCTCTGGGTCGAAGCAGCACAGATCAAATGTGGCGTTCCAATCTCTTTGCCTGATTGCTTTTCCATTGCGGCAGCACGAATATTCAATGGCAAAGTCATCTTCGCACGTAGAGAGAAAGAAATAGTTGATGCGATTGAAATGAAGAAGCTTGAAGATCAAATTGAATTTCTTGAACAGTACTAGAAGAATGACTTTTTTCGATGCTTCCTTCGAAAAAGCTCTTGATGAGGTGGCTTCTGAGGATGCCGATCTTCTTGAATGATTAGTTCGATAGCTGATGTTCTCAGGGTTTTCAACTTTGAGATACTGTCCTTCGATGAGACATTATTGATCCACCGCAGGTTGATAAAGGACTTCGGTGGCGAAACTGGTGTCCTATCACAAGAGGCCATTGAGAACTGTGTAGCACTTCCTATGCTGGGATTCTTTGGAGTCGCAGCCAGTTCGACACTGTGGACTAAGGCAGCAAAACATCTCCAGTGTATTGCTACCTGGTATCCATTCATTGATGGCAACGAAATGTGGTATGCTATCGAAGGACGACGCAATTACCAAAATCAGTTTTCCTGTGGGTGATACATCATTCATAATATCCGCATCATTGTATTCCAAGATTCTCGGTGAATTGAATAAAGAATGGGTGCTCTCTCGTTTTTTTACAATTTCTTTTGTATTGGTTTGAACTCAGATAATTTATCGTGCAGTCACAGAATACTAACAAGACCATCAAAGTCAGAGTCAAAGGTTGCCAAATGGTCGATCTTATGCTTCTCGATGAATGAGAGGATACAGCAATCAGTAAAACTCAGAGGTCTTTGAGGCCAGATTGTCAGTTGTTGCCACTTTTTCCATGCAACATCCAAAATAGACGGAGTGACATGTTCAAACCTAATAAAATTCGGAGTGTTGCAAATCAAGTTGTATGCATTGGTTACTATTTTCTTACGATGAGTGTGCATCCAAAGCGTTGTAACCACTTCATTCAACACATAATCAATGGTAACTCTCATGCCAATGTCTGAATCCTTCAGTCTAGTCAACAGCTCACGGGATCTATCGTGGTTCTTGTCACGTGAGTTAAGCAATGCAATAATGACATTGCTATCAATGAACACTGTCATTCTGTGGAGTCCCCATATACAATCTCATCAACTCTTGACGAGAGATCTTCACTACCTGCGCCAAAGTCCTCGGTCATGGATAAGATCTTTTTGATGGTTTTATCATCAAGAGGACACTCTTTTGATCTGATTTCTTGGACGAGGCGGTCGTAATGGTCTCGCCCTATTCGGAAAACCAATTCCAGAATCTGCTTCTTTGTCAATTTCACCCTTGTATCAAGATACAGCCGAGCTTGTAGTTCTTCAAGATCATCTTGCAGGTCAAACTTGACAGTGGACACTTATGACACCCAGTTACCTGGTAACCACTTATGGATTTAAAGTTGTGGATTCTACATATGATGCCATGATTTATCCATTGTTCAATAGAATCGTATTTAGGTTTACAATCAGACTCGAACCAGCAGGTTTTACATGTCATCCTCTCGCCTTATACTGATTACAGTTAGTTCGAATGCGCCACTGGACATATCGGAAGAACCGAGAAGAACACTCCTTAGATGTTTTGAGCAATCAAAAGCTCATCGTCCATATACGTTCGGACATGGTTCACGATTCAAGAAATTCTGGTACAATATAGGCAGTGTTCTAAATGCAACTAGCCACTATGCAGAATTAACAAAGTATCCTTCAACGATATGCAGTCCATCGTTAGCGCAAAGGCTGATGCAAATGGGCGATTCACTCCCGAATCTGTCTATCAGGATTTCAAGAAATGGTTCTTTGGCCAGAAAGATTACTGGTCGCCCTGGCTGACTCTCTCTATCTATCGAATCCTGAAACGAACAAGTGAATAACAATGAAGCTGTCATATTGAGATAGTCAGCATTAGTTATCAACAGTCCACAGATTAACAAATACGGTGAGCAGCAGTTTCTCAGACACATCGATGCTACGTGGTCTGACGAAACATGCCCTCATGGACTGGGAGATAGAAGGCACTTGCCGAGTGCATGGCGCGCTACGAGCGTTAATTGGAAATTCTCCAAACTCAGACATCACGATAACTTTTCACAGAACCGTATGTAGGACAAAAGACTTGACTATCCACAACGCACTTGATCACTAGTATCACTTCTTTCTAGGAGTGCGATTCAGACGAAATCCGATTACCTTTCGCTTTTGTTGTCCCTCTCTAACCCGCTTTATGACTGGCTGATTACCGATTCAGTTGGCTTCTTCATTTTCAGGATTGTGTGGTATACCTTTCTCGTTTCAATTGCGTATTTTCTTTGCCCAAGAGTTGTAGAGAAAATGCGGGAACGAATGTAAGAACAGGCTCTAAGAGATGAACACTCCCGTGAATGGACAGAAAGCGACGAGTAGGTTTTAATACAATGGGTCGTTTCGCAATCGCGATGAACCTATTCCGCAGGCTGTTGGCGTGAGTCAACGCTCTACGCAATAATCCACGTTCGAAGCGTTATATCCCACGAAAGCAGAGCTTGGCGATCCCGTCATGAGATATGTCTGGCAATGATGCCGCTACACGAGTAGACGGTCAGGTCGAACACTGTTAACGACTGAAGACAATCTTGTAATTCTTCCGACAAGTTAAATATGGCACCATTGTGATAACCGCCGCACTTGCTGGATTGGTTGGAGTGAGAACATTGAAGCACATTTCCCTTTGCAATGGCAATTCGCCTTCGCGTGAGTGAGATACGCAATCGGCTATTGATGCCTCAGTGCTACGACATATGTGCTAAGTGTTGAACACAGATGCGCTACAGATGCCCTAATAAGTCGAAATTTCCATTTAGGACGAAGCCCGAGGTTTACACTCATGAAATACCTCATCATCCTGAACGACCCTCCCTATGGCACGGAACGATCCTACAATGGCATTCGTTTAGCCACCGCACTCAAAAAGAATGATGCAAATGCAGACATTCGAGTTTTTCTGATTGGAGATGCGGTATCATGTGCGATTGCTGGACAGAAGACGCCTGATGGTTACTACAACTTGGAACGGATGATTCGAGGACTGCTCGTCAAGAAGGCATCAATCGCGTGTTGTGGGTCGTGCATGGATGCTCGTGGGATTGAAGAACTGTCATTGATATCGGGTGTCGCTCGTGGAACAATGGGTCTTCTTGCTGAATGGACAGCTGAAGCTACAAAAGTCCTCACTTTCTAAGTATCCGCTTCCGCTCAGAAAGTGAATCTCTCCTGAAACCGTAAGTGCCTGCAAGATGGAAACGGTGAACATCCCCTGAGATTTTTACTCCTCCTTTCGAAATAATCTCTTCATCTTGATGAATGGCAACACCATACGATGCAATCCCATCCGAATTCTAGGTGTGAGGCATCATCATCAAAAACACAAATCGAATTGGAGCAATGTGAATGTAAGGAAACAATCATCGTTTTTGGTACCGTTCACTGCAATCTGGATAAGTCTGGACACCAGAGTCTTGTCCTCCCAAGGACGGCACTGGTAACGCCCCCGTGTGGTCAGTATCGCGTGTCGTCCGACCTTGTGTCATAGTACTGTCCGGTCGTATAGAATCACCTACCACGAGATGTCCAGCTATCTCGCAGTTGTTAGCAACCCCGCCCCTCTAAAAAGTTAAATATACGAATTATTCGATATTTCATCTGTTTCCAGAAGGTGAATATAGAATTGGATTCATCATCTCCTCAAGCAGAAATAAAGAGTTCCATCATCGGCTTGAGTACCATTGACAAACTTCTACCAGTCTGGATACTATTGGCAATGGTTGTTGGTGTGCTTTTGGGATATCTCGTTCCTGGCCTTGCAGAGGCTTTGGACAATTGGAGTATGGGGACCGTTTCGATCCCGATAGCGATTGGACTGTTATGGATGATGTATCCAGTCTTAGCAAAAGTGAAGTATGAAGAACTTGGCAAGCTCCGGACTGAGAAACGGATGTTTGGTATTTCGTTGGCACTCAACTGGATTGTGGGCCCTTTCCTTATGTTCACGTTGGCATGGTTATTCCTCCCTGATTTACCTGAGTATCGCACAGGATTGATATTGATTGGTCTTGCCCGCTGTATCGCTATGGTTCTCATCTGGAACATGATGGCCGGAGGCTGCAGCGAATCTTGTGCTGTGCTCGTCGCATTGAACTCGATATTTCAGATAACTATGTACAGCTTTGAGGCATGGTTCTTTGTCACATTTCTCCCATCCGTCATCGCGCCTGGTGGGGGGTCTGTCGTTAATGTGTCCGTCCTTGAGATTGCATGGAGTGTCATCGTATTTCTCGGCTTCCCGTTGGTAGGAGGTGTCATCACACGATGCACCCTGATAAAGCGCCGTTCAAAGGAATGGTATGATAACGAGTTTGCTCCAAAACTAGGTCCCTATGCGCTGATTGGTCTGCTTTTCACTATCATGGTGATGTTTTCATTGAAAGGTGATGTGATTGTTGCCCTCCCCTTCGATGTGCTGAGGATTGCAGTACCATTGTTATTCTATTTCGTATTGATGTTCTTGGTTTCGTTCGGGATATCCTACGGACTCCGCTTCACTTACGAAAAAAACGTGACAATCTCTTTCACAGCAGCAAGTAACAACTTTGAGCTGGCAATTGCAGTTGCTATCGGGATCTTTGGGATTGGTTCCGGACAAGCATTAGCTGCGGTTGTTGGTCCCCTCATCGAAGTACCCGTCCTTGTGGGATTAGTATATGTTTCAATGTGGTTGGGAAGGAGGCTATATGGACGACATCCTACTGAACCAGCACAATGCGAATCCTGATATGATTGCACACTATTAGAAAGATTGATTTATCGAAATATACAAAGTAAGTTGTTGTAATCACCTGACGAATAAATGATGCATTGTAGGATGTTGCACACAAATGTTCAAGGATAAGCAATCTGAATGGCGAGCGCACTTTCATAAAGCATTAAGCAACCCCGAACGACTCCGTATTGTTGATCTTTTGGCCGATGGGGAGCTGTGTCAGTGCGATATCTTCCCTCAGATTGGGCTTTCGCAATCGACTGTTTCTGCATACCTCACTCAACTAGTTCGCGCAGGAATCCTGACAGTTCGGCGCGATGGAACTCGCAAGCTCTATAGCATCAGTGACCCCCAGATACGAGAAATGATCAAGGGAATTCAGTCCCTTGCAGAAAAGATGGTTTCCGTGTGATTCGGTTCGCTTTCTGAGATTCGAACAGAACTCGAAATGTTATTTATAGAGCACCGCGGCAAGAAGGTCTACTATCCTTTCAGCTTCTGTTTCCGTTTCAAAATTCCTTAGAAGTAATCGTCCCGAAGGGAATATGTTGATGATGCTCCCATCAGGCCCTTCAAGAAGTAGTAATGCCGGGACGCTGACACGTACTGAATACCCCGTAATCTCCAAAATCTTCTTCTCCAAATTCATGAGATCTAGATGCAGACGGTTCACCGGCTTCACCTCATAGCCCGCCTTCTCTGAGCATATCTTGAAGTGGTATGATTTGGGCATGTTCAACCTCCCTTTAGCACTATTATCTCAGCATCTGAAACGGCATCCTTTACCCAGTCATAGCCTATGTCTATCTCAGCGGTAGTTATCTTTGCTATATCCGCATGCAAGACCGGATACTTTGGAGGGAGTGAACAACATGATGCAGCGGCATTGGTGAACTCATACGTTCCAATCTCTCTTGCTTGTTTGGTAATCTCATCCTTGTCATCTCCGATACATGGCCTGATGATGGGCACTCGAGCAATCGCACTGTCCTCTGCGAAAAGGTTCCGTGTTGTCTGTGAAGCCTGCTCTCCAATTATCTCCCCTGTAATAATGGCATCAGCACCCTCGCGCAAAGCAACCTCCTGAGCAAGCCTATACATGTTACGTCGGCAGAATACACATGTCATCCTCCGCGGGGCATACTTGAGTACCTCTACGAGATCCTCTCCATGGGGGACAACGAGCATTTTGACGCTAGTTCCGTGGATGTATTCTGACAGACGCGTTGCCTGCTCAATTGCGACTTTCTTGTTGATGTCGTCTGAGAATGGAGAATTGTCAAAGTACACGAATATTGGGACACACCCTCTTCTCATCACTTTGAAAGCTGCGACAGGAGAGTCCAAGCCGCTTGATATCATACAAACAACATGTCCTTCAGAACCAGTAGGTAGCCCACCGATTCCACATAGTTCCTCGACTGATACAAACACTCTGTCTTGAAGTATGAGCACACTCTGAATGGTTTTGTATTGAGAATGGTTCGTTCTCAATAGTTCACGAAGATTTCCAATCAATTCCTCATCTCGACTGGAGTCATGATTGTAAATAATCGCATCTGAATGAGGATCAAATGGGTTTTCAATCACAATGGCTGAACTAGGAGTAGATACTTGTGCTTTGAGATTCGTTTCAATCATCTTTGCCACAGTTCCAACCCCAAAGACACCAGATGCCTTTAGTGCCATTGTGCCTGCTGCATCACCTCTGATCAAGATGAACCCATGCACATCTTCAACAACTAGCGGGATTGGATTGCCCTCTCGTAGGGCGGCTGACAGGTTGTTCTTTAGGATTTTAATGAACCTATGCCTTTCACCCTTTCTTTTTTCAGGGATATTCGGTCGTACTAGTAGTGCTGTGCTTGTTGGGATCACTGGAACTCCTCATGGTTCACATTGAGCTAGACTGCTCAGGACTACATGTCTGTGCCTCTGCTTTTTGCTTTTCCATATGGTGCACAAATATAATGTAATCGATAAGAAGTATCAGATAGAAAGAACTAAGTCTTGTTTTTTCAAGCAACGCTGGAAATCCAATGGATGCCGAAACTAGCGCAAAATTTGAGAAAGCAATGGACTTTCTTAGAGGTAAGCGGGTTCTTGTCGCTTTCAGTGGTGGTGTGGACAGTGCAGTCGTTGCCGTTATTGCAAAACAAAGTGCAAAAGAGGCACGCCTCCTCACAGTGGATAGTATCACGTTCCCACGGCAAGAGCTGGAGGCTGCAGGATTGATCGCAGAAGAGATAGGTCTCCCACTTGAGATAATCCAAGTCGATGAGCTTGCCAATGAGGACATGGTTCGCAACCCACCAGATCGCTGTTACCACTGTAAGAAGGAGCTCTCGTCCGCATGGCTGAGCAAGGCTGAGCAGATTGGTTTTGATATCGTTGTGGATGGTACAAACGCCAGCGATGTATCTGGACATCGACCAGGGGCAAAGGCACTGGAAGAAGCTGGTGTCCTCTCGCCGCTGAAGACGGCTGGGATAACCAAGGACGAGGTACGCGAGTTCGCTCGGAGCAAGGGTCTCTCAGTTGCAAATCGTCCATCAATGGCTTGTCTTTCCAGCAGGTTCCCCTATGGCACCGCTATCACTGAGGAGCGAATCAGGATGGTCGATGCAGTAGAGAGAGCAGTCCGGGAATTATTCAAAATCGAATGTGTTCGGGCCAGGTATCATGGTGATGTAGTTCGAATAGAGGTGGGCATCGATGAGCGGCCGAAGATGTTTGACACCACTCTTCTTGACCGACTGAATGAACGGGCAAAGGATATCGGATTTAGGTATATCACGCTTGACATACAGGGCTACCGCACTGGCTCAATGGATGAAGTCCTGAAATAGACACGAGCCTGTGAAAATGTGGGGCAAAGTCCGCCAATCCACACATTCTCATTCAAAAGAATGAAATAGGGCTTCTACACGATATGCACAATTCAACATAACGGTGAAACAGATGCGAAAAGAAAAGAAGATGGTAGCCACTTTGAGCATCATAGCCATCATTGTTGCTTCTCTCGGCTATCTTTTTTACTATACTCAGACTGCAAAAAAGGACACTCTTGTCATTTCAACGACAACAAGCCTCTATGATACAGGTCTACTTGATGAGATTAAGACTACCTATGAGGCAGAGAACCCTCGTGTCATTCTTGCATTCATCTCAGCAGGTACTGGTATCGCACTGGAGAACGCTCGGAGAGGCGATGCGGATCTTATCCTTGTGCATTCGCCCTCTCAAGAGTATGAGTTCATGCAGGAAGGATACGGTGTGAACCGCAAGATTTTTGCGTATAACTTTTTCACGATTGTAGGGCCATCCGAAGATCCTGTAGGAATCTACAATATGTCTCCATTAGATGCACTATCAGCGATTTTGAAGTATGGCCGTACAAGCCATGATGCCATCTGGGTGAGCAGGGACGACGGGTCTGGGACAAACACCAAAGAGAAGGCTCTCTGGTCGGCGTCGGGCTTCAATTACTCAGAAATTCAGGGAGAGGACTGGTTTGTTTCATCTGGGTCTGGCATGGGCACTACGTTGAATCTGGCCAACGAACGAGGTTTCTATACCCTGTCAGACATTGGCACTTACTTGAAGTACAAATCCGATGGACTAATCACCCTTGAGCAGATGGTCGAGGAAGGCGAATCACTGCTCAACGTCTATAGTGTTATCGCCGTCAATGCGGAACGAATTTCCACGGTAAAATATGAGGCTGCGATGGACTTTGTCCGATGGCTGGTCGGCGAATCTGCACAAAATCTGATTGCGAACTATGGCCATGACGCCTATAACGCCAGTCTGTTCTCTCCCGCTGTGACCGTAATTAAGGATCACTCCCCATCTGAGCTATACCAGTGGATACAAAATTATGCATTCTTTGAATCAGGAGGAGTTCTCTATGAGTGTCCTCCAGAATGGAGGAATGGAGATTATGGACTATACAACTAGAAACGGATGAGGTGGCTTATATGGGACTTCAGGATGAGATTGTAGAGATAACCCTCCGAGCTCTGTCCATATCTGGATTGGCCGCGTTGTTGGCTGCAAGTGTCGGGCTACCGATTGGGATTATTCTTGGTATGTACAGATTCAGAGGACGCGACTCGGTCACAGGGGTTTTCAGAGCTCTCATGAGTGTGCCGACCGTGGCACTCGGACTCGTACTTTATCTGGTCTTCTCACGGTCAGGACCCCTCGGTTTCCTCGAACTTCTCTATACCCCGCTTGCTCTGGTCATCGGACAGTCCATCCTTGTCGTCCCTATCATCGTGAGCATAACCTCTGAAACCATCTCGAACGTCGACCCGTTGATACGTGATTTGTCTCGAACGTTGGGTGCAGATGAGCGTGCTGCTGCTGCTTCGGTGTTACGAGAGTCGTTGGGCGGGATCGTTCTGGCTCTCTCCGCGAGCTTCAGCCGTGCAATATCCGAATTGGGTGTGGCTCTCATGCTTGGTGGGAACATCCAAGGACTGACACGAGTCCTCACTACAGCAATCGCTCTGGAAACGACACGCGGTGAGATTCTGCTCGGGCTTGGTTTGACAGTGATACTTCTCACTCTCATGATTGCCTTCAATTTGCTTCTGAATCAGATTGAGAAAAAGGTGAAGTGGTGGTTATGGGAATAGTCGAGCTAAGGAATGTCACAGTGGACTTTGGTTAACAAAGGGCATTGGATAGTGTGAACATCCGAGCAGACCATGGCGAGATGCTCAGCCTTATCGGGCCAAACGGCGCTGGAAAGACCACCGCACTGCGAGTGATGGCCGGGTTACTCGAACCAACAAGCGGCGTCCTCCTCTTTGAGGACAAAATCCTTTCCGGGAACCAACTGCTTGGTCTTCGTAGACAAGCAACTCTAGTGTTTCAGAAACCCCTGATATTCAGCACCACAGTTTCAAAGAATGTGGCATATGGTCTCAGGATCAGGAATGTGTCCGGGATTGAAACTGATAGACGTGTCAAGGAGGCTCTGGATCTAGTCCAGCTCTATCCGATGCGTGACCGATTTGCACGGAACCTCTCAGGTGGAGAACAAAAACGGCTGAATCTCGCGATGGCTATCGCAATCGAACCAGATATTCTCCTCCTAGACGAGCCTACAGCATTCTTAGACCCCGATAGTAGAAGGATAGTCGAGAACGTTCTCAAAGACATCAATAGGGAACAGGGATCCACGATTGTAATATCGACCCATGACATGATGCAGGCTGATATCCTTACTCGAAAGGCTGTCATGATCAAGGATGGTAAGATTATCGGGAGTGGGTCTGCAACAGAGATGATTCGAGACAGGTTAGAAACTCTCATCTTCGAGGACGCTACCCTCAACGTCTTCTCCGGCGTAGCACAATGTATGAACGGGAGTGCACATGGGTCACGTCTCGTTCAAGTACGCATCAATGATGTGCTTTCCATAGAGGCGATTACTGATCGAGAAGGTGATGTCACGGTTCGCATACCGCCAGAAGATATCGTCCTGTCCCGTGGGAGCATCCTTTCTAGTGCACGGAACACGCTCAGAGGAAAAGTCACAGATGTGGACATCAAGAACGCCACTGCTCTGATTACGGTGGATGTGGGAGTTAATCTGGTGACTCAAATAACGAGAGGCTCCCTTGAAAGGCTCCATGTAGCAATAGGGGATGATGTAGATGTGACCTTCAAGGCATCATCCGTCCGAGTCTACTAAATACCGAAATGCATGACCAAACATAACAGTTATCTTGGATAGATGGAGAATGAGGCCAAATCATGACCGCCGATAAAGGGATTGACCGCATCAATACGGAGAGTAGTGCGCCGCTTGTTGACTCATACTCTCGTCCGATCGATTACCTTAGGATATCCCTTACCCAACGATGCAATCATGCCTGTTTCTTCTGCCACCACGAAGGAGAGATAGGCATGGGATGCGAGATGACCGCCGAGGAAATCGAGAATCTTGTGCGAGTTGCTAACCGCAGGGGGATTCGAAGGATAAAGCTGACTGGGGGAGAAGCACTTGTTCGGGATGACATTGTTGAAATCGTCAGCAGATTGGCGCCTCTGACAGATGATCTGTCAATTACTACTAACGGTTCGTTCTTAGAACACCTTGCTCGTCCCCTGAAAGAATCTGGGCTTGACAGAGTGAATGTGAGCCTCCACACCCTCAAGCCCGTTCTCCATGAACGTATCACGGGTCGCGCTAACATCGATTCCGTCATGCGAGGTATCGAGACCTCGATACAGGCCGGTCTGAACCCCGTCAAGATCAATATGGCTGTGCTCAGAGGACTGAACGATGACGAGATACAGGACCTCATGGAGTATGCAGGTGGTATTGGGGCAGTGCTACAGCTTATCGAGCTCCAGTTGTTCTCTAAGGATGATGAGTGGGCTCAATACTGGATGGACTTGACTGAGATTGAGAGCGACTTGGCAGGTCGGGCACTGACCGCTACTCAACGTTCCCTTCACGGTCGAAAGACCTACACTCTGCCTGTTTCAAACGGAACAGTACAGGTTGAAGTAGTCCGTCCAAATCATAATCAATCCTTCTGCCAGCGGTGTACCCGGCTTCGCGTGACATCTGATGGCAAACTGAAGCCTTGTCTGCTTAGGCAGGATAACCTGGTGGAAGTGCATTCGCTTCTTGGAAGCCAATCACTTGACGAGATGGTGAATGACGCGCTTGAACATGCTGTGAGCTTACGAAAACCATTTTGGAGAGGTAAGAGCAAATGATTGCATTGTCTGATGTGGACTTCTCAATCGATGAGGTCATCTCGAAAACGCGCCGTCCATCCATGGGTGCAGTTGTGACGTTCCTAGGCACTGTCAGAGACCTCACTGACGGGAACGAGGTTGAAAAGCTGGAATTTGAGGCTGACACTGAGATGGCGGTGAAGGAACTTGAACAGATTCGTCAGGAGATAATCTCCAGATTTGGCGTGACTGATGTTTCAATCATACATCGGACAGGAGTTCTGAATCCTGGTGAGAACATCGTGGTCATCGCAGTAGGGGCTTCCCACCGTGACGAGGCATTCAAGGGCTGTCGATACGCGATAGAGGAGCTGAAGAAAAGAGCGATGATATGGAAGAAAGAATTCCTCAAGGATAGAAGCTATTGGGTCGGTGGTGTGAACGATGAGTGAGGATCCCATCAGAATGGTCGATGTCGCATCAAAGCCAATCTCATATCGAATGGCTGAGGCAGTGGGTGAGCTTATTCTTGAGCCACGAACCATTGCTCAAATCCAGGACAGGACTGTGAAGAAAGGGGATGTCCTGACAGTTTCTGAAATTGCTGCGATACAAGCAGCAAAGCGTACCTCGGATATCATCCCTCTTTGTCATCAGATTCCGCTCTCATCAGTACAGGTTTCATTCGATGTCCTTGAGGATCGAGTTCGAGCAATATGTCAGGTGGTCGCAAACCATACGACTGGCGTGGAGATGGAAGCATTGGTAGGAGTTTCGACTGCACTGCTATCGATCTGGGATATGGTAAAGTATCTTGAGAAGGATGAACAGGGACAGTATCCCCATTCGCGGATTGATGGTATTAGGGTGACGAAGAAAATCAAGGAGTGATATTATTGCCTGATGAGCATAGAAGGGATCAAAAGGTTAGTGTTGGCTTCGCTATTCTCACTACCAGTGATAGTAGGACCAAAGAGAACGACCAAACGGGCCGTATTGCACACGAACTGATTACGTCGGAGCATCACCAAGTTGTTGAATATGATGTAGTACGAAATCGTGCTGAAGACATCCTTGAGAGAGTTGAAACTTATCTTCAGAACAAAGATGTCCGCGTCATCATCACAAGTGGAGGAACTGGTGTCGGCTCTCGAGACCTAACCGTTAGAACATTGATGCCAAAGTTCGAGAAGCATCTTGTTGGTTTTGGTGAGCTTTTTCGTCGAATCAGTTATGATGAGATTGGGGTTCCCGGCATCTACAGTCAGGCATCAGCGGGTCTCATTGGGACTACTGTCATCTATTGCTTACCCGGCTCGAAGAACGCCATGAGGACTGCACTATCAAAGATAATACTGCCAGGAATTGGACACCTGATTTGGGAGATAGACAGATGAAGAAAATGGATCCTTTCAAGCTTCTGGTTTCTCAAGAGAAGGCGGAGGAATTGCTTTTGGAACACTGCCTTCCACTGAGTGACACAGAACAAATTGCTATCAGTGCTGCGACCGGCCGTGTGTTGGCAAGTGACCTCAAAGCTGATCGTGATGTGCCACCTTTTGATAGAGCTGCCATGGATGGGTATGCGGTCATTGCAGAGGACACTTTTGGTGCTCAGGACTCGGATGTACTCCTTACTCTGAAGGGCGTGATTCATGCTGGGGAGGTATCCGAATCGGAAGTGACTCGTGAAACATGTCTTCAAATAGCCACCGGCTCTCCCATGCCCGCGGGTGCAGATGCAGTCGTTATGGTAGAATATACAGAGGAACGAGGAGATCAGATACTGGTCACACGGCCTGTTTACCCTGGTGCTAATGTTTCAAAGGCCGGTGAAGACATCAAGAAGAATGAGGTTGTGCTTCCTGCGGGGAGTTTTCTAACACCTGCAAGGATTGGAGCAGTTGCAGCTCTCGGTATGACCTCCATTGAGGTCTATAGGAAGCCCATGGTCGCTGTCATTCCTACAGGCAGGGAGGTTGCTCCCCTAGGTGAGCCTCTTAAGCCTGGACACATCTATGATGTGAACTCATATACCCTCGAGTCCGTCCTGACATCAAATGGTGCCGAAGTTACGCGGATGCCTGTTGTTACTGACGAGAAGGATGCACTGAAGCAAGCCATACAGCAAAGCCTAGGAACTGACCTTGTCGTTCTCTCGGGAGGAAGCTCTGTAGGCGAGAAGGATCTTCTGGCTGGGATTCTCGAAGAGATGGGCGAAGTCCTTTTCCATGGAGTCCAGATTAAACCTGGCAAACCAACGCTCTTTGGCATGGTACAAGGCACTCCTGTTGTTGGGATGCCAGGATATCCCACCTCCTGTCTTAGTAATGCATACATCTTCCTGATTCCTGCGATTCGTAAGATGGGCAGACTCCCCCATCATTCAGGACACCATGTTTCTGCCAAGCTTGGGAAGAGAATTGTGTCATCATCTGGGAGAAAGCAGTTTCTTACGGTTCGGATTGAGAACGGTATTGCTCACCCTGTGTACAAGCACTCAGGGGCGATAACCAGCATGGCCAAGGCTGACGGGTATATCATCCTCCCTGTGAACCTCGATGTCATCGAGGAAGGTGAAGAAGTACAAGTCACACTGTTCGAATGACTCTTTTGTCTTAACATCAGTCAAGCCAATCTTTGTATCGAACTCTCGCGCTAGACAATTTTCGAACCATGTGAAATGAAAACCGACGTGTCAGTACTGGTGTGTTGGAGATTCGAAGACAACAATCAAAGAGGAAACAACAGATATACGGTCCTTATTTTGTCTATAAACGGAATTGTTTTTGTGCACCGAGGTGGTGAATTGTTTCATGCCTCGACAAAAAAGACACCGGTTTGTTCACAGGGAGCCACCTATCTCGGTCTACAAGCCAGCTGGAATCCCGCTTAAAGAACTTGATGAAATACTAATAACATTGGATGAGTACGAGGCAATCCGACTGGCTGATTTCAAGGGGATGAATCAAAGAGAGGCATGCTCTGTTATGCACATCAGCCAGCCTACGTTCCACCGAATCCTTGCTTCTGCGCGTCACAAGATCGCCAAGGGTATTGTGGAGGGTCATGCACTTCGTATTGAGGGCGGGAGGTATATCCTTGCAGACGGCTCAGGTGGATTCCAATGTACCGGCTGTGGTACACGACTGGACATGCAGAAGGATGATGGGCGTCCATGTCCCAACTGTGGTTCTAAGAGGATACGCTGGCAAAGATGGAATCGCCCTTAGATTGTGAAGGATATCATGTTATTATCTAGCTCCTTGAATAAACAGCCAACTTTTTGATCCTTATCCATATTCTCCTCAGCATCTGTGTGATTTCGTGATCGGGTGTAAACTCAGGTAAGGTCTTTCGCTGAACCATCGATTCAGTCATGATCCTATCAAATGGTATCCTCCCGAGAACTTCTATGCCGTTCTCTCTACAGTACTTCACGATTTCATCTGTGTTCTTTGGATTGATGTCAAATTTGTTGATGATCACGGTTGAAAGGATATGGAACTGCTTCATGAGCCCCAGCACCCTCTTCATATCATGGATTCCTGATAGAGTGGGTTCAGTTACCACAACCCCTACTTTCAATCCCGCAACTGTGGCGATGACTGGACATCCTATCCCCGGTGACCCATCGATCAGAATTATATCCCGATTCTCACTCTGAGCCATAATTTGGGCATGCCTCCTTACCTCAGTGACTAATTTTCCAGAGTTGCCCTGACCTGGTAGGAGTTTAGCGTGGGAAAGTGAACCATACCTAGTCTTCGATTGAAACAAGTTCCCCGAAACGCGGTCATGCATGGATATTGCTTTCTCCGGACAGACAAACTCGCAGACCCCACACCCTTCGCATGCTATGGGATCAATCTCAGGAACGCGTATTGCGTCAAAACGACAGGACTCCTCACACAACCCGCATTGAGTGCAGACATCCTTGTCGATGGTAGCAGTCTTCGAGCCAATGAATTCGCTTGTTTCTATTATCTCTGGCGTCAATAGGATATGAAGATCAGGGGCATCAACATCACAATCTGCAATGATGGCATCACCTGCAAAGGCAGCAAATGATGCTACAATTGTTGTCTTACCCGTACCGCCTTTTCCACTAACAATAGCGATTTCACTGACCATTTGTTACTTCCCTCTTGATACGTTTCCATGTTTCTTGGAATTCTTTTCGGTATCTGGGCATCTCTTGGACGAACGGGATTCCGCGGGAGTATAGTTCTGCAATCTCCTTACTGAACGGGATCCTCATGAGGATGGGGATGCCTTTCTGCTCAAGAAACCCCACAGTTTCCTGATCTCCAATCCCATCTCTGTTAATAATAACCCCATGTGGTGTTCCAAGCTCGGCAATCACCTCAAGTGTCATCGAAAGGTAGTGCAAGCCGAAAGGTGTGGGCTCAGTCACTAGGATTACATAGTCACACTCCTTTACAGTTTCTATCAGCGTACAGGAAGTACCTGGTGGTGCATCAAAGATTACTGACTCGTTATCATTCGCTTGAGCCTTAACGGCCTTGATTACTGGAACCGCCAATGGTTCTCCCACATTGAGGGATCCGTACGTGAGTTTTACCTCGTCAGTCGAACCCGAAACGATGGAGCCAATGGCCCGCTCCACCTCTGTAATTGCTTTCTGTGGGCAAGCCAGCATACATCCTCCACAGGAGTGACAAATCTCATCATATATCATGACTTTGGTCTTGCCCACAAAGATAGCATTGAACTGACAAAAGTCTACACATTTCCCGCAAAGTGTACACTCCCCCATATTTACTCTAGGTGCCGGAACAGTAACTTCAGTCGTTACAGGTTCCTTCGGATGCAAAAGGGTATGTGCATTTGGCTCCTCAACATCGCAGTCAAACAGATGTGCATCATCCACTGATAATGCCAGATTCACGGCGACCGTTGTCTTGCCTGTACCTCCCTTTCCACTTGCCACTGCCACTCTCAAATCAGCCCTCTCCTCTACAAATGGCAAGTCCTACTTGTGATGTGCGTCGGCACAGCCCTCTGTAAGCTCGTCCAGTTCTCCTTTGTTATATGCATCAAGAGTTCGGTCAACGACATTACTGTTTGCCCTGAGAACTGCTACATTCGCATCTTGGAAGCTCTGGATTCCGCGAGGACCCATCCCCCGGACGATGATTACATTCGGGTTCAAACCCAGAATATTATCATGTGCATGTCCCCGTCCACCTCGGTGCGATCCAGTGTTAGACTGGATATTTGAGGAAATCACTTTTCCCGCTCCATCCAAATCAAAGACCGCAAAATAGGTCGCTCTTCCAAAATGTTCCGCAATGCTTTCCGCATCTGGACTGTCAGTAGGTATTATCACTCTGGGAGTCATTTCTAGTAAGCCCCTCGTCTACCTCTTCCTCTGCCCCATCCGCGTCCTCGCCCTCCTCTTCCATATCCTCCCCCGAAACCTCTTCCAGCACCTAGTCCTACCTCCATGGTTCCTCGTCCAACTCCTAGTCCTCTGTGGGAGGGACCGGGGGTCTCAATAGGCGTTAGAGTGCCTTTCTTATAGGCCTCGATTGCGTCGCGAATTGATGAGAACACCCCAGTCAGGACCTTTATTCCGCCATCTTGCAGAGCAGGAAGTGCATTTGGTCCGACGCTTCCGGTGATTACAGCCTCCACGCCGTGGGAAAGAACCGCCTGTGCGGCTCGTATTCCCGCCCCTCCTGATGCATTCATTCCCTCATTTGGTATGGCTTCGAAGTCCATTGTTTCAGGGTCGACTATTATGAAGTAATTACACCGTCCAAATCTGGGATTCACTGGAGCATCCAGATTTGTCCCTGATGATGAAACGCATATTTTCGTCATTTCTTGCGCACCTCATTATGAATATTAATTCACTATCATAATGAATCATTATTCATATAAGGTTATCGAAGCCTCTCAGATCGTTTCTGAAGTTGGGCTGCTATAAGTATCACATGCGGATGATCCATCCAATAAGTAGTCGTATATACTGCCCGTTTCCGGATCAAGCATTCCTTACTTTTCTTCGATCTCGTATCGTTTTGGTTCTGCAAAGAAGTCAATCACTCGGCAAAATGTTTTGAATTCTGCAGAATGTACAATACCTTCTGGGATGAAATACGAATCTCCCTTCTTGTAGAGATTGGTTTCGTCACCGATTGTAAGTAACATTTCTCCTTCAAGTACGACTCCATATTGTGCACCATGGCTATGTGGGGACACGATACCTATCGGTTCAATCTCAAAAAAACCGACCTGAGAAGTACCGCCTTGAACCATCCATGCCTTTACACCGTCAAATGGAATGATGGCCTCGGGCAGTCCTTTGATACAATTTGGATAAGGCTCGTTCGACATTTTGACATCACTGGACATCTTCTGGTATGTCGAGGATTTGAGAGTTGTCTCATGAAAGACTGTCCTGCAAACACCAATCGAGCAAAAGACTCATGCATATGTGCCTCCTCTAATATCTGCACTATGAGTGAATACTACGCTTCAAAGCTTTCGTCTGAGAACCTCAAAAGATGCTATGCCATCGCCCCTCAACGAATTCAGAGGTATCTTAAGGCAGAAATCCAGCATGTCCTATCATATGTTCGACAGAACGCCACTGTCCTTGAGCTAGGATGTGGATACGGGCGTGTTCTTTCACGAATGACCGAGACGTGTTCTTCAGTTGTCGGGATTGACCTTTCTCGAAGCAGTCTGGTCATGGCAAACCATCTACTGGGTGACACCAAATCCATCTTATTGGCTCAGATGAATGCAGTCGATCTCAGCTTTGCCGACAATAGTTTTGACATCGTGTTCTGTATCCAGAACGGGATTTCGGCGTTCAAAGTGGAGCCATCCGATTTGATACTTGAAGCTTGCAGAGTCGCCAAGCCCAATGGCATCTGTCTGTTCTCAAGCTATAGCCCCAAAATCTGGCACTCAAGATTGGAATGGTTCATTCTTCAATCAGAAGCAGGTCTTATTGGCGAGATGGATTGGGATCTTACTGGGAATGGTATCATAGTATGCAAAGATGGATTCAAAGCAACCACATTCACCGAGCATGATTTTGTTGAGTTGCTGGATGGTCTTGGACTACAAGGCAATATCGTTGAGGTCGATAGTTCTAGCGTGTTCTGTGAGATTATTGTCAGAGGTTCTTAGAACAACGCTCACCAATTCATGTCTTATACACACTCATGGTGTTAGCGGGCATCTCGCTTTCTGGTCAATGTGAAACTCCCCGCAATCTCAGAGTGTACGGGATTATTTAGAACCTCGACTATCTTGCCTCGTCTCATACCAACCGATATTCCAAAAAATATCAATAGACCATAAGGCGAGCCATCTGGAGCAGGAACCAGTGTCGCACACCAGCGTCGTTTTGTGATTGCCCTTGAAGTGGAGAACTCCCTAGCAATTCTGTCCTTGCCTGCGAGCCTCACAGTTAGCTTCTGATATAATCTGAGTGGGATGTGTTTTGAACCGTAGAATGCTCTGCGTATCAATCGATCTAGCGTTTCATAGTCGTGCTTCTTAGCCTTGTATTCCCGCACCACAAACTGTTCTTGGCGGTCAGGCTTTCCTGACATTACCAGATAATATCCTGGCGCTGGGAATTTCCTCACCTTGAATAATGATTCTAGTCTTTCGACAGTGAATCCTATTGGTGACATTTCATGATTGCGGGCTTCCCTAACAGTGGAGTGAATTTGTTCTTCATTCATATTTCTTACCTCGTCCTTCCTGATGACTATTGCCCTAATCCCTAGCAGAATTCGCTTGTGCATTGTGGGTTTCAAATGCAGATGCGAACATCCATTTCGACTTGGACCGGAACCGTCGCTACATATCGAAGTTCAATCTATGAGAAGCAGACTTCCTATTGCAAATCTATCGCTTATATGTAGACCGAGAGTGCTACATTCAGAGTACGTTTTCCTTAGTCATATTGATTAGAGAACCTACTGTTAAGAACGTTTCGAACCAGATGTTTTACTCGTGGTTTGTGCCATAATTGGCATACGTACTTGTGTGGCTGAGCTGGTTACTCAGCCGCACTCCCGTGTGAGAGTGCGAAGCTTCTGGCAATCGCAGAATGTACTGGGTTATCCAATACAGTAGTGTTCCTCTTTCCCTTTAGTCCGACATCTACACCGAAAACCACTAGCAGTCCATAAGGGGATTTG
This sequence comes from archaeon, assembly GCA_024275415.1. Classification (GTDB taxonomy): domain Archaea; phylum Asgardarchaeota; class Thorarchaeia; order Thorarchaeales; family Thorarchaeaceae; genus MP5-2226. The sequence goes on from JAJRZD010000019.1 coordinate 23,018, forward strand.
TCAGAGGCTGGCACCAATGCAGCACACCAACGACGTTTTGTTGCCGCTCTGGAAGTGGTAAACTCTCTGGCAATCCTATCCTTCCCAGCAAGTTTCACGGTTAGCCGCTTCCCAAAACGTAGTGGGATATGATTTGGCTCGGAAAATGCCTCCTGTATCAGACCATCAAGGGTTTCATAATCATGTTTGTCTGTCCTGTAGCCCTTTACGATGAATTTCTCGTTGTCTTTGAATTTACTGGACAATGTCAAGTAGTATCCTGGTTCAGGGAATTTTCTGACTCTGCGAATGGTTCCTATTTGACCAAGTGAGAAACCGATAGGAGGCATACCATTCTTTACTGCTTCACTTATCGTAGAGTATATTCGTTCATGCTTCACTTGCATCACCTCAGTTTCTCTTCTGTTTCGAAGGTGCCATTTCCCGATCACGGCACTTGTTCTTTTTCGTACTGTGTCTTGGGAGTTGAATCAAATCTTCTGGCACGACTTCTTGCCCTATCATCATTTCTTGGTTGAGCCATCAAACCCAACAAGAACTTGGCCAACATATCTTTGACCAACTGTATCAATGTGTGATATTAGTTCTAATTTCGGGTACATACTCTCATTTTTACAAATATGAGATTTTCGAATATGAATGCTCTGCAAAACAAATCACATTTTTTGGTATTGTATAAAGATCAAGCTTTCATCTTTGTAAACGAAGCAACTAATCGTTGATATTACTTCTATGGATTAACGCGTTATTTCACCGAGCAGAATATATACTAAGAAAAGAAGAGGCGGTGTAGTCCGCCTTTTCGTATGCACGTTTTTTCCATCGCGACTCTTACACTATCTATGACGACTGCCGCGGAAACTGCTACTTTAGATTCAGCCCATAACACAGAACTCAAGTATTCTCATGACAGACTATATGTTTGAATGTGGGCGAATAACTGATGAATAAGAGCAAATACGAGATTGCAATGCTGGTGAAAGAGCTCTTGGAACTAAGGCTTGAGGCTGAGCGAAGGCGAAAATGGGCCGAGAAACTTCGTTTTGGAGGCAGAGTCAAAGTTGTCAGGCACGATGCTGTGGACATCGACCCTTCAGGTTTCAAGATTCTGTCCCAGACGACCCATCCGAACGGGGATATATTGATTGAATGGGAAGCAGTCGGTCATATCAAATCGAGTTTCGTTGTGAATAGATTGGATACTATTCGTAGATCCGGCACACTGCTGCTTAAGGCAAACGGTGATGCAGAACTGCTATGATATCTGAATACAAGCAACTACATCTTTTCTTTGGTACTATATGCATTTCTCTAACTGCCGATAGTAGATTCAACATAGCCTGTCAAATGATCAATGTACAATTTACTTTCCGCGTGCCTCTCTATAAAGCGTATCACTGCCATCAATCAGTTTTAGCAATATCCGATGGAAATCGATGATGTCCTGCTTGTTAAGGGCGGCAAACAACAACCTGAGGTTGTCGGCATGCTCTTGCGTGCGTCCCTTCCAGAACTCCTTATTCTCGTCCGTAGCCATGAGCAATTTCCGTCTTCTGTCTTTCGTGTCCTCGACGATATTGATTAGTTTCCTTTTCTGAAGTTGAAGGGCTATCTTCTTGATGTTCTGATGGGATGTACTTAGCACTTCCGCGACCTCACTGATTGATGGGGTGTGGTCAAATGCAGCGCCTATTGCTATCAGAACCAAAAGCTGTTTCGTCGTCAGGTTGTCCTTTTTGAGCATCGAGTCTGTGATGTACTCAAATCTCTGACTTATGAGAAATAGATAGCCGAAGCAGTCTGCCATCATTTTTGATTGTTCATCGCTCATTTCCACATTCGACACCTTTTCCTGTCATTTATGCTCTCCTGTTCGTTCTTATGAGTAGGCGAGAGAGAAGACAGAGCCTCTCCCGCCGTTAGCGTCCTCTAATCAATTGCATGACTGGCAGTGAATGGGATCTTGCTTTTAATTAGATAGAAGAAACCACTCCATGACAGCACGCCTAGGATTGGAAATATGACCAGTCCTGCAGCGACCGCTCCTGCCAACTCAGGATCTCCGCTCAGGAGTTGTACTATTGCCATTGCATTCACTGAGGTTCCAAGCGTTATGAAGAACCCGAAGAAGAGTAGAATGACAGGGTACGCCTTCTGCGGTCTAGTGACCATCATGTACAATGCCATGAACCCTAATGGTATAGTGATGCCCAGATCAAAATAACGAACGACCCAGAATGCCGTTGGGGCAGTAGCATATGCCCCGCTACTCGTGGTTCCAGTCACTGCGACCTCATACATTTCGCTCATCCACATGATTGCGAAGAACATCAGAAATGTGCCTACCAACAGAACATAGACCCTCAAGCTCCGAGAGCTAAATGAAGGAGCGTCCTTTTCTGAGAACAAAGAAAGGCTCCCTACTCCTAGCATCAAGCCACATATCATCATCGTCAAAAAAAGGAACGAGAACACTTCTACATTCCCCACGTAGGTCGTTTCATTCCACTCCTGTCCGATGCCATAGGCAAGCCCATTATAGAGCAACGTGATTGGTGGAAGTATTAACAGATACTTTGCACCATCGATATTCATTGCTAGCAAGACTCCTCCGATGATGAGGATAGGAGCTATCAGAAGGACATTGACATAGTCTTGTGCCATTGTCTGGTACACGCCAGACTGTGATGTGCGATATTTGATCACATCCATTCCTATTGGTCCCAGAACCGCGAGAAGCACTAACACACTTGCAGCAATGAATGCTGTGATGCTAATCATGTATCTCTCAAATGCCACGTATCTTGGCTCAATTAGTTCGTTGTCGTTTGACTTTTCCAATTTACTCACCAATTTAAGTAATAGGTTACCTAAACACATAACATATTACCTTATAAAGGTTAACATATTACCTATTTATCTGGAACGCTCTGGTACTACCTCTGAAATACGCATCACATCGTTCTCTTGCAAATGATGTGCACTCCCCATCCGCAACAGTTACAAGCCATCGCGTTCTGCGAAGAGGATGTCCGGTTAGCTAGGAGCTGGCTTTACCTTGAATGACTCCCGTCAAGATCGACTCGAGATGTACTCTCGCATGCTGGCATTGCGTGATTTTGATGAAGAAGATCTCAGGTCTGTTGAAGGTACCAGCATCACCGTTGTTGGAGCAGGTGGGCTTGGAAGTCCAATACTTCAGTTGCTGACCTCAATCGGCTTCGGAAAGATTCGTATCATTGATTATGATGTGGTAGAACTCTCTAACCTCCAGCGACAGACCATATACAATTATGATGACATTGGCATCCCGAAGGTAGATGCAGCCGTCGCGAACCTTTCAAAGCAGAATCCTTTCGTGCAGTTCTAACCGATTGCCTTGGCAATCAAAGAGAGTAATGCTCTGGATCTCCTCAAAGGTACCGACATAATCGTTGACGGACTGGACACAATGACTGCTCGAAGGGCTGTCAATCAGGCAAGTTATGCTCTGAAGATTCCTTATGTTTACGCAGGTGCCATAGAATACTACGCTAACATTTCCACTTTCATACCTGACGAAACGGGATGCCTTTATTGCCTGGTTGGGGATATGGAAGATAACCCTGAGAATACGTGTGCCAATGTTGGGGTGTCGCCCATGTTGCTTTCACTGGTAGGAGCGATTGAGGTTCGGGAAGCGGTTTCATTGGCAACAGGAAGGCAACCGCGACTGGCTGGGAAATTAATGCATGCCGATATTGATGTGCTTGGATTTGACACATTTGATATTGCTCGCTCCGATGCATGCCCGGTATGTTCTGCTGCACCCTCCACGTCATCATCAGAATCCGATGAGCTCAGTATCACCATGTTATGTACGAATAGTTTCAGCATATCCCCTTCGAAACCCTTGGCTCTCGACCTTGAGAGCGTTGTTACACGAGTTGAAACGCAACGCCTACTCAGGAGGAAAACTTCTGTCATCATCAAATTTGCCTCCGGGATATCGGTGACCCTGATGAATACCGGAAGTGCCGTCATCAAGGGTGCAAAAGATAAAGATGAAGCTCTTTCAGTCTATCACACTCTCGTTTCGCACTAGAGATATAACGACAGCGCAGCCCGAGGGTTCTTGCGTAGCATACGAAATGTCAGCTTTCTCTTTGCCTCCTTCTGTGAGATTATCCCACCAATGGCACTTCCAATGAGTTGACGGGAGTAATAGTCATCTCTGAAGAAACTACAAAGGGTTTCCATGTTTCTTATACTCTTGTAGAACAGCTTGGCCATTGATTGGGTGACATTGAGTTCGCTTAGAATCATTCTCTTGCAGTCCTCAACATAGGCACTCAATGCCATTGGATTCGATGCTACAACAGCTTCTCTAACGGCTGATGCAGCTAAGATGCCAGACTGGATTGCTTCAGGTATTCCCTCTCCTGTGAATGCGTCGACAAGTCCTGCAGCATCCCCAACTAATAGGGCTCTACCCTTGACCATCCGGCCGGCAGGTCGGACTGGGAATCGTGCGGAAGAATCTGATAGTATCTGTGGCTCGATGGAATGCTCATCCTTGAACTTGCTGAACCATCTCTCAAATCCCGCTCTTAGATTACTGACCTTGTCCTGTCTACAGCAGGCTCCAACACTTAGGATCTCGCGTTTTGGGAAGCACCATGTATAGCCATGTGGGAACTCTCCAAAGTACAACTGAATGAGACTTGTATCATCGTTACCCGGCTCTCCGCAGATCTCCCGTACTTTTTCTTCTCCAACCTTAGCTTCGATTTCAAGTGCGACGCTGGCAGAGTCGTTCCTCCAACCCGCGTAGAATCTAAGTTGTTTTGCGACTCTGCTATTCATACCATCTGCGCCAATCAAGAATTTTCCTGTATGCGTTTCTCCATCCATGGTGGTAACAGACACACTGGTCGAGCTCTCCTGTATATCTATCACCTCACAATTCTCCATGACCTGGGCTCCGGATTCAGCAGCCTTTATCAGTAACAGGTGGTCGAAGTCCTCCCGCATGACTGTTATCCCTGGCTTGGAGCGATTTTCAGGGATACAATCCACTCGAAAGCCAGAGGGAGCAAAAATTGAAACACCGCTAATCTTTCTCTGTGCAACACTACTAAGGTCAAAATCTAGCAGTTCAGAAACCAAGAACCTCGCTCCGCCCGCGCACGGTTTGCTCCTAGGGAAGGTTTCTTTGTCCACCAGAAGGACTGACAGACCAAGATTCGCAGCCTGCTTGGCTGCAGAGGAACCAGCAGGGCCTGCACCTACAACTATCACATCGTACTCGGCCATCTCAAACCAGCCATATAGCCTACAACAACACTTCCCATTAAATCATTGCACTCGCTTTTATATTAATAAGCCAAATAACCCCCATCTACAGCAAGTGTCTGCCCTGTGATGTATCTAGCATCCTCACTTGCGAGGAAACATGCTGCGCCACGGATCCACTCGTTCTGTGCGAACATCGGGAGCGCGGTTCGTGGCTCTATCATCTGTGTCCGGATTGCATCATCATTGAAGGCTTCAGCTGACATACTGGTAGGAAAGAATCCCGGTGCTATAGCATTGACACGGATGTTGTGCTTTCCAAGCTCGATTGCTAGCGCCCGCGTCATCGTGATCATCCCGCCTTTCGAGGTGTAGTATCCCACCTCGGGGAACCGTGTCCCCCTGAACCCGAAGGTCGATGTGATGTTGATGATGACCCCTTCCTCCTTTTGGATCATCACACGCGCAACTTCTCTTGATGCGAGAAATGCTGAGGTTAGGTTTACATCCATAACTGTGTGCCAATCATCCAGTGTCTGCTCAATCAGAGGTTTTACGATGTACATTCCTGCATTGTTGACAAGGACATCCACTGTTCCGAATTCATTGACCGCAGATTCTACAAGAGCGATGATGTCTTCTTCCTCCTTCACATCAGTTTGAATTGGTAGCGCCCTTACATCATATTCTTTCTCCAAGGTCTTAGCTATTTCTTCAAGGAGATTCATTCGTCGGGCAGCAAGAACAATATTGGAACCCGATTCAGCAAAACCATGTGCGAATTGTTCTCCAAGACCAGCGGAAGCACCAGTAATGATTGTCACTTTCCCGTTCAGATCATATCTCTTCATCTCACGACCTCAAATCGTTTCTCTGTGAAGAGGTATGATATACCCCCAGATAAACCATGACCATCAAAGCAGTTGTTTTCCACGTTTGACAATATTCTCTGGCGAGAAACCAAATTTCTCAAAAAGCACCTCTGAAGGTGCTGAAGCACCGAACCTGTCTATCGATATCACATCTCCTTCCTGTCCTATCCATCTATCCCATCCGTGCCGCACTCCTGCCTCTACTGCAAGCCTTGCAGTCACAGCTGGTGGGAGGACAGAATCCCGATATTCTTGACTCTGTGCTTCGAAGAGTTCCCAGCTGGGGAATGAAACGACCCGGACTGCAATTCCCTCAACAGATAGGCTTTTTGCGGCTTCTAATGAGGGCGACACCTCGGATCCGGACGCCATAATGATGAGATCCGGAATACCATCTGAATAGTCCGCCAGTACATATGCGCCTTTTTCGGTATTTCTTGAACTTGCATATTCGGAACGGTCAATAATTGGAACCCCTTGGCGGGTCAGCACAATCACGGTTGGCGAGTGCCGTCTTCCTATCGCAATTCGCCATGCCTCCACGACCTCATTGGCGTCAGATGGTCTAATGACAACAATATCTGGCATTGCCCGCAGGGTGGACAATTGTTCTATGGGCTGATGTGTTGGGCCGTCCTCTCCGAGACCTATACTATCATGGGTGAAGACCCATATGCTCGGATAACCTGACATTGCTGATAAACGAATTGCAGGTCGCATGTAGTCTGAGAAGATGAAGAATGTTCCCGCATAGGGGATAAAGCCTCCGTGAACCGCAAGGCCGTTCACAATGGCACCCATTGCATGTTCCCTGACACCATAGAAGATATTACGTCCTTCAGGAGTGTCCTTTTGAAACGCAGGACTATCATTGATCCATGTCTTGTTTGAGCCAGTCAAATCTGCAGAGCCCCCTATAAGCTCGGGAAGGCTCTTGGCAAGTATGTTCAGGACTTTCCCAGAGGCAGCTCGCGTAGGCATCATTTTCCCAGTGCTATCGAATACCGGCAGATCTGAATCCCACCCCTCTGGAAGGTTCCCCTGCAAACGCCTCTCAAGTTCTGTTCCAAGATTCTTGAACTGTTTCTTGTATGAGCGGAAGCGACTCTCCCACTCATTCTGCATCTTCTTGCCACGAGGAATTGCTTCCCTGAAATGTTCTAGAACATCCTTTGGGATGTAGTATCTCGGCTCTACGGGCCATCCAAGTGCTTCCTTTGCCCCATTCAGTTCTTCCTTCCCTGCCGGCTCCCCATGTGACTTCTCAGTGCCTTGTTTGGTCGGAAGTCCGAATCCAATTACGGTCTTGCACATGATCAGAGTTGGTTTAGAACCCTGTTTGGCGCCATTTATGGCATTATCAATCGTTTCCACATCATTTCCATCTTCGACCCTGACGACATTCCATCCTAGGGCATTATACTTGGCTGCAACATCTTCTGTGAACGTACGGTCCGTGCTACCATCAATGGAAATCCTATTGTCATCATATAGCACTATGAGCTTTCTCAGCCCCAAATGTCCCGCTAGGGATGACGCCTCAGAGGCGATTCCCTCCATCAAGTCCCCGTCTGTCGCAATCACATATGTATAATGATCAACTACCTCATAATCTGGTCTGTTGTACACTGCTGAGAGGTTCGCCTCCGCAATCGCCAAACCGACCGCGTTACTGATACCCTGTCCAAGCGGTCCTGTGGTCACCTCGACTCCGGGAGTGCAGCCATATTCAGGGTGGCCGGGTGTCTTGCTTTCCCATTGTCTGAATCTCTTTATCTCCTCTAAGGGAAGGTCGTACCCTGTTAGATGGAGCAACGAATAGAGCAGCATCGACCCATGTCCTCCCGATAGCACGAACCGATCCCTGTCTGGCCACATCGGGTCTTTTGGATTGAATCTCAAGTGTCGTGTCCAAAGGGCATATGCCATGGCAGCTGCCCCCATAGGCATTCCAGGATGTCCTGATTTTGCATCTTCAATTGCATCGGCTGAAAGGAAACGAATAGTGTTGATTGCTCTTTCTTGGAGTGAGGCTCTTGGTGTCATTGCTGGCTATTCTCTCCACAAGGATTGATCAAATCCATCGGTTTGAACGATGCTCTCAGGACTCAACCCTCTTTTGGTTGTTACGCTTTGTAGGATTTCCAAGCACACGATCTGGTTCGAATCCCTAAGAGCAATCCTCGCTAACGGCTCAAGTGTGAATTTGCAACATCTTCTCATTGCTTCCTTCAAATGCCATGTGCATTCCATCTTGCCTCATACATCACAGCTCTAGTGTTTCTCCAATAGTATGTCCCGGAGGGAACCTGTTCATGAACTCTCCTTTGAGAATGTCCATGGTTACCATGTACTGAAACTTTCCCATCGAGAAAAGCATCTCTCGGAACACACCTACCTTTTTGAACCCAACCTTTTCGTAGGTTCTTATCGCACTCTTATTGTGTTCCAGAGCATAAAGGTAGATGTTATTCAGCCCGAGCACATGGCATCCCCCAGAGCGTAACTAGCATCGCTTCAGTCGCGTATCCTTTCTCCCTTTCATTGAAATTCCAGATCGAGATTCCAAGTTCAGCGTGTCTATGTACCTTTGAAATATCAAACAGGCTAGATGTTTCGAGGAACACCTTGGTGTCTTTGTGTTCGATTGCGAAGAGGATCTCTGCCCATTATCCCATGGTTTGGCAATACAAGCATTCTCCAACCACTGCTGTTCAGCCAGACGCGAGTTTGGGAGCGGATTTCCAAGATACTGTCTTGTATCAATATTGTTGATATACTGCATGAGGACATCAATGTCATTCACCTCAAGTGCCCGTAGATGAACATGATTACCATAATACATGATATTCTGGGAAACACTCATTCCCCGTTAAAAGAGTCACTACCGCATTTACCGAACTAGAGATAGCTAGAAGACGTTATACTTTTATGGTCTTGTGTTATTACTAGGTCAATTTCCTCGTTCAGGAGATGGAGATAGGAGAAATGCAACTAGAACTACTACTTGGTGGATTTATTACAATCATCATCCTTGTGGTTGTGGTATTCCTTGTGATATACGGATTGTTCCTTGGGGTTGCCCTTGGTTTTGTCAATGGTGAGAACCGGGAGATTGGCTCCACATTTGTTACGGCCCTTGGAATCGCATTGCTAGGATGGATTCCCATCTTGGGTTGTATCATCTCTTGGTACCTCATCAAGACACGACATGAAGTCGGCTGGGGTGGTGCCATTGTCGCATGGCTGTTGACTGCAATCATCGCATTCATCGTAATCATGGCACTCATGTTCGTCTTCGGCTTGACACTGTTTGCACTCCCAGTGTATCCGTATCCGTAATAGCTTGAAGGATGACTTGTGGTGGTAACGGAAGCAACCGACGATGGGACTTTGCAACAACCTTGTGAACAGGTCATTTTTGACCCACAACGAGGAAAGCTCGTTGTAGATTTCAGGGCTGTTGCACGCAGACCCATCAAGTTCCTACGGCTCATTGGGCCATTCCTTACCGCCCATCATCCTCTTTGTTCACATTTTGGTGGACACACGATATCTGTCAGACACCGAACCTATTGTGTTGGCTGTCTGTTCAACACGCTATCATTCTTTTCTGCTTTCGGTTTCTTCCTGCTCTTATGGATGGTCAACCCCCTGCTTGCTCAACGCTCGTATCTCTTCTATGGTGGGATTGGCGCAGTCATTATCTCACTCCTGATCAGCGCAACTGGATTGACTTCCAACATGAAGATCAAGATACTTGCCAAATTCCTTCTTGGTGCGGGTTTTGCGGCAATAACTGTTTCAATCCTAGTGGCAGGCGATGATATACTACTGAATATTGATGGGAAGATCCTGTTCATTCTGCTGATGTACCTCCCGGTCATGACGATTATGAATGCCAAACGGATGTGGGAGATCGAGAACGCGTGTAAGGACTGCGAACACAAGATGCGTTGGAGCAGATGTCCTGGTTTCAAAGATATCATCTGTAAGACAATCGTTGAAGGCTTTGTGAAGCGAAACGATACCTAGGAGCCAATTCTTGCTTTATCCAACACATTAATTTTTCACGGTTCATGCCAAAAGGGTTGAGAGGGTTTCAATTGAGTAAGAAGAAAATTGTATTCAAGGTGCCAGTCGTGCGGGTACAATTTGACGGTATGCGGTTCCCGAAAAAATGTCCAGTTTGTGGTAAAGAAGCAACGATGAACAGTCGTATCTCTTTTGCGACTAAAGGAATCCAGCGTGCCAGCCCAATTTTGACTTCCTATCCTACTTCTGGTGTCAGCCATACCTCACCTAGTAGCATCTTCGTGCCAAGAAGTCTTTTGCTCTACGTCTGTGATGAGCATTATAGATCGGAATCTGGTGATACGAACTACAAAGTCATCTGTTTCGTGATTAACGTGGTGCTGGCAGCAGCATCCGTTTTTGTAGGATTACAGGTTGCAAATCATCTTTGGGTAGGTACCCCTGTGGATATATCTACTCTATCTGTCCTGTTGGCATTTCCTGTGTCGCTTTTGATCACAGCTATGGTGCTCAGAAGTGGACCTCTTGGATCTGCAGTGAAAGTCGTTGGGTTCGATTCGGGAATCTCAAACATATGGTTACAGTTCACCCGAGATGATTATCGAGAGGCTTTCATGAGAGAGAATAGCGAGCATGCTGAACTGGTCAAGTGGATTATGAAATCTTAGATTTCCTCTCTCTTCCGAGAACTATTCTTCTGGTATAAATAAAATGAGGGGGCTGCCTACTCGATAAGTGACAAGCCCCCTCTGCCATGGTGTTCAATCAGACCTTTAGTTCCAACTCGCTTTTCCAGAGACCGTGGATGTTGCAATATGAGGTTGCCATGAAAGTACCCGACTTCTCTGTCTTGAAGGCAAAGATCGCATAGGGCTCGGAGTACATCTTACTAGTATCGGCGCCCCCAGCCGACTCCCCATGATGGTCGAATGTGCAGTATCCGACTTCTACTGGGAACTTCTCGCCTTCTGGCCAGAAGAACAAGTCTGCCCATTTGATATGATGTGCAGTAGTGTTCGGATGTGGAATTTCTTTTCCTACTGTTATATGGATGTGGTACAACCCGTTGCCTTTGTCCTCAATCTCTATTACCGGAACGTGTTTCTCATTTTTCCAGTCTGCTGTCTGTATCCAACTCTTGGACATTATCCTGAACCTTCCTTTTTGCGAGGCAGATTCAACTGCCTATGCCTTAACCAATCAGAACCCATCGTTAAAACATCTTCGTCATGACGAAACGACATTATTATATGGAAATGAACGTGGGCAATCGTGGTTCTTTTCAAAGGGGTGATTCGTGTGTCGGAAACAAACGGTTTCGTAAAGCTCAACTCGACTACCAGTGAACCCGATAGAGCACCAAACTCGGTGTATATCGCGTTGTTAGCCATCTTCACGGCCCTTACTACAGTTGCTACCATTGTGTTCATTATCCCAATCCCATCCACTTTCGGATATTTCAATCTGGGGGACGCATTGGTAATGATATCTGGTATCCTTCTTGGCCCAATTGGGGGCTTCATCGCAGGCGGTGCAGGATCGGCAATGGGTGATCTTGCATTGGGCTATGTCGGTTACGCTCCGTTCACTTTCTTCATCAAAGGAGGAGAAGGATTGGTTGTTGGAGCCATCAGCCGCTACTCGGGAAATAAAACCACATTGCGATTTTGGGATGTCATCGCAGTCCTATTAGGTTCCATTATTATGCTCTCTGGCTATTATATCGCCGAAGTTGTCTTTCTGGGGTTGGCACCACATGCAGCTCTCCTCGAACTAGTCGCCTTTAATTCGATTCAGGTTATCGCAGGAAGCGCAATCTCGCTTATCGTTGGCCCTATGCTTCGAGGGTTCCTGAAAGGCTATGTCTGGAAATCCGAATAGTTCCTTATCACTGAACAAACAAGTCCGCTTTTTCTACAGATTCTCAGAATCCCTTTTTAGGAGGCTCATATGACATGATTATGTGTTTCGTTGAAACATACAAAAGATGTTGGAAGCTGACAGCATGACGTTGCGAGAGAAACTCAAGATTGACGCAAGTCGAATAGATGACATTAATGAATTCTTGATGAAAGATGATAACCCTCTAGTCACCGAACTACTAGATTTAATCGAGCAGCATGGCGGTGTTGAGGAGATTAACCGCAAGGCAAACGAGGCACGTAAGATTGAGAATCTGCTCGCACAGTTGGAAACAAAGAAGTCTCCATATGTCAAGGATATTCAGTGGCTGCAGGAACAAAGGGATAATGATGCATTCATTAGCGTTCCGGCATACCGTGAAAAGATTCTTGGTGATGCTGCATCCACGCAATCGTTTGATGCCTCGTTCGCAGTGACTCTTGAGATAAGTGCGTGTCAATATTTCCCGTGGCTGATTGAAGAAGCAAGGCAATCGATCGAGAAGCAGGAGTTGATGCCTAGCCGTTTCATCAGAGTCCGCAATATGAAAGAACAGACAGAAGACAACGATGTCATTGCATTTGCGGCCGCTATGCAGGTCATCGGCTCCTCATATGTTGAAACGTTGGACACAAAGGGAACCTATCCAAACGAGGAGGGACTGCCCACAAACATCCACCTTGGAGGGCCTGACACAATAACTGGCTACTTCGGTGGAGTAGGAATGCCTAATGATTTTCCCATCAAATGGGCTGACGAGTACCTGCAGTACTATACAACCTATGGTGTAAAGCAGGTACTGAATATCAATCCTGGAAGCGTCTTGCTGGGCTACATGATGCACAAGCTTGGCATTGACATGGAATTCAAAATCTCGGTCTTCATGGGGAATGACAACCCTTATTCCTGTCTGTGGACACTCCTCACCGCGAAACTGTTCAGCAGGGACGATGGAAGCTCTCCTTTGATTGGATTCAATCTCTCTAATAGCGTTGATAACAGGACAATCGAACTAGCCGCATATATCCGTAAGGATTTCGGTTTTGAGGATGTGGTTCGCATTGAGCATCATATCACGGAAACCTACAAGAGCATCGTTCGACAGCCCTACGATCGAACTATGGAACTTGTGGAACTAGCAGATCATGTCAAAAATATCAGTGCCAAACACGAAGGCGGGATACCAGAGATCGATATGAAGCGCGAGCATCCCAGTGACATCCTAGATTACTTCCGTGCAAAAAGCGAGATTGAACAGAGTGGCGACATGCCTTTCCTTCTCCAGAACTATCTAGATAAACACCATGCACTTAACCGAACCGCGGAGGAGCTGACAAAGAAAGGCTTCACCTTTATAGCAGCACCAAAATTACACAGAGAATAGCAATGAGCTTGGGGAGAGAGGGCGGGCGCCCATCTCTCTCACAAAATAGATTCTAATTATCCGGTTGGAAAATATCGTCGTAAAGCTGTTGTAGTATGTCCCTGTGTCTTTGCTCCTCTTTGGCCAGTGTTTCGAACACTGTTCTGTGATTTGCTACACCTGTAAGCTCAGAGAGCGCTTTATAGAACGAGTGTGCTCCTTCCTCCCTTTTCATTGCAATGACAAGAATCTCTTGAGGAGTCGAGTCTGGTTTCAAAGGAATATCGATTAGGTATTTGCTAAGTCCTAGATCCTCTATCTCTGCAACTGTCGCACATGTGAAGGTGGTGCAAACATCCTCTTTGAGAGCTTCCATCAGCTTCTCCTTGTGACCAATCTCTTGTTTTGCTAATTCCTGAAGCAGTTTTTCTGACGATTGAAGTGTCGCTTCTTCTGCTGCTTTGGTGTAGAACTCGTAGGCTTCTTCTTCCCTCCGGATAGCCAAAGAAATCAGCTGTTTGAACGATTGCTGGACTGACATGACAATAACCGTTCATCTGCTGGTTTTCTCTTGATTTAAGCATGATGATTTGTCTTCGAGTCTGTACCTGAACATTTTTGAAATCTGTTGGCTCGCAAAGCCCGATGCAATATGGAAAAATCATCCCACAACTGCTTCAATTGTGCTGAAAGTGTCCTAATTGGCTGTAATCGCGAACTAGACTTCCATGACTTCAGTCCGACTGTGATGCGTGTTGCGTCGATGTTCGGAGGTGGAATTGTTGGAACTGGTGAAACCTGTGGCGCAGTGACCGGGGCATTGATGTATCTGGGACTAGTATTGGGCACTGATGGTTCTGAACCCCACTCCATGTTCAAGGCGCGCAGAACAGAAACAAACCAGATAGGACTACGATATATCAAAGAGTTTATTGAAGCATGGGGCTCTCAACGATGCTCTGTCCTTCAGGCGATGGATAAGGGGCTCATTTCTCCTACGGGCTCACAAAGACTTGATGATAGCATTCAAGGCTCAAAATGCAATACCTATGTACGATGGGCGGTAGAGCAAGTCACTCGCATGCTGATTCCTTATCTCTCCACCTAGACTTTCCTTGGCACTATCTCCTTCATTCCGTCCGGAAGATATCTGTGAAGTGCTTTGGGTATCTTAACACTCCCATCTTCTTGTTGAAAGTTCTCAAGAATGGCAACGATTGCTCTTGGGTTCGCCATCAACGTACTATTCAACGTGTGGAGATAGTCCTTTTCCGACCCTCCCTTTTTCAATCGGTATCTTATCTTCAATCTTGTGGCCTGATATGCAGTGCAGTTACTACACGACCCTCGTTCTCTATAAGTTTCTGCGCTGGGTACCCAGGTTTCTAGATCGTACTTCTTTGCAGCTACTATTCCAATATCTCCAGTGCACACATTCACAACTCGATATGGAATATTGAGTGCCTGGAAGTACTCTTCAATATTAGAATTGAGTTCCTCATGGATTTTCCATGATTCGTCGGGATGCGAAAAGACAAACTGTTCCACCTTGTTGAACTGATGAACTCTGAAGATTCCCTTTGTGTCCTTTCCATGTGTCCCCGCCTCTTTCCTGAAGCATGCACTTATCCCTGCGAACTTCATTGGCAACTCCGTGGGCTCAAAGACCTCATTGGCAAACATTGCAGCAATAGGATGCTCGGATGTGGCTATTAAGTACAGGTCTTCATCCTCTATTTTGTACATGACATTCTCAAAGTCGGCCAGATCAGTGACCCCTTCGTAGGATTCTCTCCTCATCATGAACGGCGGATATATCGGGGTGAATCCTTTCTCTATCAGCATGTCCAGTGCCATCCTCTGCATGGCAAGATCCAGCATCACTAACTCGTTCTTCAGGAAATAGAAACGTGCCCCTGCAATCTTCGCAGCACGAGGAATATCAGCTAGATCGAGATGCTCTAGCAGGTCAACGTGACTTCGTAATTCGAAAGATGGTTTCGGTTTTCCACCCCATTCCTTTACAACCTCATTATCGTGCTCGTCTACCCCATAAGGGACTGACTCGTGAAGTATGTTCGGGATGCTCATCTGAATTGCTTTCAACTGACTTTCCAGTGTCTTTGTCTTCTCTTCGGTCTTGGCGATTTCTTCGTTTATCCCATTGACCTTCTGGATGATCTTTGATGCGTCCTTTCCTTCCTTTTTGAGCCTGCCGACCTCTCTCGAGTACTTATTTCGATCCGTCCTTAGAGCCTGTATCTGTTTTTTGAGTTCTCTTATCTTACTATCAAGTACGAGCAGCTGTTCAAACTCTTGGAGCTTTTCATCATCACGTCGTTTTTTCAGATTTTGCCGAATCAGATCTGTATTCTCCCGAATAAACCGGATATCGAGCATCTTGTCACCTCGTGCAGGACTGGTAATGAGATGCTTGCCTTTTCAAGTTTCATGTTCTTATTCGTGGGACTCATTAGGAAGTCAGGTTTCAGATGATGGGCATAGCTGGCTGACAGGGCATTCATGGCATTTTGGTTTTCTAGAGCCACAGATTCTCCGTCCATGTGCACCAATCAATCTGGCGTATTCGCCCCATTCACTCTGAGGAAGTAATCCCATCAGGTCGCGCTCTATTTTTTCTGGCTTTTCCTGCTCGGTCAGTCCCAACCTCTGGCTCACTCGACGGATATGTGTGTCCACGACGACCCCCTCGTTGATACCAAAGGCGACTTGCAATACCACATTTGCGGTCTTTCTGCTGGCTCCCTTTAGCTTGACGATTTCCTCGATCGATTGTGGCACATTCCCATCAAACGCCTCTACCAGCATCATGGCTGTGTCTTTGATGAAGACTGCTTTGTTGTTGTAGGCACCTACACCATAGATGATCCTGCGTATGTCCTCAATGTCCGCCTCAGCGAGCTTCTCAGCGGTAGGATATTTCCTGAAAAGTTCAGGAGTGACCTTGTTCACATACGCATCAGTAGTGCGGGCGGAGAGGATTGTAGCTATCAGCATCTCGAATGGATTCTTGTGGTCGAGGTATGTGATGGGCGCGTCAGAATGCTTCTCCCTCAGCACCTCCAGTATTCTAGCCATTCTCTCTCTTTTTTCATTTGTCATTGATTAGGATTCCCTCTCTTAATGCTAGCACGAACGTCCATTTCAATCATGTGCAGGACTGGCAGATGGTGCAATCGTGTCATTGTTCTGTGGGCCGTTCCCGAAAGGTCCTTTTGAGATCGCCCCTAGAATCACTACGTTCAGGACAATGATAGTCAAGAAGAGGATCGAGGGCGTCATGAATGTATATATTATCCCTGCTATGACTGGACCCACAGAAGCCAAGACATATACAATGACCCAAAAGATGGAAAGAATCTTGGCTGTGTCCGTTTTTGGCAGTCGCTTTCGGATCAAGATGATTATGAGTCCCCACCAGAGCGAATCGTTGACGTATTTCAAAACGATGCCAATGAACGGCGTTGAGAAAAGGACACTGAGCCCTGGTGCGATGTTGTCTATCGCCAGAATGGTTTCAGCCGGCATGACATACGGGATTATCGGGGCTATGAATAACAGTCCCGCGCTGATGGGCATTATGCAGTACACGGTGAATGCTGCACGTTTTACTCCTTTTCGGTCACTCGTCCTACCCATCTTCAATAGGAGAGGCACTGATATTAATAACTGAGTGACAAGCATCAGGTTGATGCCCGCGATGTCTATTGAGAGTTCCTCATAGGCATAGATAAGCGCGCTGAACTTGAAGAAAGAATCGCTCAACGAATCAAGGACTACGACCAGCACAAGGCCTGGAATCGATGCTAACAGTAATCTTGCTGCCCTTACATTCTCTGAAAGGAACTCGGAGATTATAGTTTTCTCTCTCTTAACACATTTCACCTCTTGAGGTTCGAGTAAGATTGACCTGCCTATCGAGGATATGATCAGGCACAACCCTGTGATGAAGTACATCACTCTAAACGCTTCGGGAAATCCCATGACTGGTTCCAACAAGCCAAATGCAATCAATCCCAGTATACTGAAGCCTCGACCTGCCGTAAAGAGCGAAATCGCGAATCCACTATGCTCCTGAGGTACATTTTCCATTATGAATGCGGATGACCCGCTCTTGAAAAGGTCGTGCACTGAATAGATCATCAGTGCAATGAATATGAGCACGAAGTCAACGAAGAGACCTACATAGATATAATATATACCAAGGACAAGCTGGGCTGCGACTGCGATTCTTTTTCTGTTAGATATGTCACCTATATACCCTCCAATCAATCTGCTAATACTGCTCATCGCACCTATTATAGACATCACGGCCCCGATGGTTAATATGCTCCAACCAAGAATTCTCAGGTAGAGGTTCAAATATGCAGCCAAATAGCTGAATGTGCTAAACACCCATGATGTTGCCAAAAAAACAGTATAATTCTGGTTAGCAAAGATTGTTCTCAGAGACCTCACAAGTCCATCATCGCCCTCTTGCGAATTCTCTTCTTCGCATGTAGCCATCGTGGGCTCATGGGTATCGGCCAACGCTACTCCTCGTTTTGGTTGTTTTTCTTCGTTTTGTATATTAAGGAGTTCTGTCATACTCGTACCTCTTCAATTAGTCTATCATATACTAATTTGGAGGGGGAGGTATTTAGACTCATATCCGCATAAAATGACGATCTCATCTCGGGAAAGGAAATTCCCGAGATGTTATCATCTTCTACTGTTTAAACGTCAAAAACCAGCACACTAACGTCACCATCCGCCGTTGGAATGGCAAGCAGTTTGTGTGTGCAAATATCTGCTGACAGGACGATACATTCAGGCGGAGTTGCTGATTGCATGAGGTTTCGTACGGCGAGTTCGAGGTTCAGTGCTACAAGCCTGACCGTTTCGGGATCGTTATACGGGTCTACCTCACGTCCTGTTTCTGGGCCTATGACGTTTGCGAATGTTGTTTCTAGTCCACTTCTTATCACTTACTTGTACCTCCATTGCGGCCGATGCCGCTGATCGTCTTAGAATGGTTCTGGGTCTGGTGAAATTGGGTCAACTTTCATTTGCTTCTCTCTCCTTCAATGTATTGTTTTTCTCTCTTTTACTGACAGTTGGAATGCACATTGGGGCAGTTCCCTGAGGTTCATGTGCAAGCAGTCTACTAGTTTTGCTGTGATAGCATAACTAGAACGGCTCATTGTCCTCACATGGGGGTTGAACCACGGAAGAAATGTCATTGACGAGTCCAAATGATAGCAGTTCTAACGTAGCTCGGTCAAGAGCCATACTCTCTATCATAGCCCGCATTTGGTCAGTCCTGATTCTTTTCACCTCCTATTGCATACCCTGTCAGTTGGTTTGGTAGCACAGGACGTTAACCTGGATAGCATCCAACCAGATACTGATCGATTGACATCACTCTCTCGAATTATGTGTCCAGTCAACGAATTGTACTATCAATCCATTGTATGTTATTCTAAATCGTCCTTATATACGGAACCTTCACACAAAAGCATGAGCAGAATCGCTACAAAACGAAAATTGCTTGATTCTGTGAATCTATTTTCATTAGTCCCTCTGGTCTTTGCACAAACTGTGTTATCTTCCTACTTTCTACCTAAACACTTGGTCATATTTATTAAGTTGAATTGTGATAGGATAGTCATGTGCAGTTTGGGGAGTGGTGCATTAAAGCTGCTCGGAAGGCTTGCTATTAACCCGTCTCTTCGACAGTCCCAACTAGCGCGAAACTTAGGTACGACTCGCTCAGCAGTGAACCAGCTATGGAAAAAGCTGGAAAAATACAACGCTCTCCGTATCGGTGGAATTCTTGATTATGGGAACATAGGAGTGCGGTTCATCTATGGATGGGCCAAAGACACAGCAAATCCTATCACCCTTCAGAAATTCACTCGGTGGCTCAAGAGCACCCCGTTCACAACCACCATATACGAGTCCCAAATCACCTCTGCAAATGATAGTCGTATCTTCTTTGAGGCGCTAGTGCCCGACGGAGAATATCTTAATGACTTCTTTCGAACGTTAAGGTCTTTTGAGAGAGCACCATACCACCTCAATGTATTTTTCCAACATGCTCTTGAAATTGGCGTTCATCTGAACCTAGGGCTTTATGATGGAACGAAATGGCAATTCGATCCCGGCTTTAGATTGGAAGCATCTCTTGATGGTGCACTACCTTACGCTGAAATTCTCCCTGTTTCCAACGCGGTATATCAAACTACTCCGAGGAAACCCGATCTCGAGTCATTAGTACTCGTTTCGTTGTTAGAACGAAACTATCGCGCCACATGGAAGAATGCAGTACAACAGTTCGAAACGTTTGGACTCGAGCATCCTTCAGCAAGAACACTTCGCAGACGACTGTGTGATTACCGAAAGAACATGGTCAGGCCTCTTTTACATATTGAGAACATCGGTCTTTCGAAGACAATTGTAATTACACTTGAGGAAAAAAACACATCCAATCTACACAAAATTCTTCGGGCACAATCAATCCTGTTCCCTAAGGTACGTACGTTCTCAGGATTGAATTCAATCGCGCTCATATTGGATATACCCGATGAATCTGATTGGCTGGTTATTTCAACAGCTATCTCCAACATTATAGGCTCTCCAACCAAGATGTGTACATTTATAGCAGAGAAATCACCCATTAGGATGCATCTAGAAGACATAGCGCTTTATATTATACAAAGGAGCAAGA
The DNA here is from genome assembly GCA_024275415.1 of archaeon. Lineage (GTDB taxonomy): Archaea > Asgardarchaeota > Thorarchaeia > Thorarchaeales > Thorarchaeaceae > MP5-2226. The sequence continues at coordinate 43,194 of JAJRZD010000019.1, forward strand.
CGAAATAGTATGCGGTCTAAGAATGAAAGATCAGAAAGGAATATCTGTGGAGGGACTAGGAGATGGTGACTTGAACCCATCTTCAGTCCTATCACAAATAAGAACCCCCTATGATGACCTTCTACCGGAGGTTGACGACCCCTCCGCTCAATTCTATTTGGATGCTATGAGGATATATCTTGGTCTAAGCACAGGTACCCTTTCTTTTGAAGATGCTCTTGGTGCAACTGATATACTGAAGCAAAACCCAGAATTCAATCGTTCGCCTTCTAATCCAATCCAAATTCCAATCAACAAACATTATGAATCCAGAATTCTCGAAAATCTTAGAACACTCTCAAAATTCAATCTTGTAAATAGGGATTCAATAAAATCGGCCTATTCATTTGCATTTTCATTTCCAGATGCGCCAATAAATCAACAGGATTTAGATACATTGAAGATACTATCGGACAATCCGCGGATTTCCATTTCATCTTTAGCCAAAACTCTTGGACTATCGTCAAGAACTATTTCAAAATCATTGGAACGATTGAGATTACGACATGACATCCGCTATGTGGCACTCCTTGATGAAACGATTTGGAATCTTCAGCGTGTTCTCATCTTCTTCACTATCAAAGATGGAGTTGATTGGCTCTCTATCGAGAATCAATTATCGACCTTTCCATTTTTAAAGACGATTCTGAAAACATCAATGTCCGATCTTGGATATATGTCCGTGATTGTTCCGGGCGGAACGAAGAATATTGATGTTTTTCTGCACAGCGTAAGAAACCTTTCCTCAAGTATCTTTGAGTATATATCTGTACATCGTGATATCGCAAGTGGCGCAGAATGTAATTTATCACTTTTACAGGGGGACAAGTGGCTCTTTCCTGAAGATGTGAAAATAGCACTTGATTCTGCACAGAACTTCTCAATCAGAGAATCTCCTCGTCTTGTATACTCTCATGGACGAGATTCGAACTTCACACAACTAGATTATGAAATTGCCTCCACAGTCAAGCTTTCATCTCGCGCATCCACTCGCGACTTGGTAACATCGCTTGCAAGGCGTGGCATATCTGTTTCTCCTAAGCGATTGGCCGCGTCATTACGTACTCTCTATAATCGGTCAATTCTGTTGCCCTACACAGTTTTCAAGCTAGGACTCGCATCAAGTTTGTGCTTTGAAATCATATGTGATGATACTTGGAAGCATAGAATTCTAGGAGTAACAACAATGCTCCCCAAAACTGTATTCCTTTTATCTGCTCGCGGAATCATCCTCTGGGTACTTGCACCTAGTTATCATCAAGTGGAATACTATAGGATGTTCAGAGCACTCGAACAGCAAAGGGGTGTGGACTCGGTACAATTGATAATGACCATCAATCAGAAAGGCTCAAAGTCGATACTCGATATAACTGAGAACCTGCCTTTTGGAAAAAAAGGGTTCTCAGCTCCCTCTTCTGCATTAGACCTGGGCGCTTACATCACTGATTTCTAGCCTTTTTTGATTTTTTAAACGCCGCCATAAGATTCTCAAGCGAGTTTTCAAACTGGCTTATTGGCGGGCCAAATACGATTTCATCAATGCCAATCTTATCAAGATTATTCGCGTACTCTATCACTCCTTCTGCCGTAGTGAAAACCCCCCATCTTAATAGACTACATGTGCCAAAAGCCTGTATGACTGCAGAGTTGAGTTTTCCCTTTCTATTATATGCACCTCGTGCCTCACTTATACCCCATAATGCCATATCCTTGATTATCTTGGATGGTGCACCCAACGCAACAATTGCTGCCGCATAAAGGAATTCATTTGGGGGTTCATCGGCTAACTCAGACACGATGTATGATGGAAAGAATACTCCTGTCTGGTGCGTTCCATCTCGTTCTCTAATCTGCTTTAATGCCCACTCTATCATCATCGGGTCTGAATAATTAAGAAGCACACCGTGAGCTTCCCGGGATGCATCGATCATCCTCGGCCCCTGTGCTCCTAACCATACGTGTCCTTCAATCCCCTTCTCTTGCAGCAAGTTTCTTACCCTGACTGTCGTCCCGAGGGTTGTTTCTACAACCTCTTTAGGAATCCATGTTTCTTGTCCGATCGAGCGCAATGCAGATTGATCCCCTGGCCCTATTAGTACATCGAACCTGTTTCCATGATAGTCTGACAGAGTTTCGATGAATCCGCCAATAGTTTCTGCATCGTAAAGGATTGCGGAAAGAAGTCCAATCCCGATTTTCGCTTCAGTACAAGATGCGACCACATCTGCGACTGCTGGGGCAAACCTAGGAGATGGGAAGTCTACCACCCACAGTCGATCAATTCCTACGGCATCAAGTTTCTTCGCGATTCGAATGGTATCATCAAGTTTCTCATGGACATTGATTGCTACTCCCCACCTAATGATCATTCCCTCCTCAAACGTATCTCTTTAAAAATATCTTGCACTGCCCCCCTCCAATCTCCTGTGAATGGCGGACCAAGCACCACTTCGGTGATTCCCAATGCAGCCACTTTCTCGAACATATCCACCATATGTAGCAGGTCTCCTGTAATGGCGAACATGTCCATCATCTCATCATTGACGAACGGCACTCCTGCATCGGGTCCCTTTCTAGCCACGGCGTCCCTCAATCTGTGAATTCGACCTTCATCCACACTCAACATCCCCAGTATCTTCTCAGGCATATCAGCAACAACGATTGCGACAACTCTCTTTGCAAGGCTCTCTTTTCCCCCTTTGAAAGTTGGAATTGTCGGAAGCCATGCAATCTTTTCGATGTCCTCTGGATCTCTTCCAGCAATGCGTGCTGACGAATCAATCTCATTGGTAGCGTACTTGAGATAGTCCAGAGGGCCAGACAAGATAGCCCCGTCTGCGATTTGTCCTACCAATCGAAGCATCTGTGGGCCTCGTACCCCAAGGAATACCGGAATATCTTTTACAGCATCGATGTGCAGTCCAAATCCGTTCAGTTTGAACACTTCACATTCTGCAGAAACCGTTTTTCCTTTCCAGATATTCCTGAGTGCCAGGACAGTTTCTCTGAGTGCCGTCACTGGCCTTTTGATTGCGATACCTAGCCTTTGCAAGTCCTGAATCCCCCCAATCCCAGTCCCGAATACGAATCGCCCCCTACCGATATCGCACAGGCTTAAGGCTGCCCGTGCAAGTGTTGCAATATTGTGTGTGCTCACAGGGACTATGGCCGTTCCCACCCGACACCGTTCGGTCATGCGTAAAGTTGATGCAGAAAGAATGAACACATCCTGTCCAATCCCAATATCCTCGCCAATCCATATCGAATGGGCTCCTAACGCATCAGCATTCTCGGCAATCCATTTTGTCGCCTTGACTTTCATATGAGTCGTGATTCCGATACTTGCATGATACACTATTGATCCCCAGTCGTTGTGCGTCATTATGACTAAAGAATGATTTCAAATGTAACTCGATAGATGCTTAGGTATTTGAGAGAGGATTCCCTCTATAGAATGACCAACATTGAAACGCATACTTTGGGGCATCACGGGGTCTGGTGACAAGATTGGAGATATCATTGAGATAATGAAACGAGTGGATGCACTTCCTGAAACAAAGATGTCTGTTATAGTTTCCAAGGCTGGTGAGCAGATGCTCAGGCGCTATGGTCTGTGGGATTCTCTAAGGTTAGCGTTTAAGAAGGTCAAGACCGAGGTCAATGCTAACGTTCCCTTTGTGGCGGGCCCATTGCAAGTTGGACATTATGACCTCTTCGTTGTGGCACCATTGACCGCCAATTCTACTGCAAAGATCGCCCACGGTATTGCCGACACCCTGATTACAAACGCTGTCGCGCAGACATTGAAGGGAGAAACCCCTGTCATCCTATTTCCCGTGGATCAGATCGCAGCAGTACTGGAAACTATAGCCCCGGATGGCGTCGCGTACACGATTCGAACTAGGGAGGTCGATGTCCAGAACGCGATGACGCTGAAGAAGATGAGGGGCGTGACTGTCGTTTCATCTCCCGAGGAGATACTTGTGATTACTATCGATTTTCTTCGTGACGAATGATTGGCGCATAGAACCAATCTTAAGTGAGATGGAGGGACAAACCGCAACGCTTTGACTCAGAGGGAGCAACGATGGGAACTGATGTACCTTGGTCGGAACTTCCTGACGGCTTTGAGTTCGGAATTGTCGAAACTGATGAAGAACTCGATGAGTTAGTCAGATTCAATAACGAAATTCACGGCCCTGAAGCAGGAGGGATGCTTCGACGACTCGTCAATCACCTGCCTGATTTCAATCGGCAAATGAACTATTTCATTCGGGATGTGGAATCTGGAAAGACAATCTCAGCTATCAGTGCCATCCCAAGTGTCTGGTCATACGGTGGGATTCCCTTACGGAACTTGGAGCTCGGATTCGTTGGCACTCGTGAGTCATACCGAACTAGGGGAATGTTCGCATTCCTTTACAGGTTCTTCGAACATCAGCTGGAAACAGGCTACTATGATATTGCTACGATTCAAGGTATCCCTTATTTCTATAGAAAATATGGCTACGAATTCATCTTGCCACTCGGGCGGTTCATAACAATACTCCCTTCTGCAATTCCTCACATCTCCACTGAGGATGTACCGCCCTATATGGGAATCCGGGTTCGTCCTGCATCATCTGCGGACATCTCTGCTTTGATGGGACTATTTTCCGAGATGCAGTCACGGCTCCTGATTACATCAGCGCGCGATGTGCGACTTTGGCAAGCACAGGAACTGACTAGGATGCATGAGGACAGACTAGTAGAAACTTTCGTCCTAGAAAGAAATGACGTGATTGATGGCTATTTCCGTATCAATGAAGCCAAGGATTCTGATGCTGAATCCGTACAATCAATCAGAGTGAGTGAATCAAGCATCAAGTCTTACGATTCTGTCATGCGAACACTTCAATTCCTCAAGAGTAGAGCCACGGATTCCAATGCTTCTGCTATCGAAATCGCTGGTGATACGACATCGAACCTTGGAAAGATAGCGATGGATTATGGTGGACTTGTGAACCGAGGCTGGAAATATCAGGTGAAGATTCCGAACGTGGTGAGCTTTATCCAGAAGATATGCCCCGTCCTGGACAAGCGATTGAAGGCATCAATGTTCAGCGAACTAACACGAGATGTTTTCATCAATACCTACAACAACTGCTACCAGATCAGTATTGAAAAGGGGAACGTGAAACACATAGCCGACATCGGGATGCAGCCGGTAGACGCATATACGAACATAAGAATCCCGCCACAGGCATTCCTCCATTTGCTCCTTGGGGATGCCTCGATAGAAGAACTTCATGACCGACAGATGGATTTTCTAATCCGGCCGGGAGAAAAGACTCTGCTTGAGATACTATTCCCCAAGATGGCGAGCTACATATCCTACTACCATGTCTAAGGGGCTTTCCCTCTCGCTAGGCGGGTTCTTTTCCTTCTCAATCCAAGTCCGGGATATTGATTTCCACTGCAAAATCGGCTCCGCATGGGCATCTTGCATTGATGGGGTATTTGTCCGGCGTATCAATGGAGATAGAGGCGCCTTGAAGTGCAGCCTTGTCAATCATAGTTTGCATGTTGTGAACCATGTACTTGGCAAACCCGACGACCACATCGGGAATCTAGATATCGTTTATCCAGAATACATAATGACTACATTCAGGATTCGGACATGATGACAGTAGTACTTTTGTCCCGTCACCACACGACCCACATTTCAGATCTGTATGGTGGTAGTCAGGGGCATCCGGTGCTGGGAGAGAAAGTCGATTCTCTGCCCCGCATCGATAGCAGTAATAAACGAACTCAACCATAACAATTGCTTCCTCGAATATAGTAACCGACAGCTGTCAGTCTTGGAGTATTTTATGGACTTCAAGAGATAATAGGTGTTGTGTGGATGTTTGATAGTACATTGAGTCCACAACAAGTTAGCATTGAAAGTTGTCGCAAATCCTTGTGGTGCTAATAAGGCGCCGTACAATGAATCATTTGTGGAGTGGCTCGTCATTGCAAGTGTCTTCGAAAATCACCAATCTCTACTCACTGCTTCTGGTATTTCTGTCGGAGAATTACAAGAATCATAGTGGACCGTGTGATGAGTGCGGGACAAACACGCCCAGCTACGGTATGACATTTCGTATTGGAAGTAGGTGGGTATGTGTGGACTGCATTGTTCTTCGGATGGAGAGTCAGTAGCCGAAAGCCCAACAATGAAAAGGGAATCTCCTGTTCATCTTGATGGTGATTTCCTTGAAACGCAGGATACAGCCTCACATCAGAGCCGGAGAAGGTGATGTGCATGACGTTGTGCTTATAGCTGGAAACCCTGACCGCGTTCCTATAATCGGGTCTAAGATGAAGGACGCAGAGGAGGTAGCCCACTATCGAGGGATTCTTACCTATCGTGCCTACACTCCCGGTGGTGTACCAGTGACTATTTCTGGGACTGGGATGGGCACCCCAACGACTCACATATGTGTGGAAGAATTCGCGAATCTAGGTGCTAGGGTCTTTATACGTATTGGTACTTGTGGAGGCGTTGATCCCGCCTTGAAAACGGGGGACGTAGTGGTGCCCACTGGATGTGTGCGTGATGAACGAACAAGCTTGAACTACGCTCCAATGGAGTATCCTGCTATTGCGACCCCGCGCTGGTATAACGTACTGTACGAGGAGATCAACAATCTCCTGCCCGCCGAACGAGTACATACAGGGATTTGCTGGACCAGCGATGTCTATTATGTCACTCCTGAAACATCACAGCTGGATGTTTGGACGCGTGCCAATGTGAAATGTGTGGAGATGGAAAGCTCGCTGTTATTCATTTTTGCACAGACCCATGGTCTTGAAGCAGCGACCATCGTTGCCTGTGATGGGAATCTTCATACTGGTCAGAAAAGTGAGCAGAAGGACGAGTCCGAGAAGAGCGGGGAACAGGATCCTCTCCTCGTAGAAGCAATTGAGAAGGAGATAGAGGCGGCTGTGCGTTCAATAGACCGACTCTATGTATAGCAATTCATACTTTCAATCGGGTGTGTCTTTCATGAAGTCGAAGAGTCCCTCTCATTCGTCTGAAAAACAAGAGAAGGCATATCTGGTCATGAAGGCAAACGCGGAACAGGCATTGGCTTTGGCCGCGGAATGGTGGGAACATAAGGAGGTTCCAAAATACATCCATACCCGACAGTTGCAACGGAGCGAGATTGAAGAATTCGTTGATCTTTACAACAGATGCTTCATCGCATCCCCCGACCCATTCTCACCTCTGACCGTTGAAGAGGCACAGAAGCTGGACTTTGAGGGCGTATTCGTGGCAGAGATGTGGGACACGCTCGTGGGATTCATTGCATGTTTTATCGAGCGAGATGATGAGTCGATATATGGTGAGATCACTGGGATTGGTGTCCTTCCCAACCGTCGGAGACGAGGTGTCGCTACTGCGCTGATACGAATAGCATCTGAGTATTTCATCGATGCTGGCATAGAAGAGGTATATTGTGAGGTATTTGAGGAGAACACACCCTCCCTCATGTTGATCCAAGCCTACGGATTCGTTGAAGTCGGGCGCAGGAACGTTCCCGGAATTACAGCCGGGCGTGACATTGAAGCGGATACTCCTGGCGGCAAGATTATGCGACGGCTGGGACTACGCCCTCTTCTGGAAACAGCATGAAGCAGTGTGTGCTGGAATCGCCAAACCTAAATCCGCTCGCATTCATCGTCCTACCGGACGTATTAGGCTTTGATTGATGAACATGGAGGTCGTCAGCGAAGTGGACTATGATGTCATTGTGGTAGGGGCAGGCCCAGCTGGTTCGATTGCATCATATGAACTAGCCAGAGCAGGGATCAGGATCGCACTATTGGAGAAATTCACCATTCCTCGCGATAAGCCATGTGGAGGGGCAGTCATGGCCCGTGGGCTTCACATAGTCCGTGGGAAGATTCCCAAACGCATCGTAGAACAGATGATCCATGGCCTCCGTTTTGTACTACCCGATGGAAAGGAGGCACAATTCAAATCAGACCGACTGATTGGCATCACTGTATTCAGGAGCCTGTTCGATGAATTCTTGGCGAAGCGAGCCGAAGCTGCCGGTGCTGAACTCCATGAGAACGCCCGAGTTGTTTTGGCATCCACCTCCGAACATCATGCACAGGTCAAACTAAGGAACGGTGACCAACTCGAAGCAAAATTCCTAATTGGCGCTGATGGCGTGAACTCAATTGTAAGCCGATCCCTTGGGCTCAGGCCGAAGCGAAAAAACCCTTTCAGAATCGGACTGGGCATGGAGGCAGATTTCCATGTGGGGCATGAAGGTGTTATGGAAGCAACTCGAGGCGATCCGTCCATCCTTGAGATTATTCCCGTCGATGGGAGAATCAGTTATGGATGGATGTTCCCGAAGAAAGAACACTTGGCTATTGGTATCGCGGGTGCCAGCGTACATATGCATCCCCTGCGTCCAATTTTCGAGTCATTCAGGAAGAAGTTAGAGGCTCGCATTGGTATCGACCTGAAGACCGACAAGAAACGTACCTACTTCCTTGGCGGTGATGGCATTCTGGGAAAGAACTATACTCGACGCGCGTTGCTAGTGGGTGATGCAGCAGGGTTTGTGGATCCCATGATGGGGGAGGGAATTGCTTATGCGATGAGATCAGGTCAGCTTGCAGCCGCAGTGATAAAGAGATGTCTTGACCAAGACCTCTATCTGGAGAAGCACCTTATTGAGTATCAGGCTTTATGTCATGATGAGTTTGCAGCCAATTTCGCCATGGCGGAACGGGCCGCCCTCAAGGGTACTTCATTTGCTGAATCCGTACTTATCCATGCACAGGCACTCAAGATGTCCTCTGAATTGTTAGCAGCACTTGCCCGAGGCGAAATTGGTTATTCCGACATCCCTGCGCTGGTAGTGCGAAACCTTCCACGTGAGATTCCACGATTTGTCCGGACAACTATCCAGTCCCGTATCTTGAAGAAGCAATAATAAAACTCAAAGGTCAGTCGTGCATCTGATGTGGTGGTCGTGACTATTTATGAGAGTGACCTTAGCCATCATCATATTATTACTCGTGCCCGGACTGCCCTATAGAGCAAGCCAAGCCAATTATACACCCTCCTTTGATGGTGAAGAAGCATTCAACCATCTCGTGGCTCAAACTGACTTTGGACCACGCCCCCCTGGCTCTGATAATCTGACCAAATGTAGGAACTACATCATTAATGAGCTTGAGCAGATCGGCTGGACTGTATCTCTCCAGACCTTCACTTATATGGACACATTCATTACAAACATAGTCGCTGAATGGCCATCAAGATCACCCTCCTTCTTTGTGGTAGGTGCTCACTATGACACCCGCCCCTATGCAGATCAGGAGTCTGACCCAACTGACAGGACTCTTCCCGTTCTTGGTGCAAATGATGGCGCCAGTGGAGCCAGTGTCTTACTAGAACTTGCTAGAGTTCTTCCCGAAAGCATCAGGGGCTCCGTGGAGTTTGTATTCTTTGATGCTGAGGATTCAGGTAATATCAATGGGTGGGACTGGATTGTCGGCTCAACATATTATGTAGACCAGTTAGATTAGCAGAAACGCGCTAATATCACTGGTATGATCCTGCTAGACATGGTCGGCGACGCTAATCTGGTCATCCCCCGTGAGGTCAGCTCCACCAATAGCCTTCAGGACGCTATCTGGACCACTGCAAAGGATCTGGATAATGATGACATCTTTGTGGACTCCCCCGGGGCGTCTATCCTTGACGACCACCGACCGTTCCTCGATGCTGGTATTCCCGCAGTAGACCTGATACACTATCCATTCCCAGAAACTTGGCATACGCTGAACGACACTCCTGAGAACTGCGACCCGAACAGCCTTCAGGCGGTTGGAGAGGTCGTGGAAACATTCCTAGTCACCAACTCTGACTCTTATCTTCCAGATGCACCATTTCCGTCCGTTACTATTGTTCTCATCGCCCTTCTCCCAGTGTTCACGGTGGCTGCAATCAGGTTCCGTCGTCGTGAGTAGATATGGTACACAGTTTTAAACATTGGATTCTCTAATATTAGGGTTGGTCTGGTGTGAGAAACTTGGAAAAAAGGATCCTTTTCAGGCTAACCGGAGTCAAACAGGTTCCCCTCACCCATTTGGCAATCACCCCAAAGGGAGATCGGATAGCTTGTGGCACAAGCGACGCAAGAATACTTCTCATCAATCCTACGACCAGAAAACTCCTTCGTTCTCTCACAGGACATCAATCCATGATATCGTCCCTTGCTTTCACTCATGAGGGCACTCGGATTATCTCATCCAGCTGGGACACGACCACTAGACTGTGGAGCAGCACAAAGGGCAGCCAAGAGAAATCAGTACTCAATCACACATCTGAAATGAAAGCACTTGCGGTACATGACAAAACCGCACGAGGTGCAGTCGGCACACGAGATGGACTGGTGAAAGTGTTCTCTCTCAAATCAATGAAATGCATGAGGAACATCTCCGCTCACATCCGTGATATATCAGGCCTTGCTTTCGCATCTGATGGGACATACCTGATAACTTGCTCTTGGGACGGGTCGGTCAAGGTCTGGGATTTGAACTCGTATAACCTGTTGAAGGATCTGGTGCGCCAGAAGGAACGGATTAGATCCATGTCCTTCTTGCCCAATGATTCGAGAGTATATCTGGGGCTACACAATGGGGTTATCCGTTCTGTTTCTCTTGAGAATGCACGGGATGTCCACGAATTGAAAGGACATAACGATATAGTGAGTTCGCTATCTATCGACCCCTCCGGAACACTTTTGGTTTCAGGCAGCTGGGATCGAACGATTAGAATCTGGGACCTCTCATCCAACACTCCTTTTGCTGTCGAAACGGCAGGAACTGGTATCTCCTCTCTGGCATGGCACCCGTCTGCAGAATATTTCTACGCGACCGATTTCTCAGGAACTCTTGCCGAGTGGGACTTGAGTTAAAGTGCAGTTTTTATGTGCGGGGATGATGGCAGTCTGCATCCTTCAGCAATCAGGCATTCCCCTATGAGAACACTCTCAGGTCGATGTTCAGGAATCCCTCCTTGTGCATAATCAGCCGCACCCGTCCGTACTTCCTCTTACCAGTAACAATCGCTTGAAGGGTTTCCCGCTCAGAATTTCTACTTCGTTTGTCGAATGGGATGGGAACCTTCTCCCCCGATAGCGTAAGCACCTCGACAGCCTTCTCGAACACATCAACGAGCATCCCCGAAAGGATTATAGTGCCATGCTTGAAGTGTGGTATTTTCCCTCTTATGCTGACCAACATCTTTGATAATTGGCGATGCCTACTTATCTCTGCAGCTGCGCTCCGAATCACGTCCTTTACAAACTGGTTCGCGTATAGATGCACAAATTCAATCCGTGTCCCCTCTGAAACGCGAATCTTTTCTATGGTACCATGACCCGTCCTACCAAGGTGTTGTTCTGGGAAATACCTGGCGACCAGTCTATCCTCAAAACGTCTTCCAAAGGACTGAAGGCTATCTTTTTCCTGCCCTCCCACTTTCCGGACAAGGAACCCTGTCACAATTCTATCGTGCAGGAACCTCTCCGCCTTGGACTTGTTGCCAATCCCTTCCTTGTAGATCGTTTTGATGGCGAAATTTGTGGCATCTGCATACACATTGAAATCATGTTCCAAAGTCAGTTGTTTTGTGCGAGACAGTGGCACGCTAAGCAACTTGACTATCTCGACCTGTTTCTCAGACATCGCCTTCACTTGTGATGATGCTACCTTGCCTTGCTTAATCAATCTAGCTCCGGGAACAGTCGCTCAGAGCCTGTCTGCTATGAATCTTGCTTCAGCAATCCCCCTCTGTATTCCCTTCGGAAGCAGGTCATAGGCGCCGAACTCGAGCATGACCTTCTCATAATACTCGGGCTCGTGCTCCCGTAGATTCGCCATCAACGAGTCCCCTGACTTGTATGCATCCTTCAAAGTCAGTAATGCCAGCCCGATCATCGTCATCGCCCTACGCATCTCAAGGACTGCAAGCTCATAATCCCCATTGAACGTCAATGTCTGTGCTCCATAATAGTTCCGCTGTGCCTGAATCAGATGCGCTCCTGTGGGACTCTCAGGTGTGACGTTCTCATTCTCCTCAAGCCGTTCAACTGCTCTCTCAAGCCACTCCCGTACTATCTCAAGGATCTCGACAAGCTGCTTCTCTTCCATGCCCTTGAGCCTGAAGGTTCTCAGGAAGAGCTTGTACATCGTCGGATCCAGCAGCCGGATGTTGGAAAGCACCTCTGAAGGTTTGATGATGTCAAAGATGTTGTTGCGCATGATGATCAAGCGACTCAGGTCGAATATCCCACCCCTCATCTCGTGCACCGCCGATTCGATATCGTTCTCTGCAAGATGTCCTTCCGCACGGGTCAGCTCCTCAAGTGCAATCTGTTTGATCTTTTGCATGGTCTTTTCAGGCCATTGATAGGACTTGGCACGCTCTATCCATCTCTGCACGTCCCCGTCTTCATCAAACTCGACCCTAGCGCTCTTCAGCCTGCTTACGACCCCTGCAATCACGAATGCATGGTCTTCGTACTCGTCGAATATCTCTTCGAACTTGGCGCTTGGGATGAAATCCATGTCTATCTTGATCCCTCTATGCTCAGCTATCAGCCTTGCAGGCGCCTCATCATCCTTCCAGACAATGACAAGGTCAAGATCTGAGCCCATCGTAGCGGTGCCTTTCACCACGGACCCGTAGGTGAAGATGCCTTTCACCTCATCCCGCTTCTTCCATTCCTCAATGGTGTCCTGAAGGGCTGCGTCAAACCTACGGCCAATATCCATCTTTCTCGCTCCTCAATCTTTATGCACCCCGATGATGTACGTTTCAGAATATGAATCTACACCCGACCTATTAATTGAATGATTCCTTCTCTCTTGGGAGAAACCTTTTCCGACATCTCTTAATAGCTGTATAAATCCGTATCCCGTAGAGGCACCAACAATGACCAGAACCGATGGCAGAGCAAACAACGAACTACGACCTGTCACCATAACCCGCAACTACCTCAAACACCCAGAAGGCTCAGTCCTCATATCGACCGGGGACACGAAAGTCATATGCACGGCCACCGTGGAAGAAAACACTCCCAGTTGGCTCAATGGCACCGGCCAGGGATGGGTCACCGCTGAATATGCGATGCTCCCGCGTGCCACGAACGAGCGTACCAACCGCCACAAGGTCTCGGGCAGGAACCAAGAGATACAACGCCTGATCGGACGCTCCCTCCGCGCAGCAGTCGATATGAACCGGATGGGCGAAACGACAATCAAGGTGGACTGTGACGTGATCCAAGCAGACGGCGGCACACGGACTGCCTCTATCACTGGCGCCTATGTCGCTATGGTCGATGCCCTTGCTTACATGATCGACATGGACATCATTCCCGACCTCCCCCTGCGAGGGAACGTGGCTGCTGTCAGCGTGGGTGTGGTCGATGACGAGTGCCTGCTTGACCTCTGTTATGTGGAGGACTCGGCAGCCCAAGTGGACATGAACATCGTCATGCTGGATGACGAGTATGTAGAGGTGCAGGGGACAGGCGAACACTCTACCTTCGACAGGCAGGCGCTGGACGAGATGCTCGACCTCGCCAAGAAAGGCATCTCCCAGCTCATCAAGCACCAGTTGAGCGCCCTCGACCTGTAAGAGCCCCTCTTCCCCCTGACAACCCCTTGTCCTTGCGTAAGGTTTAATTGCAAATTCTTCGCGAGTACCTTTGCTCATGTCGAGTAGAAGCTTGTTATCACGGCTTCAGCAAGGTCGTGACTGAAAATCGCTCTGGCGAACCTCGACACATAGCAACGTTTAAATCCGCAGCCAATCTGGCTGCCGGAGCGCACACCATGTTTCCATCGGTGTGCTCCTGTCCAAAGTCCTCACCCGAGGCTCCGCCGAGAGGACCACCTCTTGTGCCACCGGCACAACAGGCCCTCGATGAGGGGATCCATTACGAACAGACCCCGCCGGGTCACTCGCAATGGAGGACAAGTCATTCGTCCGTCAGCTGATGCCGTGCATCACCAAGGCTGGTCGACGGGACTGCAGAGGATGATCGACAATCGTACACTGAGGTATATTGAATAGTTACAATCCTTGGACAACGCAGATTCTTTCTGCGCAGCAGGTATTACTGTGCCGGGTGCATGAGTAAATTTGCTATTTGCTGTATGACTGTTGGTGGATGGCTTGGTTGGCAAACCGATGAAGGGCGTGACAAGCAGCGATATTCCCTGGGTAGGCGCATGAAGCCTTTGATCCGGGGGTGCCCGAATGGGACTTCCTCGCATGGGTTAATACCCCATGTGGCTCCAGTGTCGCAGCTGGAGTGGGAACGCTCCGAACTGAAGCATCTTAGTAAGAGCAGGAAAAGAAAACAATAGTGATTCCCCTAGTAACAGCGAGCGAACGGGGAACAGGCCAAACCGAATCCCATTGCGAAGAGTGATGGGAGATGTGGTGTGTGGGCACGGGATCTATCGCCGACGGACCTAAGACGAAGTCCTCTGGAACGAGGCGGCGGAGAGGGTGAAACCCCCGTAGTCGTAAAGTCCGGGCGTTTCCTGTGTTCCCGAGTAGCGCGGGTTGGTCTTCTCGCGTGAACGTCCCAGTCGCAATCTGGGAAGCCTAAATATTATGCCAATCCGATAGCAAACTAGTAGCGCGAGCGAAAGTTGAAAAGAGCCGCGGAAGCGGGGTGAAAAGCACCTGAAACCAACAGTCTAAACAAAGGATGCTGATTAAAAGAGTAGACTCTCGGCGAACGAAAACGGAGTGATCCGTGTGTAGGAGCCGAGACGATCGGATTAGCATCATCCGTCTTGAAACACGGGCCAGGGAGTTCACGGACGTGGCGAGATTAAGACATGAAGTCGTAAGCGAAGGGAAACCGACAAGCCCGCAGCCTTCGGGTGAGGGGCGAGGTGTGATAAGTGCCTGTAGTCACAGCCGTGACACGAGAAACCAGTCGATCTTGGCGTGGGCAGGGTGAAGCCGGGCGAAAGCTCGGTGGAGGCCCGAAAGGGTTCTGACGTGCAACTCGTTCCGTTGACCTGCGCGAAGGGGTAAAAGGCTTATCTAGACTGGTGATTGCTCGTTCTCCGCGAAGTTGGTCGTAGCCAAGCCCCACTCGAGGTATCATGTGGTGTAGAGCACTTTTGGAAGCGCCCGGGGGACGTCAAGTCCTTCACCTTCCCGAAAACTCCGAAGCTGCATGAACTGTAGACGGTGGGAGACGGGTGCCCGGGGTAAGCCCGGCAGGCCGAGATGGGGAGAACCGAGAGTATGGTTAAGGTCCCTAAGTGCCGGATAAGTGCGGTGAAGAAGGGAGTCGAGAGCCCAAGACAGTCTGGGGGTGAGCTTAGAGGCAGCTATCCCCGAACGAAAGCGTAACAGCTCACAGACCGAGGCTCTCGGCCTTGAAAATGGACGGGGCTCAATCCGGCCACCGAGACCATACAGCACACGAGTACCATCGTGTGATCTGGTAGCGGAGCGATCTGGTAGGGTAGAAGTGGGGCCGTGAGGTCCCGTGGACCTGCCAGATTTGATGATCCTGGCGGTAGTAACAGCGTAGCATGGTGAGAATCCATGTCACCGAAAGGGAAAGGGTTCTTCGGCGATGCGTCATCAGCCGAAGCTTAGTCGGTCCTAAGTGGCGTCGTAACTCGAGCGTCACGAAAGGGAATCAGGTTAATATTCCTGAACCTCGGAGATACATTTCACGGTAACGTAAAGCCGGGTCTGTGACTCATCTGGACAGGCCAAACGCAGCTCTCGCTGTGTTTAACACTATAAGCCTACCGAGTACCGTAATGGTGAGAAGTAGGTGAAGGGTGGAATAGCGGGTGGTCGGACACCCGTTTGGCTCATTCCTGGTGACCTTGAAAAACAGATCCGGAAGGATTCTCCGAGTCCGTACCCAGAACTGACACAGGTTCCCTGGCTGAGAAGGCCAAGGTGTATCCGGGTCACTCCTCCTGAGGGAAATCGGCCAATTAGCGGCGTAACTTCGGGATATGCCGTGCCTGGGTTAGTGCAAGCTTTCCTAGGTCTTAGTAACTCAGGGGTCCCAACTGTTTAATACAAACATAGCTGACTGCGAGCGGGAAACCGTTAGTACAGTCAGTGAATCCTGGTCTGTGCCTGTCTGTTAAAACTCAGAAATGGGTCGAAGCACAGGTTAACGCCGGGACTAACTATGAGTCTCTTAAGGTAGCCAAATGCCTTGTCGGTTAAATGCCGACGTGCATGAAGGGAGCAATGAGGTCCCCACTGTCCCCAGGAGGAACCGGGTGAACCCACACCATACCGAACAGTGTATGTACGCCCAATGGGAAGAGAAGTCACTGCGGAGGTTTACTACGCAGTCTGTCGTTGCCATTTCTGATATCATACAGAGTATAGTCAGGAGCGACGAAGCACGTTCTCCGGGACGTGTGGATGCGACCGTGTAATACTGACTATGGTATTGGGGATGGCTAACCTAGACCAAGCGAGTCTAGGGACACCGGCAGATAGGCAGTTGGGCTGGGGCGGCACAGGGCTGACAAGAGATCAGCCCTGACCAATGGTGGACTCAGAGGCGACGGAAACGTCTCGTCGAGATCAAGGGCATAAGTCCGCCTGACAGGATCCCTAACAGCAACGGATCCTGGGACGAAAGTCTGGCCTAGCGAACGTTTACATGCCAATTGTAGGGCGGTAGACATGACAAAAAACTTACCCCAGGGGTAATCTCTAGCCGGTCGTCAAAAGGCGAGGATAATAAATACATCATTGCCATTTAATGAGTGGAAAAAAATGGAACGTTGGGACATATCAGATGATGAAGACTTTGAGAAGGAGAATCTGGATAGACCAGAAACTCTGGTTCGAAGGTACATTGAACAGTTGTTCAAGGGTACAGATCGCATCACTGAAACAATGTTAGCCAGCGTAAACATAGCCTATCTCGCAGGCATTACTGAAGATGCCCACCTTGGCCAAGGTGGAAAAGAAGGATATGTCTTTGACATCGAGTCTAAATCAGAACGATGGCTCACTGACTTAATTATGCCTGCACTCAGACTTGAGATTCCTGAAAAGGAAATTAGAGTCAAACGACGTGGTACCAGACCTGAGTATCGTATTCAGGTATGGGACAAAAAACTCGTTGAAACCCTTCGAGTATTATTCGAAAGACCTGGAATAGTCCGTCTGTGGAGTATTCGAAATCAACGAGCGTGGGTGCGTGGTTTTGCTGATGCTGAAGGATCAGCAACTCGTAACACGGACAAACAACCACAATTTAGTTTCTACAACCAAAACTTGGAGAAACTTAAGATAGCAGGCGAAATCCTTGAAAAAGATGGAATCCACTTTGGCTTCTACCTACCAAATGGTAGAGATGTGTGGCAAATGTATCTAACAGGACGCGAGAATCTAAAACGTTTCCTTGATGGGGAAGCTTCTGGGGTGAGCCATCCTGAGAAACGTTCACGCTTACTTCAATTCCTTGCTGAGTAGCGCCGACTAGGGACCCTAAACAGAGTCGTCGCGGGCAAGAGTTCATATCGACCCCGCGGCTTGCTTCCTCGATGTCGGCTCTTGGTATCCTGGCGTTGCATAAGGCGCCAAGGGTGCGGGTGCTCACCGATTAAAACCGAACGTGAGCTGGGTTTAGACCGTTGCGAGACAGGTTGGTTTCTATCTATTGGGCGTGTTGGTCAACTGACGGCAAGATGTTACCGGTACGAGAGGAACGTAATGTCGCGACCAATGGTGTACCCATTGTCCGATAGGGCAGCGTGGGGTAGCTAAGTCGTAATGGATAAACGCTGAATGCATCTAAGCGTGAAGCCAGACCGGAAAATAGTTGACCACTTAAGTGACGGTCCTACCGAAGGAGCGCGGGGCTGGTGACAGCGACGCGTAGTCACGAAACGAGGGTTCTGCTAGAAGAGCAGGTTAATAGGGCAGGGGTGTAAGTACCGAGCTCCGGCGAGGTATTCAGCTCACTGCTACTAATACCCGAGGCAAGCGAATTCAAAGTGCATCTCGCACGGTACCTAGAGCTGTAAGGGTTGTAAGAAACGTACGGTTGTAAGAGCGATCATCATCTGTGGGCCATCTATTTTTGAAGGGGCCGACCGTCTGCTGAGCGGGGGCAACCGAATGTGAGGTCTATTTCCTCCTTTTTGAGTACAATTCTAGTTCACGATGGCTAATGGGTGTGTCTGGATAACACACGCACCTGAAGGTTGGGTCTTTCAGGTACCAAGATTCAAAGGGATGCCCTTGCACCACTTCAAGGACATCCCAGCCTCAAAGGCACGTATCTCACAGGTATGCGATATGTTGATTTTCATGAGAAGCCATCCCTCAAATCTTATCCGTTGCGAGACAGGTTGGTTTCTATCTAAGAGTTCTTGCCTATCTAGGAGTTCTTGGGGGGTCATCAGACTCCACTAAGGGGTACCCAAGAAGATGAACTGTTCATTGTAGGATGGACATACGGCGGTCTACCCTTGGCGCAAGGCCTACTCTGAAGGAGGTCGAAAAGGTCTGAAACTCAGACCCACGGTGCCTCACAACCCAAGGATTGTCCTCACCGACGAGCTCAGACACAGGGTTCTTGCGTACAGTACTGATCCAATTAGCCCTCAAAGACGTGTTTACCAAACAGAGTCGTGAGACCGTGTTTCGAGCACTGGATGGAGACTACGAGGACCTCAGTGAAGACCAACGTGCATCCTTCGAGAGTGTGAGTGAGAGTCAGCGGATGATCATCACAGAGTTGCTCACTGAGATAGAGGGTCTGGAGAAAAGAAAGGAGAGGTACGATGCCAGGATAGTCCGGGTGATAGAGGAGTTGAAGAAGGACGGTGACAAGGACGTCAGTTTCCTGGTGACAATACCGGGAGTGGGTCTTCCCAGTGCAGCTGTGACAAAAGTAGAGATAGGTGCAGTGGACAGGTCTGCGAGTCCTGAGAAGTCGTCATTGTACACAGGACTGGCACCGAGAGTGTACCAGTCAGGGAGTGTGAACAGGAATTCCTCAAGATCCTCGCGCAGGATGTCTATCCGGTCTGAAGTCGTCAAGATTCTATGTTTCTACCTTCTTTCTGGTTTCCATTTATTCAGTTCTCGTTTTTAAAAACAAGTCTAGTCCTTCATTTCTTACAGGTTTCATAGATCAGTACAGTTGCAGTATCAGACAATCTTCTTCAGACAATCATGCAGAGCTGGCAAATCCTCAAGTTTCCATGGTATATCTGGGTGCTTCTTTCGAAACTCTTCAGACATCCCATTGGCTGCTTCGCCAATCACCTCGAATAGCCTGACGACTGCGTGCATTAGCATTCTGTTCTTTTCAAGGTCTCTACGACTCTTTCCGTCCGTGAATTCGATGACTTCCATAACAGCATCCAGCATATGTCGTAGCCGCACCTCATCCTCTTGCATCGTATTGGACCTCTGCTGTTTCAAGGATATCATCTCGGAAATACCTACTCAAGTCATTAGGCGTCCGAAGGTCTACCTGCTTCCCAAAAAGATCGCTGAGCTCATCTTGGATGTCTATCAGCTTGAAGAATCTAGGGGTTTTTCCCGACTCGAACTCGACAAGGATATCAATATCGCTGTCCTGATCGAAATCACTTCTCAATACTGAACCAAAAAGGGACAGCTTACGAATATGATACCTCTTGCAGAGTCTTTCAATCTCATCGGTAGGAGGCACCCTGATTTGAAGTGTCATGCTCCTTTCATCCTCCGCATTTGGTTTCACACATATTGACAGGTGGTAATTCAGATAAATCCAATCATTTTCAATCTCCCGATTGCTTTTCCAGCAAATCTACTGCACCTCTCGCACAGTTTGGATAGCAATGTCCAGACAGCTGAGATTTGTTTGCCGTTCTCTTGGCTCCCTTTTCCCTGACTCGATTAACTGGAACGTTTCAGTGCCCAGATCGTTCCAGCAGATTGGTTGCGACTGCCCTGACCATCCCGCTTTCATCTTTCAAATGCATTAAGAGTCGGATTCTAATATCCTTATCACCAAGTCTATGAAAAAATACACGAGTTCTTTCTCAGTACTCTTGTAGTCATCACCCATCTCAATGATCCTATCTATCAACTTTTTGATAGGATTCGCTGTGTCCTGTTGGTCGAAATGGACAAGCTGCAAATACAATGCAGCAAAAGTTGGTCATTCAACTGCAATGACTGTCACGTTCCTACCTTCATTATCAAATCAGTTTCAAACGAAATAAATACTTTGTAATCTCCCCTACCTTCCGCCAATAGTTCTCTTTACAGCGTGTTGTATGAGGTAGTAATAATGTCAAAAAATCTAGATGCCTCTAAATGTATTACCAGACGCACATCTTGGTGTATATATTTGTGCATTTTTCAATGAAGTGTCCTTCGATTCCCCGTTTCATTGCGACCTTATGCTGAGACTTCTACTGATTCGTCACCGGTCGTATAGAATGGTCCTGAATTAAGAATCACCCTCCGCGCAAGAAGGATTCCCGTTTCTCCTAGTTCCACCATGTAGACCTCTACAGAATCTCCCACCGAAAGACTATCGTATTCGGTGCGTGAGTCCACCTTGACTTTGACATCTTTGCCATCACCTTTTCTTATTACGACGTATCCATACACCTTCGCTGTAGATCCAAATGTCCCAAGCTGGGTTGCTACAATTTTTCCTTTGACCAAGATCCATTCATTCATACTTAACTATTGTTTATAACACTTATATGTTACGTCATTGTCCATGTGCATTCATTTAACCGTTTATTGTAAGCTGGACAGATCAGGACACCCGAGTGTTGCCATCCCAGAAACGGCACTGGGAACGACTCTGTATGGTCAGCAACGTGTGTCGTTCGACCTTGTGTCATAGTACTGTCCGGTTGTATATGAGCACCGACTACGAAACGTCTATCTTTGTTTAGTTCTCTCACAGCTGTCGCCAACTCCAATCTTTGTTTTTTGATTGCCTACAAGTTGGTCGCAAGGATATTATGCAATTGCCGGCATACAAGGAGGTGAATTGAAGCATGCCATTCACTCGCAATGGTTCTTGTATCATTGGAATTGTTGCCACGAGGTTCAACAGCAGGAGAATTCCCTACAAAAAACATGAATTTATCACCATGCTAGGAATTTATCCGTTCGCCAGTGAGAAAGACATAACTATGATGACTGGAATGGTAATATGCTTGTGAGGTGGTTCGTTTGGTTCGGCAGATTGCAATTGAGTTTCTGTACAGAAAACATGGGGCGACTCTGGCTCCTGAAAGTGAAGCGGTGCAAGCCACGATGGCTTTCATCTGGGCGATATCTAGAGAATCCGAAAGGTCAACACTAAAGACGCTCGCGCGGGTGTCCTTCCCGTTCTGGCTTGTCCAAACATCACCTGAGAACTCTGTGCTGTTG
Organism: archaeon; assembly: GCA_024275415.1. Classification (GTDB taxonomy): domain Archaea; phylum Asgardarchaeota; class Thorarchaeia; order Thorarchaeales; family Thorarchaeaceae; genus MP5-2226. The sequence goes on from JAJRZD010000019.1 coordinate 64,717, forward strand.
GGAGCGTCAAGTCAGGAGTCGAAGACGTTTTCCTTCACACACGAAGCCCGTCTATCCGAAGTTCGTAGGACTATCAGCAATGAAGTAAGTGAACCGAAGGATGTGCCCCCGGTCGTCGAAAAGGTGCTTGCTCTGATGGATGAGATGACCACAGAAGAGCGTAGTGTCCAAAACCTCTATGCACCCGATGCGGTTTCTGAGGTTGGACAGCATGTCACCGAGATGGAACCAAGCCACACGCCCAATCGCCTAGAAGAGGTATTCAACTCACAACAGGCGCTTGCAGAAAGTGAGGCATTCCAGAAGATCCGGGATGATCTGTTAGCCCGAGTCGGGAGGATGGAGGAGTTAGGCACTCTTGTGGCAGATAATCTACAGGGACAGCTCAAGGTTCTCGAGAACATCGTTACTCTTGAGAAACGGAGGTGGGACGAGAGGATTCGTGCCATGAAGTCGAGTACCGAGATTGCCACCCATGACTTAGAGGTGAAGAAGAGTTCGGAGCTCTATTCGCTGAAAGAAGAATATCGACGGAAGCTCCGGGCTAAAACTGCTGAGTTTGCGCGTGCAAGCACCGATATAGAGAGCTACTTCTCGTATCTTATCGATCATGTACGAGAAACTCGCGCAGCCATTGGACAAAAGAAAGATGATGTCGAGAGTGCAGTTGAAGAATACCAAAAGCTGGCAAAGTACCTGACCGACGCACTCCCACGATTCGAGGAGATTCTGGAGGCGCTGAATGAGAAGTCTGCCGAGGTACTTGAGGACGCCAAGAACTACCAGACGGCACTTGCATCAAAGAGTGATGCGACCGCAGCATCCGTTGATAGCGAGATCGACCAGCGGATGAAACGTGTGCAACAGTTGGAGAAAGAGCGTCAGGAAAGCGAAGCTGAACTGGATGCTCTGCTTGAGAGGGTAAAAACATCAATAGATCGCATTCAGGGTCGCATCAGGAAACGGTTGTTGGAATATCAGGGAGAAGTGCTTGCCCTCCAAAGGAATACGGTCAAGAATGACACAATCCGCAGCTTGGCTCCTCTCACACATCTTGACATTTTCTTCTTTGTGGCAGAATTCACTAATGGCACATATGAGGTATTCCCCCCCGCTCTGGTGCCAGAGGATCGCTTCAATCTTCCCGTACCATTTCAGGCAATGAACAAATCCCTTGATGCTTTCGTGCGAGAAAACATCGCAAGGTTAAGGCGGTCGGATAGCACATTCGAATCGGGTTTCACGAAAGCTGTGACGAACGGAAATCTGTTTGATGAACCAGAAACGCTCAGCGTCATCGAGAGAGGCTTGAGAGACCTACAGATGCGCCAGCTCTTCGAGGAAGGCACATACGAGAGAATTCACAGGTCGCTAAAACAATGCATGTCAAGTTCTGATTGAATCTCTCATCTGTCACGCCTATTAGTCTTGAAGAGTGCAAATAGTGATATGAACAGGTTTACACCAACGATTCCCACGAGAAAGTATGCTGGGGTTTCAAATTCAGGGGCCAGGAGCATTGCCACACTTAGGAATAGGAAACTAACAAGAAGAGCAGTCAGGATTAGCAGCAATGCCCGAATTTTCCAGCCCATGCAAATACCTCTTCTATTCTTACCTGCGACCTGACTTATCAATTACATGTTTGTTTCACTTTGTAATATACAGATCCTATCGCATCTCACAACATCCCCGAAATTATCTGTACCTGCTGATAGGAGTAGAGTTATACGAACAATGCATCTCTCTGAAACCGACCTGAAAATGAGCAAAGGGATACAGCGGATATTCTCAGAAGCAGCACGAACCTACGAGATGATAAATCACCTACTGACCTTCGGTCTTGACATTCTTCTGCGAAAGAAAGCCACAGAAGTTGTCCCTATAAAACAGGGGGCAGTCTGGCTGGATGTTTGCAGTGGGACAGGCGAGATGGCTGTGGCCCTTCGCAATGTTGCAAACGAAGACACCCGTATTCTTTCTTCAGATATCACCCTCGACATGCTCAGGGAAGCAAAAGCGAAACCAGAGTTTGACGACATCGCACAAGCATTGGCTAATGCGGGTTCTCTTCCGTTCTCAGATGATACTTTCGACCTCGTTACAATTTCATATGCGACCCGCAATCTTAATCCGACCCGGGCTCGGCTTACCTCTTACCTTAGAGAGTTCAGGCGTGTCCTGAAACCTGGAGGGTTATTCATCAATCTTGAAACGAGTCAACCGTCATCACCTCTTATCAGAACACTCTACCACCGCTATGTTCGAATCGCCGTTCGAAGGCTGGGACAATTGATCTCGGGGTCGAAGGCAGGGTATGCTTACCTCTCACACACAGTACCTCGATTTTACGGGGCGATGGAATTTGCAAGAGTCATCCAGTTAGCTGGATTTGATGCTGTCAGATACCAGACCTATTTCTTGGGGATATTCGCAGTTCACATGGCGACAGCAATCTGATTTCAATGACTCCCCTACTAGGAGAACGATTTCTCGAGCGTGATAATGCACCTGAACCTTAAATGCGGTTGTATCGTGTAAGTACCGAGATCCTATGCACTCAACAAAGACCTCATTTCTTGTCGTACTGGCAATCCTGATTGCGCTACTTCCAATTGGGTTTTCTGTTCCTATGCTTCAGACTTCAGTGGCAGCCCCACCGTTAAGCATCATTCTTATGGTCGGTGATGGCATGGGATCTAATCAGACTCATCTGGCTAGGCTGGTCGAGTATGGCAATACTGCAAACCTGTCCATGGAGGAACTGCCAGAACATCTCACTGTGACGACCTATAGCAATAATAATCTAATTACCGACTCCGCTGCTGCTGCCACTGCACTTGCAACTGGCTCAAAGACCAACAATGGGATGCTAGCAATGGCTCCTAATGGTACAATCCTTGAAACCATTCTCGAATTCGTTGAGAGCAAGAATATGACCTCGGGGATTGTCGTGACAAGTGAGGTACAACACGCTACTCCAGCCGCATTTATGACCCATGTGTCGAGCAGAAGCAACTACCCTGAAATCACTCGCCAGATTGTCGAAGAATCGGGTGTAGAGGTGCTTATGGGTGGTGGGCGGTCGTATTTCACCATCGAACAACTGGATGTGATGAAATCTCGGGGATTCGCACTTGTTGAGAATAGGACCTCCCTGCTCTCTGTCACAGATGGGAAGTTGCTTGGTCTCTTTGCCGATGGCCATCTTCCCTACGAGATGGACAGAAACCTCTCATCAGTCCCTTCACTCGCTGAGATGACCGATAAGGCATTAGATATCATCGACGATACTGACAATGGTTTCTTCCTTATGGTCGAGGGAAGCCGGATTGATCATGCAGGGCACGCAAATGATGCTGTCAGAATGGCACTCGAAGCGATAGCCTTCGATGATGCCGTCAAACGTGCATCGGACTATGTCAGTGCCAATCCTAATGCGATGCTGATTGTGACTGCCGATCATGAAACTGGGGGTTTCTCTATCATCTCCAGCTCACTTTCTGACACGCTACCGGAGAACGCCCCGTCTGAGGAAGAACGTCGCAATCTGAGGATTGCTCGTGCTCAAAACGTGTCAGTTTCTTGGTCAACAGGTTATCATACTGCCACAAATGTGCCCTGTTATGTCCTGAGACCTGACAAGTTCCGATTCCAAGACGAAACCATCATTGACAATACAGATATCTATGGAATGATGAAGTCCTATCTTGAAACACCTATTCCAACCACCAGTATATCTACTTCATTGACAAACCAGACATCTACATCTTCGACCACGATAACAAGCTCACCGACTTCCACAACATCAGCACCACCCACATCTGAACCTCTCAATCCCCCAGCAGCATCTGACGCTCCCCCTATCACTCCAGTGATCATTACCGTTACTCTCATTCTAGGAGCATCCACTGTTCTGGTCTTCGTGTTTTTCAGATTTAAACGAAAAAGATGAATATATTCTACTGCCCAGTAACAATGCTTAATAAGGTCATTAACAATAGTTTATTGATTATTATGGCCCTTGTAATGTTATACAAAACAAAAGTAAGACCCGAGTCTGTCGAGAGGCTCTCAGAAATCCGGTCGAAGTTCATGGATCTGTATGCTGAGCACGGCATCACTGTGATAGGGCATTGGGCGAAGATTGACAAGCCACATGTCAGCTATTACATGACACAGTATTCTGATGAGGCTGAATACCACACAAAGATCCGAAACTTGCACAATGACTCCCGGTACAAGGCCCTCACAGACCAGCTTAGGGAGATCCGAGTCAAGTCAAAGGTCAAGCGTCTTGTGACCACCTAGAACCCCCCAAAGAATAGAATCATTTATTCACAAATGCATCTCATCCGTGTTTCTTTGAGGCATAGGTGATAATGCATGTGTGATCTACTTGGAATGTCCTTCTCATCAGAAGTACACGCGGGAATATCTCTTGACTTGTTTCAAGAACGAGGCAAGGAGAATCCTGATGGCTGGGGACTGGCTTTCTATCGTGACCAATCTCTTCAGATAATCAAGGAAGCGATATCCGCTACCAGAAGTCCGTTATTCGATTTCATGGAACGTCATATGCAATCTGATACCTTCCTATCCCATGTTCGCCGTTCGACCAGAGGTGTTTCGAGCTATGTCAATACTCATCCCTTCTATCGTGTGGTCATCATCAATGGCGTTCGTAGGGAGTTTGCGTTCGCGCACAATGGCACGCTTACATCGATGGATATACTTGATCCTACTGATATGAAACCGCTAGGGACTACAGATTCAGAACTCCTATTCTGCTATCTGTTGGAACAAATCAATAGACGGGGCATCGCGGAATGGGGTCACGACGCTTTCAAGTTCATAGAAGGTGAATTTAGGCGGTTGAATACGCCTGAGAACACCATGAACTGCATCTTCTCCGACGGAGAGTATCTCTTCTGTTACTCGGACGAGAACAGACACAACGGCGGATTGAGGTATGTCCCGCGAGAGCATCCGTTCGACCCGCTGGACTTTATCGAAGATGGGCGAAGGCTGGGCAGTGTTGATATCCGAAGTGCAAACATCAGTGATACCAAACCGACGAGAAACACAGGACATATCATTGTGACGCGAGTGCTGAACGAATCTGATTGGCGGGAATTCAATCCCGGTCAACTGATTGTGTTTAAACGTGGTGTACTGGTTTACTCGGGATGAATTAGTGGATCCGTTTCTTGAACCGAATAATATGTCTTTTCAAACCGCCGAGGTTCTAAATCATCTCTTCTCCTTCAGAATATCCCTGATTTCTCGTAGTGTTCTAAGGATCTCGTCGTCAAGTGAGTCGGGCATGTTTGGTATTGGCTCATCAATCCCGGGCACTATCTCTGTGGCTGTAGTGTAGGGATGCCTGAACTTCCTGAGTTCTTGGAGAATGAAGTCACGCACCTCTTCATAGAACACAAGACCTTCGAGCTTTTCCTCTGGTCCTTGTTGTGTCCCTCCGGAGAAACCTGCGGTTTCGACTTCGACGTTCCCAATACCAAACAGCCTATCAAATGGTCCAGCTCTGCTAGCAATATTGGTTATGGTTCTGAAAGGTACATGTTTCTTTGTGATGTTTACAAGTCCTTTTTTGACGTAAATCTCAGGCATGGTTTCTCCACTGGCTGATATCACACTATACTCGATATTCCTGTAGTAGAGGGGATATATCAGGCAAAAGGGAACGATAACCACGATGATCAGGACTGCTGCGAACACATATGCAAATGGCGACCATGTCGGGACATAGACCCCCCAGAACATAGCCTGTGTCATCCTCTCCTCAAAGACTAGGACTGCATATGCTATTCCCAGCCATGACAACACACAAGCCAGCCAGAACATAAAACATGCCAGTATCACACTCGTGTAGGATTTCCACAACAATTTCTTTGAGGGCTTTATTATTTTCCCGCTGGAAATCTGTTTCAACGGGGGCCGGATAACGGTTCCATCTTGTTTTTTCTTCATTGTATTCACTCCTTTCTTTCCAGTTTCCTATTGATGTTTCTCACTATCTCATGCAATCTCTATTCACTTCCAACCTTTGGACGTTTGTAACGAGGGGTTTCTTTGGCAGCAAGCTTGTTGAAAATGGCAATCGATTGGCGAGTCATGTACAACTCTTCCTCATCTGGTCTGAGACCGATGTTGTACTCCAGAAGAATGGTATCAAGGGTGCGTCTGCACTCAATACTCTTCGGACATTGTTCTCCCTTTGGAGCCCCGTTTTCAAACGAGGTTCCATCGCATAGCCTCCCAGAATATGAATCGTGCCTATACCAAACAATGGGTCCCAGTTTCATCGTGTACACGATATATACCTGAGTACCCGCCTGATAATCGAAGCCTATCAGAATGCCTTTGTAATCCTGCACTGATTCAATATCAAGGCGATGACTATCGGCATGACTTCGAAGGATCTTTTCAATCTTCTTTCTTGCTCTGTTCAACACTCTGGACACGTAGGCGGCATCCTTTAGCAGGATAGGTTCACGAATTCGATTGCTCTCGGACTCGCTATCAGATTGAGTGAAGAAATTGATTATGTACTGTGGAGCTTTCTTCCCTCTCCCATATTCAACTGCAATCTCGGACGTCGTCTTTGCATGGTGGAATTCCCACCAAACTACTGCTTCATGAGTCGAGAGCAATACCATGTCCAAATTCCTCGTAATCTTTGACAAAAATATGTAAACATTCATATTTAAGGTTTTCTCATTATTTGGTAAAAATTTACTCTTGTTTTGACACCAGCGACAAGTTCTTGAACTCAACTGACATCTCTCTCATTATGTCGAACGAAGATCCCTTGAACAACTGGATGTTCCTGCTCGGAAAATGGAAAGGCGGTTCTACTGACCTATCTGGTAGCGAAGGTGAAACCGTAAGCACAGCTACCTTCTCTAAAGAGTTGGGGGCATTCATCATGGGGAAGATAGACACTTTTAGAAAAAGCAAGCTTGAGAGCGCAAACATGTCGATGATGTTCTTTGACCATCGAGAGAAACGATTCAAGAGAAAGACATTCTTCTCCGATGGGGTCGTTCATGACGAGGTAGAGGTTGAAATCAGCGAAACCGAGATTGTCTTCGAGGTTTCTCTAGAATCCCCACCACCTGCTTTCGATGGCATGAGATGGCGTTCTTACGTACGGAAAATATCCGACACTGAGGTCTGCTTTGGGTTGCTCACCGCAAAAAATGACGCAGACTTTGAGCCCTACGGAGAATCTATTCTGGTCAAGTCAGAGTAGGCCCGATTACGTTCCTGTCAAAGACTCCTACCAATTATCGTAACGTATTCATTTTACAGTGGTGCAATCAATGCAGTTTCCACTGATGGCGACCTGATCTATTCTGTAGATTCCTCAGGAGCATTGATAACATGGAGCAAGGACACACTACAACACTTTCAAATGCCCGAGGTTGGTGACGGGAGTCTTCTATGTTTGATGCTGAGTATCTGTACATCAGAGGCACCAGCGCAGTACATCATGTTTCTGTATTGCGAAAAGGTGACCCATCACCCGTGATTACTATACACAGGATGAATAAGGCTCTGTTCTTTCAATGTGTGATACTGGGTCTGAGATTGTCACTGCGAGGTCAAATGGCTTTTTGGTTTTTCCAGCAAGGATGATTTGACCAAGACGGTTTCGCTTGATTCGAAGTATATGATTGCAACAGTACTTTCTATTGACATCCGCTATCTCTACTCAGGCGGTATCGATGACTTTGTGACCGTTTTCGAGATGGATAACTTTTCTCCTTATCGCCCAGCTTAAAGGGCCGATATTGAAAATACATCCGGGCATATTCGATGTATAACCGCCGTGCCAGAACCAACAGGAAATAGCTTGCTTCACGAAGCGTTTGGTGTTCCCCACCTCCCGCTCAGAGTCAGTATCGCAGTCATACTAAGTCTATCTTACTGGAACAAACCATTCCTCAAGAGAGATTAATGAATGGGTATCGATAACATTCTCATTCCTGTAAAGGCGCCTCATAAAGACATTGTAGGCATCAACCGATGCTGTACGAATAGTCGCAAACAAGTTATAATCTGCTCCCGTTCGATGCAGATCCCAGACTTCCTGAAAGGTGCTGATATGACTTGCAGTTTCCGCTATCTTCCCAGGCTTGGTCTTGATCTGGAGGAAGAACTTGATAGGAAGTCCAAGCACTCGAAAATCTGGCTCTATTGTATATCCAACAATTGCCTGTCTTTCTTCTAGCCTTCTCATCGCCTTAGACACCGCTGGTTGACTAAGCGGTGGGTTCATCCTCATGCCTATCTCTCCTTGTGTGAGAGGGAATGGATTAGTTTCATCGGGTTCCTGTCGTGATAAGATACTAATAAGATCCCAGTCTTTTGGTGATATGACCTTCCTACGCTCGTTTTGCTTCCTTATCCTGAATCCATGAGTCTTGTAGGTTGCCAGTACCTGAACGAGCTGATATTGTCCTGACCCGGATTTTGCCACTGCATCGTCAATCTTGTCCAAGAAATCCTGGAACGCTCCTGATCCTCTGAAACGGAAAAGTCCCAGCAGCGAGTGTTCACCTGAGATACCATCCAATGACTCGAGTTCAGCCATTCCAAGAAGGGCTTGGCTTACTCCTATTTCACGAGGATTCGTTTTTATGATAAGGATCGTATTCCTTTCTGCATATACCTGCGCTGGGTCGAGCACTGTGACATACACTCTGACTATTCCCTGTTTTACCAGCCGCCTGATTGTCCGTGATACCCAGTTACGCCCCTTCCCAATTTCGTTACCTAGGCCTGCAATGGGCGTTCGTGAGTTATGAATAAGACCATACAGCAGCCTTCGTTCGCTATCAGTAATGGTATGCACGATATTTCCATCTCAGGATGCAAATCATTCGCTACTGTGATGGAGGATTCATATAAGACCCTTGTCCGGAACCATGTGTGGTTAAAATGGCTGATTACAAGGTGAAAGATATCGGTCTTGCTGATGAAGGCCGAATGCTGATCGAGTATGCTGAGAAGCATATGCCTGTCCTTATGCATCTCAGAAAGAAGTACTCCAAGAGCAAGCCCCTCAAGGGCATGAAGATTGCAGGATGTCTTCATGTAACAAAGGAAACCGCAGTGCTTATCGAAACCCTGCGCGCTGTAGGAGCTGAGGTTGCTTGGTCAGGATGCAATCCCCTATCGACCAATGACAAGGTCGCAGCAGGACTTGCGGCGAATGACGTTCCAGTCTATGCTTGGCACAACCTCAATACAGAGGAGTACTACTGGTGCATCGAGCAGACCCTGAAAATCGAACCCACACTCACTCTCGATGATGGGGCAGACCTCATCTTCACATTGCACAACAAGCACCCAGAACTGATTCCAAATCTGTATGGTGGCTCAGAGGAAACCACTACCGGTGTCATCCGTGTCCGAGCTATGGCTGAGGATGGAGCACTCAAGTATCCGATCATGGCTGTCAACGATGCAGATACGAAGCATATGTTTGACAATGTATATGGTACAGGACAAAGCGTGTTCGATGGCGTCATGAGAGCTTCTGCTATCCTGATTGCTGGGAAAACCGTCGTCATTGGAGGATATGGGTTCTGTGGACGTGGAATGGCAGAGCGGGCAAGAGGTCTTGGCGCCAACGTCATTGTCACAGAGGTCAATCCGGTCAGGGCACTTCAAGCTCGTATGGACGGGTTCAGGGTCATGCCCATGAAGGATGCAGCACCAGAAGGTGATCTGTTCCTCACCGCGACAGGAATGAAAGATGTCATTACAGGCGAGCACATCAAAGTGATGAAGAGTGGTGCTATCTTGGGCAATGCGGGACACTACAATGTTGAGATCAACGAGCCCGATCTTGTCAATCTTAGTAAGAATAAACGTCGAGTGCGTCATGCGCTTGATGAATATGAATTGAAAGATGGCCGTCTGATCTATCTCCTTGGTGAAGGGCGTCTCGTAAATCTTGCAGCTGCTGAAGGGCATCCCTCCGAGGTCATGGATCTATCCTTCTCTGGACAACTGAATGCGATGATCTGGATGGCCAAGAATGGGAAGGGCCTTGCGCCAGCTGTATATGAGTTCCCCGAGGAACTTGATAAGCAGACTGCACAGGCGAAACTCGAAACGATGGGGCTCTCTATTGACAAGTGGACTCCAGAACAGGAAGCCTATGCTAGGGCATACTCTGAAGGAACCTGATACGACAGTGGGGAAACATGATTCCCCATCTTCTCTTTTTTATCTCCCGTGAACCACTACAATACCGCGACTTGACCTATCCTCTTCTGATTGGCTTCCTTCTGAATATTGACTCCGCAAGATCCATTGCTGGTTCGAAGTCATTCATCGAGCCGGTGAATCTACCTATTATAGAACCAAACTTCTCTTCAAACCTGACTACGAACTCCTTTATCTTTCCAAGGAGGATACGATATGACTTTCTTGCAATCAGTACACCTGTCATATCGCTCCCGTGTGCAAAAAGCAGTTCGTACTCGCCGATGGAAATAATATTGAACCCTTCTTCGGTCTTGGTTATCTCTTGAAACAATGATTGCCCACCAGATATTCCAGCAGCAGCTAAAACCTCATCTGCATCTGAGTCCTCATCCATGCCATAATGGAATATCAATAATCCTCCCTGTTGGATAAGGTATGCCCCGACAAGCTGCTTCTCCCAATCCAATTCATCCAACGTTACTGTGAATGTGAGGACATACCCGATTACTGTAGCCCCTCCAAGGAGTTGTATCAGCCCTATTATGTAGACTGTTTCTCCGAACGCATAGTAGAACGAATCACTGCCCACTACATACCCGAACCATCCTACAAGGAAGCCAAAGGTTACAATCTTGATATCTCTACGAATCTCACCTGATGTAATATCAAACGAATATCGCAAGAACAGAAGGATGCCCACAAGAGTAAGGGCAGAGGTAATCACAGCTATTGGGACATAAAGTGAACTGGGAACCATCAAGATGATGAACATACAGACTAGGCTAGCCACGCTTAATGTGTTGTGAGTCCTATAGGGAAGTATCTGCTCTATGGCAAATAAGAAGGCTGTCAATGACAAAATCAGGGTGATGTATGCAACTGTTATCCAGTGAGTGCGGAACGGTTCATCGATTATCCAGTATGTGCTGATCATAAAAGCAATGGTATTGGCGAACAATCCGAAATAAAATACACTCCATGCCAAGTTCAGATCGATGAGTCGCCTATTCTTGCTCCGCAACCAGCGCACAAATATGAGAGCTCCAAAAAAGAGAGTACAAAATGCAGTAGCACTGTCAATGATGAGCATGAGGTCTCGTGTGAATGGAATCGCGCTGGAATCGAAAACTGGCAAGGTCTCACTTCAGGTCTTGGTCGGTTCGATTCCATTCGCCAATCACTATTTTAGTGTAATCTCGATGAATCAACGACCTGCAATGTGAAACTTACCGCCATTGAAAATTTGGTGCCTCTGATGGATGTTATAGTTTCATCTTGAATCTTTTTTTCGCCTTGGCGACCTTTGGGCTAATCACTAAGCGACAGTATGCCTCATTTGGATTACTCTTGAAATAATTCTGATGATAGTCCTCTGCATGATAGAATTTTTCGAGTGGTACGACCTCCGTTACGATTCGACCAGACCACCTGCCACTTTTGTCGTATCTTCCAATCATTTGCTCGGCTATCTCCTTTTGCTCTCTGTTGTGGTAGAAGATCACTGAACGATACTGTGTGCCAATGTCATTGCCTTGGCGGTTCATTGTTGTTGGATCATGAACCTCGAAGAAAATCTCCAAGATTTCATCATAGGTCATCGTTTCTGGGTCGAAGGTGATCTGACACACCTCTGCGTGTCC
>JAJRZD010000020.1 GCA_024275415.1 archaeon
AGCACTACGCTGTCCGATAGAGTGGAGTCGTTTCTCTGCATGGTGTGGATTGGGACATAGAACGATCGCTCGTGCTCTGAAATCAGAAACCACTCGATTAAGCACTGAGATCTCTGCGATCTCCAACCCCTCATCGAAATCATTTGTTTGTAGTATCTGACTTTCTCCTCTTATGAGACCACGCTCGACCGCCTCCTTCTGGAATTCTGTAAGCTGTGCAACCCCTTGCCTCCGTAGAATCTCCAACAATCGAGGAGAGGTATGCATCAATTCCAGCTCCCTTAATGTGCTCAAGGTCATTGGTCTCCTTTATCAGAAATATACATTTGTTCTTTTAGTACATTACTTTTCCTATAGGTGTGCTATTTTTCGAATAAATCATCCTTTTATATTGATTTTGTTCTATAATTCGAAGTGTGCCATTGGTCGCCCTCCCAATACAGTACAATCCTCATCATTCGCACATAACATAAGAGTAATTATTCCCCACTTCACAGGACAAACCATCCTAAACACCGAAACAGGTCACATCCCTGTTTCACGAGGCTTGGATGTAATGGCTTTCGTAGCAACTAAAGATAGCAGCTTCAAGGTAATACTAAAAGAAGGGTTCAAGATCAAACCGGGCTCCGTGTTCATATGCGGGTTCCATGGCTTAGGCGAGGTCGGATTCCTGAGCACTGCACACCTTACTCGAACCCTAGAAGCAGAACGGATTGGATTCATCAAGAGCGATATGTTACCTCTTTTCGTGTCAATGGAGAACGAGAAGCTTCTTCTTCCCTTCGAGCTATACTTCTACGAAGAGAAGGACATGGTCTTTTTTGTCCCAAGGTTTCAACCTCACCAAAGTGAGCAATGGGGATTCATTGAACGGTTGGTAGACTGGATAGTGGAGCAGAAGTTCGCAGAGGTGTTACTTCTTGGCGGGTTGGACTCCAGCTTCAAGGAAGATGAAGAGGATATGAGGTGCGTTCCTACCAGCTCGTATGCAGATCGACTTGAGAAATGGTCAGTGCCGCTTCTTGAAGAAGGGCTCTTCGTTGCAGGACCATTAGCGCTGTTGCTTGCGGAACTGGAGATACGCAGTGCCCCAGGCATAGGGCTTCTCACATACGCGACACGAGGAAGACCTGACCCACGTTCAGCTGCGACAATGCTTGAGAAAATCAACGAGGTCTATGGTGTCAGCGCCAATGTGGACCAGTTGATCGAGGAGAGCAAGGAGATCGAACGATTGGAGAAGATGCGCAAGTCCATTGAGGCTGATGCTGATCCATCCCAGATGTACCTCTAAGGACAGAGAGAGGGGCTATAAAGGATCATAGACCCCTCTGTTAGTGGCTATAAATAAAAGTACGAAGTTCACAGAGAAAGCATCAGAAATAGACATGACCTGAAAACAGAGGATTGATAAATGACGGATTACGATGTAATTGTTGTAGGTGGAGGCCCTTCAGGATCAACTACTGCCAGAAGAGCATCTCAGCATGGGCTTTCAGTGTTACTGCTTGATAAAGCAGAATTCCCGAGGTTGAAGCCTTGTGCAGGAGGCATCACTGAACCAGCAGAACAGGCATTAGATTTCAGTCTCGAAGAGGTCTTTCAGAGAAGAATGTATGGCCCGATGCTTTTTGCACCCTCTGGACTCAGGGTTGATTGCACACGTCCAAAAAGAACTGGAGGGATGGTCATGCGAGAAGATTTCGATAATCTGCTACTTCGGAAAGCAGAGGAGGCAGGTGCCGAAATCAGAGAAGGTGAAAAAGTGACAGGTGTTGTTGAGTCTACGAATAGTGTGCAGGTCAAAACCTCAGCAGGAAAACAGTATTCAGCCGCCTATCTTGTAGGTGCGGATGGAATCAATAGTATAGTAGCAAAACGCCTTGGGTTCTATGATGGGTGGAGAGGAGAAACAGCAGCTGTGGCGATAGAGGTAGAAGCAGAAGTGGATGAGGAAACCGTGACCCGTATCTGTGGAGTGCCTTATGATGAGGAAGGCGCCGCATTCCACATCTATTTCGGTCCTGTTCCCTATGGCTATGTATGGTGTTTTCCAAAACGATCGGTATTAAGCATGGGGGCAGGGTGCCGACAGGACAAAGCACAGAATATGAGAGCCAACTTCAATGCATGGTTTGAAGAGTTCAAGAAAAAACACAACATCCAGCCAAAGATACTATCAGATACATCAGCAAGACTGCCGTTTTACGAAGCTGCAAAGACCACGGTGAAAGGGAGAGCACTCGTAGTCGGCGATGCAGCAGGCTTTGTCAATCCCTTTGACGGTGAAGGGATACAGATGGCGGTCAAGTCAGGGGTGATCGCTGCCCAAGCACTCCAAGAAGCTGTCGAGTCAAATGATCCGAGTAACCTTATGAACTATGAGAAGCGGTGGAAATCTCAATTCAATGATACTCTAAAGGTAGGGAAACGTATTGCGTCACTCTTGTTCAAGAGCGAGAAGAACATGGAAACAATCTGTAGGCTTGGAGCTGAGGATGAGGTCATCAATGAATTGATGTACAAGCTGATAGCAAGTGAGGGTTCATATGGTAAACATTTCAGAGATCTGATCAAAAGAATCCTTCTCAAACATCCGAGAGCTGGTCTTTCTCTCTACCTATGAGAATTGAACAGGGTTCATAGGACTTGGTGAGTGAGTGGGCACTCGATGTTAGCAGACCTTGGCCGCCAATACACTACCCAAGTCCCATCGTCGGTACGTGAGATGTGAACGTGGTTCTTCATGCTGAGGAATTTAGCCTGTTGGATTGCCTCGACGCTCTTCTCATATTCTCCATCCAGTCTGTAAAGCTTGCCGCCTAGCAATCTCCATTTGTCAGCTGCCTTGGTATCCAGTATTGTGATGACTTGAAGAACTCCCACAAATCTGTTCTCGTCATGATGCATTTAATCAATGCTCTCATTGAGATGCGGCAGGAACGATGGTCTGGCCCGATTGTGATACTGCATTGGCTTGCATAGATGTAGTCCATGTCCGATTACATCATGCGATATCCGCTGGTGGTGTTTTCTTTGTACTCTGACACAATCCTTTTATTTGCAATACAGCCGAAGAGATGATGGCATGGGCCGGTGGTCTAGCCCGGCTATGATACCGCATTGACAGTGCGGTGGTCACGTGTTCAAATCACGTCCGGCCCACCACTTTCGCGGAATATCCTTGTCCGAGTACATTTATCCCTACGCTTGAATTCCTCAAAGATCTCGGAAGCTTCTTCCGTTCTTCCTAACTTGTTTACCGCAACAGATAGCCATACCCACGCCATTGAATTTTCATATCCACAGTCAATAGAACGTCTAAACAAGTTCTCTATCTCAGCCCAATCTCGGAAGAAAAGCGCCATCTCTCCACAGTGAAACCATGTTTATCCATAGAGAGGATTCAACTGGGCCGATTGAGTCAGAACTTCCATCGCTTCATCTAATAGATCATATTGGTCTAATGCATCTCGTTCTTCTCCTAGGAGGATGATTATTACTTCCGCTAAACTAGTGAGAAGCTCATGATTGAGAGGAACCAGTCGAAGCTGCTCTTAATATCCGGACTGCATCACGAAGCCTATCATGACGCATGAGGAATCTGCCATAGTCTGCTTGGATTTCTGAAAATTCTGGGGCAATTTGAGCCGCACGATAAAGTGCGCGTTCAGCCTCTTTCAAGTCGCTCTTCTCGGTTAGCAGGAGAGAGATGTTGTGCAGCGCCTCTTCATTGTCCAGACCCAATGCCAAAGCTTCGTCCAAAGCCTCAAGACCTTGCTCAGGCTCATTAAGCATCATGTAACAGAATCCGACATCATTGTAAACTACTGGGTCTGGCTCTGTCATCTCCATTACTCGGCCCAACACATTGATAGCTTTTCGATATTCACCATTTGCCACAAGTCCCTGAGATGTTTCATACAGCCGTTAGAACTCTCGAAGTAACGAGATTGAATACTCGGGGTCATCACTACTCATCGTCCCACCTCCAGTACCACCCAAGACAAATTGGTGACGATACAGAAGAAACCATGGAATCCAGCTTATACCTGCATGCTTTGTTCGTCAACAGAGAAGTCAGAATGTAGTGTTGATAGGACAAGAAAAAGACATACATAACCTACCTTGTTCCTGCTACAGGTGGTTGAGCAACAGGTTCTGCAAACCTAACTCGTACCAGTCCGCTCTGCACTTTGGTCAAAAAAAGAAGGGACACGACCCCACAAGATGATTCAAAAGCAGGATATTCTTGTTTCCGCAATCCTTGCAAGGTCGTGGTTTAGGAGCGGGCTCCCTTATGTTCTTACATCTGCATCTTTGTATTGAGCAGGGTTTTCGTCAAAGGTCTTCTTGCAGACAGCTGCACAGAAGTAGTACCTCTTACCATCATAGTCGCTGTAGAGTTCTGCTGTTGCAGTGTCCACATCCATCTTGCATATCGGATCGACTGCTACCACAGGCTCTGCCGTTTCGGAGGGTTCATGATCCGATGTGTCATCATCATGCTGTCCTGGAGTGTATCTACCTAACAACAACGAGTTCGTAACGACGCTGACACTTGAGAATGCCATTGCAAGAGCAGCAAATTCTGGCACTAGGACAATGCCCGTGGATGGATACAGTACTCCAGCTGCAAGGGGCAGTAGTGCAATATTATAGACAAGAGCCCAGAAGAAGTTCTGTTTGATCTTCGCCATGGTCTTCTTTCCTAATTTGATTGCTTCTACAACATCTATGAGATCATCCTTCACTAGTACGATATCGCCTGTTTCCACAGAAACATCAGTGCCCGAACCAAGAGCGATCCCTACGTCCGATTGTGCTAGGGCAGGAGCGTCATTCACTCCGTCACCAGTCATGGCAACCACTCTGCCTTCATCTTGTAGGCTCTTGACCTTGCTGGCCTTGTCACCCGGCATCACTTCTGCAAGTACGTTGTTGATCCCAACGGATCTTGCTATCGCACGGGCAGTGCGCTCTTTGTCCCCTGTGATCATCAGGACTTCAATGCCCATCTTCTGAAGCAGTGATACTGCTTCTCCGGAGCTTTCCTTTAGGGTGTCTGCTATGGCCAGCAGTGCTAACGGCTTCCCGTCCTTGCCTGCATAGACTGTAGTCTTGCCTTCCTCTTGGAGGGTCTGAACCTGCTCTTGGAGTTCGCTAATGTCAATCCCATTATCTGTCATGAAACGATCATTTCCAATGAGGATGGTTGACCCCTCAACGACCGCACTGACGCCCTGTCCAGTAATCGAGATGAACTCTGTCGATTCCGGAATTGAGATGCCCGCGGCCTCAGTGTATTGTACGATTGCCTCGGCTAGAGGATGCTCGCTGTTCTTTTCAACTGCAGCGACAAGTCGTAACACATCGGTAGTTTCGACATCTGCGGCGACTACCACATCTGTGACGGTGGGCCTTCCGACAGTGAGTGTGCCTGTTTTATCGAAGACCACTGTGTCCACTTTTGGAATGAGTTCGAGACCTGCACCAGTTTTGATAAGGATTCCATGCTCAGCTCCAGTACCGATTCCGACCATGAGCGATGTAGGTGTTGCAAGACCTAAAGCACATGGACATGCGGCAACAAGAACTGCAATCATGAAACTGAGTGACAGTACCCAGTCAGGTATGAGATACAACCACACAAGGAAAGTTGTAGCAGCCAAGACCATGACTATTGGGACAAAGACTCCAGCAATTGCGTCAGCCTTACGCTGAATAGGGGGTTTCTGTGTCTGTGCTTCTTCTACCAAGCGAACAATCTGGGAAAGAACCGTGTCCTGTCCAACCTTGGTCGCTTTGATCTTGAGTACACCATTCTTGTTGATAGTGGATCCAATCACAACATCACCGGTCTTCTTGCTCACAGGGATTGACTCCCCGGTGACCATGGACTCGTCAACTGACGACTGGCCTTCGATTACCTCACCATCAACTGGAATCTTCTCACCAGGTCTTACAAGGAGTATGTCATCCACCTCAACATCCTCGATGGGGATTGTAATCTCTTCACCATCGCGGATGACTACCGCTACCTTAGCTTGGAGATCCAGCAGTTTTCTGATAGCCCTCGAAGTGCGCCCCTTGGCGAATGCTTCTAGGAACCTACCTAGGATAATGAAGGTAATCAATAGAGCTGCAGTGTCATAGAATGCGACATAACCTACCAGTACAAAGGTTGCTGCAACGGAATAGAAGTATGCCGCGCTTGTCCCTAGCATGATCAGTGTGTCCATGTTCGCCTTTCCATGTCTTGCTGCCCGAAAGCTCGACTTGTAAAACGGATAGCCAGCAATGAACTGAATTGGTGTTGTTAGTATGAAATTCATGACTTCTGGAGAAACTCCCGGAGGAAGAAATGGACTCAGTATTGCTGGCGCCAGAGTCAGAATGAGAACTGGTATACTGAGCACGAGAGAGAAAATGAGTAGCCTCATATAGTAACGAATCTCACGCCCACGTGCTGAAGCCTCCCGGTCAGCCTCAGTAGCACCATGCTCGGATGCCTCAAAACCGAGTCTTTCCAGTTCACGTCGCACGATTCGAAACGTGACCAAACTATCGTCATATTCCACAAGCAGTCTGCCCTTATCCTCAAAGGCCCTGACATCGATGACACCATTGATGCCCTTGACTTGCTCAATTATTTGTTCCCATTGCTCTGCACTTGGCTGTGGAGTCAGTGTGATCATCATTCTTGCTCGTACAGCTCGGTATCCAGTGGATTCTATTGCCTTCTCTAGGGCGGTTCGATCAATCTTATCTGACCGGTATTCCACAAACGCTTTCTCATCGAGTAGGTTCACCGAAACTCGGATGACACCATCTTGGTTTGCAATAGCCTTCTCAATGGTACTTACGCACGAGGCACAATGCATCCCTTCGATTTTAAGCGAAGCTTGTGTTTTATGGTCAGAAGCCTCAACTGTCTTATTCATCATATCACCTTCCTAATTGGAATCTTAACTATACTGACTTTCTGTAGAAGGTAGTATTTATCCTTTGCGATATATCTATGGCGATATATTTATAGGCATTTGTGTGTTGGAATCTATAGCGGTCTAGATATATCTACCATGATATGTCCACCGTGTAATGGAGATGATATGAAATGGCAAAAGATCCAGTTTGCGGAATGGAAGTTGATGAGAGTACTGCTAAATTCACTTCAGAACATATGGGCAAGAAGTTTTACTTCTGTGCTCAGATGTGTAAGAAGAAATTTGACGAGTCTCCCATGAAGTACATGAAGCACTAGTATCAGCACCTCTCTGGAATCGGATGGTCATCCTACCTGTTATCACATTTCTCCTCTTCTTGAACCCCATCCGATTCCTCCCTTATTTTCAGAAAAACATACCTGCGCGTTCAGGAAATCGTTTTCTGAACAGGTCATGCGCGCTCTTCTCAAGTGAGCGTTGCACATTTTTAATATCGGCATGCATGTCTGTCAAGTTGGGGCGAGTGAAGATAGGGCCAGAAAGAAGTAGGTCAACATCAACAGTTGATGTGTCATGCGGTGAAACAGGAGTTCTCTTGATGATTGATTCAAGGTTTGACTGAGCTGCTACAGGATCGGACATCGACTCTACAAGCTTTTGAACATCCCGTTCATCGAGGGGACGAAGTCCATACTCCGGCGACTCACGCAGTCCTTCAACAATTGAGTTTGTATCGGAAAGTTCGATTCCGGCCCCTGTGAATTCATAAGGGCTAAGTGGAATCAACTGTAGTTGGAATGCTGAATCGGGACCGACGACGATAATCTCTCCTCGTGGTGTGGTTAACACTCTCCAGCCTCGTGGAGTGTCTAAGTACTGTTTGAGGATGCGTGGGACAATCTTATCAGCGGGCTCAATTCCAGTCAATGTTCTCATTACTACCTTCGAGTGTTCCCAAGATATTCTTATCGCTAGAACCGGTCAGCACGTTTGGCGCCAAATGTGGTCTTGATTGAAATCTTCCGACTAAGGCCGAACCATAAGAGTTTCTCCAAGACTTGCAGTGGAAGCGATTCCGCCACGTACAAGCCCACACTCAGAACGTAATGATTCGATAATCGCAGATATCTTGTCTTCAATAACATCTGCCTGTACGTCCCAACTGAGCCGAGGGTCGAATAGATCCTCATAGCTGAGTGTGTAGGAGAAGTTCAATGAAACTCCTCTAATGCTAACGCCAACCGCTGTGAAAGTCACCCTTCGTAGGCGTTTCTTATCGTCTAGAAAAGGGCCTCGATAGTAATCGGGACGATATGTTACTATCGCTGCTTTTCTCGCGTAGTGCTCAAAGTCCTCGTATCGGTCCAGAACAACAGGCTGGATCATGTTCATTTCCATTCATTTCGCCACCTTTTCACCGGTCCATTAAAGGAACCCCCCTCACCCGTTCATTTCCACTGGAACTTCCGGGGGGTTCCTGCTCTTGCGCGCCTCCCAGCGGGCACTCATACACTATAGTATGTTTTACTATATATAAATATTTTTGTATATTTATTTTATTAGATATTATCTTATGTTAATGTGTTGGAACACGTGTTCCAAATATAGTAGGTAAAAGATGGATGGGATGAAGTGTGATTCAGAAGGATTCACAAATACGGCGAATCCTACGAATCTGTACGAGTTTCACATAGGCAAAGTACTCGAAGAGCCTACTTACTACACGGGATTTGGCACGGGCGGCAATTGACAGAAAGAAGGTATAGCCTTTGACCTCATGGTCGAGAGCCTTGTTGCAGACGAAGATACGGGGATCGGTTTCCTCACGAGAAAGGTCAAAAGGAGTTGAGTCAGGATCTTCGGACAAAAGGTCAGCATCGGAAATCTCAGAAAGTTCCTCACTTATACCAAATCGCATCATATTACGGATTTTTTCAATCAGTTCGGATTCAGTTTCAGCAAGGATCTCAAGGAGAGCACGTACTTGAGGCGTTTGGACACCCATGGCAGCCCTGTGATAGTACTGATAGTGATTGGAAACAGTGGTCAGGGCAATTTTTAACATTGCTTCCACAGGATTCTTTTGAGAACTCATTGCGCGGTCACTATTACTTCACACACTTGTTGAAATGGTTTTTCATGACCACTCTTTGTCAGTGAGATGTCAGTATCGAGAGCACACCTCACGTAGCTGCTCGATCTGCTTCATCTTCAGATAGGAGATATACTCGAAAAGCCTGCTGACAACCTCGGACTTTGCCTTTGTTGCTAGGCTGAGATATAGCTTGTACGTCTTAATGCTCTTCTCAAGTGCCCTGTTGCAGACGAAGATACGAGGGTCAGTTTCTTCTCTGAGCGGATGAAAAGGGGTCGGGTCGGGGATAGCGTCTCTATCGGGAACTCGGGACAACTCCTCCAGTTCATCCAAGATGCCGGTGACCATCATATGCTGTATCCTTTGAATCAATACGGATTCGGATTTTACAAGGAGCATGAGTAGTGCCTTTACTTCAGGCATCTCGGACTTTTCAGCCGTGGACAAGAAGAACTTGTGCTGTGATTTTGCGGTGAGGAGCGCGAGCTTGAGATGGGGTGTCAATGACTCTACTTCATTCAATGTCAACAGGTAATGGTAAGCAAAGGGAATGATAGGGATTTCTGTCATGCATTGGGTCTTTGAAAACTGGTTGGATTCTCAAGATACTCTCGGATTATTCGATGGTCACTGTCGGGCATACGATCTTTCAGTAGGGGGAGTCCTTCATCAATGAAACGGATTAACGCATGAAGGCGCATACCTGCGTCCTCTGCGGCTCTAGCAGCACCTTGTTGCCTGTCGATAAGGACGGCAATGTCATCACAAGTGACGTTCTTGATGGCTCTGCGGTCTAGTTCTGCCTGCACCTGTGCACGCGCAGTCAACTTGCTTGTCAAACCTGTGACTAAGTCGTCGACCAGACAGAGGGCATCGCCATCTTCCAAGACACCTTCTACAAGGGCATGCTGCCCGTATTCTTGCAGGACTCTCATCATGTCATCAGGAGACTTGACACCTGCCAGCTTTCGAGTGTGCACTGCGGGGATCTTCGACTCGATAGAGATAACAGTGGCAATCGGCACCCCAGCAAAGGCGATTCCGACAAGCTTGTTGACATGGGGGGCTTCCTCACGAATCATGACGGCCATCGCTGTCCCCACCTTAGATAACGTTTCAGGGAACGATGCAAGGAGCCTGAGCTGGATGTAGAATGGGCTCCAGAGGCCTGATACAAGAGTCCAACCATCAGGTCGATCACGGCCTTGAGTCAACAGCAATCGGTGTTCATAAATCTCGGTCATAATCTCTTGCTTGAGCCTATAGATATCCTGACTCATTTTCTGCCCCATTCACCGAATGGACTGAAAAGCTCTTAACTTTGCCGTAGTAGGGAGTGTGAGAGTATGAGTGTGTATCATGAAGACCTTACTTGGTGGCTACTGAGGTATTCAGAACCAGTAATCAGGTATCGAACACTCGTGGACATTATGGATGAGCGTGATGTAGGTCGCATCGGGCGGGCGTTGAATGACCTCTACAAAAGCCCTCTCATCTTGAAATGGTTAGAGCGATTGAAGTTCAATATGGCATTCAACAGGATCCATTCCAACACCACTGATGCTTTCGAGAATGTAATCGGCAAACTATCCATGTTGGGGATGAGAGCTGGGCTCCAACCATTCGATAATAAGACACTTCCTTACAGGGCGTGGCTTACGGACAATCGACAAATGTCTACAGCAGAACCTCGTGGGGATTTCATGAAGACGATTATCGCCTCCCTCCTGTCCTATGCAGGTTACGGCTCGACAATGCCCGTATCTGAGCATCTGAAGGCAAGACTTGAAATGCTCCATTCATTCGCGCGCCAGCCAGATTTTGATGCCATATTCAGAGATGAAGAACAATCCAAAGACACTCCAAACTCGTTTTTGCCATGTGTCCATGACATCAGAGGCTTTGCATTTTGCAATGCCATAATGAACAGTCGAGTCCTACGTAAAAGAGCGGAATCTGTTGTGAAAGTGATTATATCTGATGTGTTCCAGTTTCGCCTATGTAAACGTAGCATAGCACGCCGTGGTTCAAGGTTTGATGTCATGGGATGGGCAGTGCATCTCCCTGGATACGGGTCTAGCCCTGAAGGCGTCGAGTTTGCCGAGCTTTTGCTCACATTGGAAATGATGGCACCATTCGAGCCCGCACGGACAAGCGAATGGTTCCATGATTCAATGAACTATCTTGCACAATTCAGGACTGAAAGCGGCACCTATAGATTCCCCCGAGCGTGGTTACCAGAAAGGAAGGTCGGCTACTGGATCCGCGGAGAACGTATGGGACTTGAGGAGAACAGGGGAAACGAGATGGCAATCGAGTGTGAGTCCACTTTCTGGGTCTTACGAATCAGGAAACTTGCTGGACTTTATTCGTAGTGCGATTGAACCTACTCTTGGTCCCCGTGAAGATGAAGGAAAGTAATCGATTTCGCCGAATCACATAGAGAACGACAGGAATCGAAATCACGACACCCAAAGAGAACCGCAATGGCCACAGTAGATCATATCCAGCAACGATATCAGGTATTGTCCAGCCGGCGAGAAGCATGATTGGTGGTACCAAAAGGAAGGTCAGTGGATGGAACTCGTAGATTTCCTGTGACGCGTTGCCCAGCATGACAAACCAGCGCTGGACAGAAGCAGGAAAATCTGCAAGATAACTCGAAACGATAAAAACTATCAGCGTCCCCAGCGTCCCAGTCCCAAGGTAGATGTATACACTCAATCCAAGGTTGTCCACTGCGATATCCGTGAATCCATTCAGCTCGGAGACGAGAACGAGAGATACTGTTGCCAACAGAATGACGGTGAGGTCTCTGGTTCGTGAGCCAGTCTTCCATGACGCTCTTCCTCCCTCTTTTTGTAATTCATTCCCTATAATGGTGTAAGCGCAGGCGACTAGGATGGCGCTGATGTGCCATGGAACCAGCATTGGGTAGAACAGCTGATTGATGATTGCAGCTAGCAGAGCAAATGCTGGAATGAGAAGGATGCGAACGGCTCTCGGTACATCTGCGACGAGTCTGTCGAGAATAGCGAACAGCAGAAAACCGAAGTAAAGGACTGGAAGGAACCAAAGATGCGTGGATTGCATCGGAGGCCCACTACCATATAAGAACCAGAACACAACCTCGTTAGGTGTCAGATAGGTATCCACAGCATTCGGTATCAGGTAGAAGAGGATTATCATGGATATCTGCAATATGAAATAAGGGATTAGAAACTGACGCCCTCGTGTTTTTGCGAATTTCCTCAAGTTGTGCCGGTGACGGCTAGCGTTGTATGTTAGTCCGGCCATAATGAAAAAAAGAGGGATAGTGAAGCTGCTAAGAGTCGTGGTTATGATATTGACATTAGGTATAATCGCATGAACCATGATGACTGAAAGTATACCGATGCCCTTTGCAATATCGATCCATTCGATACGCGTCTGGTCTGCAGCAAGCTCGGGCATCAGATATCAACACAATATGCTTAGCAGTCACAGACCCATAAATCAACTCTGTTTCAATCAACTCATTTTATCGATGGCTGAAGGAAGTTCTTGGGTTCCATTGACCTTCGGCAAACTTTTTAACGCTCTCCCATTCGGTCAGTCCCACATGCGTCCGTTGTCTAGGGGCTATGATGGATCCCTGCCACGGATCCGGCCCGGGTTCGAGTCCCGGCGGACGCACCATCCTATGTTTTCTTGGTGCTGATAATCATTCAACAACTATTGCACACCAATGTGACCATCGACCATTTGCGAACTTCGACTATGCATACGATGTTTCGCATTCACAGACTTGATATAATGGCTTCAATTTCCAGAGGTTGGGAAAAACATGTCCTGTTCCTCTGCACAGGCAACTCAGCAAGAAGCCAGATAGCGGAATCAATTCTCAGGTTACCGGGAGGGACTGAGTTCGAGGTGTATAGTGCGGGAACTAGTATCTCAGCAGAAGTCAATCCATTTACTGTGGAGGTTCTGATAGAGCGGGGGACTCCACAGAGGGACTTTATCCCAAAAAGGCAGACCAGTTTGCCAATATGTCATTCGACCTAGTAACAACTGTCTGTGACAGTGCAAAACAAACATGCCCGCACTTTCAAGGTGCAAAAGTGAGATTACATTGGTCACTTGATGAGTCTGCTGGATTCTAGGGCACACATGGGGAGGTTCTTGATTTCTTTCGAATGACAAGGAATGAGATAGAACGCCGAATAAAGCGGGAAATCCTTGTGTAGATCAACGCTCCACCCAAGCGAACTTCCTCTGAAGTGTCTTCGAGTACACCTTTCGCCAGTCGTATTCTACCTTCTGACACCAATCATAGACTATCTTTGGATGAATGTACGACTTCATCGATGTGCCGAGGTTCCAAGTCCTGCTGGCCTTGGCAAGGGCATAGTCAGTTTCAATCTTCATTTTTACCAATTCTGCTTTTTTGACTCGTTCTTTTGCAGCATCAACTGCCTTCTTTGCACGGGCTACACGAGCCGCTGATTTCTCCTTGAAAGATTTCAAGGTGTCCTGTTTTTTCTCAAGCGATACCTTTGCCTTCTCGTAGCGGTTTCTAGCACTCTTCAATTGTGACTCAGCCTTGTCAAGTCGTTCACGCGCACGCTTGATGCTTTCTTGGGCTTCGTCAAGTCGTTCTTTTTTGGTCGTCTTTCCCTTTCGTTTACTTGAGCGAATCTTGCTTTTGCGTGCCCTCGCGTTGTCCCATGCTATCTTTGCCTTGTCCCGTGTCTCACGCCGTTGCAGTACAGATTGCCAGTACTTCTCTACAAGCATCTTTTGCTTGGTCACAGATTCTTGTCTGCTTTTGAGGTTCTTTGCTTCCTTCCTCTTCAGCACCTTGAGTTTGGACTGCTTCTCTGTCACGACCTTTTTCGCTTTCTCGATGTTCTGTGATGCTTTTTTGATGCGGGTCTTGTAACGTTCCTCGCTCTTTGGCCAGCCCTTCGGAGCTTGTTTGGTATGGTTCATCACACGAGCGACTTCGAGGTTGGCCTTCCTCACAGCTTTCTTCTTGATGAAGTCGGGGTCAGTCTTTCGGGCTTTGCTCTTCTTCAGCTCCTCTCTCATCATAATTGAGGCATGATGTGTCCTAAACATCTTGGCGGTCAGACCAGTCATGATTTCCCCAAGGAACCGATTAACGTGAGTGCTATTGATGCTAGAAAAGATTTGAGCTACTTTTTTGGGGTCTGCACCAGTCACATCCCCTTTTCGAGATTCGAATGATTCCAATCGATCTTTCGCCTTCTCGTATAGTTCCTCGAACACCCTATATACGTCTGGCTCGAGTATGAGTTCCTTGTGCCAAGGAACACTATCCTTCCCTAAGAAATCAAATATGATTGAATTGCCCTTCAAAGTCAGATGTTCGACACGAAGGGTCGTGGCTCCAACAGTATCAGCCTCATCAGGATCTTTTTCATCTCCGACGCGAAGACTCAGCCGGTCTATAAGATAACATGCTGCTGCCACCTCTCTTCTCTTTGCATTGTCAGACTGTAACCCCGCTATTATGTGGTCGCGTATCTCCTGCATTCTCTTCTCGACTTTGAGAGCCTTGTTGAACTTGGCAGCCTCCCGCTCTTGTTTAATCGGGGTGCTATCATGGAGCCAAAGATACTTGGTCTTCTTGGTCAGCTCATCAGTCCACTTTGCGATCCACATGCAGTCTGGGGCCCAGATAATCTCACCCCAGTCCCCTTCAGGAACTTCAGAATCCGGAGAGAGATTGAGGGTTATGTCTTGATGCTGTGCACCACGTTTCCAGCGCCCGCGGAGAGGGTGTTCGCCACGCCCCATAAAAATCCCAGATGGTTCGGTCTGATATTGACCTAGCTCCATCCGGACATCATCAACAAGAGCGTAACCATATGTTTCCTTCAATTGCTCGCGTATTGCCTTACGTGCCTCTCGATCAGCCTTTTTCTCCTCTTTGGTCATCGCCTCTTTCCGTGCGCGCTCGGAGTTGACATACTCTTCCACTTCAGAGAAATCTACATCTGTCATTTTCAAAGGGGGATTGATACCTAATGCACTACTGAAATCGGCCATAAAATTCGCTGCAAATACGGGATCTTCAACATACGGTGTACCCAGCTTTCTTACCCATGCGACAGCCATCTCGCTCTGAAGACGATCAAGCCGAATCCGTTTACCACGCACCAAGATACTGAATGGGGGAAACTCAGGGGGTTCCAATACAAGTACGCCATTGTGACTGAGTGTTTTCATGTTCTTGCCTCACTGTTTGGTGCTTGCTGGGCATGGTATCATGGAGAATCCTGTCTAAGCCATTGACCAGTCGGAATATACTGAACAAAAGCATTATGATATTGGAATTGTTTTTTCAGGATTGGCTTGGATGAAAATGTGTCTATGAACGACATCAAGCCATAGTTACCGCTGCCTTCTCTGTTGTTGAAAGAGATGGATTATCAGTAGAACAGGAAACAGAAATCAAATCCATTGAGGGAGCGCTTCCCGATGAGATTGGATAAGAACCCTGCCAAACCGTAGGTGCTCGCAATCTGTGGTGATGACATCGGTCAGAGGAGTGATGGGACACAGAAGTCGTAAGTGTTGGTGATGGACTATTCACTAACGTTATAGTTCTAGTGAAATGGTGCGGCCAGCGGGATTTGAACCCGCCTCGGAAGCTTGGAAGGCTTCAATCCTAAACCAGGCTAGACTATGGCCGCAGGAACTAGAAAACGAATGTTTGCGGTTGAGATTTAAGCGTATTGCTAGAGTGAACCGATGGAGTAGGTCAGTGGAAGCTGTGATTCTTTGAGATGAATGGTAAGAGGGGGTGGCGATAAAGGGGGTTATGTAATCAAGTGATTTGATGAGAGCATCAATTGAACAACCCATCAGACTAAATAGGTATCATGTACCGCCATGTTCTATTCAAGAAACAGAGGTCAGCACATCGTGTATGAAGATGAGTATGTGACAGCCGCCAGAAAGAGTCACGGGGTGTATAAAATAGTCCTTGCAGGGGCAGGGGGTGTTGGTAAGACCTGTATCGCATCCCGTCTTATTACCAAGTCCTTCATTGATACTGAGATGACCAGAGGGTTGGACATCGAGTCGTGGGAGTTGGTCGATGAGGAGAATGATATTTCATTCAAGTTGGTTTCGGTTGATCTGGGAGGTCAGTCCCAATTCCGCTTCTTTCAGGATGCGCTGGTGAGAGGTGCGAGCATCGCTCTCGTGGTGTTCGATGTGTCCAGATATGAATCGTTGTTGGATCTTGATGAATGGAAGGAGATCATGATGGACATCCCACCAGACCATATGCTTCTTATCGGGAACAAGAAGGACATGGGGATATGCATGAGCCTGGAGGAGATTGAACGACTCAAGGAGGAATGGGGAACAGACTGCGTTATCATAAGCACAAAGACTGGGGAGGGTTTCGAACTCGTAGAGGAATTTATCTTGGGCCTTTTGAAAAGGTCATCAGGAAATCCAGATAAGGAGGAGATAATGATTTGACACAGATCTCAATCGCCTTTGGGTGCCCAATCTGTAAGAAGGATGTCAATGTGCAACTAGATTCTGAGAAGGTGGAGAGTTCGGTAAGAAACCCGGTGCCTGTTGTCGTCACCCATGGTACGCCGGAGCATGCGGTGACCATCTTTGTCGACAAGGAACACCGTGTCCGTGCTATCAGTGCCTCAGACATCGTCCAAAGGATAGCTGATGTCGAAAGTAAGCACACCCCTTTCACGAGGAAGTTTGTACCAATCCCAGTGGATGATGAGGTATCCTTGTCGGGATTGGACCATGTCCAGATTACGTTGGTCGCACTTGTCGATGGGAAACGAAGCGGTGACGAGTTGGCAAAGATCTTGGAAATCCCCAAGATGCGAGTAAAGATACTCTGCGAGCAATTGGTACGGATGGGAAAACTAGATTCAGTTCGAGTGGTGATTAGTGAAAAATGAAGAATTGGTTGGTTGTACAAGCATCGAAAATCAAGAAATTGGGAAGTGAGAAGGTAGTCACTCTTACAGTGACAAAGATGAACGAGCTTCTTGTTCAGAGCCTGTCGGAGGCCATTGGCCCAGAACAGGCTCTCACGAAAGTCTTCGATGGAGGGATGGCTCTTGGTCATGAGTTCATGATGGAACTGAGCGCTGTTCTGGAAAAGAAGATTGAGCGTGTGCCAGCATATGGCGAAGCTGCATGGCTGATGTTCGCGGGAAAATCTCCTACGAGTCATACTTTCGAAAAGCTTGAGATTGAAGGGGAAGTGGTCTGGAAATATACACTTATCGACGATGATAGCCCCTTTTGCAGGAACATCTCGTTCCCACACAGGTTCTGTCAGTTCCCTGCTGGAGCATATCAAGGCGCAAGCCAGACCTGGTCAGCATTGGCTCGTGAAGGTGAGTTCCATACCATCTGTCGAGAAACGAAGTGTAAGGCTGTGGGAGATGAGCACTGTGAGCTCACCTTGATAATTGTGAATAGGGAAGTCCCAATAGAGTTCATCCAAACGCACTTCCCCATCATGTTCGAAGATGTCAAAACTGGTTTTGTTGACTATTGAAACTTCGACGTTTGGATGTAATATCGTTTTTCAATGCATAGAGCCACAGGATCTCGGAACATACATGCCATGCCATCATCACTTCAGTGTCCAGCTCTATGTGCAGGTCAAAGAAGCCTTGAATATCCAGTTGGAAGTCACCATGTGGAAAAGCACCTATCCCGATTATTACGGGAATCGATATATCAGAGGGAATCAATGAAAGTAGGCCGCCCAGCCGCGTTTCGTGCCCTCCCTCGACTGCAAGGAGAGTGAGAGCTGTGTCATATCCATCTCTAAGAGAGGAGATGAGAGTCGATAGATCCTTCTGGATGACCTTGAGCAGGGCGGTGCCCTTTGGAGGGACCTGTCCAACTAACAGAAGTTGTTCCATCAGACCAACGAATCGTTCATAGTTCCGGGGTATCCGCACACTGGGATTGACTTCAATAATACGCCCATCATAAAGATGGATATGGATTGTCAAGAAACCTGACTTGCATAGAGGGGTTTCCAGCAGAGACTGTAAGCAGAAGAAGAGAATATCAGGTCTACCTCGCTTGTGCCCGTTTAGGAGCTGGGTCATCGCTTGGCCGTGATATGTCTGATCCAATAGGATCTCATTTGGCTTCTTCCTTCTCAGGGATGCCTGTTTCTGGATTAGCTTCTTGGCTGTGATCTCAGTCGGTACAAGCTCCAGTGCAGTTTCTAACAGGACGACATGCAACATTGCTCTAACCTATCCCTTCGGGACAGACGAACAATTTAAGCGATGTGACGGCCTCTCAAAAACGGGTCGTGACTCTTGGGAAGACGAAGAAAGCCAAGAAAACAGATAAGGAAGATATCCGCTGCAAGAATCGCATATCTCTGGGAGAACGCAAAACGGATTGTGACACAACGGCCAGACCGTGCCAGAGATTGGATGCGGATGTCTAAAAGAATCGCCCAGAAGGCACGGATGAAACTGGCGCGTAATATATCACGATCTATTTGCAAGGAGTGTGGTACCATCTGGATCTCTGGGAGAACCTGCCGGGTCAGACTACGGCACAACAGGAACAAACACATGAGTGTGACCTGCCTCGTCTGTGGGGCGATACGCAGATTTCCGGTCAGAGGACAAACTTGATTTGCACATGGTGAATTCACTGAATGATTTGTAATGAGCAAGAAACAGCCAGATCCCACAAGAATCTCGATCACATGGAACGAACCAGTAATGATTCAGATAGGAAAAGGGGGGCTATCCGATGGAACGATAGCGGAAACAATCCGCATCCTGAAGCGTCACAAGTATGCGAAGGTCAGGCTGCTGAGAAGCACAGGTGCTGACAGACATTCGAAACACATGATATTTGAGGAACTATGCAAGCGGGTCGGTGCTAGTCTTGCAGGTGTACGCGGAAATACTGCAGTCATCTACAAACTGAGAAGATAAATTAATGACAGCGCCATTGCAGTCTTAGTGACTTCGTGTTCTAACGATAATCTTTTATGGACACTATTGCCGATGAAGCCAGCCTTCTGAGGTAGACAATCATCCCAAATTGGGTTCTGATGTGTCCCTCAATAGATATGGTGAATTGATATGCCCACAGCTTATGATATTCCGGCAAACATCTTGATTCGGCGTCTTGCCCAGGACTTGAAGAGTCGAGAACAGATAAAACCACCAGAGTGGGCCGACTTTGTTAAGACGGGCGCTCACAAAGAACGAGCACCTGACGAGAGTGATTGGTGGTACATCAGATGTGCCAGCATCCTCAGGAAGATCTACATGAAGGGGCCTATTGGCACTGAGAGGTTGCGGGTACAGTATGGAGGACGGAAACGGCGAGGAAATAAACCAAATCGTTTCCATCGAGGGAGCGGTGCTATTGTGAGGGGTGCTCTTCAACAGCTGGAAAGAGCCGGGTTCATCAAAAAGCGTGGGAACAAAGGCCGTGAGTTGACCAGCGCAGGCAGGTCATACATGGATAGAGTGTCAGCCAATCTAAAGAAGGAACTGACGAAGGCGATTCCAGAACTTGAGAGATACTCCTAATCAACTGCTTTAGGGTGATCGCATTGAGTGATGACGAGCTAGATGCCATCCGTCAGAGAAAGCTTGCTGAATTACAACAGCAAGCTGCTCAGGAACGGGCTGTAGAAGGACAAGCTGCAGAGGCTCAGGCACAGAAGGAAGCAATCCTTCGACAGATACTCACTCCAGAAGCAAGACAGCGTCTGACAAATATCAGGATGGTCAAGCCTCAAATGGCTGAGCAGATTGAGGTCCAGCTCATCCAGCTAGCTGGTTCAGGACGACTCCGCTCAAGGATAACAGATGAACAGCTGAAATCACTCCTCCTGCAGATACAGGGAAGAGAACGGGAACGAAAGGTAAAATTCAGATGAAAGCTGCGAAAGGTGAAGAATATGGCGAGAAACAAGCCCCTCGGAAAGAAGCTCAGGATGGCACGTGCGCTAAAAAGTAACTCTAGCGTACCCACATGGGCTGTGATGAAGACCAAAGGGAGGGTCAGAAAGACCCCAGCGCAGCGGAATTGGCGAATGAGCAAGCTGAAACCCTAGAAGGTGAATGAACA
The DNA here is from genome assembly GCA_024275415.1 of archaeon. GTDB lineage: Archaea > Asgardarchaeota > Thorarchaeia > Thorarchaeales > Thorarchaeaceae > MP5-2226. The sequence goes on from JAJRZD010000020.1 coordinate 20,179, forward strand.
ATGACGCCAAAGGACGACAAGACAGAAGAACCAGTTTCAGATGAAGAGCCAGAGATTGAAGAGATCGAGGATGAGATAGAGGAGCCTGCTGAAGAGAAAGAGAAACCGGCTGCCCCAGCAGAAGAAGTGATTGAGGAAGAGATCATTGATGAACGGATATACACTGTTCCGCTGCGGAAGGCATATTGGACTGGTAGCAGGCTGAAGAGGGCGAACCGTGCGGTCAGGATCCTTAAGAAGTTCGTTGAGCGACACATGAAGCCAGAAGAGATGATGATCCAGCCCGAGGTCAACGAGCTGATATGGTCTCGGGGAATAGAGAAGCCACCTCGTAGGATCCGGATCCGGGCGACCAAGAACGATGAGAATCTTGTACGCGTATATCTGGCGGAGGGATAGTCTATGACAATCGCCCGAACGGACTTCGAGGGCGATATCAATGTGGGAGCTTTCGGAGTGGTCACTGACCGTTTCGTGTTTGTGAGCCCCAACTTGTCGGAAAAAGACATGGATATCATTGAACGTACATTCAACCTGCCTTTGATCCAATCCACTATTGCGACCATGGATACTGTAGGTCTGATGGTCGCTGCCAATTCGAATGGCATTCTGGTTCCATATACCACCTCAAAGGAGGAGTTTGCAACCATTAAAAGAAGCTCTGAGGTGCCAGTCGATTGGATAGACAGCAAAATGACGGCGCTTGGCAATATCATTATTGGAAACGATAATGGTGCCATCTGCCACCCGGAGTTTGATCAAAAGGCACGAGATACAATAGCAGACACTTTGGACGTCGAGGTCGTTCCTAGCACAATTGCCAAACTGCCCATTGTGGGGGCAAATGCCATTGCCACCAATCAAGGTGCAGTCATTCATCCAATGGCAACTTCTGAAGAGATAGAGATGCTAACGCAGATGTTAAAAGTGGAAATCGAGGTGGGTACAGTGAACAGAGGAAGCCCGTACACAAGCCTTGGTGTTCTGGCAAATATTGATGGGATGATTGCGGGTGCTGAGACCACAGGTGTGGAATTAGCACACATATCCCAAGTATTAGGATTCGTATAAGATGGTGAAGATGATGAGTTCCAGGATATGGAGAGCAACAGGAGAATATGTGAAAACAAAACGGATGTTCCAATTCTCGATAGAACTTCTTGCTGACAAGGAGAGTCATGTTAAAGAGCGGATTTACTCTGAAATAGGCAGTAAGCACAGGGTCAAGAGGAGGCACATTTCTTTTACTAATATTACCGAGATCAAGCCTGATGAGGTCACTGACCTTGACCTCAGACGTGTGCTGGGTGTGGAGTCTGAGATATAATGTCTGAACAACAGCTGCAGAATCTCCTATATCAGCAGAAAGCATTGGAGCATCGCATTGGAGAACTTGAGACGACAATTGGGATGCTACAAAACACATTAGCAAGCTATACCGCGGGAAAGCAAGTACTGGAAGAACTCGCTACCAAAGAAACTGATGAGCCACTTCTCATCAACGTTGGGGGAGCTATCTATATCGAAGCAAAGGTTGTGAGCAATGATAGAGTGCTTAGAGGGATTGGCAGTGGGGTTCAGATTGAACAGTCCCTTGAGGATGCAAAGAACACCGTGTCAAAGAGGATAGAAGAGCTCAATGACTACATGGGAAAGTTGCGTCAGGAATATCAGACTGCTGTCGATCAAGCAGTAATGATTAATCAGCAAGCACAGAGGATACTGGCACAGGCTCAGTCAAGAACACAGCAAAAAGGTTCGGAGTGATATATCGTTGTTCGAGAAGCTTCGCGGAGCCCTCGATAGTGCAATTACCAAGGCAATAACAAAAGAACTGACCGAGAAGAATCTTGCAGACGCGGTCTGGAATCTCCAGCTTGTTCTCATTCAGAACGATGTTGCAGTCGAGGTCGCCGAACATATTTGTGATCTCACGAAAAGCAAGATGCTTGGTCAAAGAGCGGGGAGGTTGGAAAAAACCGAACGTCTGTTCAAACAATATCTTATCGAGTCGGTAAAAGAAGTACTTACTCCAGAGAAGCCCTTCGACCTGCTCGAGTTCATCGCCCAAAGAAAGGCCGATAGCGAAACTACGGCTATCATGCTCGTTGGTGTTAACGGAACGGGAAAGACAACTACTCTGGCAAAGATTGCCTATATGCTCAAAAAAAGTGGATATTCTATCGTCATTGCGGCCGGAGATACCTATCGCGCCGGAAGTATCGAACAATTACAGAAGCATGCAGACACCCTTGGAATTCGTGTAATCAAGCAGGACTATGGCTCAGATGCTGCTGCAGTAGCATATGACGCAGTCGCTCATGCGAAAGCGAAACACATCGATGTTGTACTGATTGATACGGCAGGGCGCATGCAGAGCAATAAGAACCTAATCAACGAAATGAGAAAAATCGCACGGGTCGCGGAACCCGACCTGAAAATCTTCGTTGGGGACGCACTGGCAGGCAACGATGTCCTCTCACAAGCAAAGGAGTTTCATGAAGCCATCGAGATTGATGGGGCAATCCTGACAAAGGTCGATGCGGATCCGTCAGGCGGTGCTGCACTTTCAATAACATTTGTCACCGGCAGACCCATCATCTTTGTAGGCATTGGTCAGACCTACGAAGACCTTAGAAGGTTTGATCCAGAGTGGTTCACAAGTCGATTGGTCGATGCCTGATTGTAACGGCATTCTTATTACCAATTACTAGTGAGCACTGAATACGACCAAGAGGTGTCAATTTTGAGGCTGAAAGGCAGGAATTTCGTTGACCTATCGGATTTTGAAAGATTCGAGCTGAGAAGGTTCTTGGATACTGCACATGATTTGAAAAGGAAGCAGAAGCGCGGAGAACCCCACGAGCTATTGAAAGGTAAATCACTCGCAATGATCTTCATGAAATCGTCAACTCGCACCAGAGTGTCATTCGAGGTAGGAATGACACAGCTGGGCGGACATGCGCTCTATTTGCAGCCTAGTGGAACCCAGCTCGGTCGCGGAGAAACAATCGGCGATACTGCTCAGGTTCTAAGCAGGTATTGTGATGCAATCATGGCCCGTGTATATAGTCATGACGAGATTATGGAGCTTGCTGAGCATGCAACCGTGCCTGTGATAAATGGGCTGTCAGACTTGCTTCATCCTTGTCAGATCATGGCTGATATGCAGACCATTGATGAACACAAGGGAAGACTTGAGGGACTGAAAATAGCATATGTGGGCGACTCGAATAATGTGAGTAACTCGATAATGCAGGGGTGCACCATCATGGGCATGGACGTCACAATTGGATCCCCCAAGGGATATACACCCCCGGAAAAGATCCTGAAAAAGACAACTGAGCTCAGCAAGAAATACCACACGACCCTAGAGGTTGTCAATGATGCAAAAGAAGCAGTGAAAAATGCCGATGTCATCTATACAGATACATTCTTCAGTATGGGCCAAGAGCGAGACAAGGCTAAAGAGGAAGCATTGATGCCTTTTCAGGTTAATCAAGCTCTTGTTGATGCTGCAAAAGAAGACGTCATTGTCATGCATTGCCTACCTGCGCATAGAGATGAGGAACTTACCTCCGAAGTGATGGACGGACCTCATAGCGTGGTCTTTGATCAGGCAGAGAATCGTTTACATGCGCAAAAGGGGATCATGGCTTTGCTCATATAGGTGAGAAGAGATTTGTCTTTAGAGGTCGTTTCCATAGGACGGATTAACATTGACATCATAATGAATGTCAAGACACTCCCCAAAACGAATGAGCATGTCATCAGTGAAGGATCCAGTTTCACCTTTGGAGGGTCTGCAGCGAACTTTGCATCTCAGTCTGCCCGATTGGGAGTGAAGACAGGCCTTGTTGGCTGTATCGGGAATGACCTCTACGGACAACTTGCCTTGAAGAACCTTCAGGATGCCGGAGTAGATACAAAGGGCGTCCTTGTGCTGGGCAACCAGCCTACAGGACTTTTCTTCCTTGCACAGGCGAGGAATAAGGAGAAGGTCATCTTCACAGAACCGGGAGCAAACCGGTTCTTGGAGAGACATCTAATCGACAACGAATATCTGCTTCGAGCAAGAACGGTTCATATCGCTGGAGGATTCTCCAGACTTATGGATCGGGTCATCGAACTTGCCACAACACATGGGATGATCGTATCAATCGATCCGGGAAGAGCTGCTGAGAATGTTGACTTCTCTTCGATATTGCACAAGGTAGACCTTCTTTTCCTGAACCAGTCAGAGTTGAAAGCATACTTTGACCTCTCACCGACCGAGAAGGAACTACGGACGTTCGCAAAGACACTACCGGGAATCGTTGTGGTCAAGATGGGCGACAAGGGGTCTATCGCCACCGATGGATTTGACTTCATCAAATCGCCAATCTTTGAGGTTCCTGTAGTTGACACTCTCGGTGCAGGTGACTCGTTTGCAGCTGCATTTGTGACTGCATGGACCAGATCAGAGAATGTCGGTCAGGCATTGAACTTTGCAAATGCCACAGCATCTCAGACAATCAAAGAGAATGGGGCACAGAACGGGCAGCCAACCTTGCAACAGGTCGCTGGAGTACTCAGAGAGCACGACATCAATATCCATGACATATTGCGGACATTCGGGAAGAAATAAATCGATTTTCAATACTTGGTGTGATAGTCAGAAACAGCAGGTTGGTTTCCGTTTCACGATATAATCTCCAATCTGTTCGCCATCACTGAATTGTTGCCCACCTCAAACATCTTAGTTGTGATGTTCTAGACATTAGGTGTATTCCCAAGTCGATGTGCCTTTGAGGTGACTATGCCTCTCAAACTTTTGAGAACTTGGCCCGCACAGTTGAACCACAATAGTTGCACTTTGCCTCCAAGGGGCCTATCCAATCAATGGATTCCTGTGATAAGGGGGCACTGCACTGAGGTCATTTTTCAGGAATCCGTACCAAACGTAGACCATCATCTGTTTCTGATTTGTTACTATTTTTCTCGGGAATTGCTGATCGTGGTGCCTGAATTATTCATTTTGGGAACTTGCCCGTGCCTCATTGCGAGTCTTTGGAGTGAAACAGTTTAGGTTTCGATATTCGATTGTGTATTACCTCCGTAGTATTGCAGTTTTTGTTGGTATAATACACAACATGTGCAAAGACAATAGAAGGTGCTGAAGATACATCCGCTATTAGAAGAGGTTCTCAAGAGCTCGACAGGTATTAAGCGAACAACGCCGTCAATCAGGCCAAAGGCTTCTGACAAAAGCCAGATTTCAGACGAGGAACTTGCTGACTTGCTAGAAACAGTAAGTGCACGGATTCTTGTTGTGGGGGTCGGAGGGGCAGGTAACAATGCAATCACACGTCTGATGGAGGTTGGTGTTGAAGGTGCCGAAACGCTCGCTGTGAACACAGATGCGCAGGATCTATACTTCTGTAATGCACAGCATAAGTTGCTTCTTGGCAAGGAATCGTGTGGTGGACTCGGAGCAGGCAACGACCCTGATAAAGGAGAAACTGCGGCATTGGAAACCTATGACATAATCAAGGATGTTGTAAGAGCGGACTTGGTCTTCATAACCGCAGGAATGGGAGGAGGGACTGGCACAGGCGCAGCACCACACATTGCGAAAGCAGCAAAAGAGAATGGTGCACTGACCGTGGCAATAGTCTGTTTGCCATTCGAAGTGGAAGGAGCGACAAGAAAGAAGAACGCTAGGCGTGGGTTGAATGCGCTTATGGAGTATGTGGATACCCTTATCGCCATTCCAAACGAGAAGCTCCTGGAAATTGCCCCGGATCTGTCGATGCCAGAGGCGTTCATGGTGGCAGACGAGGTGCTTGTACGTGCGGTGAAGGGCATTGCTGAGTTGATATCAAAGCCAGGATTGGTGAACTTGGACTTTGCAGATGTGAGAACCACGATGAAGAACGGTGGCGTTTCAATCATCGCTCTCGGGGAAGGACAGGGAGAGGAACGTGCTGAAGAGGCGGTATACAACGCTTTGAAGAATCCGCTCATTGATGTTTCAATCGAGAATGCTCGGAACATCCTTGTGAATGTCAGTGGCAGCGCTGATCTCCAATTGATGGAAGTCAAACGGGTAGTAGAGCTGGTGACTGAGCAGGCAAACCCTGATGCAGAAGTAATCTATGGAGCCCTTATTGTTCCCGAGCTTGAGGACAGGCTTCGCGTGACAATCATTGCATCAGGAGTGAGTTCTCCCTACGTATTTGACGCAACTGTCGAACCGGTCCCACCACTTGTGGACGACCTCAAGAACGACCTGGGGATAACCAAACTTTAGTTGTAATGATGGTTGCTCAGCAAGGGTTAAAAGTACACATATGCTGAAACCATTTCATTCAATGAGCTGTGAAACGAACACAGTTCAATGAAGGATAGTGAGCTAACAATGGGAATCGGCGGGTTCATCAAAGAAAGCAGACGTATATTGAAACTTGCTACAAAGCCAGCCAGAGGCGAGCTTTGGATGAGTACAAAGGTCAGTATCCTTGCAATGTTCGCGGTAGGCTTGCTAAGTTTCGTCATCCAAATTCTGATGACTCTTATTACCTCTCAGTGGGGCGTACAAAGCTAGAATCCTCCGGGCCAGAAAGGGAGGCCAATACTTGCAGGTAAGAACCAGTATCTATGCGGTCAGAACCACAATTGGACAGGAAAGAGGTGTCACAGACCTCATCAAAACAGCAGTAGAAGGTGAAACTGATGTGTATGCATGCCCATGGTGTGCAGAGGAGTTCCCTTCAGAAAGAGATACTAAGACCCATATGAAGTCCTGTAAGAAAGCGAAGAAGACCGGCGAACCCAAACTCATTTCAAGAAATCAGCTCCTTGGGCGTGTAAAAGCGATCCTCGTCCCTGAAACCCTCCGGGGTTACGTGTTCCTAGAAACCCTCGAATTCAGAGATGTGGAGATTGCAATCTCTGGAGTGCCACATGTCCGTGGCAGAGTAGGCGGGAAGGTTTCATTTGAGGAGATAGACAAGTTCCTTGTACCACCACCAGCTGCGGAGGGTCTTGGAACTGGAGATGTTGTCGAGCTTACATCAGGCCCCTTCAAGGGAGAACGAGCAAGGATTACTCGTGTGGATACTGCAAAGGAAGAACTTATCGTCGAACTTCTCGATAGCCCACACACAATTCCTCTAAGAACTCATGCTGACTTTGTCAAGATTGTCGAGAAAGCCCAGAAAGACGAAGCCTTTGGGGACGCAGAAGAGGATGGAGTGTCCGACACAGAGAAAGACGAGTTTGATGACGAAGACTCATTCTGGGCACAGGAATAGACAATAGCACTCGTACAGCCTAATGTTCTATCGCAATAGAGAGCTTGTACAGATCATTCGCGTCTATACCGGTCGTGATTCACGGCTGAGCCTATGACCAGTCCGCAAGTCTTTTAAAACAATGGAATTCGATTGCATCTACTCCTTAATGGGACATGGAGCTAGACTGCCATGTCAGGGGTGAAGAAAGTGACAATTGATGCAGCAGACCGACATAAGGTTCCGCAGTCTAGTTTTTGTCCTTGAGGTCGCCAAGATCGGGGTGTTATTCATCACGAGTACACTGCATCTGGAGTCGTGAACGAGAATGAGTGAAAAAATAACAGTTAGCGCTCTTGTTGAAGGCGGAAAGGCATCAGGCGGCCCACCGATTGGTCCTGCTCTAGGTCCAACTGGTGTCAATATATTCCAGGTCGTGCAAAAAATCAACGAGGTGACCCAGCCCTATGCAGGGTTGAAGGTTCCTGTTGATATTATCGTGAATCAGGAAACCAAAGAGTTTGAGGTTGTTGTAGGGATTCCACCTACTAGTGCCCTCATCCTGAAAGAAGTTGGAGCACCAAAAGGGTCTGGGGAGCCAAACGTGCAAATTGTAGGCAATCTAACTGTGGACCAGTTAAAGAGCGTAGCAAAGGCCAAGTCTGAAGACCTTTCAGCTTTGACAATGAAATCTGCTGTAATGATCATTTCTGGCACTTGTGTATCAATGGGAGTCACTATTGAAGGCAAATCAGCCAAGGAGTTCCAAAAGGAGATCCGTGAGGGTATTTGGGATGCACAACTGGACGAGCCGCTGAGGGAGGAATAGAGCAATGTCATACAATATCGATTCAATAGAATCCGCAGTGGCCGAGGCCAGAGCCAAAGGTACTGAAAGAGGTATCAAATTCGAGCAGAGCTTCGATCTTGCAGTCAACTTTCGAAAGAAAGAACTGGATGTTTCAAAGCCAGAGAACAGACTGAATCAGGAACTCATCCTGCCAAACACGCTCTTCCCACCCGCAAAGGTTTGTGCCTTTGGCGATGGAGAATTCGCTGAGAAGGCATTGGCAGCTGGTGTTGAACGGGTTGTTTCAAAGGATGAGATTCCGAAGATCGCAGAGGAGAAGAAAGTGAGAAAGACCCTTGCAAAAGGCTATGACTTTTTCATTGCGGTGACCGATGCGATGCCTCTGGTCGGTCGGTATCTTGGTCAGGCACTCGGACCTAGAGGGAAGATGCCAAGACCATTGCCGCCACAAGCGGATCTCGGACCGGTCGTCAGTCAGTACCAACGTACAGTACGCATCAGAATGAGGAACACTCCTACGTTCCATGTGAAAGTGGGTCATGTCACCATGAGTGACAGAGATATCGCGGACAACATTGTTGCAGTACTGGACTTTGTGAGGGGCAAGGAGCTCTTCGAAAGAATAGGCAGCGTCGTGGTAAAGACCACCATGGGGCCGGCAGTACAGGTGTCCTATTAGAGGTGAAGATGAATGAGTGTATATGAACGCCATATCCCCCAATGGAAAATCAATCAGGTCGAGGAACTAGCGAAAACCATCAAGAAAAGCGGGATGGTAGGGCTAGTCAATGTCGAAGGAGTTGGAGCGAAACAGCTCGACGGCATCCGTTCCAGCCTGAGAGGTTCTGCGAGGATCAAAATGGCTCGGAATACGTTGATGCTCAGAGCACTTGACGCATCCAAGTTGAAAGGGATTGAAGATCTCAAAAGATTCGTCAGGGGACCTGTAGCATTCATCTTCAGTGACCAAGACCCTTTTGTTCTAAGCAAGTTCCTAAGCGACAATAAGACAGCAGCCCCTGCTAAAGGTGGACAGATCGCACCCAAGGATATCATCATACCAGCCATGAATACCGGTGTTGCACCAGGTCCTTTCATCAGCGAACTGGCTGCACTGAAGATACCTTCACGAGTTAAAGGAGGCGTCATTCATGTTACTGAAGACACAGTGGTAGTCAAGGAAGGTGAAGTGATATCAAATGCTATGGCACAGATGTTATCAAGACTTGGGATAGAACCGATGGAACTACAATTGAAACTTGTTGCAGCATTTACCGAAGGGATGGTGATGTCTGCTGAGAGCTTCGATATCAGCCTTGACGATCTGCTCCAACAATTCATTACAGGGCACCAGTACGCAGTCAATCTTTCAGTCAATGCAGGATATCCCACATCTGAAACAATCACAATGATCATTGCGAAAGCAGACAGGGACGCAAGAACCTTGGCTCTTGAGGTCGGGTTCTTCACGCCAGATTTGCTGAATGAGTTCCTGATAAAAGCGAACTCGGAAGCCTTCGCATTAGCAGCTATCGTTTCGGAAAAGGATCCAAACGCGATACCCTCCGAGATTCTTGATCAGGTCAAGGCTGTAGCAGCCGCTGCGACATCTGTGGTAACAGATACCAGCCCCGCTGAAGACAAACCTGAGGAGGAAGATGAGGAGGAAGAAGAAGAAGAAGCCGTTGCAGGTCTAGGAGGCCTGTTTGGCTAAGAGTATAAAGAGGTAGTAAAAATGGAGTACGTATACGCAGCACTTCTGCTCCACAAAGCAGGCAAGGACCTTAAGGCCAAAGCTTTGGAAGATGTTCTCACCGCAGCTGGTGTGACTCCTGACAAAGGTCGGGTCAAGGCACTGCTGGCAGCTCTTGATGGCGTGGACATTGATGAGGCACTGAAGAGTGCAGCAGCAATGCCTGTCGCAGCAGCCCCTGTAGCCGCAGGTGGTACAGCTGAAGCAGCTCCTGCAGCCGAGGAGAAGAAGGAAGAAGAAAAAGAGGAAGAAGAAGAGGAAGTCGCAGGACTCGGAAGCCTCTTCGGATAATTAGACTCGGTTCATTCCGGGTCTGGTTTCGTCCTCTAGAATATATGGGCAGTCGGGTAGCAAACCCGCTTGCCCCAAGTTCATTTTTATCCATTATCATTTCCGATTGTCTGAAAATGGTTGTCCAACAGATAAAAAAGTGATAGATCTGAAGGAGAGTCTGTGATAATCGTATATCATCCCTCTATGAGAGAATCGTACGATGGGACTCCTGCGGGTGCTCCTAGGAGGTTGGAAACCTCAATTGAGATACTTGAGAACCATGGAAACTACGAGCTTGTGATAGCAAGGGAAGCCTCTGAGGAGGAGATACTTCGGGCCCATACAGCCGAGCATCTCAGGAAAGTACAAAGAGAAAGCGAGTCATACCAAGACGAACGCCTATCTTTGATGGCATCACTTGCTGCGGGAGGAGCTATTATGACGGCAGAAACCGCCATGAGAGGCGAGCCATGTTTCGGACTATTGCGTCCACCGGGACATCATGCATCAGCTGCATCATATTGGGGATTCTGTTATTTCAACAACCTAGCCATATCATTGCTTCATCTGAAGGCTGTTGTATTAATCAGGTCTGCATATATCATCGACTTCGACCTTCACACGGGGGACGGAACCATCGATATCCTTGGCGATGACCCGGGTTTCATAATCCATAACCCCAGTGGCGATGGTGATGAGGAGTTTCTCGCGGACATCAGGGACAGGTTGGATTCTTCTCCGCCAGTAGATATCATCGCTGCCTCTGCCGGGTTCGATCAATACGAAGATGACTGGGGAGGGAATCTGTCCACACATGCATTCTACGAGATTGGCCGATTGATGTTTGACTTCGCAAGAAGGAACTGTCAGGGAAGACGGTATGGTATCTTGGAGGGAGGCTATAACTTCACAGATTTAGGAAAGAACGTTCTTGCGTTCTGCAATGGGCTTCAAGGCAAATGATTTAGTGAGTTTATTACACCAAGCGAGGGATGTAGTCACAGTGATGTGAATTGCTTCCAGTTATGCTCCAAAGTCCTATATCAGATTTCATGGCTCTGATTTCGGCATATTTCGCGGAAATCTGGGAGTTCTTGATATTCATAGGCAGGGTTTCAGGGGTCGTTATCGTGCTTATCGGTGCCATCTTGTGGTTCACCGATGTAAATCCAGGCCGCGGAAAAGGTCTCGTCGCTAGTGGGATATTGCTTTCCATCGTAGTGCAATACTTCGTGATGTATCCCCCGGCATTCACAATCGTTTAATAGAACCTTAAATCGGATTCATGCTACCTTTCTATGGTGGATGCACAGGCTTCACATTTTTCCACTCAATCTGAGGACATCTGTCCTCGCCCCCATTTTATTTTTGGTTCCATGCGGAAAGGTTTATGACGGAACTGGTCGGAGCAAAAACGCGCGGGCCCGTTGCCTAGTCTGGATCTGAAGCACATGACTTCAGGGGATTGATAGGGCGCTAGCCTTCTAAGTTAGAGGTCGCGCGTTCGAATCGCGCCGGGCCCACCACCATGTTTCTTACCTCTTTTTGGTTCTGCACATGATGATATGTTAGGAGAAATCGAAGGCATGCTTCAACCATTCTGGAAGAGTAAAATCCAGCTCGCATTCGATCTCCTCAATACTTGAAAGGAAGGGCTTTCGTTTGACCCGCGCTGCTCGCTTAGCGCCAATCCCTGGAATCGCTTTCCATTGAAACAATGATGTCGACCTTGGTCTGATGGGGTATGGCAACACCTTGAGTGATCGGGGTCCGTGGTCGATGACTACCCCATCGATACAATCATGAATCCCTTCGCCATTAGGCATATGACAGAGGAGAGGGTATGTCCCGAGCTGACGGAGAAGGATTGTATTGCCTTCCTGATGTTCTACATAGAGGGAGGGAAGAATCGTTCCGTGGGGTACAACCCACTTTATCATTTCAGTATCAATTTCCTGTCGTATTTGCTCTTTGTGCCTGTAGAACAGATTCCGCTTTATCTTGCTCCCCTTTACGCCATCTAGACGGGTATTCTCGAACCCAATGACCTGTCGAATGTTTATCCTCCGGACAATTAATCTCTCATTGACAAGGAGTTTCAGGAACTCCATGTTGTGCTCAATCGTCCGTTCGGACTCACCAGGTAGCCCATAGAGCAGATTGATTCCTGGAAGTAGATGTGGCACACCCAGATGGTCACGTGCATTCCCAATCCCCACCAGGGTTCTGATGGCATGAAGAACCTCGTCGGGAGATGCCTTGAGGTTGTTTCGTCTGATCACCTCTGGATCGAGAGATTCTACTCCAAGGGCTGCAACATCCCCAGAAGTGTGGTATCTCATGACAACCTTGGCAGCCCGTTTGCTCTCTTCTGGATGGTGAGCGATTGTACCAGGATTCACATTATCGATATGAAGCACTTCCAATCGGGGTGCAACTCTGCGGATTCCTGAGAACATCTCTTCAAGTACCTCGGGGTTAGGTACTGGGAACTCTTCGGAACCCATCTCCTTGGATCCATATGAGAACAAGTCAGCCTGTTTGCCAATCCGAAAGGCACGCACTCCGACAGAATACAGGGCCTCGATCTCTTTCACTATGTCATTTGGAGGTCGCTGCTGAGGTGTGCCGTACAATGGCTCAGTGCAGAAAGAGCACCCCCCAGTGATGAACCTAGGGCATCCTCTGTAGGTTTCAATTTCTGCGATGATATATCCACGGTTGACGTTTGGATGCTGCCGAACGATAGGCGCTCCTTTAATAGCTACTTCTCGGATAATTTCGGGAGTGGCGGGGGTGATTGTCGATAAGGCATCCTCCACTGACAGATGCCCTGATACGATGCTTGAAATGACCATCTCAGGGTCACCAGGGATCACAAAATCCACAGGTGGTGAAAGAAGCTTCGAGGTGACGGCAATCCTACCTCCTTCGATGCCACATCCAAAATTGGCCCATGGTCCTACTAAGATCGAGGTCGTCGAGTCCAAACGTCGGTCGGAGAAAAGTGTCTTCGTTTCTCTGACAGATATAGGGGTGCCCCCAACGTATTTCCCGGGCACTATCATCCCTGCAATGAGGATTACCAAATCACAAGTGCTCCAAGTGTCAATGGCACGATCAAAGCTCGTTCGAACCTCATCAATTGTGCTATAGAGAACCTCAGCACGGGGATGATGATTCCACACAGCACCTGCGATGTATCGTGGATACATGCTGACATAGGGAGGGACACCGAGGACTGTTGGCTCATCCACATATCCATCAACAATGGCAATTCTCACGGGTCTAATCCCATCCCTTAAGGCTGTCAAAACCCGATGCAGGTACGTCAACAGGTCCCTCTGGAGAATTATACATCACTCCAGACCCATGTTTTGCACGGCCAATCACGATAAGGGATATCTTTTGGCTTTTGGCTATACCATATGCCGTGTCAATCTTGTCTTCAGGAATAGTGATAACAGGAATGAATTCCTCACCACCGAGCATCACCAGATCCAACGCATTTAGACTCTGTTCACTTACAAACGTCTTCAACTCCGCTGAGAGCGGGAGATGCTGTATCTCAAATGCCAGTCTGCTAAGTCTTGACATCGTGTGGAGTGTGATACCCAGACCATCACTACAGTCCATCGATGCCGAGATAGCATCCTCTTGTACTAAGGCCGAGATGAGATTGTGCGGGATATGGGGGTTATAAGCTGCAGCAAGTGCATTCACCTCGATATTCGGTGGAATATGAAAACTATGCAGAAGATGCCTATATGCAAGGGTGGTGTAACCAAAGTGCCCTGCTACGACAATGAGATCTCCGCTTTTTGTACCTCCTCTTGGAATGATACCTTGGGACAATGCGACCCCGATGCTGATACCAGTCAGAACAACATCACAAGCTGATCCCAAATCACCACCGATGAAGGAGATATCGTTCTTAAGACCATACTGTGAGAATCCGCGGACTATCTCCCGTGCATCCTCCCGGCTGTAATTGTCAGGAATGCTCAATGACAACATCATTGCCTTTGGTATGGCACCCTTTGCAAGTATGTCACTGATAGTCATCACTGCCGTCTTGCGTCCGGCTTGGGCGGGAGTCATCCCGGGCAGCCAATCAGAATTTCGTACGAAGGTGTCCACATTAACGACAACGTGTGTGGTGTCGGTGATGGGCATATCAGATGCATCATCATCAAAACCTAAGATACCACCCGGCACTCGATGGACTAGGTGCCTGATGCTTTGTAGGAAGGCACGTTCTCCTAAATCATCAGGGTTCATATCATCAGCCTATGCAGGCTCCACTGACGAGTAAGATAAGTCTTTCATTCGTTGGCTAACTTTCGAGCAGAACCAAATAAGGCAGCGCGTTTCTCACATAGTGATCAACCTTCTCTTCAAAGGCCATATCACTTCGAAAGTCATCTGTAGTTAATTTCCTGAATGTATCCTCATCGAAGCTCTTTAGGAGCTGTTTGAGGGAACGCCGGACAAAGTATGTGGCCCTGTCGCATATCAGAAGGACAGTAAGGTCACCCAACGACTCGAAGAGAAGCGTGCGGTTTTTGGAATTGATAAGCTGCAGTCGGGCATCTGTCTGGAGAGATTCAGAAAGCAGTGTCGAAATCGCGGTCACTGCCATGCTCATAAGATGCTCAGGTACTTTCGAACTCTCGAAACCTTTGTTCTGCACCAGTCTAGAATAGACAGCGATACCAGTCGCGTTGTAGAGGATGACATCATGAATGGGAACTGGCATCCTATATAGATAATCGGGATTACGGATGTAGATTGAAACAAGCAAGACAAGCCCGATGAATGTGATGAGGTCACCGACTTCATAGAGAGAGATGTCGCCAAGCGAACTCAGTTCACTATGATTGGCAATAGCGGTCGGTATACTTCCAATCGTCAGGATTAAGAGAGAAACCCATTCGGTTCTCGCAGCACGTTCTCGTGTCAGCAGCCAGCAGCGGAATGATACATACATCGCGAACAGGAAGGTAAGGATACGGGAGAGGTCATGTGCGTAGTCGTTCGCTTCTGAGAGGTTGGGTAATGTGGACGAACTTGTAAGAATGATCACGCTTGTGGCGAGTCCAATTCCCAATAATGCGCTCATTATGACCAACCGGTCTAATCGAGGAATGAGCCGGACAACTTGTTCGAAGTGCAGATAGATGAAATATAGCATGAGAACATAAAAGACTCCATTTACGAGAACGGATGTCTTTCCATTCAATAAACCATCAATGGGAATAAAGGGCTCAATTGCGAAAACGGAAACTCCCACAAAACCAAAAATGAGACCAATAGAGAGAAGGTGTGCCTGCCTGTTTTTCCGTATGGTTTGATAGATGAATAGTCCGAGGAGTATCCCCAGCACGATGTCAAGAGCTATCAGAATGGTTTCTGCAATCCCGATTGCCTGCATTCTTACATCTCCATAGATGGCCGAATCTATGGTAGATAGGAAAATCTTGTTTTAGTATTATTTCGTGCAGACATTCTTTTTTTCTACAGGTATATCTTTATTAGAAAAACGACATGGAGTTGGTTCCAAGCCTCGGTGGCTTAGGGGTTATAGCGTCTGCCTCGTAAGCAGAATGTCGCGGGATGTTGGCCCACCTGAGCCAACACGCGAATTCAAATCCCGCCCGGGGCTCCATCTCATTCACACATATATAATTCAAGAGATTGCTGTTCATGGCATAGTCGTGTCAGATATTGGAAAATCAGATCATTATCTTCGTCTTAAGAGATAAGCAATCACAACTACAATTGCTGCGATAGATATCGTGATGATAATCAGAAAAGGCGAGATTGGTGTTCCTTCTATAAATGTGACCAAGAACCAGAGGTAGCCTGTGAACTCGTTCCCGACCTTGATGGTTAGGTTCCCATTCTGCTCTAATGATGCAATATCAAGACCCACACGTGAAACAGTGGTGGAACTAGCATCCACACTCGAAGTGGATTCGAGCATTGTGCCATCAGTCAGTCGAATAGTGATAGCGTCAATTGTCTTGATCCTTGGACTAAGACTTCGTGTCACCATGGTGGCCGAAATGATTTTGCCCTGCAGTGTCGCATCGTGGAATGCTACAGATACTCGGGGAGTCTGCTCAAGAAGATACTTGTATGCAGGGACAAGCTCCAACCAGAGATTTTCGATGTGCTTTGCATCGGGACTGAAGTATTCATAAATCCCATTGAATGCCATGATTCGGTGGGTGGAATTTTCTGTATAGATGTAGTATAGCTCACTGGATTCTGCAGTTGCATTGTGATACACCTCGAAAGTCACTGGTGCAATGCAACCTAATTCATGGTACATGTATTCATCCCAGCCACCAGAAAGTATTGCTGGCCAGACCTTGGAGATTCTCTTCACCGAGTAGCCAGCATAATCGTTGAATCCCTCTGGAAGAATTACTCGGTAATCATCCCACATCTGAGTGTAGAGAGAAGGCTCAATCCAATTCCCGGCTGTATCGGTTACGAAAAAAGTAGCGTTGATACCAGTATGTAGTGAATACGCCACTCCAAACCGATGTTGTTGAGCAAAATCACGGAAGACTTGGGTTTCAGGCTCGGAGAAGGGAGCGGTTCCGGCAAACGCTTGGCTTGTCGAGTCCAACGATGCAGTCGGTTCAATTCCCCAATTGGTATCATAGTTGCGATTGAGGTCGGTATGTCCCACCCAATCCTCATTGATGCGCCCGTCATTGTCATCATCCACACCTTCGTAGTATGCATAGAGGAATGTGAGTTCATTGTTCGACTCCTTCTTCCAGACCTCGAACTGAGTCACATAACCATCGCCATTAGCATCATCATAAGTGTCCTCATCGAAAAGCCCATCACCATCATCGTCATAGGGACGGAGGTTCTTTCGGAGCCAATGATTACTCGTATTGTAGATATAGTCGAGAGCATCAGGATTGAGTGTGGGAATCACATAGATCTCTTCTGTGTCAATGTATTCTGTTATTTGTGGGTCTGTGCCATAGCTGTTTACAAGCCATTGTATGAAGTAGAGCGCTTGGTTGACTGTGACCTTCTCTCGCCCATGATGGTGTGCCACAACTAGCGTCTTAGCCTTCTGGCGGGAGGATGCTTCATTGATGATCCTTATACTGAGAATGTCCCGTTTCTCATAGCTCTGTCCAATCACAGCCACATCCACCAGTTGAGGCACGGCGGAATGTGCATTCTCTACTTCTTCAGCGACCATAGAGGTATTCAGGAATTGATTGGGATAGAGCAGAGCTACATCGTCCCAAGTCCTATTAATCGATGTCGTTTCAATCTCTGTGAGTATTGGCATTACAGCACCAACTTGATTTGGAAAAAAAGCCGGCAAAAATAATGAGATAAGTATCCCACTTGTAAGCAGGAGATTTTTGACAGAGAGCAGTTTCAAAGTCGAACCTCCCAAAATATATGAACAATATGCGGATTAGGCAAATAATACCTCTTTGTTCAACGCAGTTGGGAAGAAAGTTGTGCATCTTTCACCAGAGTTATTATGGTTCATCAAGATAATAGTACAGGTAAGAGGTGAAAGAATATTATGTTTAGGAAGAAACAATCCAAAAAAGATAAGCGGAAGAGAAAATCACTCCCACCTTTCGAGTGGTTCGCAGCCGCGACCAGATAATGAAATCTGGCCATAATGGGAAAGCATGAAGAGCATCCAAACTCTTCTCTGTTCCCTGAATTCTAATTTTCTCCTGAGAAGCTCATTGTTGCAAAGATGTTTTTTAGATTGTATGAAAGATGCGAGAAGGAATGGTGCGGAGGGCGAGATTCGAACTCGCGATTCGTGTGGGAACCGGGTTTCGATTCCCAAATCACTACTGAACTAGGCCCTCAACCTAGCGCCTTTGACCTGGCTTGGCAACCTCCGCGTTGTATCCCAAGAGGGTTCCAAGCTGCTCGAGAATATATATGAGGGTTTTGCGAGCAGTTCCTGCCAACCCACATTAATTCCAATGATAAGGATTTCTATTAGTCCCATAAATAAATGATACCAGTAGACATACAACAGCAGTCAACCTATTATCATTTGTTGAGGATGACGGATTCCAATGGTAGAAAGGAGTCTGATGTAAGGACCCGCCCCATTGAGGTCGAGGGAGGCAGGGTGTGGGGGCGGGTCCGAGGCAGGGAGAAGTATGAAGGCCTTTATTCAAGGCCACAATATATCATGATGATTTGAGAATTTAAGCCCCTGAGATAAATGAGGTTCGATTAGAAAGGTAAGATTTGGACAGATGTGTCAGGAAATGATAATCAAAGTGTAGTTCGAGCAACATGTTGATTAGGGACTTGTAATGATGCTTTAACAGGAACATTCACAGGTGATACCAGATGAGTACTCCGAAAATTGGCGTGATAGGAACTGGCAACATGGGTCGGATTCATTCGAGAGTCTTGAGTGAGATGCGGATGTTGGCAGGGGTATCAGACATCAATATCGATTCTGCAACAAGGATTGCAGACCTTTATGATGTGCCAGCCTTTGAGGAGTACCATGCAATGATTACAGAAACTGAACTCGATGGCGTGATCATTTCGACTCCAACATTCACACATGCCAAGATTGCCGAGGATATCGCCAAGAAGCATCCTGAGATTAATGGGATAATGATAGAAAAGCCCCTTGCAAGCAAGTTGGAGGACGCCAAACGGGTCGCTAAGACATTGAGGGGTTGCAAGATACCTACCATTGTATCACACACTGAAATCTACAATCCTATTGTTCGAAGGGCACTATCACTTCTTGAAGAAGGGGCAATCGGTATTCCGAAGAACATCATCCATGACCGCAGAGGTTTCGTACAGCCCACAAGAGTACAATCGTTAGGAGATGTTTTTGAAGACCTAGGAGTGCACGACTTTGACATCATGACTCGCATTAGCCAAGGACCAGCCAGACTTTATGCTCAGGCGAGGAAAGAGGGAGGGGTCTATAATGCAGGAACGGTAATGGTCACCTTTGAGAGTGGCACAGAACATTGTTTCCATCTATCACGGGAGTATGCAGGCCGTGCAAGAATGATGAATGTTTCGGGAAGTAAGGGTACGCTCATTCTAGATCTTTTTGCACAAATCATTTACGTCAAGGATCTTGATCAGGAACCCCTTGCCGAAGAACGCACGATTCGTCTGCCAGAAAGAGGGGCAACCATCAAGGTATATGGAGAGCCTGTGCGAGAGGTTCTGATGGATTTCATACGAATGCTTGAAACTGGTTCCCAGCCAAAGGTCGGATTGGAAGATGGGATAAACACACTGAGGATAATCGAAGCCGCAAGAGAGAGTGCACGAACAGGAAAGGTCGTAAACATCTCTATCAATTCGAGGTGATTTTCCCGACCAGATGTGTCTTTTTTGTATCAGTTATGGTTACTTCAATGGGCTCGCCGATTGGCGAATTGCCTTCAACTATGACCAGTTTGTAGGTGTCTGTTCGACCTTTGAGTTGGTTATTCGCTGTTTTTCCGGTGATGATGACAGAGCCTCTCCAGCCAAGCCAGAATGAATTAGCCTCCCTAACAAGCTCGTCCACAAGAAGAGACAGCTGACGACTTCGTCGCTTCTTTGTCTGAGTGTGTACTTTTTTCTTTGACTTCGATGCTGGAGTTCCTGGCCGATCCCCATATTTTGAAATATTGATTACCGAAGGTCTGGTTTCTCGAAGGACATCCACCGTCATTTCAAAATCTTCGTCTGTTTCCCCAGGATGCCCCACAATGATATCCGTTGCAATTGTTGCCTGTGGGAACCTGTTCCGAATTGCCCCAATGACCAGTTTCCACTCGTGCACAGAATACTTCCGGTTCATCTCCTTCAGAACATTGTCGGATCCCGATTGAAGAGGGACATGAAAGAATTGAAAGAAATGAGGCGAGGACATAACATCAAGAACGGGTTCAATCTTGTCAAGAATCAGATTCGGGTTGAACATGCCCAGTCTAAACTTGTGACTGCCATCAATCTCTGCAATTGTTTGTAACAAGTCAACAAGGCTCTCACCTGAGTCGTATCCGAATGCTCCAATGTCTTGGGCCGTAAGTCGTATTTCCCTGAACCCATAATGTACGCATCGTCGCACGACATCACGTATCTCTGAAATGGTGTAGCTTCGTACATTCGTACGAGCGAATCGTACTGCACAGTATGAGCAAGCACCGATACACCCCTCACAAATGGGGATTGTGCATATGACGGTGCCAGTGGGACTCTCGTAGTAGCGTAGCTTCGAGCTGGTATCTGAATCAAGGTACATTATGCCAGAATCACCCTGAAGGATTCTCAAAACGATAGAGCCAAGTGAGTCAAGAGATTGAGGACCGATTATTGCAGCGAAATTTGGGATCGCCTTCGTGACTCGCTGTAACGATATCCGTGGAAGGCATCCTGTGACAACAACGGGAACAGGATGCTGAGAAAGCGTTTCTAGTCGACTGATTATCTTGTCTTCCGTAGGTTCTTTGACACCACAGCTGTTCAGGATTATGATATCTGATGATGTGATATCATCACTGCGCTCAAGACCCATCTGGTGCAGCCTGCCAATGATGAGATCGGAGTCCGCTATGTTCAGGCTACATCCGTAAGTTTCAAGATAGAATCGATATATCATCGGACTAACCACCTTGAACATGGGGCAAGATGATTATCTCATCATCCGGATGCAATGCAGTCCGAATGCCGCCGAGATTGGAAACATCCTTCATGTTTAGCATGAATATCAGATTCCCACTGACACGGCCTTCATCCATGAGCAGTTCCTTTGCGGGAACCCCCCACCTTTCGATGAGTGCCTCTACAACATCGTTCACTGTAGCATTTTCGGGCAATTCGAGCGATATCCACTCGTTGCCTATCAGCCTACGTAATGGACCAAACGTCTTAACCTTGATTCGCAAGTGTCGACCCCTAATACATCATTCAAGCATGTCCACTATTCAGACTTTTGATAGAACTCAATCAGCTCATCGGTCATTGAAGCCACTGCTTGCACAATCGCGTCTATCTGCTCTCTGGTGGCTGCATTGACATGAATGCCCACTGATACAAGGACAGGTATCTGCAATACCTGACAGATTGATTCAGCAGAAGAATTGGCAACAAGATAGTCCTTATGGCCCGGAGCTGTAATCGTATTCACACTGACTGTCGTTGCATCTCGGTAGTGGCTTTTTGTTGGATAGGCAAGAGCTACTCCACCAATATGATGCTCGTCACCTCCATAGATTGCCACCAGAAGATCAGAACCAATCCTTTGATGAGAAAGGACAAGTTCTATTCCGTTAATAGACCGCGTGATCATCGCCATGCAAACCACCTTTCGGATTATGTGCCATTATCCTTGTTGTTTTTGCTTGTGAATCCTCCATGACAAGGTCAGGGACTTCGGATGAGCAGCATAGTACTCGTCCAACCTACGAATGGCAGTGGAATGTGGTGCAGATTTCACTATATCAGGACTTTCTCGTGCCTCTTTTGCGATTTCCCTGTACACCTCAATCATCAGATCAAGTTCTTCTTTAGATTCAGTTTCTGTAGGTTCTATCATTAATGCCTCATTAACGATTAGCGGGAAGTAGATGGTCGGGGCGTGAATGCCAAAGTCCAACAACCGTTTCGCAATATCCATAGCAGTGATACCTGTCGATTCCTTGAGAGCCTCAGCAGAGATGACACCCTCGTGCATACGAGGAGCATCCTTTGAAAAGGGGAGCGTGAACCCATCTAGATTGCTGATATGGTGGGCGACATAGTTCGCATTGAGTACCGCGGTTTCGGATACTTTCTTGAGACCCTGTTTCCCTAACGCCAGCGCATACGCATAAGCACGAACTAAGACACCAAAGTTGCCATAGTAGGACTGGACATGACCAATAGACTGGGGAAGGTCATAATCAAAAAAGAAGCTCCCATCATTCCGTTTCCTAATCCTAGGAATTGGAAGGAACTGCTCAAGCTCCTTGACCACGCCAACAGGACCAGCTCCAGGACCACCCCCACCATGAGGGGTCGAGAATGTCTTGTGTAGGTTCAGATGTACCACAGCAACACCCATGTCGCCCGGACGGGTGATGCCCATAATCGCATTGAAATTGGCGCCATCATAGTAGAGTAGGCCCCCCGCATCATGAACAATCCCAGATATCTCCCCGATGTTCTTCTCGAACACTCCGATTGTGTTGGGGTTGGTCAGCATCAGTCCTGCCGTGCTAGAACCAGCCGCTTCCTTTACTGCATCAAGATCGACGAGTCCTTCCTTGTCTGAGGGAATCACGACAACTTTGTAGCCGGCCATTGCAGCAGATGCAGGATTGGTTCCATGCGCAGCGTCAGGAATGAGCATCTCAGTTCGTTGCTCACATTCCTCAGATATGCACTTGTGATAGGCACGGATGATAAGGACACCTGTGAACTCA
Source organism: archaeon (assembly GCA_024275415.1). Classification (GTDB taxonomy): domain Archaea; phylum Asgardarchaeota; class Thorarchaeia; order Thorarchaeales; family Thorarchaeaceae; genus MP5-2226. The sequence continues at coordinate 42,748 of JAJRZD010000020.1, forward strand.
CCCTGCGCTCCAGCAGCAGGTTGCAATGTGATTGCGCTCATCCCTGTTATCTCAGAGAGCCATTGCTCAAGTTCCCACATGATCTCTAGCGAGCCCTGTACTTGAGATTCGTCTTGATAGGGATGCGCCCATAAAAAGCTAGACAAATTCGCACTGAACTCATTCTCTGCCGGATTGTATTTCATAGTGCAGCTGCCAAGGGGATAGGTGCCCTGAGTGACCGAGAAGTTCATCTGAGACAGGCGCGTGAAGTGTCTGACTACTCTAGGCTCAGAAACCTCGGGTAGGTTAGGAGCGTGTTTTCTTTTCAGCACATCAGGAATCAGTGTGTCTATATCTCCCACCATGTCGATGATGTCACTGTCAATCGACGGAAAGGTATGACCAATCATTCCAGGCTCAGACAGTTCAAAGATTAGAGGTTCTTTCCAATACGCCTGCCTAAAGCGCCGAGATGATATCCGGTCAGCCATTATTGCGCACCCTCCATAATATCACTGACAGCTGAAACAAGCTCGTCAATTGTTTCTCTGGTGTGAATCTCCGTAACACACAAGAGCATTGATTCTCCGAATTGAGGAAATTGATCCGATAATATGACTCCACCATGAAGATTGCGTTTCAAAAGCTCTTTGTGTACGGTTTCAGCTTTGATGCCTTGAAAGCTGACAACGAATTCCTTCCAGAAGGGACCGTCGAGAGCAGGGGCATTGACGCCTTCTATCTGGTCAAGCCTCTTTGCTGCATAGTGTGAATGGTAGAGGATGGTTTCACCAAGTTCCCTGAATCCGGACTTTCCCAGTAGAGATGTGTATATGGCTGCTTGAACCGCCATGAGTGCTTGATTCGAACAGATGTTACTTGTCGCCTTTTCTCGACGAATGTGCTGCTCACGAGCGCTGATAGTAAGGACAAACCCTCGATCATGTGGTTCATTGATTGTCCGAGTCATGCCCACGAGCCGTCCGGGCATCTGAAATACAAGTTTGCGATTATTGACACATCCAAAAACACCAAGTAACGGGCCACCATAGGACATTGGAATACCCAGTGGCTGTCCCTCGGATATCACGATGTCTGCTCCGTAGTCACCAGGGGAACGGACGACCCCAAGAGAGAGTATGTCGACTCCTGCGATGACCAGAGCGCCTGCATCATGTGCAATACCTGCAATCTCATCAACCTGAGTTTCGAAGGTGCCAAGATAAGAGGGGTTCTCAATGTATATTGCCGCCACTGAGGAGTCCATCTTCTCATTCAAATCATCGAGGGACATCAATCCGGTTTCATGATCAAAGGCAACGAGTTCAAGGTCGATACCAACTGGCTCGGTGTATGTTTCGGTGACCTTGAGGTGAACTGGGTTCATCGTTCTTGGAAAGAGCATCTTGTTACGTTTCTTCACGCGTACAGCCATTCGCACAGCTTCTGCAAGAGATGTTGCCATATCGTACATGCTACTATTGACTACATCAATGTCAAGCAGTTCCGCCATCAGACTTTGGTATTCAAAAAGCGTTTGGAGCATTCCCTGACTGACCTCTGGCTGATAACTAGTGTATGCAGTAACGAATTCTGACCTACTCCCCAACGAAACCACCGCAGCCGGAATATAGTGAGGCGCAACTCCCGCTCCAAGAAAGGCTCTTCCATCATTTACAGGCTTGTTCTTCCTGCCGAGTTCCAAAATTCTATTCGTAACCTCAATCTCCGAACGCGAATCGGGGATATCGAGATCATGTCCCAAACGAAATTCATCAGGGATGTTTGCGAAGAGGTCAGTGATATCCTTCATGTCTATTGACCGGAGCATTTCCTGCCGCATCTCGTCTGTCGTAGGAATCCAAGGATGTTTCCAACTCATTGGTATCCACACCATCGTCCTGTTGGTGATTCTCTCGAAAACTATCTGCCAATTAGACTTTTGCATTGTCCTGCAAAAAAAGATCTGAACCAGTCGCATGATTTTTAAACAGAGCAAATATCTGCACACGCCAGTTCATAGGTGGACAGATGCATGAAGCAATGGCTTATGGAAATCCTTGCGTGTCCTGCAGAGAATTGTGGGAACAAGTTGAACCTTGATGTGTTCACGAGTCATGTGGTCAAAACAAACACAGAAGAGGTCAAAGAAATCGATGAGGCATTGATAGTCTGTCCAAAATGCGGTCGATGGTATCCTGTCATTGAAGGGATCGCCTGCATGTTACCCGATCATCTCCGGATGAGCGGAAAACAGAGAGTCGAGGAAACAAAGTTCCTCCAAAGATGGAAAGACAAACTGGATTCCTCAATTCTCAACGAGGGAAAGCCTTTTGGTCTTACATCCACCTCGTAGAGTCACTAGCCCCGTGGTGTAGCGGTCAATCATATCGGGTTTTGGAGTCGCATAGACTCATTCTATGCGATGAAAGTCCCCGGTGACCCAGGTTCGAGTCCTGGCGGGGCTACCACTTCAACCTGCGTCATCGGTTAGTGGGAACTACTCTCTTGGTACACTGCTAACCAAGTCACGATGAAGACGTTTCACTTGCGAGAGTACTAGACGTTCACCATTGACAAGCACCTCGACATTGATGTGCTCTTTAAGACCGCTTGTAGATAGCTTTTTCATGAGAACACCTTCGACTTGGAACACACCAGCGGGGTTATCCATAGCTACTGTAATCCGCATGGGTTTGTCAGTTCCTTTCTCGAGGTGGACATCTTGAATAGCCATAGCACTTACGCTATGAATGTCAACCTTGCCTTTATGAAAGGGAACCATTGTGCGCCCCTTGCTCATATCCGAGCCATCTCCAATCTTTGTGACACCAGCCTCAAAGGTCAGACATTGAATGTCATCATCATGAGAGTAGATTCCGTGGAGGATGGCCGAGAGAATATCAGTGGACTTCCCAGGGTCATCATAGATGTGATCCAGCTTCTTCTCCAGAATGGGAGCTGCAAGATGTATTGCGGCCTGGTAGTGCTCTTTCCGGTGTATCACCATTCCAAGATCGTGAAGATATGTCGATGAAAGAACAACCAGTCGTGCGTCATCGGAGTCGCCGATACCTTCTGCGACGATATTGGGTTTGAACGTTTCGTCTAGGATGTCAAAGGCACGTAATGCATTCCAAGTTGCCACTTCAGCATGGACATGCCCATGATCAGTGTACCCTAATCGTGCGACAGCCATCCGATTTGCTGTGCGCAGATAGGATTGGACGCGCGGAGAACCGCTGAGATATTGGTACATCTCAAGGGATTTCGTGTTCGGCTTCAACAGTGTGCGAGGGCTTACTTTCTCTCGATTGAAGGGTTCGGTGGAATTCATAATAAAAGACCCCGAGGGACTCTAGAGGAGTCCCTAGGAGCTGATAAGGATTCCGCAAGGGACTATATTTCGCCAGCTTCTTCCTGGAAGGTCAGAAGAATCCTATCAGTTGCTGTTGTGGCTTTCTTGATAGTCTTGAGATAATCCTGACGCGACTTCTCAAACGCAGCACGGCTTATCTTTTGCTTCTTCTTTCTCAGGAGGAGCTGACGAAGACCAGCCTTGGCACCCTCGATTTTCTCGTCTTGAAGTTCGAGTTGAGATATGAGATCGCGATACCGTGCACCATGTTGAATCAAGCTCTCCTTTAGTTTCGGTAGAGCTTTGTCCACCTCATTCATCTGATTCTTGATATCTCGTTCTCGGATCATGAACTCTTTCTTAGTGACCTTGCCTTTTCTCCTTGCAGATTCGAGCTTTTCCAACTCAAGGTTCAACGAAACCTTCTTTGAATAGGTCTTTGCAAATTCTGACAGGAGCTCGATAGGTGCACCAGCCTGTCGGGTTTCTACGTGGCTGTCAGTTCGGTCTTCTGCACCGGATGATGATTCGATAAAGCCCCATCGCCGATATGCCACAAAGATTGACGCAATGAAACCAATAATCATTGCAAAGACAACAGGACGTGATGCAGAACCGATTGATATGCTATATACTAACACAATCTGAGGTGGGTTATACCTAGTTGTGTTGTACTTGGTAAACCGAAGAGTGGCATCAAACACACCATGGAGCAACCGATAATCCCCACTCACAGATTTTACATCAATGGCTGGAGAGAGAACGACATCTACAACATGGGTCTGGACAAGAGTGTCGCCGAATGTCCCCATGGGTAGTGATAGGATGGTTCCGCTGGTGTTTGTTTGAATATAAGATTCCATCTGCACGGTATAGTCAATATAGAACGTGTAAGAGTAGCCAGGGAGAAAACCTTTCTCTCCAAATCGATCTTTCTGAAGGTTAATCTGAAGCTTGAGTGTGGAGTTCAAATCCCACTCACCAGTGGGTTGCGAGTTCGCAAGAATACCGACCTCATCGAATATCTTCACGGATGGGACATATTCAGGCAACGTGAAGAGGAGGATGCTCTCTTTTGCAGGACCTATGTTTCTCATAGATATCTCTTCATGAAAACGCATGTATCCCCAAGGGTCTATAGTAACCCTTGTGTACCTGTCCGCGAGAATCAATGGGGTGTATGAGGTCATCTCAAAGCTGAAAGACTCACTCTGCATGGGGAGCAAGTTATGCCAGACGCCTTCTGGAGTGTCAGTAAGGAGTGTATCACCACTCCTAAAGGCAAGTATCAGCTGAGCGGTTCTGAGTACGTAGGGAACCATTGGATATTTCATGAACTCGACTTCATAGGTATTCTCATCAAAATCAATGAGTGTATGAAGTGAGTGGAATTGGAAGGTTATTGTGAATCGATAGGTGCGACCGTAATCAACAGCTTGGAACATATACACGCGCCAGTGATAGAGTCCCTGATAGTCCTCAAGTCGGACTATTTCGAGCGCGTTCTCGTCAGAATCGGCAGCACTTATGTCTAATAGGCGGTCACCATATTCTGCGGGGAGGAATATCTCGAGGGCATTGATAGGTGCAGAGCCGTTGTTCCTCACATCATAAACATCACGGACCTCAGTGGTATGGTAAAACTTTGTGGCCACGGTTCGTTCCACATCAAGTTTCATCCCTAGGAGTGGGAGGTATGGACGGTCAATGACAATCTCTACGGACTGAACTGTCGTCACATTCGAGGGGTCTGTTGCGTTGACGAGGATAGTATGAGTGCCTTCATCTATTTCTGTAAGGTCAAGTGACGTTTCCCAAAGACCCGTCTGGAAGTCATAAGTTATCTCTGTCCATTCGTCATCATCCAATCGATAGAAGGTTCTTCGAACCCATGAGTTGTCTGACACGTTCAGAGAAAGATCTGCCACATATCCAAGCGTGGCATTTGCTTCAGGACTGTTGATCTGAATAGTGGGGCCTTCATTTGGAGTGAAAGAAGTCATAGGAGTTGCAGCCCATGCGGTATGTTGTGCCGGCAACTCAGAGATATCCTCACTACTGCCATACATGAGCATGAACGGATATGACAGATCAGTTGCATTGGTTAGAGGGATATCATCAGGATCTGTGCTATTCATCAGAATGAAGTACTCGAGTTGTGTTTTCGTCCCATCGTCGCTTCCGTCTGCAGAGATAATCCTACTCTGGTTTGCATCGGGCTGGTGTTGAAAGGTACTAATTCCATGTTCATCGCTGTATTCGATGTCGCTTGCAAGAGCTGGATTGCTGAATTCGTTGTTGATACGGGTAACAGTTATGATATACTCCAAATCCTGCCCATACATCGGATGCGATGGTTCGTTGTATGCCTCCTCAGCAGGAATGATAAAGTGCTTTGTTTCACCAATCCTCATCCCAATGATGGCATCCTTGTAACCTTGTAAGAGACTCTCGTCACCGATAGGGGTTGTCGAATCATCATTCGGGACATTACCTTCTTCAACAAGAGTGCCATTCCTCAGTTTGAGGATGTAGTGAACCGTAACTACATCAGATGCCTTGACTCTGGTATAGGTCTGATGAGGAGTCCCAGGGGCATAGCCGAAAATCAAATCCGAATTGTTTAGACCATCTGACCGGAAATCATCGGTATAGTTCTTCCATCCTAGAGCGATCCAACCAGATGTCGCAGCCTCAAGGCCCACAAAAAGGACTGACGAATTATGTTCCATGTACACGGTGATACCGGTCACAGGATCTGTGTAGGACGACGAATATTCCGTAGGGTCAATAATCCCATCAGCACGGCCAAAATGTTCGTCAACATAGGGGATGGATAGATTGACAGAAGATTCAGCTAGCGCTATTGATGGGGCAGGATCAGATATCGTTGTGCTTCTGTCCCATCCATCATTATCTAGGGTAAGTAGCATGACACTGTTGCTAAGTAGAAGTGTCAATAGTATGAGAATCGCTGCTCTTTGTTTAAACAGACCCAATACAGATCACCGTTTATTATTCTGATAGATAATGGTCTAGTTTGCCAGACCACGAACAATGCGCACGAATTTCGAGTCCGTTAAAATAGTTTCCGTTAGATTAGGCATTGTACCTAAAAGCAGCAATACCTAAAAACCGTTAAATGGTGTTCGAATCAGGTGTGTGAGAGGTCGAATCACAAATGCTCTTGATGCTGATGGTTGCACTGGTTTCCTTTGTTATCGTCGTGATGTTCATGCCAGGAACGATAAGGATGCTCCGAGAGAAGGATATCGTTGGCATCGATGTGCACAAACACAATAAACCTGAGGTGCCCAAAGGCGGAGGTTTCGTGTTTCTCTTTGCAATAGTGGCATCAATTCTAGTAGTCATTGGTGTAACAACATTCCAAGAGGGCAACGTGAACCCAGGACTTCTAGCAGCATTGGTTTCAATACTGATGGCGGGGATGATAGGCCTTCTAGATGACACCTTCGATTTCAGGAATCGCACAAAGGTCGTACTTCCACTTGTCGCTTCCATACCAATCATTGCAATGCAAGTAGGCACAACAAAGATGGACATCCCTCTCATTGGCACTATTGATTTAGGAATAATATACCCCCTGATTGTAGTCCCATTGATGATGACGTTCATTATCGATTCCACGAACATGTACGGAGGAATGAATGGACTAGAATCAATCTTGGCTGCGATAAATGCCTCTGCGATTGTGATGTTTCTCGTCTTGAAGACAGTACTGTTTCAGGACACAATCTCCAGTGGACAAGCAGATGCAGGAATTGTCGCAGGAGCACTATTGGGGGCTTCAATCGGATTTCTCATCTTCAACTGGTATCCGGCAAAGGTGCTCCCCGGGGATGTAGGAAGACTTGCACTCGGTGCAACTATTGCTTCTGCATTGATCTTGGGGAACATGGATCGCCTCGCGGTGATGCTCTATGCACCGTTCATGTTCAATTTCTTGCTCTATCTCATATATCGTGTTCATGTGAAAAGAACAGGAAAAGAATGGACCAAATTCGCAAAGCCAAGAGAGGATGGCACTCTTGAGGTTGTGGGCCCCTACACAATGTATTGGCTGTTGCCACATCTCTCGAAGAAGGTAACTGAAAGATTGAACGTGGTGATGCTTGCGCTCCTTCAGGCATTGCTTGCCTATGGTACAATCTATTTGATATTATTCCCGGTATTCTGAGAAACAGGACAATGGAACCTTATTGAATCTTTGTTGGAAGATACTCGTCAACTACAAAGTCGATTCCAAAACGGCTGAAGGCCTGCTGCTCAGCTTTCTTTCGAAGTCGCCTGAAGGATTCTATTGCGGATTGCCAGTCATCGGATAAATAACGCGAGTCTTTGGACAGTTCGTCTAATCTCTTAAGATCACGATTATTCATGTCCTCACAGGGAAGATTGTATCTCACAATATCATCAGCATTCACCCCAATCCATTCAGCTGTCGGGATTGCTAAATCGCGGATGTGTGCTGCATTAGCACTGCCTGCAATGATGACCCTTGCGATGTGCATCCCCCACGGGTCGCCATCGGTGAATATCTTCACAGGCAAGTGCAGTTCGTCGTGCAATCGTCGCATCAATCTTCGTGTCGATCGAGGTGCCTGGCCACCCAGATGCACCAAAATACAGTCGAATCGTTCCCAGCATCGGGTTTCGATGAGTCGGGAGAACATTCCCCCGGACTCGACAGCAAGAATGAGCTTGGCATCCGTCCTTACAGGAGATGCCGAGAGTAGGGCAGGACCTATCGGCAATCCATCGGGACTTATCGTGAGGTCAACTTCCTTGTCTTCATAGCCTTTGACAGTGTAACGCATGATAACTTTCCCGTAGATAGAAGAATGCTCTTCCGGGAAGAAACCCAATGACTCACGGGGATATTCAATCAGGGCTTCAAGGTCAGATAATAATCTGTCCGATTCAGCTTGGTCTTTGAATCTGACGCCGAACGCCTCACTTGAATAGTAGAGGTCTCTTAGAGAGCTTGTCCTACCGGACTCAAGAAGTCGCTTCGAGAATGAAGCGATCCACATTAGCTGCATGAAGCTCCGAATATGCTTGCTATTTGACGAGTCGCGGGTAGTCCTAGAGTCCCCAAGGATGAATTGCTCGGTCTGCTCGTCAAACACTATGTTTTCTGTACTCCGAGCAGGTATCTCAATTCTTGGAAAATGTCCATCCTCAATTGATGACAGAATCTTTTTCCCCAGCTCAGTCAAACTCTTGATAGGGTCGCTCATATCAGACATCGCTATCTACCTCGAAAAGTTCGTTAATCATCCGTGATGTGTCAGGAATATTGTCAACCCCTGCAACCTCACTACTGAACTTGGCCAGCAGGTTGAAAAGCCTTGAGAACTCCTTCAACTTCCGTCTAGAATGTAAAGCACGCTTCTTCCCCTCAGAAAACACTTTCAGTTTTCGGCCAAGCTCACGATACAATGATAGTATCTCAGAGGTAATTGAACTGACTGATGTGATGGATTGCTTCCCAGCCGCTGAATAAGGAACCCTAATGGAGCAGAAGTGTGTGAAGATAGCTACGCCACTGATTTCAGGAGGCTTGTATCGCGCCCAAGGGATGCGCTTGAGTGTCTTCGCAAAGACATCATCAGTTGAGTCATAGAGCAGCGGTACACGATTGGCAAACCTGAAGAGATGTGGAATGTCGGATTGTTCGAATGCATCACTAATTGCCAACACACCTTCCACGATATACGGGAAACCATCCCATTCGAGGGGGCCTCGTTGGGAATAACCAATCACTGTGGCGTTGAATTCTTTCCGAATCGCATTAAAGAACGACTCCTTTCCGACAGGACTCAGGCAAGTCGCACTTGGTTTCCCAAACTTGTCATACTTGCGGAGAGAATTGCCTAGATATGAGAGCGCTTCTCTATCAAGAGACCCTATTGTCGCTCGCGGATCCATCCGGATGAAATTGAGAAATTTTTCAGCGGTCTTATGCCCTAGCTGCTGAAAGGAACCAACCAGAAATTCGTGAAGACGCAGATCCGGATTCTTTGCAGCAAGACGTCTGATTAGTTCAAGATCTGCTGCATGGGGATGTGGCAACGAGTCCACTGGTAGTGAAGGGATCTTCTTGGTGAACCCTCCGAAAGTGTACCGTTCTGTATCATCCAATGATAGAGTGATCCGCGCATGGGGAGTGGAAATGCCAGTTAGTCGCAAATATTCGATGACACGCTCGCGAGATCGTTTCAAATCACCATTCAATGTGATGTGTACTGTGGTACCTCGCTCTTTCCGTTTCAACGGGTTCGACGATTTGACGATAGGTGAGTTTGATTCGATATCGATGTACACACTGTATTCGTTCCCTTCGTTCTGAGCGGTTTTTGTGTGTATTACAGCTGGTGTACCTGTCGAGATCTGTCCATAGAGTACCGCCATTGTGACCCCAAGCCCAAAGGTGCCTCGCCTCTGTCTAGAACTATATTTGTTGCCATACAACACCTTGCCAAACGCGTTTGGAACGTTCTCATCGGGCACCCCAGTACCATTGTCAGATACCGACACGGTGCAGGTGCGTCCAAGCTCGGATTGGATTGTTACATCTACGGTAGGAAGCACTCTTGCTTCCTCACATGAATCAAGGCTGTTCTCTACGAGTTCTCGCACTGTCGTGTACAGCGACTGGGTCGGGTTCTCAAAGCCAGCCATCTGTCGGTTCCTGTAGAAGAATTCGGCTGGTGATATCCCTCTGAAGTTTCCAGACGCTGAACCAGTCATAGTGTTCAATCTCATATCATAAGGATGATATTTTCAGGCCGCGTATTACGCTTGGTCAGTAGTCGCTCATCCAAAGCTCGGATTTGATTCGGTTAATCTCACGGCGACTTCTCTCAAGGTATTTGTAGACAGAGCCATGTGGAGCGCCATCAATCAACATGGTCACAGCCCGAGTTGCATAATCAAGCTGTGGATCATAACCTATGATAGCAACTGTCCGCCCATACACCGAAACTTTGGTTTCTGTAACCTCCTCAATCACCCGACGAGTACGGCCGTTCTCGCCAATTATCCTACCTGCCACCCGTTTCAGCTGAGATGGAGAAGTGCCAACAAACTCTCTAAGAGAGATGATTACTAGGCGGGCGTCCTCATCAATCAGAGACAGAGCACGTTTGGGACTAAAACCTCGTGCCATTGCCTGAATGATGTCCCGTGCTTTCCAAAGGAGCACATGATCGTCGGCATTCGCAGAACCCCTAATAGTGACGACACCATCTGAGCCGACCTCAATCTTAGTGTTCGTTAGTTGTTCGACTCGTTTGCGGACACGTCCATTTCGCCCCACTATGACTGCAATACGTTCCTCGGGAACACGAATTACTTTATGAAACATCATTTTCAAGAATCACCTGAGTTAAGAATCTCGGAGGTCAGGTCTTGGGGGTCCTGGGTATCCACTCCAAGTTTATTGAAGAAGTGTGTTATGTTTTTAATATCACGATAGAGGTATCTCGAAGCATTATCGTGGTCACGGACAAGAGATTGTGATACATCAATGAAAACAGGTTCGCCCACCCAGAGAATGTTATACTCGCTGAGGTCTGCATGCACAAGCTTTGCTTTTGTATAGCCCATCTTAATCATCTTGATGATGTCACGATAGGTCGTTTCTGGCGAAGGTATTTCCACGTTCTTGATCAATGGCGCTGCAGTCGCATTTTTTTGGTCGCCAATGAATTCCATTATCAGCACATTCCGATATATGGCAACAGGCTTAGGTACGCGCACACCAGCATCATAATAGCGAGCAAGGTTCTTGTATTCCTTCATGGCCCATTGTGGCACAAGAACCCTATTCTTTCGCCCCACACGTTTGAAACGAGGGTCTCCAACCATATATTCCCTCATAAAATCGGTTTCTGCTGTCGAAACACGGTATATCTTCACAGCAACCGATTTGTTATCAGTGGTTTCTCCACGATACACATTTGCTTCTTTCCCTGTACTTATGACACCATGAACTGCATTGATGACACCCCTGTTGAAAAGACGAAAGATGACCTTGAGTGTTGGAGGGTCAATTACGCCCTCAACAACCTTGAATTCGTCATCATCACGGCGACGCTTTGACCTGCGACTGTCTAGTTGGTCTTCGATCTTGCGCCGTTGCTTTTCAGCTCTCTTCAATTCAGTTTATCACCTGTCAGATAGGATACTATCCTTTCAAGAGAATGTACCTATGAAGAAAAAGCTTGAGATTGTTATCTAAAACATCTTGAGAATCTTATGTCGGTTCAGCCAATCAAGCTCGTTGTTTCGATACCTATAGACGACATCGCATTTCTGATCAGACTGGAACTCCCACGGAACTACAAGAACCGTATCACCAATTCGCATCCAGACTCGCTTTTTCATTCGACCGGGTATCCTCCCAATCCGGATATTGCCATCTTCGCAACGTATCCTGACACGGTCATGTCCAAGCATCTGGATGATGATTCCAAAAAGCTCACCATTATCTCGATTAGGTGTCCGTACACGGACTAATTCTCCATCGGGTCCTATTACTGGTCCATCTCGTCTTCGTCGTGACAAAATAATCCTCCAATCAATGCTAGGGGTGCCCTAGCCGCTATGTCTGGAAGTACTACCAAGCATTTAAGACTAACGAAATCGCCACCTTACTGTGGCTCACCCCTTATTCGGGGACAGGATATAGCTTGTTATTGTGCTCAATGAGATAGATAGAGTCACCCGACACATACTGTCGGATCGATTCGTCATCAAGCTCGAGTATTTCGAATGTGTCCGATGCCATTACCTGAAGAGGCTTCCCATAGACATTAGAAACGACAGTGAACTCGCGTTTGGAATCTCCCTCTGTGATGAATCTGATAGTCTTCCATTTCGAGCTCTTTGGAGAAACAGTGAACCTATGCCGTCTTACAAGGTCATAGCAGGTAAGTCCGCCCTTCCCCATCTTCAGAACTCGACATGGATTGCCTACAACCTCAATGAAGTCCCCTGGCAAGAATTGAGGGAGTCGAAGAAGAATCGTTGTTCTGTACTTCTTCTTGCCGCCCCTGTCTTGGGAATATAACTTGAAATTCTCCTTTCTGCTCGCTAGGAATTGTGCCTCAACCTCTTCGGCAATCTTACGACAGAGTAAATCGGATCCGAGGTACAGATCCAAACCAAATTTTGTTTCATCTATCTGTAAAATGAAAGCACGAGTGTCTTTCCCGTATTCGGCAATAGTGCGTTCTTTGGCAATCTCAAGTATCTGATCCTGCTCTTCTTTTGTCAACGGCCGTTCATCAGCCCGAATCTGTAGGGTCGCCTCATAATAACCGCCGCTCATCATTGAGCACGAATCGCAGGACATGTAGGAATACCGTATCTCTGTGGGGTATTCTTCTGTATGTGGTTCTAGGTCTGGAGCGGACTTTCCTGTCACAACTAGGCGTACCAACAGAACTCTATCCAATCGGTTCTCTTCAATAATATCCACACTCAGTCCCGGTACCAATGGGGTTATTTCCATATCTAGAAGTATGTCAATCTGTTCTGCCCTCTGTGCATCTTTGTTTTGTGATGACAGGGTCTTCCATCCGCCAGGAATTTTCACGGAGCCACACTTTTTGCAAATTGTTATAGACAGCGGAGAACTCACTTTGACTAGTGGATGCTCGTTGTTGTAACAATTCTGGCAGAGACCATCCAGAATAGATGGCTCTCCACACAAATAGCAAGGAGATCTCATCGCGTCCACTGGAGTTTTGGACGTCTGAGATACTTATGAATTCAGTTGTAGGAGATGACGACTATATTCGCGAGAGTAGGGAACAGAAAAGTGTCAGTGCTAGAGCTTCATCCATTGGGCGTGAGGCTCCCCTTGGATGTAAAGGACAGCATTCTTATGGACGAGTCCGGCCTCAATTGCTGCTGTGACGGTGATCGTGCCAATCATGTTGGCAATGGTCGCGTTTTGGAGGTATTTGATGCAAGTTGCAGTGTCAACTAGATCACCTCCATAGAACTCCTTGCTTACATTGAAGCGTATCTCACCATCAATGAGAGTTCGTCCAAGTAGATTCTCATCACAAGCAGACACAAGTACGTGGTCCAATGTTTCACGAATTCGAACATAGACTGATTTTGACATTGAAGGAACCTCATACAGGACGAATCGATGTGCTTGCCCCGCAGGCGGAGCACTTCAGATAATATGCGTGTCCGTCCTTGTCCATGTTAGTATCGGGACGACCACACACAGGACAAAGGACATAGGCATCGATATATTTCGAAAGAACCTCATTAACCGTATTTGCTGTAAATTTGCCTTGGAAAATAGCACTTCCACCCTCCATATTCCCAGCTGTTGCCAGCTGCCCAGCGACATATTTGAGTACCTCTTTGCCAGGCCTGTTGAGGACACCCAGAATCTCTTGGAAATTCTGCCAGATTGTCCTAGTCCCCTGGATCATCAGCTGGACATGAGGTACCTTGAATCGTTCACCAGAACGTTTGAACGCATCTTCAGGCACACTATCTCTTGCCCTTTCAAGCAATTTCTCGTAGTCGTCCATGTATAATGTTTCCCCGTTAATAGTTATTGAAGGTTCTGATTAGTCACATAGGCTAGTCGATAGGACGATAGACCCCGACCTCCTGTTCCATGATCAGTTCTTTGTCCACTAAATCAAGTATCTCCAGATTGATCTGCCAAGCGTCAACACCCTTTTCCTCAAAATGAGATACGATGGTCTTGATACCTACACCATCCGGGTTATCATTATCGATGATATATTGGAGAATCTCGCCAGCGACACCGCCAACGCCAGACTTCAGAGATGGTTTAGAAGGCGAGGACGGTTCGATAAATGATTCCAATGCGCCTTCACGGGTCGAATGCTGTTTGGTGGTATTGCCATCCTTATTTTGACGAAGAATGGTCATCTGGCGCTCGTACTTGTGGATAACAAGCAAGTTTGGATCATCAATTGGCTTGACAATCTCAGGTGCAATATAGATCTCATCGTTATACTCTCGGATTCTACCAATCACCATGGCGAGGACATTCAAGTCAATCTTTTGCAGCAGAGATGCTTTAGCACCCCATACCTTGGCACGGATGACTCCAGTGCCATCATCAAGTGTGATGCTAGCATAATTATTGTCGCCGGCAACCTGATCCACTATACTTCCTAGAAGGAACACACGACGGAGTTCCACTCCTTGAGGAGTTATCACACGGAATCCCTCATCCTCACTATATTCGCCATCGAGTATATCACTAACAGATGCTCGGATCGCAGTCTGTCGCTCCTTCACAGAATCATGTCACCTGCCTGCCAGATGTCTGTCGTGACCACCCTTTATAGAGTTCACTATTACACTAGAAGAAATCAGACAATGAGCTCTGTTGTACCCCCTCGCGTTCCGCTTCACGCTTCTGTATTAAGCGCTCAAGTGCAGCAGTCACACGGTTCGCACTAAAATCATGCTCTGAGCAGAGAATCATTGTGACCTCTTCGACGTTAGGATCTTCCCAAGAAAACGGTTTAACCTCCATATTGGGAGGGTCTAAGAATATCTTACGGATTTCCTCAAACGGGAAATCAATCGTGTATTTCCCTGATTCAATGATTCCTTCAATAGAACCAAACTCACGAATGAGTTTGAGCGCAGTCTTAGGACCTACCCGAGGAACCTTGTCATTGTAATCCGTTCCAACAAGTAAGGCGATATCAATCAGCTGCTCTCGTGAGATGCCTAACAATCTCAAGTTCAGGTCTAAATCAATCAATTCCGGAGAGATTATCTTGAAGGTATTAGTTCGTGAAACGCGTCTTTTGCCTGAAACTGAAAGGTTCCGTATCATTCTTGGACAATTATATAGGAGAGAGTCATTGTCTTGGCTTGCACTAGCATACACCATGTTCTCCCTAGCCATCTGTGCTGCCAGCGCTTCACCCTCAGACGGAGCTTGTATCCATGGGATACCCATTGCGGTCAACAGCCGCTTGCTCTCGTCAATCATCCCAGTGGTGAGTGTGGAGCTTGCCTGTGCTGCTTTTCGCGCATCATCGATTCGTCCTTCTTTCTTAGCAAGCTGCCATTCTTCAAATGCAGCTTCACGAACCGCTCGCCGCCTCTCAACTTCTCCAGACTTGAGTTTGGGCGGTTCACCATCAAAGACATAAACTGGAAGTATCCCTTGTTCGAGAAGGTTCATATTGCGATAGAATATCCCGCTTAGGTGGCTAGTGACTCTTCCTTTCCGATCCATGAGGGGAGTTCCATCACGCTGTCTGATAGTGGAGAGAAATTGGTACAGGGTATTGAACGCATCTATAGCAACCTTCTTCCCTGCGAGATCAGATATTGTTATTTTCTGAGCTTGTATGATGTCAGAGAGTTTTGTCCCCATTGAATCCGCTCCAACACTCAGTAGGAGTGGTTTATCATATATCATTTGAGGAGTGCTTCCTAATGAGTACTCTTCGGTAAGTTTATAATATTCCCAAAGGTGGCGACAGGAGACCAACACCAAATATTTGGCTCTGGTGATACTTTGTCAACAATGAAGACGATTAGGTGCACATCGTGCCACGGTTCAATTTCTCCCAAGGAGGATAGTGTAAAGATGCAATGCCCAAACTGTGGAGTTGCTACAATATGGCGTTGCGGATCATGCAGGAAGTTCTCTAACCGGTATTCCTGCCCAAACTGTGGCTTTGAGGGGCCATGATTCAAGGAGAGATAGAAATGGCAAGAGTGATTATCACAATTAGAGTGATGCCTGTAGATATTGATGTGGATCTAGAAGGTCTACTTGAACAAATCAGACAGAACATCCCTGAAGGCACTGATGTTAGAGCGAATGAGATCGTGCCTGTCGCATTTGGTCTCAAGGCACTCAGGATAAATCTGGCAAGAGACGAATCGTTAGGGGGAACTGACGATATCGAAGAGGCAATCAGCAACCTTGAGGGCGTTTCACAAGTCGAGGTTGAGGTTGTTTCAAGAATCTCTTGATAGACGAAATGCCACCTAGTTTATCTCATAACTCATAGTTTAAATTAATAATTTCCCGCCGGTGCATACCGGCCACTAACATAGTCGGTTATATGGGACAGACAAGACTCAATAGTGATAGTCTGTACACAAAGGAGATATAGAAACCAAATGACTCTATCTACTCTTGGTGCAGATATCACAATGGAGGCAATGAATTGGTTGAAGTAATTTTAAAGGTAGCCGAAGCCGAACACCGAGATATAGGCAGGTTCATAGTACGTATCGATGCTGTTTCGATGGAGAAGCTGGGAGTAAGAACGGGCGACATCATCCAAATCAAGGGAAAGCGAATGACTGCTGCAATTGCATGGCCCGCATATCAGGGAGACAAAGGACGCGAGATAATCCGAATGGACGGGCGGATTAGGCGAAATGCTGGAGTGAGCTTGGGAGAGAAAGTCACAGTATCTAGGGCAAACGAAGAGCCTGCAAGGAATGTGACATTGGCACCGACGTCTGTCCCGATACGTCCTGAGCCTCGATTCGAGGAGTTTGTGAAGAGAAAGTTACTGAATTGCCCTGTGACAGTCCATGACACAGTATTCATACCTATTCTTGGGAGAGCTATTCCATTCAAAGTGACCTCTATCAAGCCCGCGGGCACAGTCGTAGTCCAACATTCAACCGTACTGACAATTGCCGAGAAACCAACGGGAGAGGTAGTCGGTCCTTCAAGGGTGACCTATGAGGAGATTGGTGGGTTGGCAGAACCCATTCAGAGAATCCGAGAAATGGTTGAATTGCCCATGCGTCATCCTGAAATATTCAATCGGTTGGGTATCGATCCACCCAGAGGGCTCATCCTGCATGGTCCTCCAGGAACCGGAAAGACCCTTCTGGCAAAAGCAGTGGCAACGGAATCCGAAGCCAACTTCATTCATATTAATGGTCCCGAGATTATGTCAAAGTTCTATGGTGAGTCTGAGCAGAAGCTAAGAAAGATCTTTGAAGAGGCTGAGGAAAATGCTCCCAGCATCATCTTCATTGATGAACTCGATGCGATCGCGCCGAAAAGAGAAGATGTCCAAGGAGAGGTCGAACGGCGTGTCGTTGCACAGCTCCTAGCGACTATGGACGGACTCAAGTCACGGGGGCAAGTTGTAGTGATAGGCGCGACAAACCGAGTGAACGCATTGGATCCCGCATTAAGAAGGCCCGGTCGGTTTGATAGAGAGCTTGAGATAGGTGTCCCTGATGAAACAGGACGGCTTGAGGTATTACACATTCATTCTAGAGGGATGCCTCTTTCGACAGAAGGGGACAGCAAGGTGAATCTCAACCATCTTGCCAAAATCACTCACGGGTTCGTTGGAGCAGACCTTAATGCATTATGTAGAGAGGCTGCAATGAAAGCACTTAGAAGATACTTGCCGCAAATCAATCTTGAAGAGGAGGAGATACCTCAGGATGTCCTAGACCAATTGGAAGTTAATTCAGAGGACTTCCTTGGGGCACTTCGAGAGATCCAGCCATCGGCAGTAAGAGAGGTGTTCATCGAGATCCCTAATGTAACATGGTCTGATGTTGGAGGGTTAGAGAGTGTCAAACAGGAACTCATTGAGGTCGTAGAATGGCCCCTTAAGAAACCGGAGAAATTCGTAAATATTGGGATTGAGCCTCCTAAAGGAATCCTTATCTGGGGGCCCCCTGGCTGCGGAAAGACCCTCCTAGCAAAAGCTGTGGCTACAGAGAGCGAAGCCAATTTTATCAGTGTGAAAGGGCCAGAACTCCTGTCCAAATGGGTGGGAGAAAGTGAGAAAGCAGTAAGAGAAATCTTCCGAAAGGCTCGCACTGCAGCGCCCGCAATAATATTCTTCGATGAGATAGACGCCATTGCACCTATAAGAGGCGGGCATCTTGGAGATAGCAATGTGTCTGAGAGGGTTGTCAGTCAACTTCTCACAGAGATGGATGGCTTGGAATCGATGAAGGATATCATCGTGCTGGCCGCCACGAACAGACCAGAGCTTGTAGACAGAGCTCTTTTGAGGACTGGTAGATTCGACATCAGAGTTTTTGTTGATGCTCCAACAGCTGAGGGAAGACGACAGATCTTCGACATCTATACAAAGAATATGAGGTTGAATAACGATATCGATTTCGATAGACTGGTAGCTGAAACGGAATACTATGTGGGGAGTGACATCAAGGAACTCTGTAGACAGGCTGGGATGCAAGCCCTGCGAGAAGATGTTGAGATTGTTTCATGGAAGCATTTCGAAGCGGCACTTAAGAAGGTTCCAGCCTCTATCACTCCGGATGATATAGAACGATTCAAAAGAATCAATGATGAGTTTCGCAGGTCAGCAGCAGCTCACAGCCCTACTCAAACAATGTACGGATAGTGAAGTCAAGTGGCACCATGGAATGCTATACCCTTAAGGAATCTGATCCTGAACATAATCCACAAACGGAAAGGGATTATCCTTGATGATGAGCTGATTCGGGCTTTGGAGAAGGAAAACGGAACAAAACCCAGTGAGGCCGAGTTGAACTCCGCCCTCCTAAAACTAGAGATAAATGGCATTGTCCATGTCAGTCAAATCACAAAAACAAAGCGACGAATCGAGGTTATCACCGAAGCACATGAATTCCTTCATGTAGATGAAGACTGACTGCCTATTACTAGGAGGTATGGCCATTGTCGGGAAAAAAAGTACTGGCAGCTGGCAAGTTCGATATATTGCATCTCGGGCATCTGGCATATCTCGAACAGGCGAAGGAACTCGCGGGCCAAGAAGGACAACTCATTGTTGTGATTGCTAGGGATGATACTATTACACGGGAGAGAGGGGCTCCTCCAGTGTTTCCACAAGAACAGAGACGAAGACTTGTGGAGGCTCTTGATGTGGTCAACTCAGCTGTTGTGGGATACAAGACGGATGACCACACCAGAATAGTCGCGGATATCAAACCAGATATCATAGCTTTGGGGTATGACCAACTGACTAATGTGGAGGGTCTCAAGCAAGCCATTAGATTGAAAGGACTACATACTGAGATAGTCCGGTTGAAAAAACGAAACGCGGATGGTCTTTGTTCAT
Source organism: archaeon (assembly GCA_024275415.1). Classification (GTDB taxonomy): domain Archaea; phylum Asgardarchaeota; class Thorarchaeia; order Thorarchaeales; family Thorarchaeaceae; genus MP5-2226. The sequence continues at coordinate 62,212 of JAJRZD010000020.1, forward strand.
CAACCCTCATCCGAAAAAGAATCATCCAGTTCTACAGAGAAAATGGGACGCCCGAGTGAACTCAGATGATAAGTTCACCACGGGATTCAATCTCCTGACGTTTCCGAGCCAGAGCCTCTTGTCTATCGAACATCCACCGCCAAATTAGGAAAACGATGAATACAGATACGCCGAGTACTCCCAGATACGCATATGTCCACACACCTTGTGGGAAATGCAACAGAAGGTCGGGTAATGGTCCATTCCAGAAATATGGGAAATTAATGACGACCCCGAAGGCGTATAGAAGACCGACGATGGTAATCAGTTTAAGATATGCAATTGCCTGACGATCATCGTCAAGCAAGAAGATCAACGCCCCAAACCAGAACAGATACCAGGGCATCACCCATCGGAACGCGAATAGTAGAGTGGGTATCATATAGATATAAAGAGGTTGCAGCAGTTTCAAGCGTCCCCACCAAGAGGCCTTGAGGAATGCCTCTTTCTCCGGTAAGAATTGATGCACTGTGATGAGGATAAATGCCAGTACGAGTACCAATGGAATAAGAGCGGGATACCACTGATATGTCGAGCCCTCAGGGCCCCAGACATCCGGCGTCCCCCAAGCTAGTCCTGGAAAGAGAGGATTCACAATGAACGAGCTGTAAGAGGAGCTGTTCAAGAAATGGGATATAAGAGAATCATAGTTCTGCCCTGCCACAGCAAGTGGAACAACTGTGATCATAATAGATGCGAAGAACCAAATCAGTGATGTGGGGGCGCTAAGAAACAGGACAGGCAATGCAACGATGGAGTATATCTTCGTCTGAAATGAAAGCCCTAATGTGAACATCGCCTTGTTGTTTTGACCCTCGCTTCGTAGTACGAGTGCCATAAGCAAGAGGCAGTCTGTAAGTGGCTCAAGCTTCCCGCCGCCTGCAGACATTATCAGTCCATAGATGAAATATCCTGCAAAGAATAGACGGGCCCAACGAACCTTGTAAACCTTGTCACCTAATAGAATCGCCATCAATACAAGATTGAGATTGAACACGAGGACTAGGATGAAATTCATCCACATATGCTGAAAACCGCCCACTCCGGGAAACAGGAATGTCGCAATTGCAAAGAATATCAGTCCAAAGACGGGGTATTCATAGGTTATATTCCCAAGGTAGTCAGGCAGAGTGTGGTTCCCATCTTGGAAGTGTTCACCCATGGCTTCTGCAACCTCTGCATCATTCATGTCGTACACTGCAAATCCGTAGACCCAGAAAGCTTCCCCGTACATCTCGTTACGGTTTCGATCCCTTTGAATAACTAAGGAATCGGCGATGGGAATAGCAATCATCGAGATAGCAAGACTAAGAATAAGGTACTTTCTCATCTCATATATCTTAAAGGAGATTGCATTTAGCATGTGATAGTCACCATTCAACTTCGACTTCTTTTGATGGCTGTAGGCAAGGACGAGTAACCCATAGTTAACTCTTTTGACGAGTCAATAGGGATTGTGTGAATAAAATAAAAAAACACCATTCAGGTGAGATAGGTCGGACAGGGCCACTCGTCACATCGTAGGCAACTTGTGCATTTGTTTTCATCAACTGCAATTTTGCCATCGACTAGATGGAGCGCGTTACGGTCACATTTTGGGATACATGAACCACAGGCTTGACAGAAAAGCACCCGTGTGACTGCACGTTCTACTTGACGAGCAAGACGCTCTATTTGGGATTCACGTTTCCCACGAATGACAAGCGAGCCTGAGCTAAAAAGGATAATCGAGGTGTTTCCTGAGCGTATCCGTAGCGCTCCCAGCTCTTCGGAGATCTTTGCAGTCCCAAAGATTCCCAATAAGGATACAGCATGTTCTAAATCAACCCCTCCTGAGAACTGCCCTTCGAGACTCAGGTCTGCAACATTACATGGCGAAACGCCTTTGACGATCTCCAGCTTCATCTGTTCATTAGGGGCAGGCCTTGTTGCTGATATTGCAAGACCTAACTTCTCGACAAGATTCATCTGTCCGGGAGGTAGGTTCTTCCATCGCCAGAAGCCATGGGAAATCCATTCAGAAGGATACCCGAGCTTTCGAGACCATCTTCCTAAAATAGAAGTCCACTTCTGGTGAAGGTGTGGATGTGTTTCTCTGAGGCTTTCGAGTTCAGCCAACGGTGATGCAGGGCATAAATAGCATCCCATGCGGTGGTACCCTTTCTTATAGAGTTCGTTAAATGGTGCCTGCTCACGGAAGATATACAGCCAGACCTCCAATGCATTCCAGTTCTGTATGGGATTAGCAGACACTTGACCGGGCACCCAAGGGTTCATGGTCACTCTGGGCTCTATCGAGCGTGTGAAGGATTCCAGCTTCCGTTGGCCCATGAAAGAAAGACTTTTGCCGCCAAGCTCTTTGGCTATCGATGTGGCTGCGGGTCCAAGCTTGAGGACTTTGCAACACCATCTGAAATCTCTTGCAGGAGGACCAAACGTGTTCACAGAAACCCAGAACTGCTCACCAGCATCAGCACCTATAATGCGAGCACCCTTCAAATCTGCAAAATCACGCACATAACGCTCAGTCTCCGGAAGTTCCAATCCAGTATTCATGAAGAAAAGGGGAGGGGGTGATATTACCACCTTCTCAACAAGCAGATATGTTACCAACGAATCCTTGCCCCCGCTGAAACCAACAACGATCGGGATGTCAGGATTCTTTGCTATGGTACGTTTGATGAATTTCATTGCCTCTTGTTCGATATTGCATAGGTCTTCTTCATTGCCGCGTATTGCATCATCCAATCCAGCAACAACAGGATTGATGTTGGGGGGCGAAGGATCTGAAACTTCCCTAATCTTGACCGCATGTCCCCTTTTCGCTCGTGCCATGTCTTCACCAGACATCCGTGCGGTTCCAACGGCAATCACCTCTCCCCAAGTGTCAATTACCCATACCTCGTCGCCTTTTTGGATGCTAGAATCACATCCAATCACGCCGGGTACTAATAGATTGGCTCCATCCTTGAGGAAGGAAAGTACGCCGTCATCACATGACACCCAACATTCCTTGCTGACCTGAGCAATCCTCCGGCCTCCTTCAAGAGAAGGGAGGAACTTGTAATCCTGAGTTTCAATCTCGAACCGAAGCCTTCCGACGAGATGCCCATCAACTATGACCTCAAACATCGCATCCAAGGAAGGAACCTTATTTATGACAACAATCTTCTCACTAGGGATGACCGACCTTCCTGCGCCAAGTCCAAATTGAACGTCAATCGCATTGATTATCTTTGCAATATGCCCGTCCATTGCGGGGTAAGGGTCTCCGGGAGGGGATAGCTTCACCTCACGAGGAATATTATTGCAGATAGAACACTCTGTGTTTGCGATTCGGGGAATGTTGCATGTATCACACCACCAGAACCGAATCTTGGTCAAATAAGGGGCGTGTCCCCTGCGGAACTTTCTGCGATGCTTTCGTCGTACCAGATGAATCAGTCTCCGTCCATTAGGTTGAGCGGTTTCCATGTGATATGAATAATGGTTTATCGTTATGTACAAAGATTCAACCGATCCAATGTCGCCTTTGTTGGGCGTCCATTCTCATCCCATCCCCGGAGTCTATAATACTCGGGTAAGAGCTCATCGCTGTGAGAAACCCTGTTGCGTGAGTTGCCTTCTGGAAGGGGTTGGGAGAAACGCGCAGGGAGCTTGTCATCTTCTGTAGTGAAGCCCTCTCGATTATTGAATAGTCGCTCTAAATTATAGATCCGTTCACCAATCTCAAGGAATTCTTTGCCAGTGATATCCAGTCCGGTCCCGGCTGAAAGAAGTTCGGCGTACATGTCAGGAGTCCACGCAAAGTTTGTGAACCTGCAGACCACCATCGAGTCCATCGCAGCTGAAAGGTTCTGATATAGGATTACAAGATCCGCCTTTCCCGTGGTCTTGTCACGATCCAGAAGCACGGGATTGGCAAGAATTTCTGGACCAATCAGATAGGAGCGCAGATGACATCCACCTCTGTTCGATGTCGCATATCCGAGCGCATGCCCTTGAGCACCACGGGGATCATAAGCAGGAATCTCAAGCCCCTTTACATGCATGGCAAGTTCTGGTGCGCCATACTTCTCTGCAAGCCTGCGAGAGCCATCGGCCAAGTCACTGCCAAGCCCACGCCGATAGGCGATATCCTCAATGACCTTGATGAGCCCTGTCGTATCACCGAATCTCAAGGAAGAATCAAGATTCCCGCGTTCTGTGAGTTCCATTGCACATCCAATCGTGCTACCCACCGAGATGGTGTCCAGCCCTAGGAGGTTGCATTGATGATTTGCTTCTGTAATCCATTCCAAATCATTTATGCCACATTCGGGCCCAAATGACCAGATGGTTTCGTACTCAGGGCCTCCAACCTCCTTCCCATGGACGCGACTAATCCGACCACATCCTATTGGGCAGCCGAAACAATTGTACGTCCGTACAGAAAGACGCTCCAAGAGTTTCTCGCCAGACACGCCCTCGGCATCATTGAATGTTCCTTCTTGGAAGTTATGCGTGGGGAGCATCCCATATTCATTAATGATATTGACAAGAACAGCGGTCCCATATACTGGTAATGACTTGTTGGTAACTGCATTCTTCTTGATGAGCCGGCGCGACCGTGTCACTACCTCACTTAGGCGTTCCTTATCGGCAACCGCAACAGTCTTTGTCCCCCGCACGACTACTGCTTTCAGGTGCTTTGAGCCCATGACTGCACCAACACCGCCCCTTCCGGCTGCTCTGTGTTTATCATTGATGATGGCAGCCATCCTCACGAGATTCTCGCCTGCCGGACCGATGCATGATACCTGTGCCTTAGAGTCAGTAAGGTCGAGAAGCATGTCTGTGGCTTTCGCTGTATCATGTCCCCATACTTCAGAGGCATCACGCAGCTCGACCAGATCATCGTGGATCCAGAGATATACGGGCCGTTGCGACTTTCCTTCAAAGACAATGGCGGCATAACCTGCACGTCTCAGTTGTGCACCGAAGTATCCTCCGCAGTGTGAATCGAAGACGGTTCCAGTTTGAGGGGACTTTGTTACTACTGTGAACCTACCAGCTGTAGGTACAGAGGTGGCTGTGCTGGGACCCACACTAAAGATGAGTAGGTTGTCAGGTGATAATGGGTCTATACTTGGCGGAAGTCTGTCATAGAGTATTTTCACACCCAGACCTCTTCCTCCCAAGTAATTCCGATAAAGGTCATCAGGGATAGTTTCCTTGCGAATCTCACCAGTGGTCAGTGATACATACAAAATCTGTGCGTCAGAATAAGAATGAGAAATACCTTCGCTCAAGTGGGGTTCCTCCTAATCATAGAATACGTTGTCGTCGCGATGTTCACAGGTCACACACCTCTGCTTATACCAGAGATACACTTCCTTGGGTTGTTTTGCCATGCTCGCTTTGCGGCTTGGGCAGGTCCAACAAGGCTTGTCAGGTTCCATCCATGAATCGCTGTATTGCGCCCATCGAAAGTCCTCGACTATAGCAACTCCAGCACTTGCGCCAATCCTATCGGCTCCGGCTTCGATGACTCGCCAAGCATCCTTGAAAGTGCTTATCCCTCCGGCAGCCTTGACACCCATTGATGATCCTACAGTTTCCCGCATGAGGCGAACATCATGAGGCGTTGCACCCATCGGACCAAAACCTGTGGATGTCTTCACGAAATGGGCTCCAGCCTCCTTGCAGATAAGGCAAGCTTCCACCTTTTGCTCGTCAATCAGAAGACCAGTTTCAAGTATCACCTTGACATGAGCGTCGCCTGATGCAGCAACGACAGCCTCGATATCACTCCTGACAAAATCGGTATTGCCATCTCGCAGAGCCCCTACATTCATGACCATATCAATCTCGTGAGCACCATTTGTAACAGCCTCTTTGGCTTCAAATGCCTTGGATGTAGAGGTCATAGATCCCAATGGAAATCCCACAACACTGCAGATCTTGACATCACTATCTGCTAGGAGTTCGGCAGCATATGCAATATGAACAGAATTCAGACATACAGCATAGAAACCATAGGTCTTTGCTTCTCCACATATTTCCTTGACCTTGCTACGTTTTGTGTCCGCCTTCAGAACAGTGTGGTCTATCATCTTTGCAAGCTTCTCTACAGTGAGATCCATAGGAGCAACTCCAGACGATATGAAGAGTCCGTTCCGTTATTAACATCTTCGTCCGGAGATAGAGGGATGGTCGACCACAATATTTCGTGTAGTGAATCATCTGCCTCCAAGATAGCTGCGGATATCATCTAGAACCTCTTTCTGAAGTCGTACCACATCATGGATCTCAAGTTCCTCCGCATCATTCACCACAGAGTTCAGCTGAACAACCGTCCCTATTGTGTCGACCTTGCTAAAGTCTACAGGAAACTCTACTTCTGCACCCTTCACTATCAATTCTGAACGTGTGGGATGGAGCGAAATCCTGATACTTCTGACAATGCCAATTCGACGAGCTCTGCTATCAAGAACCTCCTTTCCAAGGATCCTTCCAGGCATACTGAGTTCATAGAGTTCAGCTTCAATTGTGGGCATGTCATCCTTGTTTGTCATCTATACCAGCTCTACTATGATGAATATGTAGGAGCCTTTTTACAGTGTGTAATACCACATATGTATAAGGAATCTCGTTGAGTGAGGATGCTTTGAAGGGCGAGATGAAGGCAATAGACTGGCCATTGATAAGAGAAGGGGCTATTGGTTTCAGGGAGTATCAGGTCAACCTCGCTAAGACCGCAGCAGAACGAAGCTCTCTCATTGTCCTTAGCACAGGACTTGGAAAAACGGTGATTGCCGCATTGGTGGCTGCGGCAAGACTCGACAGGCATCCGGATTCAAAGGTCGTGTTCCTTGCACCATCTCGACCGTTAGCAGATCAACAAGCAAGAGCCCTTAGACGCATTTTGGCAGTTGATGACACGCGAATCGTCTGTCTCACAGGCCATGACGGACCTGAAAACCGTAAGACCGCATGGCACACATCCAAGGTCATTGCGATGACACCTCAGTCACTTCAGAACGACCTTGTCCAACGAAGCTATGATTTGACCGAAGTATCTTTGATAGTCTATGATGAAGCACATCGAGGAGTAGGTGACTATGCATACACATTCATTGCTGAGATTTACGAGAAGCAAGCATCCAACCCTCTTTCTCTAGGTCTTACTGCATCACCGGGCCATAAGACCGAACATATCAGGACAGTGTGTGCGAATCTCAGGCTGGAACAAGTGGAAATCAGGACTGAAAAAGACCCTGATGTGCGAAAGTACATTGTCGCTATCAGTAGTGACATACGATACATCAACCTGACCTCTGAGATAGAGGTTCTACGAGACATGCTCTATTCACTTCTTGACACTTATACTAGACCTGTGATTGACCATGGGTACTCGTTACCAAGTGGCAGACGACTGAGTAAAAAGGAAATCCTTGCGACACAGATCAAAGTACGAAAGGAGATTGGGTCACATACCAAACCGCCTCCGAAGTTGTTCTACCTCATCAAGAATTTGACTGCAGCTCTGAGGATTGTACACCTAATCGAATTCATTGGCACTCAGGGATTGGCGCCAACGCACAGATACATCGAGGGCATGTATGAGGAAATCAGGAACAAAAGGAGCTCGAAGGGGGTTCAGGACCTCGTATCGCGCCCCGAATTCACCCAATTCGAGAACCTACTACAGGCTCTTGTAACGAAAGGATATCGGCATCCAAAGCTCGATGCGTTGCTTGAACTTGTGAGGGAACAGTTATCGATGGATCTAGATTCGCGGATTCTGATATTCACTAGGTTCAGAGATACAGCTGCTGAGGTTTCTGAAACGCTAAATCAACTGGATGAGGTAAGGATAAGTCGTTTCGTTGGACAAAGCACGAAAGGAGCCGACAAAGGATTCAGCCAGAAGAAACAGATCGAGGTGCTTGACGGATTCAGGAACAATGAGTTTAATGTCCTTGTGGCAACACAGGTCGGTGAGGAGGGGCTTGATATTCCAGAATGTAATCTTGTCGTGTTCTACGATTGTGTGCCATCAGTTGTGCCATATATCCAAAGGAGAGGAAGGACAGGAAGACATGCACCTGGCAGAGTCGTCATTTTTGTTGCAAAAGGAACCCACGATGAATTTTACCATTGGAGTGTGATTAGAAAATTGAAGAAGATGCCATCAGCACTGAAAGATGCTGAGAGCAAAGAAATCCAGTCCAGCCTTGACCAGTTCGAGTCCGAAAAAAAGGAATCAACACCCAAAGGAGAACCTCTCACGCCTAGATATTCGGATGACAAAGTCAAACTGATAGTCGATTCACGCGAGCTCCCAACGGCAGTGGCCCGCGAACTAACAAGACTGGATGTTGTCATTTCGGGCGAGAGCCTCGATATTGGAGATTATGTTGCCTCTGAAGATGTCGCTATCGAACGAAAGGAATCCAATGATTTCATACAATCTTTGATCGATGGTAGGCTCTTCACCCAGCTCAGTGCGCTGCGCTCTGCATACAGACGCCCTGTTCTGATAATCGAAGGGGAACAGATAATCGGACTCAGGGCGGTCAATCCCGCATCAATCTATGGAGCACTTGCATCAATCGCCATCAGGATACAAGTGCCAATCATTTGGACTCGCAATGCTGAAGAAACTGCTAATGTCATTTATCGTATCGCTCGTATGGAACAAATCGATGCTAAGAGACCCTTGCGTACACGTGCTGGCGATAGGAAAGGTTCTGATGCAGAAGTACTGGAGTATATCCTATCGGGCTTTCCTGGTGTCGATACTGTTACGTCAAGAAGTATCCTTGCAGAGTTCGGTACATTGGAGCGGGTCTTCAATGCCAGCAAGAAGGATCTGCAAAAAGTAAAGGGTGTCGGACCTAAGATTGCGGGTCGGATAAAGAGGCTCCTGAAAACTATTCATCCAGAGTATCAGAAAGAAACCTAGTAGACTTCGGGGTTCTTGCCCTTACCTCGACGATATGCTTCGCGAAGGGCATCTGTGAGCCTTCGACTGACTTCCCAGTACTTCTCATAATCTGCGTCATTCAAGCGCACCACACTGAGAATTCGTCGAAAAATCATATACAGCTTGGGGTCGAGCTCGCACGCTTCCTCAAGGGTTTCCTTGGCACGCTCGAGTCCTCGCATATAGATCTCATCACGAGTAGCAAAGTCCTTTGCTATTGCCTGTACATCTTCTTCATCCTTGAGATCCATCCCAAGTTGCCGCATTGTCCCGATGATGTTGAGGGTGCGATCCAAGTCGTAGGATTCCCGCTCGGGCAGCATCCCCATATCACCTGTCGCAATGAAGACATTCTCAGCAGTTGCCCTCCAGAGCTTTTGCATAATATGACTATCCCCATTACCAGCCGGCTCGTATCCGACTTGTTCAATGAGATTGCATTTCTCAAGCTCTTTCAGGTGATACCTCACGGTTTGAGGTTTGAACTTCTTGCCACTCCCGTTCTGGGCGCTATTCAAAAATTCAACAAGCTCGGTGGTGGACATCTTCTTGGCACGCAGCGCGTGGAGAATTTGCCGACGGTTCTCATCGTTCAATGCTTTCACGGCGCCTATCGCTTCGGACCCGGTGAGAATCTTTAGGGTTTCCATCGGTTTATTCTCAGGCAATGTACCAAACCTCTCGTTCGTTCGTATCATAGTATCATACGATTTGTACCCCCCAATTAATAGACATTGAGGCGCACTTCATCACATCGCTCTCCTCGCTCAAATCTCACCTTGTGCACTAAAATGCATAGATACTCAAGCACGATGCTTCTTATCCACCATAGTCCCATATCCAGACCAAAAAAATTAGGCTGGAATGTAAATCCATTGTCGCATATCCTGCAGGCAAGGTACACGCTTAATCAATTTTTTCTTCAGGAGCTTACGCAAAGCATAACGTACAGTCCTTGGGGCAAAACCTACTTTGTCCAGCAGTTGTTTAGGCGTGACGCCATCCTGGCCGCTGCTCCTCAAGATATCAAGGACGATCATCTGACTCTTAGTGAGCCGCATGTTCTTGAGTTCTTCTTGGAGTTCTTTATCACTCATCATTTTAATTACCTACTTTATATTTGTCTAATGGCAGGTATAGACTGCCACAAACCGCACTTTATTGGTGTCACAAAGATGCTTATTAATATATCGCAGTCTGGGACTGCGACATAGTAATAATATACTGCGGGAAGGCGTTGGGGAGATATTTCATGCCGCTATTTTGTTCAAGTAGCAATACATCAGAGAGCGATTCGCAGGACATTATCCCATTCTAGTACATGACATGAGGTAGGAAGATTTGTAATCAGATGGACGAGGTGAGTTCGCTATTGTTAACGGTGTGCAGAAAGAGTTGTAATTTCCGACAAACTCTATAACCAAGTATCACACAGCGAACACTGATGTACTATGAGAAAGGCAGCACTGATGGCTGCAGGGAACTCGACTCGGATGCTCCCTCTGACAGCGAACAGACCAAAACACCTTCTCCCTATAGCAGGAACACCTCTGATATTCCATACATTGAAGGCGTTGCGGAATGCGGGAATAGAAGAGACCCTGATCATCTATGGATACAAGGGAAACAAGCTCAAAGAGTCGATTGACGCCCATGATTGGGGCGATATGTCTATCACATACATTGAACAGACCAAAAGGAAAGGGACAGCTCATGCTGCAGCGTATGCCAAGGACTTCGCAGGGAGCGACGATATCATCCTTATGAATGGTGATGTCCTGACTTCACCTGACACGTTCACCACACTTGTTGAGTTCCATGATAGTCATGCCTTTGGGCTTACCCTTTGCGTCATGCCAGTGGAAGACCCATCGTCCTACGGTATAGTAATCGCTGAGAACGAGATGGCAAAAGACCTTATCGAGAAACCAAAACCGGATGAGCTGGTGAGCAATCTCTGCAACCTAGGCATCTACGCAGCAGGTCCTGACCTCTGGAATGCCATTGACAAGACAGCCCTATCACCACGAGGAGAGTATGAAATCACAGACTCGATAATGATGCTTATCAGAGAAGGGAATGTTGGCGTGCATCAGATACCTTCCTGGTGGTTTGACCTAGGAAGGCCTTGGGATCTCCTTGAGGCAAACAAAGTCGTCTTGGATGAGTCATTGAAACGCATCGAAGGAACCGTTGAGGACGGTGCTACCATCAAGGGAGATGTCATTATCGAAGCAGGCGCGCTAGTCAAGAACGGTGCATACATCGAGGGGCCTGTATACATCGGTCCTGACTGCGTCATCGGTCCGAACTGCTACATCCGTGCGCACACTGCCCTTGGGAGAAAAGTGAAGATAGGCAATGCAGTCGAAATAAAGAACTCCATAATCATGGACAACACCAATGTTGGTCATCTTTCATATGTGGGCGATTCGATAATTGGGATGCGGTCTAATTTTGGTGCAGGAACAATTACAGCAAATCTGAGGCATGATAACGCCGATATCAAGGTGACTGTCAAGGGAGAACGAGTCAGTTCTGGAAGGAGGAAGCTTGGTGCTATCATAGGTGATGATGTGAAGACAGGGATTGGTACATCAATCTCGACAGGGGTGGTCATACATCAGGGCGCAAGGACAGGTGTCGGAGTGATTGTTGACAGGGACATTCCACCCAACACACTGGTCATCGCGAAACAACCAAAGCATGAGCTCGAGATGAAACCCGTTGGTGAGTGATTGGTATTGCCATATGAGGCATTCACAGAACAGAACGTGGTCGTAAAAGATGCTTCGAAGGTGGAGGTTCTTTTCGGGTTTTGTTACCCATCAACATATCGAGCTGGCATGAGCGGGTTGGCTATCCACCTATTCTATGCGATCCTGAATGCAAGAAGCGACACTTCCTGTGAGCGGTACTTTAGGTATGATACACGATCCCCAGTCAACTCTGTCGAAACAGGAAGACCGCTTCGTGACAATCATGTGGTGGGATTCTCACTCACATATGAAGAGGATATCCTGGGACTTGTCCAGATGCTTGAGATGGGGGGTGTCGAGATACTCGCTAATGAAAGAACCGACGAAGATCCAATCGTGGTGGTAGGCGGGCCAGTAGTGAGTGCGAACCCAGAGCCGTATGTAGATTTTGTCGATGCATTTGTCATTGGTGAAGGAGACCTTGCCATCCACAATATCATCGATGCAGTCAGTCATTCTAACATGAGAGGCGAGGTGTTAGAGGAGATATCAACTGTCGCAGGGATATATGTTCCAGCGTATTCGACAGGCACGATATCTCGACTCATTATGCCCAACTTGGACGAGGTATTCCATCCTACAACGCAAGTACTTGCCAACACAGAAACCCGTTCCCATCTGGAGCAGGTCTTTGGAAGGGTGCTTCTTGTGGAGGTGAGCCGAGGTTGTGGACATTCCTGCAAGTTCTGCTTGGTAGGGCATATCTGTAGGCCTCGACGTGTCAGGTCAGAGGCGAAACTGAGGCAGATTATCGAGGAAGGGGTCAAACTCACAGGAGTCAATAAGATAGCGCTGATTGCATCGTCACTTGGGGATCATGACAACTTGGAGGACATTGTTGGATGGATAGTTGACAATGGATGGGGTCTTTCTACACCATCTTTGAGGGCTGACAAGGTCACACAGAACATTCTTCATCTGTTGAAGAAAGGGGGGCAACGAACCCTAACCATAGCACCTGAAACCGGATCCGAACGTTTGAGAAAAGCAGTTGGAAAGGGACTCAACGAGCAAGCGATCTATGATGCTGTACAATTCGCAAAGAAAGCCGGTTTGCAATCGGTAAAGGCGTACTTCATCATAGGACTGCCAGACGAAACGGATGCTGATGTAGTTGCTATCGCGAGAATGACCAAGAGATTGGCAAAAGAATCGGGATTGCGAATTACTACCAACGTGAATCCCTATATCCCAAAGGCGCAAACCCGGTGGGAGCGTGAGCCACAGCCGCCTTTGCCTATCCTTCGTAAGAAAATCAAGGTACTCGTGAAAAGTATGCGCAACATACCAAATGCATCACTGGAAGTCCTTGATCCCAGAAGAGCAAGGATCCAAGCAGCCTTATCACTTGGGGATCAGTCAATAGGGCAGGTGATTAGACTTGCTGCCAGTTATGGAGGGCTTGGGGGATGGCGAAGGGCTGAAAAAGAAACAGGTATCTCATTCTTTCGGTTAGCAAATGATAAAGAACGGCTAAGGGGAACACTACCTTGGCATTTCATTTCTTAGTCGAAAGGCGTTTTGAGAGAAGACAGTGGAGTTAGAAATCTATTCCGAGCCAAAATCATGTGTCGTAGGGGCGGTACGTATGACAGCAAATCGGTTATAAGAGGAATTTGGAGAGTATTATCCAGAAGGATGATAGCTAGGGATTGGAGCCAGCAATCCGGTGAAACTCTATGAGTGATGACGATGATTTTCGTAAGGCTTTCCCAGCTCTCAGTAGGGAGTTGGAGGATGGAGTCACTCTGGAGTATCCAATAGATGGGGTTCGTATAATGTCAGAAGGCCACGGAAATCAGGGTGATGATGGAGGAACATTCCTGCCTAATGCCATCGATTACATTCGACGATGTGATACTGTTCCACAGGCCATTGAGATCATTGACTACTTGGTTGGCAGGGGAGAGCTTAGTACAGGACAAGCTCGAAATCTGAAAAAACAACTGAAATCAGAGGGACTTCGTAGCTTCGGAGCAAAAAAGGAAAAGGACTACTATTTGAAGTATGGACTGGAATAGTCATTCATGAGTCAAGTACACCACTAGGACAGTGAACACACTGTTCCTGATTTTGGGGGAGATTATATTGTCGAAGGAGATACTATTTATGAGAGTGAACGATATCGACAGTAAATCCGTTCAATGGCTATATAATCATTTTTTATAGCGTAGTATTTATATGGAATAAGGACTTGGAATAAGTAACCATTATTCAATAGTGGGGAGTTAAAAATGACAAAACAAAAACTCAATTCAACACTCACTTCGAAGCAGAGGAAGTTTATCCGTGAACTAATAGCTCCTGATCTGGCAAAACAGAACCTCGCGAGCTGGCAAGAGGCATGCAGAAATTTTGGGCCTTTCGACTATAATAAGACCACAAGGAAGATATGGTTCGAGAAAAATAAACACCGAATTCCTACAGGAAAGAAAATCCTGCAGTTCTACAATAAATGGGCAAAGAACTTGCGAAAGGAAGAAATCCTTCGGTCTGCTTCAATGTCTGCAATACGGAAAGACCTGATTGATGCTATCAGGGAAGAACAAAAGAAACAAGGAATCGACACTAACAAACTGAACGATTTTAAAATCGCCACGTTCAGTACTCTTTTGTCGTGGTCAGAGGATTCAGCGAAACTGGAACAAGGGCCATACGAAGGAAGCAGCATGCTTCCCTCTGAGAAACGCAAAACAGGTACATCGAAACGTGGTCGGAAGGCAGCTAAAGGCAGATTTGGCCCTCCAGAAGTAGAGCTTGTAAAGGGATACGAGGTCAAAGGGAATTCACTTAAACTCGAGATAGGAATTTCGAACAATAACCTACACCCATTCCAGAACGTGGATCTGGAACTGAATATTGATTCGAACCTCGAAGTGAAATCTGTTCGCGACTGTACGTGGATTCCATCTGAAAATAAAATCAGGATTGGGTTCCTTCCGGCCTCACTTGAAGTGTACCCGGAGGAAACAACCATCACCATCAATCTGGGAATGAAAAGTACAGCAAAGACATTCACCGTCGAGGGGGTAGTTCACTTCGATAATACCGAGAAAGGTCGCAGAGAGTCCTTAGACCTTAAGGCAATGAAAATCAAAATCTAACATCCAAGTGTGGACTGACTTCGGACGTAAAGATCAGCGAACAGTTGCTTCAGATAGGAAGGGCTTGTCCATTCTATCAATTCACCGTAAGGATCTGATGCGCGTAGTGCATAACCCGCCATTATCCTCAGGAGATCACCCTTGAATCCAGCTGCACCATGAACCTTGTGTCCATTCGCGGAGAATGTTTGAACTATCCTGTTATCTGCGGGAAACCAGACATGGTTTGTGGGACTGTCACGCATGACGAATTGGATTACTGTCGTGGATTCCTTTTCGATCCAGTCAGTACCAAGTGAAAGAAAATAGTCTTTGCCCAACGCAAGATACATGAGATCATACTGTTCAAGACAGTGTTCTTCGAAATCGTGGGGAATGCCCAGATTCTCCGCTCGCTCTTGTAGTTCACGTTTTTTCATTCCTGAGAATGCGCAGTCATAAGGGGGAACAAGGTCATTCTCTCTCAAGAAGCCAAAACCCGCTGAGATGATATAAAAGTCAATTATGGCATCATCGATTGTTCGTAGCAGGTCGAGTCCCTTAACGAGCTCACGATTCTGATTCCCAGTGTACATGACACGAGCAGGATGACAAAGATCTTTGAATTCCTCTTGCCATCGTCGAATGTCACCTTTCGTCTGAATCTCATTGCACGTTGGACTACGAGGATGCGATGATAACTTCTTCTTCCCGCAACTTCCAACGATACAAATCCTCAAACTACTCACCTGTTAGGAGTTTCTTGGGGGATGCTTTGATAAGGTCTTTTGTTGTACTCGATAGATAGAGATGTTGGACGGAGATTTTCCTGAAACGAAGACGTATTAATCCAGATAGTGTCGCCTACTTTGTGCCGTGGTGGGACGATTACGTGTCATTGCATTATGATTTCATGACAGACAGACCTCTCGATGATATCAAGGTCACTGCACATCACCTCTATGAAGAGCCACCTTACGATGGGATTCTCGTTTCCAAGGTGAAGATAGAGGACAACAAGAAGCGCCTGAAAGAAGTTATCGACAAAGGGATTCATGCATTCCTCGAGTTCGAGGGGCCCATATTTGGCGATTGTGGAGCTTTTGGGTATATCAACGAGAGAACCCCACCATTCGATCCAGCTGATATCGCAGACTATTACAACTCAATAGGATTCGATTATGGCGTAAGTGTGGATCATCTAATTGTGCCAGCAGTCGATGATGAAAAGGAGTACCGCTTCGATATTACGCTCAAGAATGCAGAGAGGTTCCTCCGGCGGCATAAGGAGAAAGAATATGATTTCGTTCCTGTCGGGGCTGCGCAAGGATGGAACGCTCGTTCGTACAAGAGCGCGGTTCACGAGCTACTTGATATGGGCTATGAGTACATTGCAATTGGTGGGCTGACAAGATCACAGACACCGGAAGTCCTACGAGTGATGCGTGCAGTAAAGGAAGAGGTTGGGGCACAGAAAAACATCGGGATACACCTATTTGGTGTTGCAAGGTTGAATGCATTGCTCGAGCTGCGGTCGTTGGGATTGACCTCATTCGATTCTGCGTCGCATCTTAGAAGAGCTTGGCTTGGCGCCAATTCGAACTACATTACTGCGAATGGACAGGGATACGCTGCATTGCGAGTACCTCAGTCGGACAGAAGTCCGAAAGCAAAGAAAATCATCGACACACGAGGGATATCCCTCGAAGAGCTGAAGGCATACGAAGAAGCTTGTCTGACACTGATTAGATCATATGATAGGGGAGAGGCAGAGATAGATGAGGTGCTGGAGGCCCTTCTGTGGTATGACAACCTCATGGACGATTCAAGAAATCATGGAGCCCATTACAAAAGAACCTTGACCGATATGCCATGGCAGAAGTGCGATTGTCGAATATGTAAAGAGTGGGGAGTCGAAGTAATAATATTCAGAGGGAACAACAGGAACAGAAGAAGAGGCTTTCATAATACGAGGATATTCTATGACCAGTTTCGAAAACTACTTGCAGAAGACAGAACGGTCGATATGCAGCAACGCCTCGATGGACTCTGAGAGTTTCGTGACCGGAAAGAAGATGAACCAACATGAAAGCACAGGTGAGTCACTGGTTCGACGGCCCGGTAGTATTAGAATTCACAAGAAAAGACCTCAAGAAGTGGAAGCCATCTGATATGCCGATTCTTTTTGTGCCTTGCTCGAAGTACAAGCCGATACAGGAATCAAAGTCACAAGCAGATGTCCCATAGGTTCCGCAATATCTGTGACATGCGTATACTTTCAGAACCACTCACAGTCATCCCATACGAATGGCATGAATATCCATTCTACGAGTATCCCCCAAGGGCACTTTGGAGAATCAATGGCGAGTCTGATAAGTTCAAGGAGCGATTGGTAAGGTTCCTCAAGAAGAACAGGCTAAATAAGTTGGGCTGCCTTTTCTTCACTCTACATCATCACTTGATGATACTCTGGCCTTCATGGGAAGAGGCATTTGGAAACATCAACAGTCTGTTCGGTTATGCGTACACATATGCTACCAGATGGTTCTTCTTGCAGAAGATGGAACAATTGATTGACGGACTCCAGCCTAGGACGGGCGGTAAGCGCCCCTCTCTCGTGCCCATTTGATGGTATCGGGGTCACATCGTTTGAGCTCACGTTCGGGAAAATCACTCAGCAGGTTCCAGCCGATATCAAGAGTCTGATCGAATGATCTGTCTTCGAATTCTCCTTGTCCGATGAACTCTTCCTCAAACCGATCCGCGAACCGCAGGTACTTCTGGTCACGATCAGTCAGTGCCTCCGAACCTACGACTGCTACCAAGTCTCGCAAGTCACGTCCTTCAGAGTAGGCATAGTAGAGCTGTGCCTGAATCTCCTTATGGTCAAAGCGAGTCATTCCTTCACCGATACCTTCCTTCATGAGCCTGCTAAGAGAAGGTCCTGGGTCAATTGGGGGATAGATACCCCTGCGATGCAAACCTCGACCGACAATCATCTGACCTTCTGTAATATATCCTGAAAGGTCTGGAATAGGGTGGGTCATATCGTCTTGCGGCATGGAGAGAATCGGCATCTGCGTGATGGTTCCCTTCCTGCCATTGATACGACCTGCACGCTCGTAGATTAGACTCAAGTCGGTGTAGAGATATCCAGGATAACCTCGGCGCCCAGGAATCTCTGAGCGGGCCGCGCTAATCTCTCGCAGTGCTTCGGCATAGTTGGTCATATCTGTAAGGATGACAAGAACATGCATATCAGATTCGTAAGCAAGATATTCTGCTGCTGTAAGTGTCGCACGCGGTGTGATGATTCGTTCGATAGCAGGGTCATTTGCAAGATTCAGGAAGAGTGTGGTATGTTCGAGAGCTCCGGTTTCTTCGAATGAGTTGATAAAGTACTGTGCCTCTGTGGCAGTAATTCCCATCGCTCCAAAGACAATTGCAAAATCACCCTCTTCTCCGGGAATCTTAGCCTGACGGACAATCTGTGCTGCAATCCTATTGTGTGGTAGCCCTGATCCCGAGAAGATAGGGAGTTTCTGACCTCTCACGAGCGTGTTCAACCCATCGATGACTGAGAGACCAGTTTGGATTGGCTGCCGGGGATACTGCCGAGCATATGGGTTGATGGGAGAGCCGTAGATGTCCCAGTGATCTTCGGCTGTAAGAGGAGGTCCTTTGTCGAGAGGATTGCCCGCCCCATCCAGAACACGTCCCAAGATCTCGGAAGAAACAGGAAGCTTCATCGTTTCACCAGTGAATCGGGCAGCAGTCACCTCTGCATCGAGACCACTTGTTCCCTCAAACACTTGGATGACCGCCCTTCCACGACCCGTTTCCAAGACGGTTCCCGTCAAAAGGTCGCCATTTGGCGCTCGAATCTTTACGACCTCGTTATAGGCTACGTTGTGAGTTTGTTCAACAATTAGTAATGGACCACTGACATCGGATACCGTCCGATATTCGATAGAGGACTTGTTCGACATTGTAAAATCCGCCTATGAGTAGGAATACGAGTTGTAGACCGAGAATAGAGGCGTCTAGTTTTAAGACTTGCGAATTCGTGTGAAGCCCAATAGAAGGTCAGAGAATTGAGGAAACGTATACGAAGGAAAGCACAGCAGCAAGGATAACACCTCGCACCATCAACGAGTGCCCTCTGGACTTGAGGTCATTCGAAGTTGGATTGAAGTATAGGATTGCACCGACCACTATGCAGATTGCCATGACACCATCACCAAACAGGACTAGCAGGGACAGGAATTCACCTTCAAGCATACCGAAGAAGCTGAGGAATGCGGCCGTGGCATCTGCTTCCGTAATAGGGTCAACACCGATGAAGCCGGCCAGAAAGTTAGCTGTCATAGGTCCTGCAAAGAAAAGGAAGACTCCGAAAAGGACTAGGCTCTTGGCAGTGCCATCACTCAATCCTGTGGCATATACCATGAAACCAAGGAGAACGAGGATGAGATATCCATGCAGTGCAAATGCATATGCAATGCTGAGAAGCGTGCGAAGGGCATTAAAATATCCTGCAAGATCAGGATCGGAACTGAGTTGCAGCATCAGAATCAATGTATCTTCACGAAGCATATCCTTCACAGTACAATGTCAGCGCCATCCAATTTAACCGCCACTTATCGTAACTCTGCCTTCAACTTTTGGAAATCCTGGTGCATGAGAGCTCGCGTCTTGGGAAATCGAAGAGCAGCAGCAGGATGATAAGTGAGAAAATAGGTCAGTCCTTTAGCCTCGTGGAATCTCCCATGAGCCTCGCTAAGACGCCACGGACCTATGACTGACGATATCGCCACACTTCCAAGAAGTACTATGATCTTGGGAGAAACGATCTCAATTTGATTGTCAAGGAAATACATGCATTTGCCAATCTCATCTCTATGAGGGGTTCTATTCCTCGGCGGACGGGACTTTAACACGGAAGTGATGAATACTTCCTCACGTTGCAGTCCTATCTCATTCAGCATCTCTGTCAGAAGGCTACCGGATCGCCCAACGAATGGACGACCCGTCATATCCTCTTGGGCACCCGGAGCCTCACCAATGAACATGACTTTAGCATCGAGAGGACCTTCACCTGGCACTGCCTTTGTTCGGGATGTGTGCAGAGAACATCGTGTGCAGGATGCAATCTCATCATGTAGTGCTTTCAATGCTTTTTTGCGATTCATCATATTCAAGAAGAGCACTTCGGTATATAAGGCTCCATAGCATTGTGGATGTGTGCTTTAAGCACTGGGGACAATTGCTCCAGCCTCATGTATCTCCTTGTATAATGCTTCGAACTCTTTCTCCATCTTGGACTCGATAGCATCCATTGTAGCGTCGTAGCTGTCCCATGGCGCAATCTTCATCCGAGCGATGTTATCGAGGCAACTGAACTCAAGGATTCGTCGCACACTGACTCCCATATTCACTGCTTCAGCCATCTTTCTTGAGAAGTTGATGATGATCCTGAGCATTCGATAGGTCTTTCTGATCGGGCAGAAAGTATCAATCTCGTGGATGGCACTTTGAGTAAGGAAGTCTTCCTTAATCATTCGTGCAGCCTCAAGGGTAGCACGTTCCGATTCTGGTAGTGCGTCAGGACCTACAAGCTGGACAATCTCTCTAAGCTCTTGATCCTTCTGTAAGAGCGCCATTGCTTCTTTAACCAATAGTGGCCAATCTTCACCGAGCTCTTTCTTGTGCCAAGATTCCAAGTTGCCATGATAAAGCGAATAGCTGGTGAGAGCATTGATAGCAGGGAAGAACCGCCTTGCAGCAAGGTCTTTGTCTAGTGCCCAGAACACCTTCACAATTCGCAGTGTTGCTTGCGTGACAGGCTCTGAGAAGTCACCACCAGGTGGTGAAACAGCACCACAGAGAGTAATCGAACCAGTTCGGTCCTCAGACCCAAGTGTCTTAACTCTGCCTCCACGCTCATAGAATTGAGCCAATCTTGAGCCGAGATATGCGGGATACCCTTCCTCGGAGGGAAGCTGTCCTAGACGGCCTGAAATCTCTCGCAATGCTTCTGCCCAACGAGAGGTCGAATCAGCCATCAATGCAACATCATAGCCTTGATCCCGGAAGTACTCGGCGATGGTCACAGCCACATAGATAGATGCCTCTCGTGCAGCAACAGGCATATTGGATGTGTTTGCAATGAGGACTGTGCGCTCCATGAGAGGTCTACCGCTCTGTGGGTCGTTAAGATGAGGCCACTCCTCAAGGGCTTCGGTCATCTCATTTCCGCGCTCGCCACATCCTACATATACAACGACTTGAGCGTCAGCCCATTTTGCAAACTGATGAAGGGTGACAGTCTTTCCAGTGCCAAATCCACCAGGAATCGCTCCCGTTCCACCTTTTGCTTGAGGCATGAATGTATCGATAACACGCTGACCGGTGATAAGCGGTATCTCAAGAGGGACACGTTCCTTGAACGGGCGTCCGACACGGACAGGAGTCTTTTGCATCATGATGACATCATGGACATCTCCATGTTCGTCCTTGACCTTACAGATTGGTTCAACAATGGTATACTCGCCTTTGGACACGATTTCGACGATCTCGCCTTGTATTCCATGAGGAATCAGTATCTTTGAAGTGATAATACCTGTTTCGGGAACTACGCCAATAACGTCACCAGGTTCGACCTTATCTCCAACCTTGACAGAAGGATTGAATTCCCATTTCTTTTCTCTATCGAGCCCCTCAATCGTCAAACCACGTGTTATGAAATCTCCAGAGAGGTTCTTGAGCCCTGGGAGAGGACGTTGAATCCCATCATATATGGAGCCAAGAAGACCAGGGCCTAGCTCTACAGACAGTGCGTCACCAGTTGAAACGACCGGTTCCCCAGGGGACACGCCAGATGTTTCCTCATAGACCTGAGCTGTGAACTCTTCATCACCGACCTCGATCACTTCACCAATGAGTTGTTCATTTCCTACACGGACGACTTCATACATACGCACACCTGGGATTCCTGAACATCGTACGACAGGACCGGCGATACTTTCAATTTTTCCAGTAGTTTTGGTCATGACAATTATCTCCTCTGCATTTGGGGGATCACACATTGATTTCGATTCCAACGGCCCGACGTATTAGCTCTCTCAGCACAGTTTCATATGCACCAGTCGAGCCTTCTCTATCAGGGATAAGCAGAATCACAGGAACTGGAGCCTCTGAGAGCTCCAAAATGGTATCCTCCACCTGCATTGCAAGGGGCTCAGTGATGATAATCAAGCCCATTCTGGGGTCTCTGAAATAGTCAAGCAGGGCTTTTCGAATCTCATTTACATTGTTCGGAACAGAACTCTCTTGAACACCGACCATTCGGAAACCAGTGACTGTGTCACGGTCACCGATGATGGCTATCTTATCACTGACCATTAGATACCACAGCCCACCAAGTTTATGATTCCAATAAAAAACATTTGCAATTTGCCTTTTGGCAGTATTTTTACTTGGTAAATTGCTCGATTATGTCAGTTTCTTCGATATGAGTCCAGCAATAATTGCATTTCAGCTTCATTGGTTGTTTGGATAATACCTCATACTTGGGGGTAATTGGTTCTCGTTCCTTGTTCGTGACACATCGCACATTGGGGCATACGATGACATTGCTTATTGTCGAGGGGAGTTCGACCCTTGTCTTTTTCTCCACCTTCGAATCACGGATTGTGTTTATTGTTGCATTAGGAGCGACTAGTGCTATCTTAGCGACCTCGTTCTCAGCAAGGAAACGATCCTCAAGCTTGACTATATCCTTTCGTTCGATTCGTGAGCTAGTTATGTTCATGGCCAGTGTCACTACAGACCCCTCGCCCCCAGTAATCCCGAGAATTCGAAGGACATCAAGCGCATGACCAGCGGTGATATGATCGATGACAGTTCCATCTTTTATCTTGACTATGCGGATCTTTAATTCTGTTTCGTCCGGCAAAATATATACACCCACGGGACAGTGGGCGGAAATCAGTTCGTTTTAGACCTTCCTCTTTGACGAACAAAAACCTCGACAAGAACAAAGGCGAAGGTTGATATGTTCAGGAGTAATCATCGGGGATGACAAGCCGGTGAGAAGAATTGGTCTTAGAGGGTCTAGGAAAATCTCTGAACTCAGCACTCAAACGCCTCTTTGGCGCGAATGTGATAGATGAGGAGCTGGTAAAGGAACTCGTGAAAGATATCCAACGTGCCCTGCTGGTCGCCGATGTTGATGTTTCACTTGTGATGGCAATCACTGAGAGAGTGCGGAAACAGGCCCTTGACGAGAACCTTCCACGAGGCGTTTCCCGCCGTGAGCATATCATCAAGGTGGTATGGGATACATTAGCCTATTTCCTAGGAGAGAAGCCAATACCTCTGACTATTCGTCCTGGAAAGCCAAACTTGATCATGATGATAGGGATACAAGGTTCAGGGAAGACAACAACAATAGGAAAGCTCGCAAGGTATTATCAAAAGAGAGGTATCAGAACAGGTGTGATATGTGCAGACAACTTCAGGCCTGGTGCATACAGTCAGCTCAAACAACTCGCTGAGAGGTCTAATATCCCATTCTATGGCGATGAGAGTGAGAAGGATGCAGTCAAGCTTGCCAAGAAAGGATACAAGGAGATGAAGAAGAAGAATATGGAATTGATTCTCCTTGACACATCAGGAAGGCATCGGGAAGAGGTAGGACTCATCAAAGAGATGAAAGATATCGCTAAAGCAGTAAAACCACATGAGATTGTCCTAGTGATTGATGGGACTCTTGGGCAACAAGCGGGAGCGCAAGCTGCTGCGTTCAAGAAAGCCACTGAGATTGGCTCAATCGTTGTCACAAAACTTGATGGCAGTGCCAAAGGTGGAGGTGCACTGTCCGCGGTTGCTGCTACTGGGGCTCCAATCAAATTCATTGGAACTGGAGAAGGAATGGATGCGATTGAGCCATTCAATCCTACCAAGTTCGTGGGAAGGCTCTTGGGCATGTCGGATATCCGTGGCTTGATCGAGAAGGTAAAGGAAGCCCAGATAGAGATTGATGAAGACGCCACAATGCGCCTGATGAAGGGGAAGTTCACTCTTACAGACATGATGGCACAACTAAAACAATTGAAGAAGATGGGGCCAATCGGTAAGATCCTAGAGATGATGGGAATGAAATACAAACTTCCTGAAGGTATGGCCGAGGTTCAAGAGGAGAACCTGAAACGGTTCGAGGTCATCATGAACTCGATGACCAAACAGGAACTGGACGAACCAAAGATCATCAAGTCGTCTCGTTTGAAACGAATAGCCAGAGGATCAGGAACCTCAGAAAGAGACGTGAGAGAACTCCTCAAGCAGTATGAGATGATGAAGAAGATGATGAAACAGATGAGCAAGTCACGTCGAAGAGGAAGAGGTGGCTTTCCAGATATCCCCGGTCTGGCAGGGATGTAGACTCTAGGTGTTCGGCAGTTGGTTCGCACATACCTCATATTGTTCAAAGATATGCCAATCAATAGGAGTGATGTCAAGCGTGGGGAGAATCATCCGAAGGTCATCATGGCGGCACGATGTGTCAATGTGGCTTTGTTCCTCTCCAATGCGATGCGACGAGATGTTGTACTATCGATATGCATCGGAGATGATGCTCAGTGGGAGGTAATCTCGTTCTTCGGAGAAACACTGAAAAGAGTGTCACCTGATGAGCGCTCCATCTCGTTCTTCATCCTTAAGGCAATAGACGCAGTGAATCGACTAGATGATGGTGACACATTCACCCTTGACAACGGGATTGTCGTAGAACGAGTTGCCCCTGCAAAATTCCTAGGTCGGTGGGAGCATATCCGTATGGCAAGTGACCGTTACGGGGATGATTGGCAGGTAGAAGGACAAACAGATGTGGTCTATCTCTATGATGTGGATTCAGGGTTCACATATGATGAGAAGGATTTTGTGCTTGTCCCCAAAACTAAAACCCCCGAACGTTTTATCCTTGACATAAATATGATATATGACCGCACAGAATGACCTATGAAGAAATGTTCATAATGGATACATAAACAGCCCAATAGAAAACGGTGACCTCCTATGCCTACCAATGTTACTCCCGAGTTCGATAAACAGAGGCAGATATACGAGGACACAGAAGACCTTGAACAACGTATCGTAGAACTAGAAAAGCTCCTGTCCCTAGCGCCTAACCACAAGGGTGCTGAGAGAATGAGAGCCGACTATAGACGGAAGCTCGCTCAGCTCAAGGCACAATTGGAGAAAGAGAGAGAGCAGGCACGAGCACGCCGTTCAAGCGGGACTGAAGAAGGCGTCGTACGAAAGGAGGGTGCAGGACAAATCTGTCTGGTAGGAGTGACAAACAGCGGAAAGTCCTCCCTAATCAATGCGGTCACAAACGCTGAGTTCGATGTCGGCGATTACCCGTTCACTACACCGCTTCCAACCCCGGCCATGCTGGCATTCGAAGATATCAATATCCAGCTGGTAGAGATTCCCGGGATATTTGAGGGAAGCTACGACTCCTCTATTGGCAGGCAAGCCCTCGCTGTAGTCCGCAATACAGATTGTATCGCTCTTTGTGTAGATCTTTCTCAAGACATCGATATGCAGATGAATACGATTCTCGGCGAGCTTGATAGAGCACGGATACGTCTAAACAAGGAGAAGACCGCTGTAAGAATAGAACGGGTCGGCCTTGGAGGGCACATGATATATGGAATTCAGAATTTCGAGGGCAGCAAGGAAGAGGTAATCAATTATCTCAAAGCTCGAAAGATCACGAACATCATCGTTCGCTTCCAGAAACGGGCGACTTTCCAACAGCTGGTCGATGCAATGGATGCAAGCGTAGCCTATGTGCGCGCGCTCATCATTGCCACAAAAGGAGATGCGCCAGGGTCTAAGGAAAGGTTCCAAGAACTCGAAGAGAAGTACGGGGACAAGTTTGACATAATCCCAGTTTCCGCAGAGAAAGGAGAGAACCTTGATGGCATGAGCTGGGCCCTATATGACCATCTTGACATCCTCAGGGTGTACACGAAGATACCCGGACGAAAACGTGAGGACAAACCAATCGTCCTGCCTGTCGGCTCGGTCGTCGAGGATGCTGCTGCGAAGGTGCACAAGGAACTCTTCGTTGAAAGATTCAAAGCCGCCACCATCATCCGTGAGAATGACAAGATCAAGCGTCGGCAGGTAGGACTCAGCTATCCTCTTGAAGAAGGCGATGTGATACAACTTGCCCATCGGTAGTAGAGAGGACACTGGGATGCAAGGAGAGGATGTGCCAGATGGCTTTCCGAATCTGGTCGTAGTCCTTGTCGCTCCTGAAAATCCAGGGAATGTCGGTTTTGCTGTGCGGGCCATGGCTAACTTCGGAGTGACCCGACTCAGGATAGTGGATACTGATCCCCGAGATGACAAGTATGCCAAGATCTTCGCGGTACATGCTGTAGACACACTTGAGAATGCAGAGATTTTCGATTCATTGGATGACGCATTAACTGATGTGGAAGCTGCATGGGGAGCAACAGCGCGCAAAGGTAGCAACCATAGTGTGACTCGGGCAACAGTGACTCTTGAAGACTTGCCCGATCCTACATCACTTCCAGCTACCGTTGCCCTCGTCTTTGGGAGGGAGTCTGTGGGATTGACCAATGATGAGTTATCCCTTTGTGATATTGCATTCCACATCCCGACTTCAACGGTCTACAAGAGCATGAACCTTAGTCATGCTATTGCAGTGACTCTGTACGAGCTGTACAAGAACTATGCAGAGAAGCCCGAGCCACGACCTACAGATATCCGAGCGGCTACGAAACCAGAACGAGAACAGGCCGCTTTCTTCTTTGATGCTCTCATCGATAAGACCACTATCAAAGAGTTCAGAATCCCTATTGCCAAACAAGTCTTCCGTAACCTGTTACATCGTGCATTTATGACCGGTAGAGAAATCGCAACTCTTACTGGTTCCCTCCGGAAAATCCTGAAAGTTATCGAACAACATGAGAATGCTAACATGCCATGAACGATATGGCACTCAGGGAAAACCGCCCAGAGAGATTATTTCACCCCATACCCCATTTTCTTGCGTAGCTCAGGGTCAATCTTGTCGAAGACTATCTTGCAAGGAGTCGGGAACTTGGGCGCCGCCTTCTTCAATGCCTTCATCGTCTGTTTGATGTGCTGAGGGTGAGTCCTGATGGTGATGAGCGCCTGATTCCGTTTCACCCGCGCTGCTGAGCCAATCACCTTACCCCATGCTCGACGCATCCCGTCCTGCACTCGGTCTGCACCAGCCCCTGAAATCATCTTGTTCTCTCTAAGATAATGCAGTGGTGCCACACGTATTCTCAGATGATAATTCTTGCGCCCTACGAACTTGGTCATGTGACGGTTAGATGCAATGCGTGCCGCCTCAAGTGCCTGATGCCGGATCTGGCACCTCTCTAGACCAATCAATGACATCTCGACGGGAAACTCGCCTCCTGTTTCTCCCATGTCAAAACTTACTATTCGACTCGCTGGTTGACGGTGGATGTACCGCCTCCTCACAAAAGGCTGACGATCGGGCTCCCTATAACAGTGTCCTGGTCTTTTTCCCATGAATATCACCTGTGCATAGATTGGTCTGTAGCCTGAGTGGCATAGTCAGAGAGAGCCGTGAGGGTTTGAATAAAAGGGTTATGGCATGGGCTATTGCACGGAGTACTCTCGCGATGATATTCTGTGGAGGTTATATTTCGATGTCCGATTG
>JAJRZD010000021.1 GCA_024275415.1 archaeon
CCCAATCGTAAACTCAAATTAATGAATCCATATTAATCCTTAATAGTCCACATCGGAGGGGGTTATGGCAGGAGTGATTTTCTGCCCTACCGTCAGGAGAAGCAGCTGTAATTCATTGGAGGGAGCCTCGCGCTCCTTCTCCGTCTTTCTTTGTAAGGCATTCAAATGTCATTGGTATCTAGGTTGTATTCCTTCTCTGGGAGAGTCCTCTTGATGGCGTGCTCGATAGTGCTGATGTCCCAGGAACGGCCAAGGTCGTGATAGACCTTCCTCGTGCTTGCTCTATACGACAGTCCTTACTTCCTCAGCTTGCACGCATATCGGATCTCAGGATCGGACATCCGCGAAAAGCTCGGTTTTTCCTTGCGGGCCCGGACTATGGACGCAAGTTCGTCCAACGCGTCCTTTCGCGTTCTCGCAAACCGGAAAAGCCTGACCTCGTTAGCTTTGATGATCGAGTCACTCTGTTTGATGAGGGTTTCCTTTGGAGTGATGATGAATTCAGTACCAATGGGTTTGAGTACCTTCTGGTAGAAGCTCTGATTGCGAACCGATGAAAGTGCTACTTCCTGGGAGTTCACATTCACAGAAATCCATCTTCAGATAATTCAAGAGGGAATGACTCGCTATTCTCATCAAACAGTTGTAGATTAGTAGACTTTTCAGCAGTGCCAGCTGCTTGGTAAAGGTTATATCGATTTACTGAAAGTAGAATTCATATGCCAAGTGTCAGGGAATGTTCTGTTCTGCTTCTTTTCCTTTTTATGATTCCGTTCCCAGTGTTTGTCAATGCGCAGAATGGTCATTCATTATCATGGGGGGTTGCTGAACACGACATCTTTCGATTTGAAATTGAGAAGAACTCAGTAGCTTTAGGTGCCATCAAGATCCAAATCAACGAAACGCTACCTTTGATTCCAAATAACATCTCAGACTGGGACTCACTTCCATTTCCGTCCCTATCAGTTGCTTGGGTCAATGGTACGAAATGGGGGGAGTATCACTCGATTCGATCGTTCATTAAAAGCCCAATTCTTCCCATAGGGGATTGGACGTTGTTGACCAAGTTGCTTGAAATGCGTGACCATGAGATTTACGGCCTTGACATAGATAATACGGACACAGTAACTTGGACATACTCGTTCAGACAGAATATCACAGGCAGACAGGACTTTTACTATTGCAGTAGTTTGTACTCTAAGGATGATGGCGTGATGCAATCCTTACGCCTCGAAGTCTTCAATATCACATTAGATAGGGTAACAGAGGTCCTGATTGCGCATCAATACAATCCAACTTTATCACCACCATCGAGTGTGATATATTCCTCATTTGTGATTATTCTCGGGGCTGCTTTGGCCTTTGTCGCTCTATACATCAGACGAAATGTCAATTGATCCTCACAGACCGTTCATTGTAAGTTGTACAAACTTGGACACCAGAGTGTTGTACTCCCGGACAACGGCACTGGGTGGACTCCAGAGGTTCTACGTATGTCATGGATGCCCTCACTGAGTATGTCTTGTCGAAGCTACATAAACACCCACAACTAAATGTCCAAGATCGTCTAGGTTTTGTGCAGCTGTTGGCAACCCATGCAACTATATCAAATCAGGTTCCGAAGCAGACAACCACTCATGGATTGCATCTTTGGGTGCGACTCTCTGAACATAGATAAAGAGAATGAAGAAGAGTGGTATTGGGAAACCAAATAGCAGATATAGGTAATCTGGGATGAACAGGACTGGGAAAGAGATAAACAGGGCATAGAAAACGGTGACGAGTTCACTCATCAGTATGAAATATGCAATTCTCCTCGCATCTGTGTAATCCTCAAAATAGTGGAATAGCATTTGCAGGCATCTTGCACGAATGAGAAATGCAACAATGGAGATCGGATTCAGGAGATTAAAGTCCACAAATACCTCGGCGTTGACGATAGAAATCCTCCAGAGAATGCTCTCAATTTCGAATAGGTACTGGTCGAAAAGAGCTCCATATGGAGCGAGAAGAGCGACAACTCCGAATATAGTCTTTGCATTCTTCATCACATAATTATTGCAGGTGGCGTTCACTTTCGGATGCGGCCCCCTGATAAGGTGACCACATTGAGCAC
>JAJRZD010000022.1 GCA_024275415.1 archaeon
CAAACCCCGTCAGTCCGGATTATTGGATTGACATATTCCCTCCAGTTCCTACTGACATGGATGTAGAAGAAAACACAACTGATACCGCCACAACAATTGTTACAAATACAACGACCACTACTATCATCACAACACCAGTAATCACAACAACAGCAACAACATCCACATCGACCAAAACCCAGACAACTTCAACAACACAGAGTGTCACGCAAAATCCGAATCCGGAACCAGAAATGATTGTGTTATTAGTGGGAGTTTTTGCTTTTACAGTTGTCATTGTCGCCCTTGTCCTTCTTAAGAAACGTACGATGTCCTGAGAATACTAGGGGATATTTCATCGAGAAGGTCAGATCTGCCTTGTTGTAAGGATGGTCACAACCATGTTATTGCCAAACCCGCCGATATTGTGTGTGAGACCGACCTCTGGGTCTGCCACTTGCAGGTCTTTCGGTGCAGTACCCATGAGCTGCTGATAGATGTCGTGAATCTGCGCGACTCCTGTGGCGCCTGTCGGATGTCCTCTTGCCTTCAACCCGCCAGTGGTGTTCACAGGAATATCACCATCCACGGTCGTTCTTCCATCCTTGACAGCCTGAATACCACTCCCACGTTCAACAAGCCCTATGTCTTCCATATCGATTATCTCAAGAATCGAGAATGCGTCATGAAGCTCTGACACATCGACATCATCAGGCATGATATTAGCCATGTCAAATGCTTTCTTGGCTGCCTCTACAGTGGCGTTCAACGATGTCAGGGACAACCGGTGCTGAACTGCATGATAGTCCGTTGCATGACCTATCCCTGCGACTCGCACAGAAGTGTCCAAAGCACCAAGGCTTGACCGCATCTTTTCTGATGCTAGCACCACTGCTGCTGCACCATCTGAGGTCGGGCAGCAGTCATACAATGTCAGCGGATCAGCGACTATTCTCGCATTGCTCACTTTCTCGACATCGACTTCCTTTTGAAAATGTGCCCTTGGATTCTTTGCGCCATTCCGATGCGCCTTGACAGGGACAAGTGAGAGCTCGTTTCGGGTCATACCATAATCATGCATGTATCGTCTGGCAATCATTGCAGCAAGCGATGCAGGTGTCGCACCGTATCTCGTTTCATTCTCATAGGACATCATGCGTGAAAGTATCTTCGAGGCAGTTCCACGTTCCACTTCTGACATCTTCTCCACACCGACCACGAGTACGAGATCTGCCATAGATGCCCCTATCAATGCACAAGCTACTTCGAAAGCGCTTGCCCCTGATGATGGACCACTTTCCACACGGGTAGCTCCGGCAGGAACCAATCCCAACCGGTCAGCTGTCAGGGTCGAGAGATGTCCGATCCCAGTGAACTCATCTGGGTTCTGAGTGGATACTATGACATGGTCAAAGTTCTCCCCCAGAGTTCCTGATATTGATAGGGCTTCCATGGACGCCATCTGGACCAAGTCCATTATGCTAGCATCCAGCATCCCGAACCTAGTCATACCAGATCCTAAGATATAGACTGGCTTCAATGAATTCCCACCTCACTCAATAAGGACAAGGAGGTCGTTCGGTGTCACTGCGGAGCCGGTTTCAATGTTGACTTCTTTGACAGTCCCTGAC
This sequence comes from archaeon, assembly GCA_024275415.1. GTDB lineage: Archaea > Asgardarchaeota > Thorarchaeia > Thorarchaeales > Thorarchaeaceae > MP5-2226. The sequence continues at coordinate 1,611 of JAJRZD010000022.1, forward strand.
TTGGGCGCTTTGAGCTCGTTGAACATCTTCATCGCCTCCAGAATACATATTGTCTGCCCCGCATCCACAGCATCTCCGACTGAAACATGCACCTCTGTTATCTTGCCGGGCATTGGTGGATATACGCCGCCAGCAACCTTCGGCCCTCCCCCACTTGTAGTTGCAGGGGCCTTGACCGCTTGAGTCTTGCTTACTCGTTGCCATTCTACAACTCGTGGCTGGTCATCAATCTCAATCTCCAGCTTCGAGCCTGTCTTTTTTATCAATTTGATGGCGAAATCATTGATCGTGTCATTGATGTGGAACGTCCCATCCTCACCCTGCTCTGCCTTGATCGTGAATGATTCATCGTCCACCTTGACTACCAGTAATCCTCCTTCATCAAGTCGTTCGATGGACACTTTGTAGACATTCTCGTCCAGCTTGATCTCATATTCCGAACTCACAGTGCTCCCCCCTGTGTACGAGAACGCATCTGGTCTTTCCTTCCAGCAATCGACCATGCAGATGCTCCTCGTTCCCAACTTCCTGTGCTGGCAGAATGAAGTGTTTCCCGACCGTTCAAAGTCCATTGTTCTCCTGCAAAGGCTGTGGACTGAACATGTCCAGAGCTTCTTCCGCTGATGTGCAGGACTGTGGCAATCAGGGCAGCCTCCAGTTGAGGGGTCAGGCTTCCACGAGCGTTTCGTTTTGCGCGATGCTTTAGGAAGTCCAGAGCATATTGTGGGAACAGGGCGTATGAAACGAGGTCTCTAGGCTTGTGGGGGATGTCCTTCAGTGCCTCCCGTGCGGCAGGCAATTCAGGCTCGAGCAGATCAGCCGGTCGGACATTCAGGGGCTCCTCATCGCCGATGACTTTCTGCTTTATCTCGGGATCCACAGGCGCAGGGGGCCTCCCGTAGTAGCCTCTGAAATACTGCTTGACCTCTTGTGGGATGATGCTATACCGCTCTCCCGTGATGACGTTCAGGGTGGCCTGCGTGCCAACAATCTGGCTGGAAGGTGTGACGAGGGGTGGATAGCCAAACTCTGCACGGACCCGTGGAACCTCAGCAAGCACCTCGTCGTATCGGTCAAGGGCTCCCTGTTCTTTGAGCTGATTATCAAGGTTAGATAGCATCCCACCAGGGATCTGAAATACAAGGACTTGGGGGTTGACTCCTTTCAACGCCCCTTCGAACTGAACGTACTTCCGGCGAATCTTCCTGAAATAGTCTGCAATCTCGGAGAGGAGATTAAGGTCAAGACCAGTGTCGTAGGGTGTTCCGCGCAACGCCTCAACGATTGACTCTGTTGCTGGCTGCGATGTTGCCATCGCAAGTGATGATATGGCACAGTCAACAACATCCACCCCAGCCTCTGCAGCCTTCAGGTATGCCATTGCAGCCATGCCACTCGTGTAGTGAGAGTGGAGCTGCACAGGGATGTCCATCTCCTCCTTAAGACCTTTCACAAGGTCGTACGCAGCCTGCGGGGATATCAGTCCTGCCATGTCCTTGATGCATATGGAGTCCGCACCCATCTCGTAGAGCATCTTGGACTTCTCGATGAACTTCTCATTCGTATGGACTGGGCTCAGGGTGTAACTGATGCTTGCTTGGACATGCCCACCCTCACGTTTGACGAACTTCATGGCAGCCTCCATATTGCGGACATCATTAAGTGCATCGAATATCCTAAAGATGTCGATGCCCACCTTGACCGCCTCCACTACAAAAGCTTCTAGAACATCGTCGGGGTAGTGGCGATAGCCAACGATATTCTGGCCTCTCAGAAGCATCTGCATCTTGGTGTTTGGCATCGCGTCACTAAGGGCTTCAACACGTTCCCATGGATCCTCGTTTAGAAACCGCATCATTGAATCGAAGGTAGCACCACCAAACATCTCCAATGAATAGTATCCTACCTTGTTCAGTTTCTCACAAATAGGAAGCATGTCCTCCGTTTTCATCCTCGTTGCAAGAAGAGATTGGTGAGCATCTCTAAGAACCGTATCTGTAATGCATACTTTCGCCATTGCAAGCCATCCTATGCCTCACGGGTTTCGTATTTAGTCGTTCTGTTTTGGAGGGGGATCACGACAGACGTTGCAACCCCTTGAGATATTTTGCTTGATATGCCACTCATGACCACCTTTTACAGGAAAGTGAAGAGTGGAGGAAGCGTTGTCAATAACCGAGTGGAGTTCGATGACAATGGGGGAACCATTGAGGGTCTTTTAAGAAAACATGAGTGTCCAATCCACTGGTTACAGACAGTGAAGAACTTCGTGGAATGAATTGCAGAACCAAATGAAATACAGATAATGATTAAATGTGGTATTTGAGCATTAAGTGATACAGACTATAATCAGAGGTACTAAAATGGCATTTGGAATTGTACATATTATTTATGCAATGAACGCTGCTGTGATGACACTCACTTTCGTCATAATATTCAAGAAGTACCTAACGGAAAAGAACAAGCTCACACTGATATTCTCACTGGTCATTCTGACATATGCCGTTATCTGCACCATTTTTGTGGGGAGAGGTCTATTTGATGCAAATACAGCAGGAAGCATGCTCTTCCAAAGGCTCTATGTTGTGACAATGCCCATTATCGGTATCTCTCTTGCCACATTCATCTTTTACCCGATCATCATTCAAAGGGGTGGTTTCAAGGATGGCGGGGCTGTAACACTGTTATACACCATTTTGTGGGCAGTAGCTTTCACGACCATGTTCATGCTTGGGACTGGAGAGATGACCTATCAATACAGCGAACTTGCTGTCGACCTATACTCGATAACATGGGGAGGGCTATCCTATTCCCAAATCCTATCCATCATGTTGGTCATTGGAACCACCGATATAATTGGACTCGCCATAATGGTATATTTGGAATCCGATCCTTTCTTTAAGACGCGGGCGCTGTTGCTCTTCGTTGGATGGCTTATGAGCGTGGTTGGCGTTGTACTTGTGATTATCCCAGGATTATTGATACTAAACCCAGTTGTGTTCGGACTGGGAGGTTACATCATGGCTTATGGAATTCTTAGAAATCCACCACAATGAAGGTGATATTGCAATGTCAGTGGCCAAATCTCAAGAGATCTTTGTATTCTGTGACATTTACAAAAAGAACATCCTCCTCAAAATCCCTGAAAAAGGAGATGCGAAAAGAGTAGGAGGACTACTTGCAATCCTATCAATCCATGGCAACCCGAAGCATGAGTCGTTGTTCTACTTGGATGCCAATTACAGGGTACGGGGTTGTGAGTATCCCGCGATTATCGAGTCAGAAACGATCAGTACACACCCTGCACGGCTCCTTGCCAAGAAAGGGCTTACACTGGAACAGTTAGTGAGCTGCTTCGGAAACAAGTCGAAGACTGCAGTTTCGAACTTCACAAAGTTCATCGTGCAGACGCTTATCCGGAACAACTCGTACCTCATCGAGTCGGACCTCATCAACGGAGATACGGTGCGCGACCACATCGAACTGCTGTTCAGTGAGCAGGGGATATCACTCACACTGATCCGAAGAGAAGAAGAGGACAAAGTCACAGGTATCTATCCCACGGTGTTTGATCTCGAATCTAAGAAGTTCCTCACGGAGGGAGTAAACCTGAAGATACCCTACTTCGAGAACCTCGTCAAGGACATCATGAAGGAAAAGGACAACTTCTACAGCCTGCAGAACGAACTCAGTAAGATGATTTATTCGTACACCAAACTAAAGGAGATCCTTTCGACGACCTCGTCATCAATCAAGGACACTGAGCTAGCTAGGGATATCTCTATCGACCTACCAGTCCTGACCATCCTTACGAAAATGGCTGAGAATGAGGGAATCGATATCAAAACCAAGGTCGAGTTCAATGGTATCGGTAGAGCGCTGAGGAGTTTCTAGGATTCTCAGTTGCCGAGAGGTTGTACAAAAGACATTGTGCTGCCGTCAGGGTCATCTTTGCCTCTTTAGAACGACTTCGATGATGCCGTTTCGAATATCCCACGAATATTCGCCGGTCATATCGCGGCTCAATCCATACCGTCTTAGAAAATCATTTTCAAATGATTTGATTTCGAGGATACGGCGGTCACCTTTTGATAGTAGTTCTACAGTGGTATTAGCACCTGAGAATTGGGGGCCAAGTTCCATGACTAAAAGGACATGGTCATCGTATTTGATGACCTCTTCAGACCTAGGTGGCGATCTTGTCTGATGTGGTCGAGCTGGAAACCCAAAGAGTGAGGAATCATCCATCCACTTGCGCATACTCTTGAAGAGTTCATCGAACAAATCATCATCCCAGTCGCTCACATCACATCACCATTAGGTCATTATCTGTGGCGAAGGAGATTAGTCTTTTCAAATGCACTTCTAGCAACATGCCACTGATGTCAGAGGTCTATCCAAGACGAATAACCACACTCACGGATGCTGAGCGAAACTCCAATGGAAGAGTGAATAGTAAGATAAGGAACCACACTAAAGAGCATAACATGACCGACAATTCACTGGAGGAACAGATAGGAGAAAAAGTTACTTTGGAGGGGACTGCCCAGAACTCAAAAGCTGGTGCAGTACTGCTTCTTGGAACAGGGAACGTCATTTGGATCAGAAGAAAGGGTTCATGGGATGACACACGAGTTGGCAAGGAAATCACATTAACAGGGATTCTCAGGCGAGAAAAGTACATTCCCAATCATATGACCTCAGATGATGGCGGAATTAGTCAAGGTGCTGAGGGACTACAGTATACACTCGAACTGACTCGCAGGTGTAGACTGACCGATTAAATTTGTTGAATCTCACATATATCGAGAGGATCTGTTGCTAAGACATTCGTGTAACCAAGTACTATGTAGGGACAATTCGTGCGGTTTCTACGAACCATTTCTATGCAGATAATCGTTAAATAGCACATATACGAGTAGATTACGAAAAATAAGGCGGTATAATAATGGCTTTCGGAATTCTGCATGTTGTATATGCAATAAATGCTGCGGCAATGATGGTGTGTTTCACTTTGGTTGCCAAGAAGTATTTATCTGAGAGAATAGGATCACGCTGATATTCGCGCTGTTCATCTTAACATATGCGGTAATCTGTATTCTTTTCGTTGGAAGGGGATTCTTTGATGTCAATACGATAGGAAGTATGCTGTTTCACCGCCTCTATGTCATGGCGATGGCAGTCATTAGTATTATTCTTGGTATGTTCGTGCTCTATCCCGTCATTGTGCAGAGAGGTGGACTCAGACACGGTGGCGTGATTTCCATAATTTTTACGATAGACTGGCTACTGTTCATATCTTCGTTTCTGATGGTTACCACAGGCGACATGTCCTATCTCTATACTGAACTTAATGCAGATTTCTATAGTATCTCGTGGGGAGCTGTCCCCTACTCATTTATCCTATTAGAAATGTTAGGCATGGGTATTGTGAATGTCACCGGGCTTGGCGCGATGACCTATTTGGAAACAGACCCGTTCTTCAAGAAACGGGCATTCATGCTGTTCTTAGGTTACCTTCTGAGTCTGGTTGCAGTTCTCATCGTAACGATTCGGAGTTTGGTGATACTGAATCCAATCATATTTGGGTTGGGAGGTGCCGTCATGTCATACGGAATCCTCCGAAAACCTCCTCAGTAAGGACAGTCAGATGAAGACATGCCATGCCGGAGGTTCTCCGAAAACTCTCCTGTCAGTCCATTGTCCAGTCAGGGTCTTCGAAGGAAGTTATTCCGAAACGATTGTATCTTTGTCAAAATAGAGCAATCAATTTATTTGGACAATACCTAGAGCGGAAGCGGGGTCGCAAGCGGAAGAGCTGGGTGTTGGATTGTGAACAAGAAACAAGCAGTAATCAGCGTTTTCAATAAGACCGGGATTGTGGAGTTTTGCAAACAGATAGCAGACAAATTTGACTTCATCAGCACAGGCAAAACGGCGACTGTGCTTTGTGAAGCTGGGCTCCCCGTACAAGAGGTAAAAGATGTAACGGGGTTCCCTGAAATCTTAGATGGCCGTGTGAAAACGCTCCACCCTCTAATCATGGGAGGAGTCCTTGGGAGAGAAGATCAAGAAGAAGAAATGAGAAGACTGGGAATAGCGCCCATTCGACTTGTCGTAGTGAATCTATATCCCTTCGAAGAGATTGTTTCAAAACCTCATTCACTAGACGATGCAATCGAGGGTATAGATATTGGAGGTGTTACTCTTCTCCGCGGGGCGGCTAAGAATTTCATGAATGTGATTGTGGTCAGCTCTCCAGATGATTACAGTTAAGTCGCTGATGCCATTGTGAACGGCGGGATTACAGTAGAGATGAGAAAAGAACTTGCTGAGAAAGCCTTTCAGCATACTGCCATGTATGATATTGCAATCGGCAGGTATCTCTCTGGTGGGAAGACATTTCCTGAAACTTTCATGATGGGCTTTCAAAATGCACAGGTACTTCGTTATGGTGAGAATTGGCACCAGGAGGCAAGATATTATCTTGAAAAGGAAAGGGAACCATTCTACGAGCAAATACACGGCAAGCCTGTTTCATATAATAATCTCGTTGACTTTTATACTGCTATTGGAATCCTTTCAGAAACCGAGGAACCATCATGTGCCATAATCAAGCATACAAGCCCTTGTGGGTTCGCATCAGCTGAATCCATCGAAAGAGCATTCGACGATGCATTCGCTACAGACAATCTCTCTGCATTCGGTTCAGTAATGGGGTTCAATAGGGAGGTCACTGAGGAACTTGCAAAGAAACTGAATGCAATGTTCGTCGATGCTGTCATAGCACCTAGGTTTGAGGACAACGCCCTAAAGATACTCAAGAGAAAGAAAAAGGTCATTCTTTGTCAGTTAAGAGATTACAGGATTCCCCGACTCTCCGTGAAACTTGTCCCGAACGGTATCCTTGTACAACCTACAGATACACGCCGGCTGACAATAGATGATCTGACTGTTGTCACACAACGGCAACCGACTGAACAAGAGTTGAATGACATGCTCTTTGCGTGGATGGTCGTGAAGTACACCAAGTCAAATGCAGCTGTTATCAGTACTGAAACAAGAACATTAGGTGTGGGCATGGGACAGTCCTCAAGGATTGCTGCGGTCCAGCTTGCCCTGCAAAGGGCTGGCGAAAGGGCAGAGGGATCTGTCATGGCGTCCGATGCCTTCTTCCCCTATCGTGATTCAATCGATGCGGCCACCTCAAAAGGAGTGAAAGCGATCATCGCTCCTGGAGGTTCTGTCCGCGATGCAGAGTCCATTGAGGCTGCAGATGAGGCATGCATCACTATGGTCTGGTCAGGAGTTCGCTCTTTCCTGCACTGAGCGATATCATTTGCTCGCATCATACACACTATCGCTATAGACAGAACTTCGACAACGTTCTCGATCATATTTGACAAGCAAATAGAATTGGAGTCCAGAATCATCAACGTATCCTTAGAATTGTCAGTGATAAGAAGAAAAGGAGTGGTGGTCCTTGATCAGATTGTTCCCCCAAAGCAGTTGATCAAGGACCTATGAAGAGAATCGCAATCGGCTTGTTGGAGAGGACACAATCGGTCCCCCCCGACCACTGCTTTCGTCGTGGGGCGCTAACATGTGGTGGTTCCTGGTTAGTGGAACTCTCTGGCGTATGTTATCTATACTATTTGTGATATATAAGGCGATGCTTCGAAAAATCATTGTCTGGAACCTTCAGAGAATACGCCAAAACGCCAATTTCAGAGTGGTTTTTGCATCACGGTCAGTATACGTAAATTAGTGGAAACATTTGTGGATTTTTACACTTGTTCCACTGCAATTCTGTTTCCGAGTTATGGGAGAGCGCTGAGCCATTCATTTACTTCATCCTCGGAGTTATGCCATATCTGCGACTCCTCATCCCACAGGGTTATGACTTTCTCAGTCCACGCATCTTCAGAAACGTACCACGGCCCGATGATAGAGTGCGAATCCAACAACATAGGCTTCATGTTGGGAAACAATGATTGCAATACAAGTGCCATCCCTTGCAGTCCGCCATCTGGCAATCTCAGAAAAAGCATCCCATCATTATCACCTCCAATAAGAGATTGTGTGTAAGGGAGTCTCTGCCCCCACGAAATAACCGCATCAGCATAGGATGGCTCAGGGATATGGACAAAGAGGGATTCGTTCAACCCACAATGATGAAGGTCATACGAATCTCGAAGGAGACCATGACTCTTCAGTTCGGTCAGCCGTGTCACCAAGCGTTTATACTTGACTCCTAAATGACATCTGATCTCGCGGAGAGGGATGCCCGTTGCATATTCTCCTATGAGACGAAAATCAGAATGTCTCAATGTCATGGGGAGTGCATCACATTTTTGCATATTTGGTGTCATCAAGACACTGAGGTTCTCATTGTATATTCTTCGAAGATGCGGACCGAACAGCTCCCATGGCAATTCCCATGTGTTGCTTTCGGCACTATAATGGTCAAAACAACGGTTCAGACATTTCAAGTTGACAGGGATGAACCTGGTTTCGATGTCGTAGTCTGAGAGGATTCGAAGATAGAGATTGATGATATGAAAATTACGAGGGTTCTGAGGTACAAGGAGGTGAGCGACAATATCATGTTCGCCTGCAATGATGCGATTTGCAGAGTACAGGAAAGGGAAATCGATGATGTAGTCTGCGATCGATGACTCGTCGTAGCTGTTCATAAGCAATATGAACTCCTTCATACCCAATCCAGGATGAAATACCTCGACAGTTCGCCGAAGGACACCATGTTCTTGAAGCGTCGCCAGCCTACGCGAAACCCACGAAACTGTTTTCCCTGTTTCAGCAGCTAGTTCGATACGTTTTGTTTCAGGTGCTAATAACAGGCGACGGATGAGGCTGAAATCGGTTCGGGTGAGCTGGACTGAGAAGCGGCGCACACGTTCAAGCATATGTAAGACATAATCGGTTTCATCAAGTTTGAGACCACTTCTTTTCATCATTATGTACTCGTTGAGAAGTTTGTTGAAGTACTGCGCACCCGAGAAGCTCTGAAACAGATGGAACGCTGCAGAAGGATCATAGAATCCAGTAGATTCGTCCCCCTTTGTACCAGCGTAATACTTCCATCGTGAGTACCAGTATTTCAGGCTCTTTGACGGTAGCCACAGTGCACCAAAACCATATGCAAAATCCTCGAGGGCGGTTTCCTCGAACCTTTCCTTCTCCAATGCCTTTCGCATGTACCCTCGCGCAAGCACACCAATATGGGGGATTTTCCCTCGAAGGCATTCATTGGACAAGACGAGTCTGTTCCCTTCGATCCACCCTCCAAAGTCGCGCTGACGAGACTCGTATGATGGGCGGATATCTTCTGGGGGTGAAACATAGTCAAGTCCAAAGTCCTTCTGGATACGTTTAGAGATGCGCTCCCATGTGATGGTGATAAGCCCAGCCCATGAATCTCGGAACATACTGCCCTTGGATGAGTTCATTTCGCATTTAAGTTTCTGGATAGTTAGATAACGTTTCGACAGAGTCCATCTGGTTCAGATGTGACACCGCATAAAGAATTGAAAGTGTTCATAATCTTTTAAACTGGAAATAAAGGCATCATAGCACTCTCTCCGATTCTGAGAATTCTATCTCCTTTCAGAGTCATTATATACCAAATCAAGGGCATTTTCCTTATGGTGAAAGACTTGAAATTCAAGAAACCATTGATAACAACTTTACTACTTGCGGTCTTTGTTGTTGGACTTGTGGCACTTCCTGTTAGTGCTCATGGATCTGACGATGAAGGCATGCCTGGAATGCCCGATGATATGGGACACATGCCAGGTCATGGGATGCAGGATGATTCCGTCGAGATAACAACGGATGACATCCGAATAAACGCCATGCTGGACATGCCTGCATTCCTGTTCTGGTATAATGCACCAGTTACTGACTTCAACGCAACAGCATTCATGGCAGCATATACAACCATTGCCGAGTTCGAAGACACGAATGGTGACGGTGCATATCAGCTGAATGAAACACTGTATTCTGCACCTCTAGGTGCATATGAGTGGTCGATTCAGACCGGATCCGTCTTGGACGATAAAGGCGACACGATCGAAGTGTGGTTGAAATACACAAAGAGTGGAGCACACACTGGCGGTGTGGACGACGACCATGAGATGCCCGGTATGTCATGGACTCCTCCAATGTACCATGATGATACAAGTGTTGATAGGTTCGAGGACACCACTATCCAATTCTGGGCGCATATATATCTAGAGAACTTCACTGGGACTATCACTGACTCTGAAGGAGTTCAGGCAACCTACACGGTAGCCGGTGGTACCGAGATGAAGATCGACATTGAGATTGGTAACTTTCCGTTCAGCACGAACACATCAAAAGTCGCGATCCAGACTGTGCTCAGGGAGCATCAGGACCTCTCCGACATGATGGACGGAGACCACATGTTCATGACACGAGAAGAATCTCGAAATAGCATTGGGAACTCGATGATGAACTGGACAACAGAGCATGGCAATGAAACGCGGTTCGAGAACATGATGGGCACACATATTCAGGGCATCGATTTCATCGACAACAGTACTGGTCTTACTCAGGGATTCTATAGATGGGTCGACAAGGCAGTAATCACTACACCAGATAGCGAATCGGTGGCAGTGAACGTGACGGCTTCCTATGTCGCAACGGGAATGGGATTTTCCCTGTTCTTTGCATATCCCAATTTCAGCAATGGGACTCTACTACATGACCCATCAATAGGCATCATTGAGGATGCAAAACCAACATATGATATCCCATGGATCCCGGTGACAGCCATATCGATAGTAGGTGTGGCCCTGGTGGTCATCGTGGGTATCGCAATTCGCAGGAGGTAGAAACATAGATGACATACTCTTCTTCATACAAACCTACAGAAGCATACATACTATCCCTATTCGCAGGATTAGCGATAAGCCTTGCCGGGCTTTTCTGGCTCGCAATGATGTTCATTGGCCCAGCCCTAAACTGGGGCTTTTTCATGATGCATGGGGATGAAGCTGGCTACTACATGTGGGATTTCGGAATCTTTGGACTCAGCATGGGAGTGATCGGGCTAATCGTCGGTGTTGCCATCATCGGCTCAGCAATCATGCTCCAATCGAAGCCCAAGGAGCATTCAACATGGGGCACAGTCATCATCATTCTCTCAGCCTTTAGCATCTTTGGCGGAATGGGTGGGATGGGCATCGGACTGATACTGGGCATCATCGGAGGCATTCTTGCGATAACATGGACGCCAGCTGAGAAAGAACAAGTCCAGCATATTCCGGTCAACAATCCACTATAGAATCTATACAATCGGGGGTATCACGACGGGCGGCTTGCCTTGGGCGTGTACCCCTAGTTCTTTATTTTTGTCACCGAGTGCCAGGTCTTCAAATTGCTCAACCACTATCAAGTCAATGTGCTTGTGTATCGCGATGAAATCTATTTCTCGATGATGTGAACAACATTCTGTCTCCCTTCACGGAAGCGCTTCACCAATCCTCTTTCCTCCATTCCTGCAAGCACCAGACTCAACTTGGATTCGCTCATGTCCAGCTGATGATACAATTCTTTCTGAGGGCAGAATCCACCCTTTGTCTTGAGGGCATCCACAATCTTTTCCTCCTCACTGGTAAGACCTTGATATTGCACGACCCTGATTCGTCGCAGTCGCGACACCATCCTTGGTCCAACTTTCGAAACCATTAACCCCGCAATGAAACTAGCAGTGCTGAGGAGGACTGAAGAGAGAAGGGGATCCTGTGCCTCCACAACTGGATCGGTATATTCCTGAAATTGCACGATGAACACGCTCTCTTGACCAGGCTGAAGAGAAGACACATGCCAGACAAATGCAAGCGACTCGCCATCAGTGAAGTTTGCGTCTGCCTTGGGAAACAAGGGCACCGATGAGGTGTGCGCGAGGAATGCGTGATTAGGAAGGAATGCTATGAATGTGACATTGGCTATGGCGATGTGAGGGCGCATGTAGTATACAAAGTTACCTTCGCGGATGCTGTCGATCGTAATGCCCATGCTTGACTGCAAATCGCCGCTCAGTATCTGTAGTTGGATCCTCTTGGTTTCTCCTGCACTGATGCCATTTTGAAGATCCACAGTGATCATTGAGTGGCGATCCATCTGTTCCACTGTTGCGCTTGTTGCCTCATCATCGCTCGATGCAGAAACGATAGTAATATCCAACGAATCGACCCTGACCTCAACCTCTGTTAATGTGTCTAATCCAAAATAGTGCACCTGCGCTTCAAATATGATTGTCGTGGTACCGTTCGAGTGAATCATCGCCTTGATATCAACTGGGTCAAAGAGTATCTCGCCAGCATCATCACTTTGTGCCGCGACCCCCTTGAGGCTCATTGACGTGACCACAAGCAGAATCATGAGAGCAAGAAAGAAACGGGTATCTGAAAGTCTGTGATCGTTCATATTCATGTCACCTCAGTGATTTAGGACGAGTGAGAAGTGGAATCATTGATTCCAGTCTGTACAAGGTCAATCCTGATTTTGGTAATATGCGTTGGTATAGCTGCCTTTCGAGGTCTTACTCATGCCGTTACTCGCTGATATAAACAGAAACACTTCAGTTGTGATGCACATGACATCATACAGGTCTCAGGCAACAACCAGTATATCCTGCATGATGTATCCATCCCGATATATTTATGTGTGGTGGTTGTGCTATATATCATAGCCGATACATCGATTCCGATGTAGGTTCGCGTATAAAACATCAAAGGAAGCCAAATAGAAAAATGATAGAAATCATATTCTGGATAGTACTGGTGTCAGTTATGATACTGTTCTTGGGACTTGGAATAAGTATTGGCTTTCCCAAGCATCGTATCTGGCCACCGCCAGGATCGTTACAATACCGAACCGCATGGATGCTCATCGTCATCGCGTCAGTTGGAGTCCCAGTAGTGGGAATCCTTGACTGGGACAGTCTGGGTCAGCTACACTGGATACGGTTCCTGATAGGAGGAGGGCTTATTATTGCCTCTTCGGCACTGATGGTATGGGGATTAAGAACACTGAGCATGCATCAGAGCCTAGGACTGGAAGGGACTCTTGTGACCTCTGGGCCCTACAAGTACACCCGAAATCCTCAGTACCTTGCATTGCTAGTGTTCTATAGTGCATTCATACTCGTTTCAAGCTCATTTCTCGCGCTGATTACGGGAATCCTTCTCATACTCATGTATGCACTGACGCCGCTTAGCGAGGAACCTTGGCTAGAGGAACAGTTTGGAGATGCTTACCTAGAATACAAGAAACAAGTCCCGAGGTTCATTGGATTCAAGAAGAAACAGTAAATTCTCTCATATTTAAAGAGAAAAGAACCAGTGGTGGGATAGATTGAATCTCAGACACAAAGAGGGCAGGAAAAAAATATTAGCAGCCAGGGAAAAGCCACTATAGGGATTGAGAGATGTCTAACCACTCCATAGATTCAAAAGAAAGGAGTTTCAGCGTGTATGCGATTATATGCGCAAGTGGGTGGATAGGAACCTCCCTCTTTATATTCTTCAAATCGCTCGAATCCCCATCGGATTGGCCAGCAGACTTCCCGGGGCCAAGCCCTAGTATCATGCCATGGGTTGCACTGGGGTTCGTGCTTATTGGAATTATAATAATGTTTTATTTCGTGAATCAGATAAAAAACTGGCCCGCACAGATGGAACCAACGAAATATTACGACCAGCCATCAGGTCTAACAGGAGTGACCGGTCTTGGAGGTTCGCGTCCGATCGAATCGGGGTATAGCGACAGATCCACTTTGAGGATACCAGAGATTTGTAGTAAGTGCAAGTATGTGTTGCCTACAGAGGGACTTGATTGGATGGGCCCACTTGAGTTTAGATGTCCACGTTGTGGTGCGGTTCAGCATGCAAAAAAAGAAGAATGGTACTCATAGTGGAACAACTTTTTCCTGCGATAGTGTGATGAGAAGGATCAAATTTGTCCGTTTGCTATTTGCATTGTGCCGAGTCACTAGTTGAAAGAGAACCGTCAGGGGTAGCTGGCAGCTATGGAAAACCTGTACCTCTCTCAGATTGTCTTTCAAGAAATCCTGTAGGTGCTTGAATAGCATAGGGATTGGCATCTTTCATATTTGGCGCGCCTACAAACGACCATCGCGTGTTGAACAGGTAGCATATGGTTCAGTCGACACTTCGGGAATGGACATCCCCGATGTTTGTAGCAAGTGCAAGTATGTGTTGCCTACAGAGGGGCTTGATTGGATGGATCCGCTTGAGTTCAAGTGCCCACATTGTGGCGATATCCAACATCCGAGAAACAGATGACCGAGTATTTTTGGCGAAGGATTATCTTCTTTCAATTCTTAATTGAGTCGAGAAAAAATGCGCACTACAGGGATATGACCAAAATGTGGAGATAGACGGATTGCAGGACCCCATCGTGTACATGGTGGCGATGGGTGGGTGAAAATTGACCTGCCGGGAATAACTACAGCTACGCTTGACTCATACACCTGCGCGAATTGTGGATATACGGAGATGTATGCGGACAGGAGAGGACTGGATAACCTGCGTCGCTCAGGCAGGTTCTTACAGAAACAACCGCAACAAGGCCGGCTTCAGCCGCAGACAACAAAATGCCCAGTCTGCATGACTCCAGTCAGGCCTGGCACAGCGAGATGTCCTGAGTGTGGCTATGACCTGACCTAGTATACCTGAGCAGTCCAAGGGCCTTTGTATTCAATGGCAAAGACGATTCCCGCAACGATCGAGAGAACTCCAGCAAGCAAACCGGGAATAATAGCGGGAAAAATATCCTCGAGGAGGTCACCTGCGAACAGTAAGACGAGGATGATAATGCCAACCCCTGTACAGATACCACAACAAGGAGTAGATTGGATACGTTGTCCAGTGTCGTAGGTCGTGGTGGTTCTCACTGTTGCGGCAGTGGTATAGTCTTTAGTGTACGTCACAGTCTGGTCACCAATGAAGGACAGTTGTCCGGTGTACGCCATATGAGCAATAATCAGTATGACGACTCCAGAGGTTCCAGCGACGAAAGCCCCAAGGTCGCTATCGAAGGCGACTGCACTGATTGCTGCTTGGGTGGAAAGCAAAATCGAACTGATGACAAAGAGAATGGTTACATTCTTTGAACCTTGCGCTGTGTTTCCTCCTAGTAAAAATCTAGAGGGAATCGGTGACAAATCATACATATGTTAGCAAATCTTGGATTTGTCCACAAATGAATCATAGCCTGCTTAGCAACGGAAGATAGCCACCATTTGAAACACATCATGCATATGCTCGGTGTCCTATAGGACATCCTTGAAACAGTCAGCAGAATAGAAATTGTCCTCGTCCTCTGAATGGTTCGTGTACCAAACCTGTGCGAAGAATGGATTTCTTTTGGCCATCATGTCAAAATCCCAAGGAGGGGGGGCGCATTCTGGGCACCAGTGCCCTGTCTTTAGAACCAAGTAAGGGGATGCTTCGAATGAGTGTCCGAAGGCACAACACCATAGCAGCTTCGCATACATGTCACCATCCCATGACTCAGATTCAAGCAACCCACCACGGAAAGTTGCAGCCTGTCTAAGGTCGGAGATTCCGAGGTCAGACTTGGATTCATCATATCCATGATCTAGACGCTTCCATTCAGGTCTCAAGCAGGACTCGTCGAACTGGTTCCAGTCGCCAATAGACTCGTATACCTCCATTGAGCCATAAAAGGCATTGATACGTGGCACATTGCCACTACGATACCAGTAGCGTGTCCCGTCTTTGCTGTCGACCATCTTCTCCAATCGTTTGCGAGCTGACCTCCTCACGAACTTGCGGATGCCAGGTATCTTGTTCAGATGTTTCACGACCTTTAGTGATAATGGGAGATGTTTCTGCACCAGCTGATAGTAGTCCTCCAGAGAGTCCCCCCAGTTATGGATATATTCGTTAAGGATCCCGCTGTCCTCAAAATACTGGCAATGGAAGTTTCTCAGGGCGAACCAGTTCCGATCCATTATCTCCCTGAAATCGTCAATCCCAAAGATAGCGTACAAGCGTTTCAAATACTCGTAATAGGTTACTCTGCACGATGGCCCACCACCCATGTTGTAGACACGCCTCCAGAATTCGGAGTCCTCTGGTACATCTAAGCAGTTGACCAGTCCCCGTCCGGCATCCCTACTAGTGTTGAGTTCGATGCAGGTTTCCAATGGCTGATGGAACATTATAGGATCCAATAGACTCATGGCATCGGGAATTGCGATGAAGGTCTGCCTCAACGAAACCCAGTATTTTAGACCAGATTCTATGACTGCTCGCTCCCCTGCGATTTTGCAGGTCGCATAGAAATCAAAGATACTTGGTTTGAGGGGGTCACCAACGCGTCCCATGTGTATCTCACCCAAGCGATCCCCAGTTTCGGCCACGGATCCCACGTACACCAGCTTGATGTGATCCTGCCCACCGACCTCATAGATTGCCTGTATGATATGCTCGACAGCAGTGATGTTGACTGCCCTCGAAGTTTCAGGGTCGTGGTCAGCTGCCGGGGCTATGAACGCCATCGGTGAGAGGATCCAGTCTACACCACGAACCGCTTCGAGCATGTCAGAATAGACGGTCGCATCGCCCCATACGATCTTGAAACCATCACCTTCCGCAACACCCGACCCCTCGATGTCATTAACACCACATGCCCTTTCATACCTACGGAAGAGCTTCTTGTTCTTTTGTGATGGCCGTAGAAGCAATACAATGTCAAATCTACGTACACCATCAGCATTTGCTCTGGACCAGAGTTCCTTGAACGCTTCGAAACCCATCGAGCCAGAGCCGCCCAATAGAAGCACCGATTCTTTCACGGATCGTACCACATCCAATTTTTGGAATCTTCGAGTGTGAAGTACCTACTTTAAGGTATCCAGTGTTTAGGTGGGCATATAGTCATAGTTAAATCGTGACGAGGTTGAAACGCAAAATGCCGGGGAACGCTCATGTGGACAAAATCAGGTGATAGCAATCAAGGCCATGATAGCATAGAGCATGTGATTGTGTCTCTGCTCGATAGCGGGCTTTCCATATTTCACCATTCATTCGTTGATGAGGAGGTAGACCCGGATCTTTTCAGTGCTTTGATCACTGCGACCTCGGTTCAACAAAAGCTCCAATCAGACTCAAACGATCGCATCCTTCAAGAACAGTTCCAGATCGAGAGATATACTGCAAGTGTCTGTCACGGAGAGTATCTCGCAGGCATCATTGTAGGATCCGGGAGTGTCAACAACGAAGTCATGAATAGGTTCCTCAAGTTTCTTGCCTCATTTGAAGAGGAATACAAGTTCATATTGAAGAAGGCGTGGAATGGTGACAGGTCATTCTTCGACCACAAGTGGGCCCTGAATCAGTTGAAAGAGAACCTTGCTCGGCCAGCAGAGGGACTTCAATTGCACCAAAATGCTATGCAGAAGGCTGAGAATGCCAGACAGATTCGGCTCGTTCTACTTCTCAAACGGTATACTCACGGAAACGCAGTTCCCAAAAATGAGCTGATCCAATTGATTGGTGATGACCTACAGATACATGCCAAACAAGCAGAGGATTACGTCAATGACTTGGTTTCAGTAGGCATTCTTTCCGAGCGGTTTCAGAAGCGATAGTTTATTGCTCATGTTCTTTGAAGCATCTACATGAGTGAGTGTCGTGCGAATTGATGAAGCAATACTAATGAAGGCTCGAAAAGAGCAGGAACAAATTGCCTCTTTGGTATTATGCAGCGATGATAGATCTGCCAATTATGACAGCATCATCGGGGTTGATGTCGCCTACAAGGATGATAATGCGTTTGCCTGTGCGGTCGTCATGAGTAGGAAGACAGGAAAAGTACTTGGAACCCAGCAACTCACCACCACTTGTGATACTCCCTATATTTCCGGCTACTTCTACCTCAGAGAGGGGCCCATCCTCATCAGACTCATCCATTCTTTGAAGCATGATGGTGTTTTCCTGATTGATGGGAACGGACAATTACATCCAAGAAGAATGGGTCTCGCCTCATATGTCGGAGTGAAACTGGATGTCGTGACCATAGGAATCGCAAAGAGATTGATGATGGGCACAATTGGCAAACGTCATGGTGCCATCGCACCTGTCATACATGAAGGGACACAGATTGGTACTGCTCTATGGCTCGACAAGGCGAGGAAGCCTGTGTTTGTTTCTGTAGGACACAGAATATCTCTTAGGTCAGCTGTCGGCATCGTGATGGAGGTTTCGGTTGGGGGCGTACCTCTGCCTCTTCATATGGCACATCTATGTTCTATTGGTCTTCGAGGTGAAACTCGTCCCAAGTAGAACTTGTCCATTCACCATTCGAGATCTCTCGAGATGCTGTGATTCATATCCGATGAGCGCCTTTTCAACACAAAAGAAAGATGGTATAAAAATAAAGAAACGTATATATTATTTAATGAATGTATCATTCATTATGCTCTCTGGAATAATCCATTGAGAGTACGGTTGGTAATGGAGAGAATTTTATGAAAAAGTACAACAAAATTCGACTTGGAGCACTGATTGTGATTTCGGTTATCACAATGAGTATGGGTCTTACTGTAGCACCTGTAAGTGCGTATGGCACAGGGAGCGGTGGTACAGATGACCCGCATGATTGGATTACTGATCAAGCATTAGTGGTTCTTGGAGCGGATGGGTACACTACGATAAGAGATGAAATACAGACATCGACCTATCTAGCAAAGATAAAACAAGGATCTTACGACGCAGATCATGGAAGTGATATCCTAGGAATTCCAGTGACTGCAAGTGAGCATTATCACAATCCTGATAGCCATCTTGGCTTGTGGTTAGTGATTAGGTTCAAGAGTGCTGCGACCTACGCGCAAGAGAATTTTGAGAAAGCTGTCAAATACTACAAGAATGGGGACAAGGCAAATGCCTATTACTATCTCGGGTTCGCACTTCATGTCCTACAAGACTTGACTGTTCCTCATCATGCAGCCCTGACACCCTTCAACCAACATTCTGAGTATGAGGCGCACATCTACAATCACAAGAGTTACGTGACTGGGGTCACTTCGGGAGGTAGGTATACACTTCCTAATGTAGCAGATCATTACAACGATGACAGTGCTTGGGGATGGGTCGACTATAACTCGCATCAAAGCATAGGATACTATTCCTATGTCAATGGCGGGAGCGATGACAATTGGGATTATGTCGCCAGCATGATGCTTCCGTTGGCGGTTCGAACTAGTGCAGGATTCCTGAGATTCTTCTACGAGGAAGCGAACAGAGGACGACAGGAAGCCTACAGGAGCAGCTCGCTTTCAGGAAGTGGGGCTGAATACACATTCTATGTTGATGTGCCATACGGAACACACACGGTGGCCATGGCTGGCAACGAACCTGATGCCGATTTCGACCTGTATGTCAGATGGAATGCACCTCCAACGACAAGCACCTATGATGCGAAAGGATTCTCAAGTTACGCATTGGAAAAAGTGCAGACAACAGGGAAAGGCAGACTCTACGTGATGGTTCGTTCATGGAGTGGAAGCGGCAATTTCAAAGCTAGTGTGATCTACGGCGCTTCGCGGGCATCGCTAAGTACAGGCAGCTCGCTTGGTTCCTCTGGCGCCACGGTCACAAATTCCTTGTCAGGGTCGCTAAGAAATGGATTCATGCACGGTTGGGCATTCCTAGCTGGGCCGGACACTGCTGACTTTGATCTGTACATCAGGTGGGGTGCAGCACCCACGACAAGCACCTATGACGATAGAGGCTTCACAGCACAATCACAGGAAATCTGCGACAGCTGGATTGACTCATCGAAGACTTTCTATTCGATGGTCCGCTCATACCGTGGCAGTGGTTCTTACAGGTTGCTGCTCTTGATATTCTAGACGCCAGAGAGATCTCTTTCTCTATTCGGGGACGAGATTGTTCGTCCCCTCCCTTTTTTGAGCATCACGAAAATGTCATTTGGTCAATCGTTGCAGACAAACTTGTATTTTCTGTCCGAATCACGATAAAGGGCGCATCACTAGTCTAAGGGGACACTGAATTTCATCTGAAATGTGTCAGCAATTAGATGAACATGTTCGAGAAAAGCAGAAATATGCTATTGGGAATTAATTGGTACTATTTGACTGGAAAGGAATTTGATGGAACAAGATGCTGCGTCTGCAACATATGCACGCCAACCTAAGATATACGAAACTGATGTACTAAAGATGCTGGTGTTTTCGTTTTTGATCAGTATTATGCTCATACCAGTTATGGTAGAGGCTCCCGTCCATAATGTGAAGACAATTGTCCCTACAGCCTTGGAGCATAAGGTTGCCACAACAGCCAACCTGCGCATGGTACAGTTGACGGATCTGTCTGAACACTTGGCAACTGGGAATGTGAGTAGCTACCGAGGGTTCGCATATTCAGATGATATATCAGATGTTTTGAGGTTCGTTGACCCGATAAATCAGGTCACGTTGAACTAGTCGATCGAAACAGGAACTTTGTACAGAAGAACCATTATCGGGGAGGACATGGACAAGGATGGTAGCACGGAATTCATGATAATGAACGATAACGGAACTGCTATCAACCTGCTGATTGTTGATTTTAACGATGGCCTGACTACCAAATTTAATGTGTCTATCATAAATCCTCTTAGCATAACAACAGGGAACTTTGGGGGTGATGCAAGTCTGGATATTGCAGTATTTGGACAGTATAGTATCGTCATACTTGATGTCCAGTCAGGCAGCCTTCTAGGTAATTACTCGATTGCAGTTGGTGATTGGTATTCTGCATATTCAGTTGGATATTTCTTGGAAACGTCACAAGATTCGATTGCAGTGGGTATCTGGCCGGCAAGCAATATTGCAAGGATGGATATTGTAGCTGGAAATGGCTCGGTGATGAGAAGTATTACTTTGCACAACCAAGTTTTCGGACTGGCATCTTTTGAGTACGGTGCGGGACTGGACGAAGTAGCAGTATCAATAACCGATGGCAATTTGACAGTCATAGCGCCATCGACAATGACTTCGGTCTTCAACTTGACAGGCTTACCCGAGCAAAGTTATGTTTTACCAGGAGTCTTGAACAATGACAACCAAGAAGACCTCGTTGTAGTTTCTACCATGAGTAACTACTCGATATTCATTGATGGGTCGAATGGGTCGATAATACGACAGGGAAATAGACTAGCTAATTTGGCACAGTCACCTATTAGTGGAAACCCACCCTCTCCGGTGGTGAGCAGTGGATACATGGACGCGGATAATCTCACAGACTACACTGTTCTAAGTTATCCGGGCAATAAACCATCCTTTCTAAGGGGTTCTGATGGAACCATAGGATATGAGGAGAGTAGGATTCCCGACAAGTCGAGTCAAATCCTCGTATTCGATATAAATGGGAATTCAAGAGACGACATCATAGTGCTGAACGGCCTGACAGCCTACATTGTCTTAAGCGATACCCAAGGGCCGCAGGTCATCCCCGAGCCCCTGTCGCCGCTGCACCCCACAATCCAAGACCCTTACATCAAGATAGAGGTCGAGGTGGTAGAACAGCTTGATGTCATCGCAGCGGATCTGTACATCCGTTATGACGGGGGCAATTGGAGTCGGCCTACCGAGAACCTTCAGGTATCAGGAAACAGATACTTTGCATTCCTCGTGGGAAAACCAGAGGGCTTCTACGAGTATTATCTTGTCTTTCAGGATACATACTTTAACATTGGCACTCTGGGCAATGAAACAAACCCAATGAATTTCACAGTTGCAGGACATCTTTCATGGTTCGACACAAAATACCAGAGCACAGGACTGAATCATCGCCTCATGAGCATTGGAAACTCTTCTGATGGTAGAGAGGTGATTTATACGCTGGATTCGAACTCTGGAAATATCATCCTAGAACGATATTCTACCAGAGGAGAGAATCAGACACTGGCAATATTTCCATTTGGCAACTACAGTGATTTCTCAATCTACACAGGATTAATGGATGGTGACAACATCCTTGACCCGATACTCTTGCTGTATAGCGCAACGACATACGATGTGAACGTGTCAATCTATCATGGGAACTCCGGCTCATTATGGTTTACAACTCAATACCCATACAGAAACACATTCCAACCCGAATCTGCACAGGTATTCGATATTGATAATGACGGGATAGACGAGTTCTTCTTCGTTGCTGAGAACAGTACCTACAACGGGGAGTTCCTCATCAGATTGCGTGCCGACGGGTCATGGTCACGAACCGAAATTTCTGCGGTAGGAGCAGAGTCCTACGGGTTGAGCATTGCCAAAACGATAAATGACCACTCAGTGGAGGCAGTCGTTTCTGCAAGTACAGGATACGTGGAGATATTCAATGCCACTAGCATGAGTGTAATATCGACTCATAATGTGACTAGATCTGACCACGCGAGTACGATGGCTATAAGCGTCTACGTACTCAATAACAGATCTGAATCGTATTCGAAGTTCTTGGTGTATCTGCGGTTCACTGACGCTTCTGGGGTTTCAAGTGGTTTTCAGATCTTTGATGCATCAGTACCTAGCATCAATGAAACCGTAATATATGGTAATACGGATGGATACTATTACGCGCCAATCCTCATAGATGTGGATGACGATGGGATTGATGAGGTGTTTGGCGTCAATAGAATAACCAATGAGCTAACACTGTTCAGGCTGACGGCCCCTGCAACAATAGATTGGACAATCCCAGGTAGCACTTCTGATTTCTTAAGCTCACTAGCTGTTGATTTCGATGGTGACGGTCAAGATGAGATCGGGGTCTTCACAAGGCAGGACGAGAACCTCACGATCGTATCGCTTGATGGAACCGTCGAACGGACACTGCCGGTCGGACAGGTGTATGGCAGTATGCAACTGAGCAGCGTTGACTTGGGCTACGGAGAGGAAATAGCAGCATATCCATTGATACAAGACGGCGTCACCAAAATAGCTGTCATCCGCGATATTGTACAGATCCGACGCCTTAATGTTTCACTGACTTACGCACCATCAGACCTTTTACAAGGGGATACATTGACAGTTGATGTCGATGTGACAAACATCTATGCTGAGCCCATTAACGATGCAGAAGTTTACTTGACCATCCACTACCTTTCAGGTGGTAGTATCATCAACCAGACGAAAGGCCTTATTTTTGGAACCTCGAACTATTCGACTTCGGTTGCTGTGAACTGGCCTATCGGTATTGTCAATCTGAGCGTGTCTGTCAGACATCCGCTCTACGACCAATGGGAAGAATACTACCCCGGTGCATTGACAATAAGAAGTGTCCTAGATGTGCTGGTCTATACTAGGGATATCGTGGTGCAGAACAGCACATTCTCTGCGAATATAACCGTGGCAGATAGTCTTGGATCACGAGTGTCTGATGCAGAGGTATTGGTAACTTTGGGGGGTGTGGACTATACCGCGCCTTATGTGGGCTCTCAATATAGGGTATCAATTTCAAACATTGGCCTCTCACCAGGAGAGTATACTGTCAATACGACTGTTAATCACCCATATGCTTTTGGCATCTCGTCTGCTGTTGCCAATTTCGGGTTAGAAACAGACAAGCTCGTAGTTTCGCAGGGGATACCTGCACTTGTGGAACAAGATGATGTGTTCGAGGGCTGGGTGAACATAACGGACGCCTTCAATAGCCCACTTGAGAACGCCCAAGTCACGCTTGTTGGTAGCGAGATGGAATTCGGTCTCATTGAAGTCGAGCCAGGGGCGTATTATCTGGACTCTCTCATGACTTTGAGTGTGGGCAACCATTCATTCACCATCATTGTTGAGCATGGATTTGTTCAAGGAACGGAATTTGGGCAGGTTCAAATCATAGTCATGGGAAACCTCATTCCGGTTATCGCGGAAGTGCCACCTGTAGATGGCGGTGGGGTGTTCTCCGTTTCTGTGTTCATAAGTGATGGATATGGAACGATGCCGAGTGATACATGGGTGCTGATCGAGATAGACGGAAGGAACGTCACGGCGATTCACGAATCGGGAACAAAATTCACTGCTGAATTGAATGCTACTTATCCTGCCGGAATGTGGAACTTCACAGTGTACTATGGCTCAGTATTCAGCCGTGCTAGGAAGATGACCAACAGCATATTTGTCTACTCGAACCCGGTGGTCGAAACCCTATATTCAGATGGCGAATGGGAGGTAATGCAGGGGAACGACACGATAATAGAGGTCCAGGTGCGAGACTGGCAGGGCACATTGATGAAGAATGCATCAGTGACTCTCTTCATTCGGGGAATCACCTATACACTAGGGTATGTCACTGAAGGGGTGTATCAGGCAGAAGTGTCCACGGTTGGATGGCCTTACGGCATTCACACATACTACTTGACTGTTGGTGGCGAATACCTGTATCAGAATCAATACAGTGGAAACCTGACGGTCATTGCCCGTCCTACTATCATTATCAGGCCTTCAACTACAACACCTGAACAGCTCTCCACACTCTCCATCACCGTAGATGTCAAAGACCTCTATGACAATCCGATAACGGGTCTTCATCTTGAAGTCACATTTCAGGATGTGACAAAGATTGCAGAAGAAACATCAGTGAAGGGCACCTATGAAGTTGAATTCACGGTGGAAGGTGTCGGACATGGCTCAAGGGAGATTGTGGTCGGTCTTGAGGGCAGTCTAACATATCCAAAGAACACATCGATGACGGTCACTGTAATGGTTGCTGTACCGCGATTGGATTTGAGTCCGATGCAAATCTATACAGCTGCTGGATTATCATTTTTGATAAGCCTCATCGGAGTACTACTGTTCATCAAGATATCGTCTACCATCCTATCATCTCCAAGAAAGGTCGAGGATGTTACTCGAAGTGTCACATACCTCGATAGGACATATCTTGTCATCGTCGCTGCTTCAGGAGCATTGGTCGTCCATTCATGGCTGCTCTATCTGAATGGCTCTTATGTATATGCACTCCTTGAGAGTGTCATATTACTTGGAGCATCGGTACTGCTCTACGGACTATGGCTTTATCGAGATGCCTACGCTTCGATACTTGTTTCTGGTGATATCAACAGGAAACGTACTGCTCTAGGGATGTGGCATCTTGTTCTTGTCCCGTTCATCGTCCTTTTGATATTCGAATACGGGCGATATATCGAGATATTCGCATGGAATATATTGGAGAACGTGACCCCATTCGTCATCGGCAACGTGGTGATCGTCCCGATGCTGATGACAATACTGACAACATACCTGAGTAGTATCGTAGTCGTTGTTGTCAGCTTCTATTGGGAGATACAAAAGGGACTTCGCCGAATCGAAGATATGAAAAATTCAGGCACTCCAGGGAATGTGATCACGGATGAACAAGTGCTACTTATAGGAAGAACTGGAGCATCAATACGCATAAAGTTCCTCATGTTCCTGTTGGTTCTAGGTGCGATAACGGTAATGCAACTGGAATTTCTCAGGAGCTACTCAATGGTTGCGATTGTCCTGCTCCCAATCCTGTTTCTGGTATTGATACCATTCATCTCAACGAGAATCATCAAAGGATTGCCACATGCATATAGAAGAATTCAGCGTACAAGAGAGGGGGGGTTTGACGCGGAAGAAACATATGAACCGGATGAATTAATAATGGATACCTGAACACACATGGCAGATCACACCAGCCAATAGGAGTCACTGAGAACTCCTCAAAGATGCGTTGGAAACCAGTCCCATCTTGATGTGCTCGGAATCACATCTGTCGGCAGACCCATAGTTGCGGGTATTACCGACGAGTCCATCAAATGAAATCACAATGGGATATTCCCATGTTTCTTTGGCGGACGGGTTTGACGCTTGGTTTCAAGCAGGTCTAGTCCTTTGCATATGAGGGGACGGGTTTCGTGGGGGAAGATGACCTTGTCTATGTACCCTAGTCCTGCCGCGATATAGGGGTTGGCGAATTTCTCTCGGTACTCCTTGGTCAGTTCAGCCCGCTTTTTCTCCTTGTTTTTTGCGGCCTCGATCTCTTTCCTGAAGATGATATTGATTGCACCATCAGGACCCATTACTGCAATCTCTGCAGTAGGCCACGCGAACACAAGGTCTGCTCCAATATGTTTGGATGCCATGACATCAAAAGCACCACCATATCCTTTCCTAGTGATGATGGTGATGAGAGGGACGGTGGCCTCGGCGTACGCATAGAGAATTTTTGCACCGTGACGAATGATCCCTCCCCATTCTTGTGCAGTCCCTGGTAGGTATCCCGGCACATCTTGGAACGTGATGATGGGGATGTTGAATGCATCACAAGTACGGACAAAACGAGCACATTTGTCAGAAGCGTTGATGTCAATTGTCCCCGCAAGATGGGCTGGGTTCTGACCAACGATGCCGACAGCCCGACCATCGAACCTCGCAAAGCCGGTAATCATGTTCTGAGCCCAGTGTTCATGAACCTCGAAGAACTCGCCATTGTCCACAAGTTTTCTGACTACATCACGCATATCGTATGGCTTGTTGGGATCATCGGGTACGATATCATCAATCGACATATCGACATCATCGGGAGCGTGTCCAGTTTCAAACCGCGGCGGATCCTCCATATTGTTGCTCGGCAAATAACTGAGCAGCGTTCGTATCTGGTCGAAACAATGCTCTTCGTCCTCGCTGGCAAACTGGGCAACACCACTCACGGAGTTGTGGGTCATTGCACCACCAAGCTCCTCGAAGGTAACTTCCTCCCCCGTCACCGTCTTGATGACATCGGGGCCCGTGATGAACATGTGAGCCGATTCTTTCACCATGATGGTAAAATCTGTGACTGCTGGGCTATACACAGCACCACCAGCACAAGGGCCCAGGACAGCAGAGATTTGAGGAATGACGCCGCTTGCAAGAGTGTTGCGTCTGAATATCTTACAATATGCCACGAGACTCTTGATGCCTTCTTGCACCCGCGCACCGGCTCCCGAGTTCAACCCGACAAGAGGGGCACCCACTTCCATGGCAAGATCCATTATCTTTACGATCTTCTCGCCGTACATCTCGGATAATGAGCCGCCAAAGACAGTGAAATCCTGGCTGAAAATGAAAACCTTTCTCCCGTTGATGGTGCCATAACCGGTCACAACGCCATCGCCATAGATCTTCTTCTTGTCCATCCCGAAGTTGGTTTCACGGTGCACTACGAACTCGTCAATCTCGACAAAGGAGCCCGGATCAAGGAGTTTGTCGATTCTCTCTCTTGCAGTGAGCCGGCCTCGATCATGCTCCCGCTTGATTCTCTCTTCGCCGCCTCCAAGTTTGGCTTCTTCTCGCTTCCGTTTCAATTCCTCGAATTTATCATTGGCCATGTTCATACCATCCTGTGTGCGAGGGCTAAAAGGAACTCATCTCTCGGTTTTTTGAATGTTCTGATTCTGCCTGGAATACAAGTCCAACAGGATCGGGAGGGGGAAAATCGAATTATCAATATCGTATTGATGATGAGCATTGTAGATGAGGTATTTGGCAGGTTCTCGTCATTTGTGCAAAGAGTGTTTATCAAAATTGCAGTGTTATCTCTATTAGAAGGCGAATGTACAGGAGTCTATTTTGATGGCAAAAGTTGAACTCTCGTATATTAATCGACAAGGTAGAACTAAGACTCTCTCGGTGAACCATACTGCGACCAGAATTGAGTTCACCAATAAGGGTATCGCGTCGATTGACCTTTCGCCGATCAGAGAATGTATAAGACTGAGAGATTTTCTAATATATGGCAATGAGCTTGTTGAACTCGACCTCACGCCGCTTCAGGGATGCCCTCTACTTAGGACACTGGTTCTTCGTGATAACAGGCTGCGAGAGATTGATCTCAGCCCTATTAGAGAGAGCATGGAACTATCAAGATTGGATCTCCGGGAGAACCAACTCCAATCACTGGACTTGGAACCACTTGCGAATCATCAAGGTCTGGACAAGTTCCAACTGGAGAAGAACCCACTACTGGAACTGGATATTAGCCCTTTGCTAACATGTAGAGGATTAAAGGAAGTCACTCTAGATAGACACCTAAAACTCAAGGCTTCCCGAAGTCTTGCTGGCGCGGTACGCGGACCAATGACCAAGTACAGAAACAGAATCGTGTGGTATGAAAGACAATTCACCCCAACGTCAACGCAAAAGCCGATACAAGCAGTATCATCGAATCATGCAAGCAACATGGCACTCGGAGTTTTGAAATCTGTCCCAAGAATCACTATGCAAGAATTGACCAGGTATACGGACATGTCAGTCGAAGACACACGAGACCTCGTATTCCTTCTTGTAGGCGAAGGAAAGGTTTCCGGACGATATGAGCCTTCCACTGACGAGTTCATCTCACTTGATGCGGTTCAGACTGTGAAAGAGCTCAGGTCTGACGAGATAGTGGTTCAAAGATGCCAATACTGTGGAAGCCCACTTCCCAGACGTTTGATTCCTGGCGATAGGATCGCCTGCGAAGCTTGCGGTCAAACGAACGAAGCGTAGACCCATTCATACATTGTAGATACCTCCATAACCAACGAAAATCTGCCAGAGGGATAAGATACTGTATGACACATATCGGCAGTATTGCTCACAGGACGCACATTCTTGAATCCCGGAATGAACAGCCATTCATTTGATGGGATAACATGTCCTAGAAGGTTAGGATTTGTTGGCTTCTCGAAGATACGAAACTTTGGCGAACTCATCCAGATCACTCCGGGTCAACGCCTCATTAATGGACATCCCTATCAGTTCTACGCCTAGTTTCAAAGATGCTTTGTCGAGCCATGCTTCTCTTGTGTCCCGTGCGATAATGCTAGCTGCTGCAACGGCACATTCTTTCTCGGCATTATGCATCTGAACGACTTCAGCCTGTGTGACATCGATTCGCCGTTCAAGTCGCTCATTCATCTTCTTCCTGTCAAACTCGTCGATGACTATTCTGATTGGCTGTGCTTTTACTCTCAGATCTTCGAATACATTCCCGATGGCTTCTGCATGTGCCCAGGCAAGGAGATGATTGAGATTCTTGCCCTCAGCACGCATCTCGGCAAGGCGTCGTTCAAAGGTCTTTGGTGGTATTGTTATCGATTGGGATGCAAGAGAATGCTCTTCGATTTCGAAAGCGAGCTCTCCAATCTTGTAGGGGGACAGCTGCTTGCTGTCCATGACTCCAACACTGCGAAGGTAGGCCTCCTGCTCTGCATCAATCCCGACGGCCGCGACAACAAGCGGGCCTAGCCACTCGCCCTTACCAGCTTCATCAGACCCGATGGTAATGGCAGTAGAGCCACCGGACATGATTTGCTGTACTGAATCCCTGAGCAGCTTTGCGGTTTCAGGGGAGTTGGCCACGACCTTCCCGCTGGAATAGCCAACAATCAGCCCTCCTGCATAATAGAAGCGAAACGCCTCGTATTGGTTGGAAAGGCGTCGTTGATGTGTGTTCTCGTGATCCATAAGAAGCACACGTAGTTCATCCAAATGCTCAGGCGATATCTTTACCACGTAGGGATCCATTCTTCTAATCACATCCTCGAAGGTGAGTGACTTCACCTGAATTGACACGATGTGTACGACCTGCATCATCTCGTATCAATAGTGAACCATCTCTCTCGATGTCAAAAGCAATGCCCACCAGTTCTGTCCCATGTATCCGTGCCACTACCTGTTTCCCAAGGGTCAGACAGTGTGTCCTATACACGGAAACTACGTTCGATAGGGAAGGGCACTCCACAAGCCAAGATTCAAGTGCGACCACAATGGCAGCGAGGAACTCTTCAAGATTGTGCTCCTTTCCAGTTTCAATCCTGAGAGATGTAGCATGTGAACGGATTTCTTCAGGAAACATGTTCGGAAGTGTGTTGACGTTGATGCCAGCACCAACAACAAGTCCCTTTATTCTTTCATCATCCGTGACTAGTTCTGAGAGGATACCACATACCTTCCTGTTGCTTACTAACAGGTCATTCGGCCACTTGAGCATACACTCCAATCCGGATTTTTTATGGATAACTTCGCGGATGACACAGGCGACCATCAGCCCGTAGAGCGGAAGGGAAACCACCTCGGATGACGGGAGAAGAACCAGTGAGAAATACAGACCTCCCTTGGGAGAATGCCAAGCACGTCCTAGTCTTCCTCGTCCATGAGTCTGCGCTTCAGCAACAACGAGTGTCCCATGTCCAGCCCCTTGGGATAGCAGTCCTTTCGCGATAGTGTTCGTTGAATCGACTATATCGAACACCTCTACACGGTGTTGTGCGGATGATGTCAGCAGATTTGAGAGTAACCGTTCCTTATCGATCATGTGATAGACACGGTGCACCTTCAGATGGCGATATCTTATGAATCCTACACTGTTCCCAAAGCTGTTTTTTGATCATTGTGTGCTAGAATTCATTGCAACATGGTTTATATTGTGCCGAACTTGCGTATTCTCGCGAGTGGTACACAATGCCGAGCTTTGCGGGTGCTGTCATACTACCGGAAGAGAGGAAGACATTGCTCTTCAAGAACAGGGACTTGAGAACTACGAACCACAAGGATGAGATATTCTACGATGTGGACTGCTTTGGTATCCGTGGGGTTGATGCCGTGACGGGAAAGGTCGCTGGGCTGGCTGTAGGTGTCAACCGACAGGGCCTTGCAGCAGCCAACACCCATGTCAGGAACACAGACGATCCGTCGTATCACTTATTGACAGAGCAGATCCTGATGTTCGCTAAGGATACAGAAGATGGACTCGCATTAGTAGTCGAGCATCTGAAGCAAGGCCGAAAATACCAGTGGGGTAACATAGTTCTCGTTGATAAAGATAGTGCACTGGTGATAGAGGTAGCAGGCAGTGAACATTCGATAGAGTGGTCACAGCGAAAGGTGCTTCGGACTAGTCATCATATCCTATTAGACACTGAGGATGCGCTGAGAGCTCAAATGGGAAATTCACATATCTTCGAGTCGTCATTGAAGCGCGTGGAGCGCGGTTATGACTTGCTCAGGCAGTCCACCAGCAAGGACGACATAATGAACTTGCTCAAAGACCATGGCGATGGCCCCGGACAGTCCAGCCTTTGTCGACATGCTGATTCTACAGATGACTTGACCACTGCGATGAGCTAC
The DNA here is from genome assembly GCA_024275415.1 of archaeon. Lineage (GTDB taxonomy): Archaea > Asgardarchaeota > Thorarchaeia > Thorarchaeales > Thorarchaeaceae > MP5-2226. The sequence continues at coordinate 32,827 of JAJRZD010000022.1, forward strand.
ATTGTTGAGGTCACCTTTGACCCAGAATCGGGGAAACCTCGCATAGTGTTCAACGTGGCCAACGGGAACCCCTGTTCATCTGAGTATAGGGCGATACCTCTTGTGTTCCCTGCGGATGAGGAAATCATGAAACGGGCATCACAGATGTATTTACAATAGGCAAGTCCCAGTGCATCACTGAGATCAGGTCATATCTTCATCCTCTGCTTCGACGATCTCAATACCAACCTCTCTTTCAGTAGCTGCTCGGATTGACTCAATCTCGGCCTCCTTTGACTTGAAGAACACATAGAAGAGGATGATAGAGAGTACATACAGTCCTGACACGAGGATGTAGGGGAGGCGATAGAGTCCTGCAGCTAGAAGTGCACCCCCAATGTTGGCAGCGACTCCACGAACGAAGGAGCCGCCAGTCCGTACTATCCCTGTTGCAGTAGCACGCTCCTCCTTGGTCAGACATTCCATGAAAAGAGCCTGCGCAACAGGCCCGGCCATATTCATCAGTACGGTTCTCGCAACATATGCTATCACAGCCAGGTAAAGGACGGGTGCCCACGATATCATCAACAGGAACGGAATAGATAATGCCTCAGTGACTACTACCGTTCGCACTTTCCCGATGCGATCTGAAAGAGCGGGGGCTGTGAAATTCCCTACCGCCAAAACAACGGTGTTGATGGCGAAGATGATACCGATGAGAGACGAGTCTGCGGAGAACACTTGGGCGAAGAAGACATTGAAGAATATGACAATCATTCCAGCACCCAGGCCAAGAATCGTGACAGCTGTAGCATACTGTCCGATGAATTTCCAGCTGTGTACGTTCTGGAAGCCGAATCGAGAGCCCATGTTTGGAGCCCGATCCCGTGACATGGGAATAACTGCAAGGCCACCGATGAACATGGGTATCAGGCTGAGCCAGAGCGTGAACCGGTAGGGAAAGAACAGCCCAGAGGTAGAGCCCATCGAGGTCTGTAATATGTTCGGGAGGAAACCGCCTGTCAGGTTCCCGGCGAGCACTGAAAGGAGCGAGATACCGCTGCTGAAACCGAATAGATGTGCGCGTTCTTCATTAGTCGATAGCTCTGTGATATAGGGCCCCCATGACACCTGACTGAAAGCACTTGAGAAACCGAGCACAACTTGCGACAGCATAAGAGTGATAGGATCGAGAGAAACGTATTGGACAGTAATCATCAGAAAACTCACAAAAATTGCGACCATCACAGTCTGTTTCCTGCTTCGTCGATCTGTGTACATCCCTGCAACTATTGCGATGGCAGCAGTAGCAAACATGGAAATTGAAAGGAAGAAACCGAGGAAGTCTTCTGCGAAACCGGCCTCGAGCATATAGAGATTGAATATCACCGAACTTATCCCGAATGCGAATGCATTAAGGGCATTGCTCGTGATGTACAATCTAGCGTCTTTTCGAAATAGTCGGATCCGTTCGATGTAGCCCAGTTTCCCATTCTCCAATATCCATTACTCCGACAGGGTGTCTGTGAAATGTCTGCCAATGAGGATAGCCTATAATCATATCGAACTGTACATCGTCAAATGGACAAATCTAAATCGTTGAATGGTTGTCCGGAGGGATATGAAAAAGATTGACCTCCGTAGTGATACCTTCACCCTTCCAACAGATGAGATGATAGAGGCGATTGCTACAGCACACAGGGAAGGAAGACTCGGTGACGATGTAGCCGGAGAAGACGAGGTAGTGAACGAGCTGCAAGAGAAGGCAGCAAGTATCCTTGGGAAGGATCGAGCGTTGCTGGTGACCTCCGGGACTCAGGGGAATCTTATCTCGATGTTCTCTCAGACGAAACGTGGCGATGAGATAGTGATGGAAAGGATGTCACATACGTTCCTGTTCGAGGGCGGAGCTATGGCGTCACTTGGCGGTCTATATCCTAAGCCAGTCGAAGGCGTCAGGGGCTACATCCTTCCAGAAACGTTGGAAACTGCCATCAGTCCTGATGATGCCCACTATGCGAGGACAGCAATGGTCATCATCGAGAACACGCATAATTACGCAGGAGGTGTTGTCACCACACCAGAGCAGATCAAGGCGCTTTGTGAGGTCGCACGTTCCCGCGAATTGAAAATCCATGTTGACGGTGCCCGCCTGTTCAATGCAGCGGTTGCCCTTGGAATCAAAGCACGCGAGCTGGTGAAAGATGTTGATAGCGTCCAGATTTGCCTGAGCAAAGGTCTCTCGGCTCCTGTGGGCTCAATCATCGCGGGTACTGAGGAGTTCATCCACGAGGCGCACCGAATGCGCAAGAAGATGGGAGGTGGCATGCGTCAGGCAGGCATCATTGCAGCCCCAGGGATCATCGCTCTTGAGAAGATGGTAGATAGGCTGAAAGAAGACCACGCAAACGCAAGACTTCTCTTCGAGCGGATATCACAGGTTCCTGAGTTGGATGTCGAACCACCGGACACAAACATTCTCTTCGTGAAGTTAGATAGACTAGGGATTGATGCAGGGCGTTTCTCTAGAGAACTGGCCGAAAAAGGTATTCTCGTCTATGGCGAATATGGCACACGAACTAGGTTTGTGCTAAACCGGATGGTTAGCAGAGAAGATACTCTCTATGTTGCAGACGCCATTGAGGAGATTGTCCGGAAAGTCAGTGGATGAACTACCCACCTATCTTTGCTCTTGCATCAACCAGCATCTTTGTGCAGTGATCAGACCAATCCGGGGCAAGCTTCATTGCTTTCTCTGCACATTCGATGCACTCGTTATACTGCCCTAGCTGGTAGTGCAGCCTCGCCTTGTAGAACCAAGCATGTGCATATTCTTCATTGATCCGTACTGCCTTGGAGTATGCTGATAGTGCCTCATCATAGCGCCCATTCGCTTCATGGCTCTTCGCTTTGCGATATAATGCGAAATGGTCGAGGTCTTCCTCAGACATCAGTTATGCCTCCAATTGGATAATATACTCAACTAATCAAATAAGTCCTCTGTTGTCAAACTAGCCATGGGCCTATTCTCTATTCAGGCTCTTCGCATATCTCCAAAAGAACGCCAGACGTAGACTTTGGATGAATGAAAGCGATTCTCATGTTGTGTGCACCAATCCTTGGCTCGTTATCGATCAGGCGGACATCATTCTCCGCATGCTTTTGAAGGTCTGAATGGATTGCATCGGTTCTGACTGCAATATGATGTATGCCTCCACCCCGTTTTTCAATGAACTTGGCAATTGGGCTATCCGGACTTGTGGGCTCCAGCAGTTCGATACGGCTCTCCCCTATCGTAAGAAATGCCACACGAACCTTCTGTTCCTCCACTACCTCACTTCCCATGTACTCCAAGCCCAAGATATCCCTGTAGTAGGGTAGCGCCTCTTCGATACTCTTGACTGCAATGCCGATATGATCTATCTTGTCAATTGTCACGATCTCACCTCAAAGGATGTCAGGTGCCTTGTACTCGCCGAATACAGAACGCAAGACATCACAAATCTCTCCAAGTGTTGCATATGCTTTGACTGCGTCAATGATATAGGGCATCAGGTTCTCAGTCCCCTCAGCACACTGCTTCAACGCCTTCAGAGTTGCCTCGACCTTTGCACCGTCACGATCCTGCTTCAGTGCCATCAATCGTTCGACCTGTTCACGTTCGATCTGTGGATTGACCCTCAGATACTCCATGGATTGCTCCTCTTTGACCGTGAACTTGTTGACACCCACAACCACTCGCTCCCCACTATCAACTGCTCTCTGGAACGCATATGCTGCAGCGTGGATCTCTTTCTGGATATAACCTTGTTCGATGGCAGCCGGTGCACCGCCCATGGAGTCTATCTTCTTGATGTACTCCGTTGCCAATCGCTCAATTTCGTTCGTAAGATATTCAATATAGTAGGATCCCGCAAGTGGGTCGATAGTATCACCTACACCAGACTCGTAGGCGATGATCTGCTGGGTTCTGAGCGCAATTTGCACCGAGTCCTCGGTGGGAAGTGACAGTGCCTCGTCACGCGAGTTGGTATGGAGTGATTGCGTGCCTCCGAGCACAGCCTGTAATGCCTGCATCGTGACACGAACGATGTTGTTATCAGGCTGCTGTGCAGTTAGGGTGCATCCGGCAGTCTGTGTGTGGAATCTCATACGGGTTGACCTATCACTCTTTGCATTGAATCGTTCCTTCATTATCCGAGCCCAGAGTCTACGTGCCGCACGGAACTTGGCAATCTCCTCAAGGAAATCTGAATGGCTGCCAAAGAAGAAGGAGAGGCGAGAAGCGAATGCGTCCACATCCAGCCCACTCTTGATAGCAGACTCGACATAGGCAATCCCATCCGCAATCGTGAACGCGACTTCTTGGACTGCGGTTGAGCCAGCCTCACGTAGATGGTAGCCGCTGATCGAAATCGTGTTCCATAGCGGCATCTTCTCAGAGCAGAATCGAAAGATATCTGTGGTCAGTCTCATTGATGGCTGGGGCGGGAAGATGTAGGTTCCGCGTGCAGCATATTCCTTCAGGATGTCATTCTGGACAGTTCCTCGAAGCTTCTCCATAGGAACCCCCTGCTTCTCGGCCACTACAATGTACATGGCAAGAAGGACGCTGGCTGGGGCGTTTATTGTCATGGATGTGCTTACTTTGTCTAATGGAATCGAGTCAAAAAGAACCTCCATATCAGCAAGCGAATCGATAGCAACACCCACCTTTCCGACTTCACCTTGTGCCAACGGATGGTCGGAGTCATAGCCAATTTGTGTTGGTAGGTCAAAGGCAACTGAGAGACCTGTCTGACCTTGCTCCAGCAGGAACTTGAAGCGCTCATTGGTTTCCTTGGCTGTGGCGAATCCGCTATACTGCCTCATGGTCCAGAAGCGACCGCGGTACATTGTCGGTTGGACACCTCTCGTGAAGGGGTAAGCACCAGGAAAGCCAACATCTCTGTTGTAGTCGATGTCTGCGGTGTCCACTGGGGAATACAAACGCTTGACGGGGATTCCGGATATCGTTGCGAACTCCTTCTTGCGCTCTGGAAACCTCTCAAGGGTCTTCCCAACGACCTTCTCATCCCACTCTTTCAGGGATTCAGAAACGTCCTTCTCCTCGACCAAATTATTTCACCTACTCTCTACACTTGACAAGGAATTCCGTGATAAGACGCTCAGCAACAGTATAAGGGTCTTCTCTCCGGAGGGCAATCTCACGGATTGCGTTCTCATACTCAGGACGACCACGTAGTGTCGAAAGAAGTTCGCGGGTCAACTTGTACTCCATGAGTTGCTCCAGCTCTTCTCTGCTCCGACGAAGCCCGCGTGCCTCAAGTTGTCCACTCGAAGCCAGATATGCAAAGTGTTCCTCAATCATATCCACAAGCTCTGTGATGCCCTCACCTGTCCGTCCATTGGTGAGGATAACGGGCGGTCGCCACGTTCCCATCTTTTGGTCAGTATCAAGCATAGCATTGATCTCTGTGACCTTCTTGTCTGCACCGGGCAGATCGCTCTTGTTCACAACAAAGATGTCTGCAATCTCCATAATCCCTGCCTTGATAGCCTGAATATCATCTCCACTTCCCGGGACATCAGTCACTATCACAGTGTGAGCAATCTCGATGACCTCGACCTCCGACTGTCCTGCACCTACTGTTTCGACTAGGATAACATCTTTTCCAAAAGCGTCAACAGCCCTTACCGCATCTGATGTTGCTCTTGAGAGACCCCCGAGATGCCCTCTCGTCCCCATGCTCCTTACAAAGACCTCGTCATCCAGACTGTGCTCTTGCATCCGGATACGGTCTCCAAGCAGTGCGCCGCCAGAGAAAGGGCTTGATGGATCAACACAGATAATCCCTACTGACTGCTCACGCTTCCTATACTCGGTGGTGATTCGTGTCACAAGTGTGCTCTTACCAGACCCCGGAGGGCCGGTCACTCCAATAATCTTGGCATGTCCAGTGTTCTTGTAAAGACGACTGAGCACCTCTGAGGCGATTGCGTCCTCGTCCTCTATAAGTGAAATAAGACGTGCCAGCTCGCGACGCTTGCCACTAAGGATACCCTCTACGAGCTTTTCGACAGACACTCGAACACTCCCATCAAAAGATACTACTTCTTGACGTTGCTCTGTATGAAATCGACAATCTCCTGAAGTGGAGTCCCTGGACCAAATACCTCAGCGATTCCCACTTCTTTGAGCATGGGAACATCATCCTCAGGGATAATTCCGCCAGCCACAACGAGGATGTCATCAACCCCTTCGGCATTGAGCAGTTCCATGACACGTGGAAATATCGCATTATGAGCTCCACTCAAGATACTAAGCCCAATCACATCAACAGCCTCGTCAATGGCCGCCCGAACAATCATCTCTGGTGTCTGCCGAAGGCCTGTGTATATCACTTCCATCCCAGCATCTCGGAGCGCCCGAGCGACTACCTTGGCTCCGCGGTCATGGCCATCCAGACCAGGTTTTGCGACGAGTACACGAATCTTCTTTGAACTCAAGGGCACACCTCTAGTCCTAACTGATGATGCGAAGCTTCTCCGTCTTGATATAAAGCCTTTCGATTTGGGGGCTCTGCTCAAGTTTTACAGTACTTGCTGTATGCCACAGCGAATCTTGTGGTTAGCATTACAGCTGCTGCACCTCATATCATAAGAATCGTGGTATATGGATAGGCAATTCAGGGCACATGAGTAGGACTCAAAGGGAATCCTTCCAGAATCGGTTCTATCTTAGTCAGTAGATGTATACGTTTCTCCATCAGATGAGTCCTGCATAGGTGGCGAACCTGAGGGGTTGCATACAGTATCGAGGTTCTTTCGTCATGTTTCTTGATATTTCACATGATACTCAGTCCGAAAATATGTTTAAAAGCCATCTTAAGTGATTAGTAATGAGCATTGATGACCGTGGCAAAAAAGGACCCCGATGCCATCGAGACCGCCAAGAAGGTTCTCGAGGCATTGAAACGTGACCCCACTCTCAGAGAGCAGTTCTTCGAGATAATCGAGCCGGGGACGTATGTCAAACGTGATGAGATGACTGAGGTTCTCCATGAGATCAAACAGTTGCGTTTTGAGAGCAACCAGCGCTTCGAGGCCATGGACAGACGTTTCGATGCCATGCAGAAGCAGATGGACAAGCGCTTCGATGCCATGGACAGACGTTTCGATGCCATGCAGAAGCAGATGGACAAGCGCTTCGATGCCATGGACAGACGTTTCGATGCCATGCAGAAGCAGATGGACAGACGCTTCGATGCCATGCAGAAGCAGATGGACAAGCGCTTCGAGGCCATGGACAGACGCTTCGATGCCATGCAGAAGCAGATGGACAAGCGCTTCGAGGCCGTGGACAGACGCTTCGAGAAGGTGTTCGAGCGGTTCGATGACCTCTCTCTTGCGTTGGGCCACGACTTTGAGGAGTTCAACAGCTACTGGTTAGAGACCTTCCTTGTCGAGCAAGGGTATCCCAAGGTTCGTGTCCAGAAACGACATTTCGTTGACAACGAGTACACGGTGTTCGCTCACTCCAAGGATGTGGAGATTGACCTGTTCAAC
>JAJRZD010000023.1 GCA_024275415.1 archaeon
ATTGATGGCTGAACTGCTGAAACAGCAGCACGATTCTGAAGCACAGGTAATCTCGACACTCCATACACACATTACGAAGACCCATTGTTTTGAGATCCTGACCATAAAAGGCACTTCAAGGGGAATAAAGCGGCTGTCTGATAGGATAAGCGGTCTTTCAGGAATAGAGTTTGCCGAATTGTTTGCGTTCTCATTGCCCAACATTGAGATGGATAATGTACATTCACATTAGTGTCAGGTCACCTGTGCTTTTTTCGCCAGTGTGATCCAACTAAAACCAATACTACAATAGAAAACGACAATCCAATTATCACCAGAACGGTATAGTCAGTGCATGTTTGACAAGGAACATCCTCGAACAGGTAATCCTGAAGGAATCCATTGGTGTCAATCAGAAGAGTCCATCTTTCTGATTCCCCGATAAGATAGAATCTAAAGAGCCACACGGCTTTCGAGTCTAAACCGTAGTTAGTCCCCGGTACGACGACAATCTCTTCACAGACCCCCCAATAGTGGCCATCATCTACAAAAAAGTCAGTCGCGGTTCGTACGGCCAGAGAATAGTTCAATGTAAAGGATTGATCCAGCGTCCGAACCCACTCAAGATTATCTGTTTCACTATTTAATGCAACGACTGTCTGGAAGAAACCTGTTTCATTGATTCGTACTATCGCATAGGTAGATACTGATATATTCGATTCAAATGATTCATCGAAACCGCCTAACTTTTCCCAGAACAGCGAGTCATTGTCTTGAATCAATTGTTGGAGTTCGGGATTGGTTCTGAATGCTTCAATGCTATCACTCAAAGCTGACATGTCTTCGGGTGCAAGTTGAAGCTCTCGATATCCTATTCGTACAACACGACGATCCTGTGCATAAACTGGCAATATCAACAGTCCAAGAATAGCCATACATATTCCAACACTAAAAAGCCTCATCAATCCTCAATACTCGGTTGTAACTCGTGGATAAAACCATGACGTATTATGCCATGGCACTCTCGGATTCGATATGATGGCTAAGGCCCGCCATTATTCATAACGGAATTGTAGAAATGTGTGAGTGACAATTGCTGGAGATGAACCTATACAAACCGACCTACTCAACAGTTCCCCCCCTCATGAACTCCTCCTCAGTTATCCATTCCTTTGATTGTCCATTGAATGCACTGGGCCATAGAATGTAGACCTCGGTCTGTGTATAGTCCACATTTGACATCCATAGAGAGTCCACATTGGGGTGTAGGAAGTGCACGAGCTCTGACAGGTGACTGGATGGCATTCGGAGATACCAGAAGAAGAAATCATCGGATATCTTCAAGGTAGACCGGAAAGGTAAGGGATTGGTAGCGAGTCGGTCTTTGAGACTTTGAGAGAATTCAGGCTCGCATGTCGCAGTGATGATGACATTACTGTACAAGTCAAACGCAGCAATATCAACATAGACATGATACCGTGATACGAAATGCTCGTTGAGCATCTTAAGCCTGCGCGAGAATTCTTGAGAGGTAAAGTCTACTCCTTGCTTCTTCAAATCCGAGATCATCTCTTTCTGCTTCCTTCTAACCCCTCGGGGCAGGATGCTCAAAATATATACATCATCCCTCGTCAGTAGTCCAAGCTTCGAATCATCTGCTGGAAGTGACCTTACCGATGAACCAAGGTCAATTGGGGAATCAAGCCAGTCTGACCAATCAAAGTTCCACGAAAGGAAATCAATATCCCAATGTTCCAATCGTGGTACCGTGAAGATAGTTTCTACGGACTTTGTTGGGAGAACTCGGAAATCCTGAAATACCTCTTTGCGTTTCAAGTCGCGGAGATATTCACTCAAAACAGGTTTGGTTCCTTTGGGTATCCGAAATTGAGCGAATACATGACTCAAGCCGCCATAGCACCGCGCCCGATATTTTGTATAAGGATGCTTATCGCAAATTTCCTCGACTCGTCGGAGTGAGTTGTAATCGGGCGTGTCAAACAAGACATCAATCGTTCTCATGTTGAGTGCATCTTCGTTAAAATCAGGGACTACTCGAAAGTATCTCTTCTTCAGAGGATTCTCGCCAGATAACCATTTCAAATAGCTCGCGACAGTGGTTCGAGAAAGGCCTACTCTCTTCGCAAGAACATCAAGGCGTGCCATCGGATCTTCTTGCAGGGCAATCAGTAGTTGAAGATGTCTTGCTGTTAGTTGGTTCGTTCTCAATCAACACCCTCGGTAGTTCTTTGGCATCTCTCCACATTGTGTCATTACCAGAAGCTCACCTTGATGGTCG
>JAJRZD010000024.1 GCA_024275415.1 archaeon
AAAGTTCGAGTCAGAGAACAGGTTTACAAAGTGGTAAAGTGAGGGCATACCCGTATTAGGGTCAATGAAGGATGTGAAGACTACACTCAAAAGGGGTGCTATCAGGAATAGACCGAATGCGACAAGCACAGCGGTCAATTGAATCCACGATAAGGAGTCCATCTCGGCCCTCAGCTGCTGTATCCCCTCTTTCAAAGTAGGGATCACACCCTTTGATTTGCTATGGGGGTTTCTGATGAAACCTATGATTCCTCGACCCAGACCTACCAGTTGCATCCTGAATACGTATACTACCAACATACCGACAAGGAATTGAATCAGAATGTTGATCCCATAGAGTACAAACAGTGAACCGCCACCAACGAGTACTGCCAACAGGAATCCCAATGAAACCATGTGGCTCTTAATGAAAAGAGATGTGCGATTCGCTAATGATAATCCTGCATCGCCGCCCGTTATGATATAACGTAACTGCTCAAGAGGAGCAGCCGGCATGAGTTCCGGCTCTTCCACTTGAGCGTCAGGCGGTGATGATTCACCTTTCCCTGACAAATCGATCTAACTCCTATATGTACAAGGACATGATTTGATTGTAGACATCATTGTATTGTGCCTTTGCAGCAGTCGTCCATGCAGACTTTATCGCTGTGGCAAAATCGCTGTCATAGATTATCTTGTTATTGATAGATTTGCAGTACGCTAGAGTGAATTCCTCATCGACCGAAGTATCAGGATCTGTGACAGTGACGGGCGCTCCCAAGAGGGCTGCATAGTTATCCAGCTCTGCTTCGGTAATTTTATTGTCGTAGTATGCCTGTACAACAGCACCCCATGCCTGTTGAAGCTCGGTGTGAGCATTCGTAAACACAGACTCGAAGTATTGGATGAATGCTGCATTGGTTTCAAGTGACAATGTATCATTGAAATCGATTCCGGTCGTTGCCCTAGTCTGGTTATAGACTGCATAAAGATCCTGTGCACCTGCCGCACCTGGTTCACGGAAAGCGTCTTCTAAAACAGGCATTCGCCTTATGGAGTCATCTAGCCAGAGTGCTTGTCCCTCGGGAGAAAGCACGAAGTCGATGAACACCTCGGCCAAATCCTTGTTCTGAGTGGTTGCGGGGATTGCAATAGGATCTCCGTTCACAATCGATTGTCCTTCAGGTAAGATGTACTCACAGTCCGGATTGCGAAACTGTGTAAGGTAACCATAGAAGTCAATTGACATAGAGATGCCGACTTGTCCAAGCTCTGCTGCTTGCTGTGTTTCTACTGAACCTCCATAGATGTTTGCACTGCCGGCCATCCTAGCCATTGTCGTCCAGCCCTCGTTCCATCCCAGACCCTGAGTGATGATCTCGTAGATGCGAGTGTTTGAAGTAGTATCAGGAGCGTTGCCCATCGCAATGGTTCTGATGTTGGGCAAGAGACTGCCATAGATAGGACCTGCAAGGTCAGTCCATGATGTTGGAGTCGGCAGGTTATAGTCATCAAGGAACTGATGGTTGACTGTGAATCCGAAAGTCGAGATTGCCGCTGCGACCCAGACGATATCTCCATTGTATGTCCGTTTCATATCAGCACCTGCGATAGAATCAGGAACTCTATCTAGGATGCCCTGTATGTATGTGCTATTAAGAGGTAAAAGATAATCGTCCCTCATCAGCTGGTCAAACAGTGTGGGACCGCCACCCCATGCAACATCAATCTCACCGAGTTCAATCAGATCATCCCAAAATTCTCCGCTAGGTGTCTTCCACAGGATATCTGTGATCCCGGCATCTTGAGCCAAATCGCTTGCTAGAAAAGCAGGCTCGAAGACATTGTGAATCGCAACATCATGCCGCGTTAGGATAGTGAGGGTAGTGCCTGTAGTCCCAGTGGTGGTCGTAGTTCCAGTTGATCCTCCTCCTCCTAAGAGGGAGAATCCAACAAAGCCGCCAACTGCGACTATAGCTATCACAACAACAGTAATGATGATGGTTTTTGTGTTTCGTGTAGACTCGAACTCGCTCATTCTTCAATCCTCTTTTGGGTGCATCAATGGGAAGATTGACAACACCGTTTTCTCATCCGTATAGCTAGTGTTCATGGAATCATTACAGATATTAAGGTTTACCAAAATGGAGAAGCAATGTGTGACAGCAGAAAAAATACTAATTAGTTACTAATGTGGCGTATTTTGCTGATTTGACGCAGAAAAGGTGGTATCCGACCCTCACGAAAAGGTTTTATCCTGTAATAACTACGCCTTCTGTATCTTCTTTGAAGATAAAAGGAGGACAATAATAAAAATGAGAAGAAACCTTTTGGCGAAGAGAATCTTAACAGTTAGTATATTAACTGCCCTTTTCGCAGCATTTCTCATCGGTCCTGCCCCCGTCGCCGCTGAAGGCACTGGCACTATAGTCTTTGACTATGGTCATGGCCAGAAAAACATCAATCTAGCAAATACCACAGACCAGTGGTTAAGTGACAACTTGACAGCCATGGGCTACACAGTTGTCTTTGATGAAGACGGGATCACAGCAGCAGACCTTGATGATGCAGTTGGCTTTGTCGCAGGTTCGATCTACGGCGATTCCAACGGATACACATCAGCAGAAATCAATGCCATTGCTGACTGGTTCAACGCTGGCAAGAAGTTCATGTGGATTGGGTACGACTCTGACTACTCTGGTGCGTACATCAACAACAACATGACCGCTATCCTTGAAGCAGTCGGATCACATGTCTATGGCGAGCCACTATCGGTTGAAGACCCATATTCAAGTGCTGCAGCCCCATACAGGGCAATAGCCAATGTGACTGGGACAGATCCATTCATCGCCGACATCGTCGAAGGTGTAGGAAAAATTCTGATGCATGGCCCAACTTGCCTCTACGGTAGTACAACTGGTGCTGAAGGTGAGGGTGTTGTCGCACTCGAAACCCAGAGCATCAATAATGTATACGTACTGCTCAGATTTGGTGGCTCAGCGACTATAGTGAACAACGACCTAATTGATGGGTATGCCCATCAGGAAGGTGACAAGGGTTCATTCGTCGCAGCGACCCTTGAGATTGGTGCGGGTGACGCTGGGAACGGCGTTCTCGTTGTGTCTGGTGCATCACCATACGGTGACTACAGACCAATGTCCGAGGCAGAATACTACGACATCGTCATGACAGGCGCCATGAACTTTGTCAGCCGAACCATTGACTTTGGCATGAACCAAGCTCAGGCAGCTGACAACACATTGCTCCTTGCTATTGGTGCAATTGGTGCAGTCGTAGTCGTTGTCATTATCATCGCAGTAATGAAGAAGAAGTAGAATGCTTCACTTGAAGTATATTTGGGGACAACCCATCTACTTCTCGTTTTCTTTTTTTGTCGTTTTGCAATTCGACCCGTTGAACAGAGAGTTTAATAGAAGTACATAACAATGAAACAGATTATGAAAAAATCAAAGGTTGTACTGTTTATCCTTTTGGTTTCCATGATTCCGTTTGCAATCACATTACCGCTTGCTCAACCAGCGGAAGCATGGGGACTTCAGACACACATGTTCATCGCAAACAAAGCTGTTGAAAGTATAAGTGACCAAGGATGGAAGGATGTGTTCGAGTACTATCTTCCTGAGCTACTGGCTGGATCCACAACTCCGGACCAGGCATGGCAAGATTGGGACAATCACCTTTACTACCCTGAAACTGGAGAGCATAATGCACCAGCAGCTGCATCACAATGGTTCGATTATGCACGGGCCAATTTCACAGCAAGTGAGTGGGAGAAGGGATTCTTTGCAGCTGGCGTGATGCTTCACTACTTCACAGACCCCTGCATCCCTCTACATACAGGCCCCGGACATCCAGGACACGCAGGCTATGAGGCAGATATCAACTCCAACCTGAGCATCATAGAGCTGACTACACCAACAGAAACGCTAATCTCCAACGTATCGCAGGAGGTTGTGAGCGCTGCAACACGGTCACATGCGTACTATGACCTTATTGTAGCGGCATATCCGGATAATGAAACGAGGGCGCTTGATCGGGCTGATGTGATGAGTGCGACAAAAGAGGCGTTGTCACGTGCGGTGAATGGCACATTGAGCCTATTCTACACTCTTACGAACGGGCTGACTGCACCAGAAATCGTAATCACGTACGATTATGTTGCAATGTTCGATTACGCTCACTCCAACGACTATACTGATCAAGATGCATTAAATTCCGTCAACCAGACACTGGTACGGAATCACTTCCAGATGGTCAATCATCAATCAGAGATAACGGCATCTGCGCTTGCTGATGTGGATCTTCTAATCATTACCTGTGCCCTTGATGTATACACGTCGGACGAACTCACGGCGATTTCGAACTGGGCTGCATCTGGAAACAAGTCGATGATTCTTACAGGAAGAGGAGATTTTAGCGAGAGCGAGAATATTGCACGGCCCAATTCGATACTTGAGGCCATTGGGTCACAAATCCGAATAAATGATGATAATGTCTACATGCAAGGAACATACCAACCTTGGTACAATGACATTTACACGATTCCGAATCCTGCGGATACAGAGGGACTGACGACGGCGATGTCAAGTATAACACTCTATTCACCCAGTAGTCTTTACTTTCTTGACGAGGGGCCGGTACTTCCAATCATTTATGCAGACGAGTCAGCGTATCAGACCGACCAGAACGTTCCAGAACCTACATTGATATACGATGATACTCAGGACGGGAAGAATGGTGACCAGATACCATTGATAGCAGTAGAAGAGATAAACAATCTTCGGCTGCTTGTGTCCGGAACGACCTTCTTCAGTGACTTTGACTACGGAAAGACAGCGTTATTCAGCAACGTTGTATTACTTGAGAACTTCTTGGATTGGGCAGTGGGCAACAGGTCAGAAAATACCATAGATGACGTAGATGAAATGGGACCAAAGGTTACAGACCTCTCATGGGCCCCAACAGATCCAACTAATGGGCAAGATGTCACAATATCAGCAACCATTACTGATGTGAGCGACGTGGACAAGGTTTGGATATCATACGATAATGGTTCAGACACTGTTGTTGTCCAGTTGGACTCATCAACCAGTGTTTATAGTACCGTTATCACGGGACTGACCAACTCGTCTATCGAGTTCACGGTATTCGCCAATGATACACTTGGGAACACAGCTGTTCGAGGGAGTTACGAGATCACTTGGGGAAGCGAATCTACAATAGAAACGACTGTAGTAGACAATACTCCGCCCCCGCCAGACATTAGTAACCTCATTATGTTTGCTATGATTGGTGTCGGTGTTATTGCGGTAATTGTAATCGTGTTCATCTTGGTTAGAAAACGATAGTCACAATTCGGGGAACCGCGTGTTCCCCGTTCTTTTTGTTTTACGAATAATTGAAACTATTCTGTTTTTTTCGTAATTGGTCTGTTGAGCGAATGTTCATATAAGAATTGAACCTAATATACGCGGTTGTCGAGTATCAGGGTCTAGCGGTGAATGACATGAATACGAAAGAAGACAGAAGTATAATTGAACAAGATGTCATTCGAGCATTTGGATCTTCCATTATCGAATTCGAGGCAGTCCTGTATCAGAAATTCTTGATGATTTCTGCGACCCATTCGTTGATATCTGAGAAGGATTTCAAGAGAATCTTGAATGATATGCACGCAAAGGGATACATAACCCCAACCGAGTTCCAACAAAGGCGTTGTTGGAAAAGACAGATTGTGCTAGAAGACCTTGAAATAGGTGAACTCACTCCTGATGAATTCGAACAGGTATTCAAAGAAAGAGACCTCATTGTCACAGCGACAGAAACGCCCGTCAGACCACGCGAAAGAATTGTAAGCAATTCGTCCTCGATTGCTGAATTCATCGAAACTACTATGCTGAAAAAGCTCTATGGTGGTAGATTATCAGATCCGACCGCAACCAAGAACATCAAGAAACATGCAGACCTTATGCGAAAGGCGTTGTGCAACTCAGAGAGGGATTTCCTCGAGTATGTAAGACGCAACACACCTTTGATTTTGGAGGATATGAAGCAGATCCTCCGAGAGAAAGGGGAGGATGTGGTCATCCTAGGGCTAAGACTTGTGAGCGCGGTTTAACCAGTCTAGTAGTCACGTTTCACTAGGAACTCTGAGAGAGCAAGCAAGAATTCCTTGTACTTCGGGGCGAGCGGTGGATCCGCCGTATCAAGCGATTGCTGTCCCTCCGACAACAGATCAAGCATCATCTTCTTTGTCGCATCCAAAGCACCACATTCAATGAAAACATCACGCACGTTATCGACTTCGGTATCTGTCATCCCATGCCTGCCCAACAGATTATCAAGGGTCTTCTTCTGGTCAGCGTCGGCAAGATTGTAAGCATTGAGCACAAGCATGGTCTTCTTGCCCTCACGGATATCACCGCCAGCAGACTTCCCAGTAACTTTCTCGTCACCAAAAGAACCAAGAATATCATCTTGTATTTGGAACGCCTGACCTAC
Organism: archaeon; assembly: GCA_024275415.1. GTDB lineage: Archaea > Asgardarchaeota > Thorarchaeia > Thorarchaeales > Thorarchaeaceae > MP5-2226. The sequence goes on from JAJRZD010000024.1 coordinate 6,502, forward strand.
TTTCACCCCAAAGTCTTCCAGAGCTGAGATTTGGGTTTCAGTCCCACCTGCAAGAATTGCTCCCATGACCAATGACTTCTCGAACAGGATAGCAGTCTTGAGACGGATCATCTCAAGATATATCTCTGGTGTGACATCATCCCAGTCAATCATCGTCATCTCCAGCAAAACCCCGTTGGCAAGCGATTGGAATGCATCTTGGTACTGCTTGAGGCAGATTCTCGCAAGGTCTGGCGGAAGTGCCGAATCACTGATGGCTTGTGCACCCATGTTCAGTAAGAGGTCGCCACCCAGAATAGCCATCGTGGTGCCCAGATCAATGGCTTTCTCGACATTTTTGGTCTGTTCGAAAAACAAGTCCCGATAAGTGACGTGGAACGTCTTTCCTCCGCGGCGGGTTTCATCATGGTCAATGAGGTCATCATGGAGGAGCGAGCCATTATGAAGTATCTCGATTGATATTGCAGCCCTATAGAGATATTCGAGTTCGATGGTAGATTTGACAGACTTGTATCCGACAACAACAAGAATCGGCCGAAGCCGTTTCCCTCCACGCATAAGGTATTCTTTCAGATTGGTATAGAATTGAATGTGCCATTCTCCAACATTGGATGCTTGTTGAATCTTGAAGTCCAAATAGTCCGATAGTGCTTCATTCACTTTATTCAGTTCTTCTTTCCAAATGGCATCGAAACTAGTCATCGCGCTCCACACTCAAAAGCGGAACCCCTCACATCCCTTTTTAGAGTTTCTGAAAATGTCGAATGGGTATTCATGTATCACCGAAGCAGAGATCTCTCAGATGCTTTGTCATTCACAGGAATATCTCGCCTTTTGCGACGGTCACTGCAGTGCCGCTCACTTTTACCTGTTGGATTTCCTGCTGATTGCCAGTGACTTCGACTATGACTTTCCCAGGACGACCCAAAATATGTCCTTGCTCGACCACGATGCTCGATACAATATTGGTGGATGACATCAATCCATATCGGATAAGGTATGACCCAAGCCCTCCAGCGGCAGACCCTGTAACCGGGTCTTCACTAACTCCAAGAGAGGGGGCAAAATGTCTAACATGTACATCGGAGGTGACATCAATGGTGTCTCGTGTAAAGACCTCGATTGCCAGATAGTCACAATCCTCGGCGAGCTTTTGAAGGAGATCCCAGTTTGGCTTTACCCGCCGTAGCGCATCAAGGCTTGTAACAGGCACCATTAGATTAGGGATGCCAGTGCTTACAGTCTGAATCGGATACAGTGACATGATATCAACAAGATGGATGCCTAATGCCTCGGCATATTGCACCGAATCGTATGTGCGGAGAAACTCTGGGCGATTGTGGGTAATCTGTATCTCAGGAATGCCAGTCTGCTCGTTCTTCACAATGTCTACCTGCAAAAGAGATGAACTTGTTTCCAGACTGACCATCCGGATGTCTTCAACGACTTCAATTAGACCCTCTTCGACCAATGCATGGAACGCAGCTACCGTCGCATGACCTGAAAAATCAACCTCGCCACCAGGTGTCACATATCGAAACTTGAAATCAGCGGAATAGGAGCCAGAGGTGAATACGATCTCACGTACATTGAATTCTCGGGATATCTTGTGAATATCCTCATCGCTCAGGTTGTCAGCCCCAAGGACAATAGTCGCAGGATTCCCTCCGAAAGGAACATCCGTGAAAGCATCGACTTGGAAGAATTTTAGTTTCTGCCTCATTTCAAGCACCGTGAGTCACATTTTGAGGTTGTGTTCTAATTAATAATTAGGTTCGTTGCTATTCTGAAAAAAAATATTCATGGTCAGATATTCAGGAACTTCTTGCTACAAGGCAAGACTGCAAGCCAGAATACAGTTAGTAGAAGCAATCGATGCGCAGTAGGTGGCGGGTCCGTGGGAAATCGTGGTAGGAGGGGGGAGTTTCGTAATTGAGGGCATGTAACGAAAAACTAGCCCACGTACCCGCCTTGCATATTTAGCCCATGTTTGACAGTAAGCATGTAACCCGTACACACCTACCAGACTATTGCCACTTTAACTTCTCTCAAAGGATGCTAATAACTCTTTCCCTAGGGTATATTTGGACATTTCTTGTATACGATTGGTTAATAATAGTAATATATTTTAGATTAATAGTTGTATTATTAAACAATAATGTCATAATTGGTTGGGAATTGATAGTTATTTGACGTGTGGATCGAGGTATAGGAAATGTATCAAAAAATTAAACCGTGTTAATGAATTCAATTCATACCATAATTATAATAGGAAATAATAAAAAGAAGAGGGATGGTTCTTGGCCATCCTCAAACATTATTCTCAATCAGTTGCAACGAAAGGATTGGAAAGGCTTTCTTCTTCAACTTGGGAGGGTTTGTGCTTACCACGCCACACATCGATGGGTTGTGAGAACTTGTCCTCGACACGAGAGCGATGGATGGTATTCATGGTGCAGAATGGGACAATCCGACCGTCAGGGACTGCATAGTTGATGTCGCAGTGCTGGATACGCTCAAGGTCGAAGTTGTACGGATCCTGAAAATGCATCATTCCAAGCATGATGATCCTCCGCATGAATTGAGCGAGGGAATCATAATCACCTCGATTAAGGAAGGCGTTCAGGAGATCCATCAGGATCCCTTTCTTCTTGAAGTGACGGGCGCCAGCAGCCAACTTTGCCTTGGCACGCTTGCTTGCAGCTCTCTTACTATCGGCATAAAGATTTGCGATTTCCTCTAGTAACTTGATGAATGCATCAACGTTGATGATCTCAGTGATTGGCTTGTAAGAACCGTCATCTTCAATGTAAAGGAATGTAGCCATCCCACAAGCAAAGTGTGAGCTTAGCTCAAGTTGTGGGCCACCCTTGATGAGCCCAAGTGCGCGTCCGACAGGCATCATCGCAGGGACGGGGTACCATGAATCCTTTGTGATCACGCCATTGGTCTGTTCCTCAATGAGCTTGATGGCGTCAGGGATTGTAATCCTCATCTTCTCACGGGATTCGTGATCAATCCGTCCTGTGATACTGACAGGCTGGAAATTGACACATCGGATAACATCTCGGTTCTCCACAGCAAACTCGATGATCCCACCAAGCTGGTCGCTATTCACACCCCGGACGACAGTCGGAACCAACACGATAGATTCCATTCCCACTTCACGAGCATTTTGAATTGCCTGTTTCTTAATGGGGAGCAAGTTCGAACCACGAGCCTCGATATAAGGTTCTGGAGTGATACCATCAAACTGCATATAGATGGTTGAGAGACCCGCATCACGGAGCTCCTGAAGGTACTCCTTGCTTTTCCCTACACGGATGCCATTACTGGCAATCTGAACATGTCTGAAACCGAGCTGTTTTGCCCACCTGATATATTGGGGTAGGTGCTTGCTAACAGTGGGCTCGCCGCCTGCGAATTGCAGTGCAGGTGCGGGGACAGGCTTGTTGCTACGTAGATTCTTCATCATGTCAAGGACTTCATCTGGTGTTGGTTCATAGACATTGCCACCTTCAGCAGCAACAGCAAAACAGATGGGACATCTCAGGTTGCAACGGTTGGTGACATCCAATAACGCAAGTGCGGTGTGTGACTTATGCTCGGGGCATTGCCCACAGTCTTCAGGACAACCCTTGACAGTTTCAGTACGTGGGTTGTCGAGTCCGACTGATTTGTACCACCAATTCTGGGCTTTCTTGAACATCTCGGCGTCGCCCCAGTAGATATCAATGAACTCGCCATGCTTCTCACAGGATTTTTTGTACATGATCTTTCCATTCTCTTCGAATACAGTAGCGTCAATCACATGAACCTCATCATGCGCCAGTAAGCACTCTGGACAAATAGACTGTGTTGTATAGGGCAATTCTCTTGCAGCGTATTTCTCGACGTGGTACCGCGACAGGGGACCAGTGTCTTCATGCTTGACTGGGGTTTCGGGTATTGGCTTTATTTCATCGGTTGCCATAATCATTCACTCCATGACCACATGGAACCACCACTACTAGGGGTGGTATTCTTCCTCGATTTCGCCGTTTTCCCAATATAACCTTTGTCCGAAGTTTCAGAGTATGAGTAGGGGTTGCAAACGATTGATATCGTTCATTCCATATCCAGAACAACCCCGTTAGAGAAAGCACCCCGTGCCAAATTTTTAGCAAGTCGCTGCATTTCAAGCAAGCCACTGTCAATCTTTCTATGTTTCACAAAGGCATCAAGTACCTCATAGAGATCTGCAAGCTCCTCTATATCACCAGTTTCAAACAATTCCTTGGCTTCCTCGACTATCTTCTTGCGTAGAAAAACATCCAGCTCTTGGTTCTTTACGATACGCACATTGGGGTTCGTCCCTGTCTTTTTCATTAGTTCAGGAATCTTATCCCGAACTAGCTTTTCAGTTCCCATCATATTCACCGAGCGTTTTACTTTAGTACAAGAGCAACCTCGATCTGAGGTCTTGCGGCTTCAATGAACTGTGCGACCGCAGCCTGAAGGTCGGCAGGAATATCTCGGATCCAGGGTTCCGGTGAGCCTCTACTTACCGAGGCCTGCATGTTTTCAAACGGGAGATAGCGAATCCTAAAATCGGCATCAAAGGAAACCGAGCCACTCCATTGACCGTTCTTGAGAACCTCATAAACTGGACGAAAGTCACGCATCTCATCTGGACCTATTGCCACCCAATAGAACGACATGCCACTGAACTGGGCAGGTTGCCCTAATCCGACAACATAGCTATCCATCGTGGCCTTTGCTGTTACTAGATTATACAGGATGCCAATCCTACAGTTCAGACATTGATTGAATTCAAGTCCATCTCCACTTGCGTTCACGTAGGAAATGCCATTCTTCTCAATGTTGTCATCATTGCAATGGACACAGAGATTCATTCCCCACCGGACATCTATATGTTCGGAGAAAGGCCCCTCAAGGAATCTTTTTTCTGCAGAGGCAAAAGCCGCTCTTATTGCATCTTCCCCTTCAGAATCCATTTTCATACGAATGACTCTGAAAACCTCCAACAAGTCAGGCCAAGTCACATTGTATATCATATCAATCAATGCATCAAGAGTTCTGTCTTCCAGAGAGCTCATCAAGACTCACCTCTATCACGACTATTCTGTCAATGGTGTTTAGATTCAACTCCCAATTAAGTGTTGGTCATACTAATTAGAGGTAGGCAACGTCAGTTAGCCTAAGATTTTTAACGGGGAGAGAAACGTGAATGTGATAGGCATAAGGTGAGAAAGGATGGATTGCCAAATCATCGAACAATGGGAAGTACCGTTTTAGTCCATCCTCCAAGTTCATCTCACAAAATTGCCTAAGCGGATGTTTTCTGCAAGTCGATAACATTGAACCATTCCTACAGAGGGTGCTATAATGAACAAGCTTGCCAAGAGATATGACCCACGAGTTGTCGAGAGATTTGTATTGGAATTCTGGAAAGCCAATGAAACCTACAGGAGGACTGTTGAGCTGAGAGCAGATGGTCCTCGCTGGAATTTCCTAGAGGGGCCACCAACCACCAACGGTTTCATGCATGTGGGTCATGCACGCGGGAGAGCGATGAAGGATGCCCAAATCAGGTATATGACGATGATGGGATACAATGTATGGAGACGGGGAGGTTGGGACACACAAGGTCTCCCAGTGGAGTTAGAGGTGGAGAAAAAAGAGGGCCTTGCAGAGAAGGGGCAGATAGAAGCGACAATAGGGTTAGAAACATTTGTTCAGAAATGCAAAGAACTCGTAGATTTCTATTTGGATCGATGGGTGAATGATTCGGTTCGTCTTGGGCTCTGGTTAGATTTCCCCAATGCATATCAAACAAGAAGAGATGATTACATAGAACATGTCTGGCATTTCCTCAAATTGGCAAGCGAGAAAGGTCTTCTTGGGAGGGGTTTTCGTGTCAATCCCACTTGTCCAAGGTGCGTGACTGCATTGTCTGGACATGAAGTTTCGCAAGGATACAAGACAAAGGTGGATCCTTCGATCTATGTCAAGTTCAGACTGGAAAGAAGTGATAACGAGTATCTAGTGATATGGACTACAACCCCATTCACCCTGATATCGAACGAGATGGTATCTGTTCATCCGGATTACAAATATGCAAAGCTGAAGGTCAATGATGAGTATTGGTGGGTTGTCGAAGACCTTGTCGAAACGGTAATGGAAAAGGCAAGGGCCGGGTCATTCAAAGTTGTGGAAACTCTACCAGGAAGGGACATGCTGGGATGGAAATATGTGCATCCGTTTCGTGATGAAGTCCCGTTCCATAAGGAACATAAAGAGAAGTATATGCATGCAGTCGTCACAGGAAAACATGTCACTGTAGAGGATGGAACAGGGCTTGTCCATACAGCTCCAGGTTTTGGACCTGATGACTTCAATATGGGAAAAGAATACAAGGTGCCAGTGTTTGTTCCCGTAACGACAAGTGGAACATTCACAGACGAAGTGCCTATGTTCGAGGGGAAGTATGTATTCGATACCAACTCGATCGTACCAAGAATGCTTGAAGAGAAAGGTCTTCTTGTCAGAGAGGAAACAATAACTCACGAGTATCCACACTGCTGGCGCTGTGATACTCCTTTGGTTTATCTAGCAGACAAGACCCAGTGGTTCCTGAAGATGGAGGGTGTCCGCGAAAAGCTGGTTGCGGAGAACAGCCGAGTTGACTGGACACCAGAGTGGGCCGGTAGCGGCAGGTTTGGCGATTGGGTCGCAAATGCAGACGATTGGTGCATATCCCGATCGAGGATATGGGGTTCACCTTTGCCAGTATGGGTGTGTGACAAGTGCAACCATGAGATTGTGGTGGGGTCTAGAGATGAGCTACGGAAGCTGACAAAGGAACTTCCTGATAATTTCGAGATGCATAGACCTTGGGTAGATAAGGTGAAGGTCAAATGCCCGAAATGTAAGGGAAACATGACCAGAGAACCATTCGTCATAGATTGCTGGCTGGACTCAGGGCTGGCCCATAGTGCAAGTATAGACTACCTTCGACAGCCGGATCTCTTCAAAGAGCTATTCCCATACGATTTCATAACAGAAGCGGTTGATCAATCAAGAGGATGGTTCTATAGCCTTCTCTACACATCGGTAGTACTTCATGACAGCGTTGCCTTCAAGGCATGCGTTAGTCAGGAGCATGTACTTGATGCGGAAGGAGGGAAAATGAGTAAGTCGCGTGGGAATGTCGTCTGGGCAAAGGACGCCTTCGAGGAGATAGGAGCCGATCCCTTTAGGCTCTTCATGCTCACAAAGAATGCATCCTGGACCAGGACGAATTACGCACCAAAGGAGATAGACCTTACAAGAAAGAAGCTTGACATCTTGTGGAATGTATTTCTCTTTGCTGAAACATACATGGTTCTCGACGACTACCGATATGACGAAAGGCGTTTCAAGAGAGGAGCGAAAAAGGCATCTTGGGAGGACAAGTGGCTCCTGTCAAGAATCCAGAGCGTCCTAAAGGAGTATCATGATAACATGAGCAAGTTCTTCTGGCACCATGCTGGTAGAACGCTGTTAGAATTCATATCAGAGGATCTGAGCAGAATATACCTTCCATTGGTCAAGAAACGCGTCTGGCTTGATGCAGACGACCCCCAGAAGGTAATGGCATATGATGTCCTATACTATACCCTGCAAACACTGTTACGTGCATTGAACATATTCACGCCATTCCTTGGCGAATACCTTCATCAGGAATTCCTGCTACGCTTTGGAGAACAACCCGAATCGATAAACTTGACAGACATGCCAAAAGTGGACGAGAAGTTGCTCGATCAAGAGATAGAAGCCACATTCCATGTATTAGAGGAACTTCGCTCTGCTTCAAGTCATGCCAGAAATAAAAAAGAAGTGAAACTGAGACACCCTGTTGCTAAGGTCATCTATATTGCAGACAGCGAAGATAATGCAAGACGAGCAGAGAAACTTGCTTCGTTGCTGCGTGGAGATCTCAACACGCGAGAGTTCGAAGTCCAGCGGACTGATGTCATGGCGGAGTTCACCCAGCTTTCAGTGAGACCAAATTTCAAGGTTCTCGGTCCAAAGGTGAAAGGTCTCATGAAACATCTCGTGACTGCCTTGCAAAAGGTCGATGCAGCCAAGCTAAGGGCAGACCTAGAAAAGGGCAAGGCTGAAGTCAAAGTCGGCAAGAACACAGTCAAGCTAGTACCAGAGGATGTTGACTTCGAAGAAAGCCTTCCAGAGCACCTCAGTTTTGCAGACTGCAAGGTCGGTAAGGTGTATGTCGATATCACGCGCACAAAGGAACTAGAGGCGGAGGGTCTCATACGGGATGTAACACGCCGGATACAGGTGATGAGGAAAGAGCGAGACCTCAATGTGGATCAAACGATAGACCTACTAGTCAAGTTCTTTGATAAAAAATCCTTAGACCTAGCCAAGATGTTCGAGGAATACCTAGCGTCCGAAACACGAGCTGGAACAATGAAACTTGTGGGACCGCAAAGTAAGCCAAGGTGGAAGAACTACGAATATGTCAAGGAATGGGAGATTGATGACCTGAAGATAAAGGTAGGCTTTACTACGAGATAGGTTTCAGTCGAACGGGCTTGGGCTTTGTGAGAGCGTATCTGCCAATAGGTAGAAGAACTGTGCATTCTCTCTAATCGAAGACAGAGAAACCCATTCATTTGGCCCGTGAACGTTGCCACCCCTAGGTCCAAAATCAAATAGGTCTGCTCCCTTCCCTGTGAAATACCTCGAGTCAGATGCCCCGTATCCTTCAATTAGCTTGTAATCTATCCCTTCCTTGGTAAGAACCCATTCTGCGGCTCGTATCAGTCTTGAATCAGGATCCGAATTCACATAGCCTATGCCGTCATAGACCTTCAGTCGATGGATATCAACTCTGCTTTCCAGTACTCTCCTGAAGGCATCTTCAATTACAGAACCATCATTGGTCATGGAGCGGATATCGCAGTACAAAGTCCATTCGCCATCCTCTAGCTCGAACAGGTTGGGAGAGATGACAGTTCCAAGGTCAGAGTATTCGGCAGGAAATGATACGGATGAAAGAGGGAGCAAACTCCTGACAAGCCCTGTAAGGTTCTGGTCATATTCGATCTCCGTGCCCTCATCATCGGGGTACACCACTTCTAGTTCTACCCAGTCAGGAATCACATTCGATTTGACAAAAGACCCGCGAAGTGACTTGACAAACGTAAAGGCATTTAAATCGAGGTATTTGGATGCGGTTAGCAGAGCATGTCGGTCAACGCCAGGGCGCTGATATGCCGAGTGCCTAGAATCACTCCCGAAAATCTGTGTTTCAAACCTAACAGTTTCTGCTTGGCCTCTGATGGATGCTAGTTTCTGCTTCGCCTTGATGACTCCTGGGAGAACGTTCCGCCTACGGTGTATGATGACCTGATTGATCCCGTCAGCGACAATGATATGGTCTGGGAAAAGGTCACTCTTTTGGAGATAATCGGCCAATATCGAGGCACCATTCGCCCCTCCAATCTCCTCATCACCAGTCATTGCAAGCAACAATGTACAATCGAGAGGGTGTGAATTGAATAACTCTGCCAACAGCAGCATCGAAACAATATTGCCCTTGTCATCGCAAGTCCCTCTGCCATAGGCAATATCGCCTTCAACGTGTAATGTGAATGGGTCAGTAGACCATCCGTTACCAGGGGGCACCACATCATAATGGGCAAGGAAGAGTATCTTTGGGCCGCTGTCACCCCTTTTGGCAAAGGAAGTGAGATAACCATTGGACTCGATGGTCTTGGTTTCAAAATCACATATTTCAAGCCGAGAAGTGATGTGTGTGGCACACTCATCGGATGGCTTCTGGTCATTCCGCGGGTCGTTCACTGTATTGAAAACAACAAGCTCGGCAAGCTCAGTTCTAAGGTCAAAAGGCATAGCAGTTCATCGAGGATAGACCATAGTTCATCAAAAATAGGTTTGCTTCAAGAAAAAATGCGATTGGTGACGCTCTGATGCGCCACCTCAGTTGGAAAGAACTAACCAGTTCGCTTGTAGATGTATCGGCTCCAAGAGCTGATACTGGGCATCTGCTCAGGCATTCCTTTCCTCTTACGAATCTCAAGGATCTTCTCTTCTTGCATACTTGCGGGAAGCTGCTCGAATCCTCTGAACTCGTAGCCAAAGAAGCTCCTACCTGCTGTCGCACTCCTGAACTCATCAGCGATGCCAATGGTCTCAGCAGTAGGAAGTGTTCCCTTGACAGTGACAGTATCTTCTTCTGCCTCGATTGTCAGAATCTGGCCTCTATGACCAGTCAGAACCTTGATCACACCACCCTGAGTATCAGGAGGCGTCTTAATATCGACATTCAGGATTGGTTCATAGAGTGCAGGCTCTGCAGAAAGGAACGACATGTTCAGTCCAGCGCTCGTCATGGTTGCGACTTCACTGTACCCGGTATGTGCTGGATCAGTGTGAATTGTAGCGTCAGTGACTGTGACCTTGACGCCCATCACAGGCTCGTAAGCCACAGGACCACGTTCAATGAACTCACGCCATGTTGACTGCACGTATGGCCAGATCCTATCAAAGCGCTGAACACCGCTCATTGCATCCACAAGAATCGAGGTTTCGTAGATATCAAGGATTTTCCTTGCAAGCTTAGCATCCCAACCTGCCTCATCGCGAAGGACAGCAGCTCTGTCACGGGCGCTCATCTCATTAGTAATCTTCTTCTTCTTGATGAGCTCGACAGTCTTCTCATCGAGAGGTTCGACATACATCCGGATTCGGTTGTGACCGTTGGGACTCTTTGTGTGATACTCATCGCCGCGTTGTAATATCTTCTCACGATAGACGATGATAGGTTCAGATACATGTATCTTGACCTGCTCGTCGATTCGCTTGGTCAATATCTCAATCTGCAAGGGGTCAATCCCGTTAAGTCGATATTCGCCTGATTCTTTGTCATGGACAAAGCTGGCAGTGGGATCAGCCATAATCCATTTTGAAACAACATCCCCGAGCTTGGCGATGTCTTGAGGGTCAACTGGCTTGATGCTCCTGCTTACCACAGGTTCACTTGCATATTCGATTGGTTCGAAACCAACCATGTCGGAATCAGCATCAACAAAGGACTCTCCAGAAGGACACATGAACCCGAAGACGCTGAACAGATTGCCAGCAGGAACCTTCTCCATTGGCAGGATGTCCGTGATCTCCTGCACACCCAACCGCTTTATCGGGACATTTTGCCTCATCCCGACCAGACGGATGGACTGTCCGGCCTTTACGGTTCCGGAGAACACACGTCCAATCAAAGTAGGACGCTTGCTTTTCGGATCCACAAAAATCTTCGTGATCATCCCTAGCAAAGGACCATTAGGATCGCACTCCAGCAATGATTTCCCTTCTGGGCTGTTCAGGTCGCCCTTCCATATCCGCGGAATCTTGTATCGCTGAGCTTCCTTTGGGTTTGGGAGGTGCTTTACGATCATCTCGAGCAGTGCGTCGTCCAATGGGAGGTTCTCTCGCAGCCAGCGTTCATCACCCTCATTGTATTTCTCAAATACAACAGTGGGCTTGATGTTATGTTTCTGAAGGGTTTTCATGGTGAATGCCCAACCAGTCTTAGCGCTGCCAATTGCGACACTACCCTCTTGGAAGTTCACTTTCCATTCGGATGCATATTCCTTAGGAGCGACTTTCCTGATGAGCTCGTTCACCTTAGCAATGATGATGTCGATTCGCTCATACACTTTCTTGGGCGGCAGCTTCAGCTCATTGATCAGTCTATCAACCTTGTTGATAAAGAGGACAGGTTTGCAAGCCTCACCACCAACAGCCAAACGGATGTTAGTTTCTGTCTGAGTCATCACACCTTCAAGGGCATCCACAAGAATCACGGCACCGTCGCTTGCACGCAATGCACGAGAAACCTCGCCAGTGAATGAGAGATGTCCTGGAGTGTCGGACAGCTGAACCAGATATTCCTCGCCTTCAACCTCGAAGTTCAATAGGACCACTGAGGTGAAGATTGTAATTCCTCGGGCCTGTTCTTCCTCATCACTATCGGTCATTAGTGCCTGACCTGCTGCAGCATCACTCATGAGACCTGCACGACGCATAAGGTAGTCCGAAGTGGTTGTCTTACCATGGTCGATATGCGCACTGATGCTGATGATTCTTTTATGCTCATAGTCATCGGACAGGATGAGCTTCTTAATTGCATCTGGGTCTTTAATCTTGACCATTCATTTCACACTCTTGTCAAATCTGATATTGTGATTGTCTATCCCCAACTTACGAGGTTAACGCGAGAAAACTCGGTCGGGGTCATCAGTCGAGAAACTGATGGCGAGCGCGACTGCTCTATTTGATGTTTAAAAGATTTCCGTCAGAGGAACTAACGAGTGGCAACTACGACCATGCGCTCGGATGACGCAGCGTATGGCATCCGAGGCAGCTTGTTCGCGCCGAACAACTCGACCTTTGAGAAACCGACCTCCTCGATAAGATCTTGTATCTCCAGTGCAGTGTACATACGGATATCATTGTTCGAGAGGGCATCTTGATTCATCAGGATTATCTGCCCCTTCTCAGTATCAACAAATGTTGCTGGACGACCCCTCAGGACACCGGCAGGTGCGTCAAGAAAATGGGGCTCACTTAACAGATAACCACCCTTTAACTTGGTCCAACTCTTTGAGAACTTGGGCATATTGTACGGGTTCATCAAATCAAGCAACAGCTTGCCACCTTCGACCAGAGCATTATATGTCCCCTCAAGGACCTTACGATTCTCCTCATGGTTGAAGAAACCAAAGCTATGACTCAGGAGAACGGCACCCTTAAAGCGTTGAACGAAATTAATCTCCCTCATGTCACCCGTGAAGAAATTGACGGGGACATTATTCTCTGATGCCAGCTCTTCCGCGGATTTAATCAATGATGCAGAGAGATCAAAACCTGAAACATTAAACCCCTTTTTAGCAAGCAACACACTATGATCACCAGCACCACAGGCAATATCCAAGACTTCGTCACCTTCAACCAGACCCAACACTTCAATGCAGAAGTCAACCACAAGATTATCGTAGTGCTGGATGCCAGGAATAGATCTTCGATGTCGCACTCTGAACAAGTATGCCCAGAATTCGTCCCAGCCTAGTTCTATATGCTCCATGGTGCATCAACCCACTAATCAACTGAATGCAGTCAGATATGAAGATTGTTGTCTGTTGACAGAGAAGAAGGATGGACAGGACCCGTGTGCTGTCGTTCGCCGCCGGGAGGGACGCTGACAAAACAACAGGGATATAGAATTACGGGTCACCTGTCACACACTTAATTGTTCGATTCTAGCCTATAAATCTATAGGTTTTCGTTTTTATCCGAAAACCTTTCGATAAATCGTCAGAACAGTCCAATAGTGTGAGTGTGTAAAAATCGGAATACGATTCTTTTTTTAGACACTTGATTCCAATGGGCATCCACGGCATAGTAGACAGTGCGCGTTAGTGATTCCTAATTGTGAAAATTATTTAGCGGTAATGTTACTGCTGGCAACCCAATACCTGACTGAGCGGCAATCATATCATGGGCTGACGAGAAAGAGAGATGGTAGCCCCGCCAGGACTCGAACCTAGGTCCGGCGGGTTCTCTACCAAGGACCAGAAGATCCTTAGTGCCAGAACCGCCGATGCTGGACCACTACACCACGGGGCTAGTGGGAGTCGGGCTAGTAGAGTTGTTTAATTACCTTTTCGGTATTGCTACCATCAAAGGGAATGGATTAATTAGTCAAAGAATTCCGTGAGGATATGAACAAAGATGCCATTCTGGCAAGAACTTTCACATACTGGACTTATGGACGCCTTGGAAAAGACACATGTCGCAATCCTCCCTGTTGGTGCTGTGGAGGCACATGGAAGCCATCTCCCCCTCGGGACTGACAACATTTTGCCGGCGTATCTGACAGACATCGTGGCAAAAGAAAGCAATGCCCTAGTTCTTCCTGCGATTCCCTATGGTGACAGCTGGATATTCAAGCAGTTCGAGGGAACCATTTCTGTATCACCTCAGACGCTTGTTTCGTATTACGAGGATGTGATGAACTGTATTTTTGATAATGGGATAAGGTATCTGGTCGTTCTTAATGGGCACGGTGGAAATTCAGCTCATATTGAGTCTGCTGCAAAGAATGCCACCATCTCAGGAGAACGAGTAGTCATCATAGTGAATTGGTGGAGAGACCTTGCACACGATGCCCGTGCCTCAGTTCTAGAAACGTCCGAAGGACATGCTGGTGAAGACGAAACATCGGAGGTGCTTCACGTCGCGCCACATCTCGTTTCAATGGAGTGTGCCACAGCATCACGAGTCAAACAGGAGTTCAAGGTCATTTCAGGGCAGTTCAGAATGGAGTTGGTTCCCGATGCCACTTTTGGCGACCCGCGAAAAGCGACTCCTGAGAAAGGAAAAACGATCATGGAACAGGCAGCACAGGATCTTTTGAGATTGATTGGACGATTAGAGAAAGGCGACCTGCCTGTGGTTTCAGAACAGCTTCAATAGGTCAGATTCCCACTTTGAATATGAGTGCGTCTCTCAGAACCCGCTGGAACATCCTGAGCAGGTTCTTGCCCTCAGTCGCAATGGTTGTGAATATGGGATACGACTCCACATCAAGCATCCTTACCATATACTCCACAGGAAGTGCGTTCGGGAGGTCTCTCTTATTGAGAGCAATCACTATCGGCATATTCGAATACCTGTCAGTCCCAAGTGCAATCTGTAACTCTTCTAGAGATGCCAAGTTCTCATTCATCATCTCTGGACGTGAGTCCGCCATGAAAATTATCCCGTCTGCGTCACGCAGGACACTTATCCTGCTTCTAGCATGTCTTCTTTGGCCGGGTGTGGTGAACACATCAAAAACGATTTTCTCGCTGGCAGTTATTGGAACAAAATCGAAGAAGGTAGTACGTCCGAGGTCATCGGCAATCTCGACCAACCGCCCTTTAGACAGGGAGCGCACATTGCCAAAAAGCCATCGGAGGGCAGTGGTCTTCCCAGAGAGAGAGGGACCGTAGAAGACAATCTTGATGTGAATGCGACCTTGGGCGTCACGTTTGAGGAGTTTGCCGGGGACAATCTCAGCGGTGGTATGATCCCGGATTTTCATTTCCTTTGCCAGCACCATCGTTTCCTCTCGATCCACACGCAACTCTGCTGTGGAAGCGAAAAGTCTGCCTTCGGGTTTTGGTGAGAAGGAAGGAGGTGATGTAGAAGTAGAGGAACTAATAGATTCAGACGACGACGAAGGAATCCTCTCATCACGGGGTTTCTCCGAATCCCGACCTTTTCTACGTAGTCTTCTGAATATTGACAAACCTCTCTCCGAAGTTTAGTCACTATTTCGTTTTAATTAAACTTTAGGGGATGTAGTCAGTGACCTTTATCTACAGGCAAACCATCAGTGAAGGTATTATGAAAGGTCACATCGACTCCACAATCATTGAAAGATATTTCCCCACGTTGAAAGAGATGACCTACCTGAACAACGCGGCGACAGGAATTCTACCTAGTACAGCACTGGATGCCATGAAAGAGTATCTTGAGGGGCGAATCAGAGCAAAGAGGAGCTTGGATGACACGCTAAACAAAATGGACAGTATCAGGGCAAAGTTGTCCAGATTGCTAGGTGGAAGCCCCGCTGAATATGCACTCGCGCCGAGCACTTCCGTTGGACTTAACACACTTGCCCATGGAATCGAGTATCCAGAGGGGTCGAACATTGTCATATGTGACCTAGAGTTCCCTGCGAACTATGTACCTTGGCAGAACGCATCAAGATTGTATGGTGTGGAACTACGAATTGTCCCATCTCGAGAAGGTGCGGTCAATGTTTCGGACTTTGCTGACAGGATTGACGAGAACACAAGGGTGGTCGCCATAAGCATGGTGCAATTCGGCTCAGGCTTTCGCGCTGATATCTCTGCAATAGCAAAGACCGCTCACGAGCACGATGCTTTTCTGGTGGCGGACATCATCCAAGCTGCTGGATGGCATGACATCAACTTGCCAAAAATAGGGGTTGACCTTGCCTCAGCACAAGCGGCCAAATGGCTTATCGGGCCAATCGGAGCAGGATTCATCTATGTGAGCAAGGATATAATGGATCGAGTGAAGCCAAGATACCTTGGATGGTGGGGCGTCGAGGACATGCGCGATTTCAGTTATTTCGAAAGGACACCAGCAAAGAGTGCCAAAAGATATGAGATAGGGTCTCCGGCATTGATCGCCTATGTCGGGTTTGACGAATCCCTCGACCTGTTGCTGTCAATCCCAGCGAAGGAAAGGGAAGCTGTTGCCCTAGGCAATGCCGAGTACCTGAGAGAATGCCTCAGAGAGATGGGGCTGGAACACTACGAATTCGAGGAGCAAAACAAATCCCCCATTGTTTCATGCGTGCCTGATGACGTAGAGCGTCTTGAGAAAGAATTACGCAAGGATGGAATCCATTGCTCGGTCAGAAACGGAAGGCTTAGGATTTCCCCACATTTCTATAACACGACAGAAGAGATTGACAGGCTTGTCGAAAAGATGAGGTGAGGACATGTTCGAAACGATTGCACCCAACATTCATGTTCTTGTAAGTAGAAGCTTTGACTCCAATATCGGACTAATCGATGGAGGCAAACAAAAGGCATTGATAGACACAGGTACAGGAATGTATCACTCGTTCCTAGAAGGATCACTCTTGAAAGTAGGTGTGACGATAGAATCCATCACAGATATCCTGCTTACCCATTCCCACATCGACCACATCGGTGGCGTCGCAAACATCATTCGAGAGGCGTCACCAAAGGTGCATCTGCATAAAGCTGAGGCTGACCTCATCAATGCAGGGGACATGCGGCTTACCCTTGCAGACACGTTTGGCGCAGAAGTACCACGGATGAAAATCGAAGGGGTACTCCAAGAGGGTTCGATGATCTCTATTGGGAACATAAAGATCGATGTCCTTCACACTCCAGGGCACTCGAGTGGGAGCGTATGCTACCACATTAAAGAAAAAGGAATCGTTTTCACTGGTGACACCATGTTCTCAGGTGGAAGCTTTGGCAGAGTTGACTTTCCAACTGGAAACCCAAGAGAGATCGTAGAGTCATTGAAGCGGCTGTCGGAGCTTGATGACTTTAATACCGCACTCCCGGGACATATGGCGCCTGTGAGAGTCAGTGCTACAAGGTCAGCCCTATCATCATATCAAATGGCAAGGAACTGGTTCAATGTTGATATATAGTACCTAACAGCTCGTCAATTGCCATAACAGCGACATCATTAGAGAGTTCTGTACCAGCGAGGTATTTTGATTCTATCGCTTTGATGAGGGCATATACTGTTTCGCTCACAGGAGTGGCAATACCAAGCTCTTTCCCCATCCAAATGACTGCGCCGGTTATCGAGTCAATCTCGGTTCGTTTCCGCAGCTGAATATCACGTAGCATCGAATTGATGTTCTCAGCGGTGGCTTTTGCAGTGCCCAGTGTATATCGAACAGGATTGTCTGTTGTCAGTTCCACGCCAAGCGCCTTGGCGACTGCAGCTGTTTCTTCTACCAGACGGATTACCAATTCTCTCAATGCAGGGTTTCTATGAATCTCGCCGTTCGTCATCCCAGTAAGAGCGCCAATAGGATTGATCCCACAGTTGACTATGGTCTTCGTCCAGACCACTCCTTCAATATTGTCTGATATCTTCACATCCAAGCCTGCACTTTGGAAAAGGTCAGCGATATTACGGATCATTCCAATATTCTCAGGATAGCGGGAGCCAATCTCGGTCAGACCTCGTCCTGTCACATGCAGATTACCCGGGGTTGTCATCAGTGCACCCATACAGGTTGTAGCGCGGATGACCCTCGTCGAATTGAGAGCCTCGGACACTGCAACCTCTGTGCCCAACCCATTTTGCACAAGCACAAGATAAGAGCCATTATCGACAAGGTGCTTGACCGCCTTGGCTGCGGCAACAGTATCGTATGTCTTTGTGGTGACCAATACGATGTCCGCTGACTTGATTGATGATGCATTATCCGTCGCATCAACAGAAACTATATGTGATCCCATAACTCCTTCAATATGCAGGCCGTGAGTACGAACCTGCTCAACTAAAGGTGATCTACCCACCAATGTCACTGAACCTGGATACCTTAGTGCCAATAGACCCCCGTAGAGGCTTCCAATCGCACCGGCGCCCATAATTACGATTCGCATCATTGTGTCACCTGTAATTCTTTCATGCTCTTCTTGCTCACAGATTCGAGATAATCAATCATATACCGGAGAGAATCCCGAATGTTCTGTTCATTATCAAACTCAGAAATAATCCTGAGAAGCTCTTCTCGATCAAGATGCCGCATCTGCTCCGCGTATTCCACCATCAAAGGCAGAGACCTTACTACGTTGTCAACGATTGTGACGTTCGAGTAGACAGAGGTTCGGCTCATTGGGTTAAGGTCGATAGTAATCACGTACTTGCCCATCTTCCTGAGGGCCTCAGTCCTATCGCCATCTTCCAGAGGTACAAGAACAACGTCTGCTTTACCAATCCCATCAGGATCAACCTTTCGTCTGTTACTGCTCAATTCAGGTATTGTCGTAGATGGGCGGTCGTGAGTGCCCAGCACATTGGATGCACCTGCTTCGTGCAATGCAGAAAGTATCGCATCCTCTCGTTCCTTGCGATAGTAGAACAGATTAATCTCTAGGGGAGCATTTGTAAGACGTGATAATTCCACCAATTCGGTAGGGACAAGAGAACAGATGTTGCCGTTCACGCTGATTACGGGATGTTCTGCGGTCAACATCGCAGCGACTGCTGCCCGTATTGCCGCACGGGCGGTCAAGGGGGTTTTCTCGCCGATGAGATAATCGAAAGCCTCTCCGCGTCCGTGCGCTAACAGACCTGCTGTTGCTACAATGCTCGCAAGATGTCCCTCAATGACTCTTTCTCGCATCTCTAATGACTCTCGTCTTGGATGGTCATCTGGAATCTCTATCCGTGTCATTCTCGTAGAACACCTCCACATTGAGCAATCGTTGTTACCAGTATCTCCTGAGAGTCCCAATAATGTACCAGGATATCCTTTACATCAGGCACATGCTCCGCATCACAGAAACAGAATACAGAATCGCCGAGCATGACCATGCTTGAAAGGTCAAATCCGGCTGATTGAAGTGCACCTAATGCCGTTCTAATCCTAGGAGTCATAAGACCTATCTCGTTTGCGAATGTCCTTGAAGCATGAATTAGTTCCTCGAAAGACGGGGATTCTGTCAATTCGGATAGTATGGAGTCTCCACACCTGTTTATCTGTTGGCGTGAATTTGGATCCGTCAGGATGCTCTTTGTTTCAAGTCCTGTCCTTCCAGCAAGCACTACGGTCTGATCCATGCCATAGTCTACATTCTGTATCGTGCCAATACCAGGCGCGCCTTCACGGGTTCGTATCTCCACGCCCCCAATTGTCTGGGCGATAACATCTCCCAGACCTGCGTGATTGACTACCTCTGCTATATGGGCTTGCTGCGCTGGAAAAATGTAATCGGAATCAGGATCGATCAACGATGATAGTGCTAGTGCGGTACCAAGAGCACCTGCTCCAGATGCCCCAAACCCCACTCCAATCGGCAAGTCTGATTGATGGGTGACTTCCACGTGCAATGTTTGAGCATGAGATTCCATCAATCGTCGTACCACCGTTCTTGTCACTATCGCATCAATTGGTTTTCCATTGTAGAACACGGATATCATTGGGTCAATAGGCTCACTGATTCTTACCGTTGTACAAGTCCCTGCAGATATTGAGAAACCTGCGCCCTTAGACCCATTGCAGAGAGGATCAGGATGTCCGTCGAAGATTCGAAAGAAACCCGTTATGTGTCCAGGGACAAAAGCTCTAGCAGTTTTCTCAATAGGACTCAATGTTCTCTTCATAGTTCGTAGCTGAAGGAGTGTCTATAAAGATAACCATATAGTTATTTGGGAACTATATAGTACTATATATTCAATATAATTTATGCCCTGTTGGTCAAGGATGCATATTTGACAGAGAAACTGAGTAGTCATCTGCGATCCAGTGGAACTAGACTGACATATTGTTTGACCCGCGGATCATCAGAAGGAGGTGCAGGATACGCCCAGCGAGCATCAATATCACGTCCGCTCAGATCATAGACATTAAAGCTACCGGATGACCAAGTTAATGGACTGAATCCTAGAAGGAGCGTTTGTGTTCTCCAGCTAGTAACGACAAGATGACGGTTCATGCCCACTGTCGGAACAACAAGAAAGACATTCGATAGTTCCATGAGAAGTGAAGTGCTAATCCGGTAGAAGAAGCTGTAGGTCTTTCGGTGCTCTTCAGAACCCTGAAGACGCAGGTCATTGAGGTATCTGTGGATGGTTTCATCATGAACAGCAGGATCCATTACATCAGAGAGATCTTCCACATCAACAGTGATTGCAGTTTCGAAGTAATAAGCTAACGGAAACTCAGTAATATGAATTACCAGCCATTTGTCCTTTGAAACAGTATTGTAAAGATGCTGAAAGATAGACTGTTTGGATGAGAGCATAGCAGCGTCAAATTTGGCAGGTTCGAAGTTTTCCGCTTCCTCAGATATTACCAGTCTAAAGATGTCATCCAGCATGTCGCCATCGTAGCCAATCCTTACGAGGTGATAGGGTAGGTCTCGTGCATACTCTTCCATGCGACCGGTTTTGACAAGGAACTCGTTCAAGTCGCGTTGGAACGTGTCCACTTCATTATCACTGTCTGTGACAAACAATGATTGCGTGGGCGTTCCGAATGATGAGAGTACCTTCTCATATGCTCTAAAACGGGCGTCCTTCTCAGCATCCACCTGTCAATTTCGCCTCCACATGTTGAGAAGATTCAAGCACCCTACAAGCACCAGCCTATATTTCACACTCTTTCAGGATTCTCTTTCTGGTCGAATGGAATTTCCTCCCTGACCATTAACGGTAATTCCACTAAGACACCTACAGATAGGCAAAAACTCAGAGGATAACATCTCATATATTCTTTGCTCACGCAGTTTCACGAAGCATAAACTTAGATGGGATAGAGATAGACATGAATTCGGTGAATAGCTCGTGAAGCATACATCAAAATTGATAATCGGTAGCAAGAGCAATGCCCTTGAGGGTAAAAGAGTGGCCCTTTGTGTGACGGGAAGCGTTGCTGCCGTTGAATCAGTTCATGTTGCAAGATCACTGATGAGACATGGAGCTGAGGTGTATTGTGTTATGAGCAAAGCTGGTCAGAGGATTATCCATCCCGACTTGATGGAGTGGGGGACTGGAAACCCTGTTGTGACAGAGCTTACGGGACAAATCGAACACATTACACTTGCAGGAAAACATGATGAGCATGTGGACTTGGTTCTAATTGCACCATCAACTGCAAATACTATCGGGAAGATAGCTAATGGTATAGATGACACTCCAGTCACAACGACTGTTTCCTCAGCGCTGGGAGCGGGAATCCCAATCATCATCGTGCCTGCGATGCATGAATCGATGTATGATCATCCAGCTGTGATCGAGAATATCAAGAAGCTGCAAGAAATGGGTGTTCAGTTCATCCAGCCAAGAATAGAAGAGGCCAAGGCAAAAATCCCAGATACCGACACTATCGTAGAAGGAGTCTTGCGAACACTTGGCCCACGGGATTTGGACGGAAGACGATTCCTGATAACCGCAGGCCCGACAAGAGGATGGCTGGATCGTGTTCGATTCATCACAAATCCCTCAACCGGAAAGATGGGCATTGCAATTGCAGAGGAGATAATTCAGCGGGGAGGAGATGTTACCCTTATTATCGGTCCCACCGCTGAGAAGACACCGACACTGGCACATGTTATACATGTTGATACATCAAAAGAGATGCTTGAAGCGACACTGACTCACATCAAGTCGTCAAATCCGGATGTGTTCATATCGTCTGCTGCGGTTCTTGACTATGTACCAGAAGTGAAAGAAGAACGGAAACGTCCATCTGGTGAGTCCTTCTCGATACAGCTGAAGCCCACTAAGAAAATCATTGACACTGTTCGCGAGAACCATCCCGACATGTACATTGTCGGCTTCAAGGTCGAAGCAGGTGTATCAGATAAGGAGCTGGAGAAAAGAGCCCGCGCTAAAATCGAATCAGGGATTTGTAATCTAGTGGTAGCAAATGATTCTGAGAGGAAAGGGGTTGCCTTCGGAACAGATACGAATGAGGTCATAATTGTTGGTGAGAAGGGCTTTCGAGTGGATGTTCCACTAGCATCTAAAAGGAGCATCGCCGGAAGAATCGTAGATGCCATCATGGAGCAGATTGGGTAGCACCATTACAGGATCTCGACAAGGCTCTCTGCCATCCTTTTCATGTCCATGAAAATGAGCCCAAGCTGTGCATCGACCTTTGCAAGTACCAGTAGCAGAGCACTATCACCGACAGAGGTCATGAGTGTGTATCCTTTGTCACCTTTCACATAAATCTCAAGAAGATTCCCTCTATCAAGTTCTCCTATTGCCTTCTCGCCAAGGGATAGTAGGGCTGCACTTATCGCGGCAACTCGTTCTTGCTCGCTTTCTGGCAGAGCAGATGAGATCATCAATCCATCTAGAGAAACCAACGCGGCACCTTCGACACCAGGCACCGTTTCAAAATCTCGGATTGCAGCATTTATTCGATCAACTCGACTGGACATCTATGATACCTCATTGATATTCTTCATTTGCCATAATCTAGAGGGCTCTATAAAGTGTTGTCGTATCAAAGTGCAAAAAAGGACACGAAATGCGCAATTTATCATACTCCAAAGAACTCTTTGGCATCAAACCTGCGCTCTTCCTCCTCACGCTTTCGCCTTCGTTCCTTCTCTTCGAGTTTGCGACGTCTACGCTCTTCTCTAGTTTCGGGTTTCATGGA
The DNA here is from genome assembly GCA_024275415.1 of archaeon. Classification (GTDB taxonomy): domain Archaea; phylum Asgardarchaeota; class Thorarchaeia; order Thorarchaeales; family Thorarchaeaceae; genus MP5-2226. Next base: position 29,504 of record JAJRZD010000024.1, read on the forward strand.
TCTTTTAGGTTTGTATGTACTGGGCTTCGAATCGCCATACTTCCGCTTCCGGTATTGCCAGGCCACTATGGTAACGACAATTATCCCACCCCCCACGGCAAGCATTGGAAGTGGTGATATCCTAATGAATAGATAATCCACAAGCAGGATTGATAGGGAATCATAGCCTGTTTTCATTGCAGTGATCTCTATTGAATGGAAACCTTGGTTCGCGCTAGTCCACGCTTCATCGACCAGTACATGATAATGCCCCGCCTCGACTTCTTGGGCATCTAGTTGAGTCGAATTCACTGAAACAGAAATTGAAACATTGCTGACAGGAATTCCAGCGATATCAGTAATGACGAAAGTGATCCACACTCGGTCACCTTCCCAGATTATCTCTTGGCTCTTGAAGGCATCCCAGAGAACAAGAGAGTCCTGTGCGTTCCAAGAAACAATATTCTCTAAGAATGCATCACGATCAGATCCAGTGGGGACAGTAGTGGTAATGGCAATCTTCCCGTTCCCATAGGTTGATGCAATAATCACTGGCCCACCAGAGTCCATCGCAATGACAGACATATTCGATGGAACACCGACCAAGTGTCCATTAGAGTTGACACTGGTGCTTATAGCATTGGGTATCGACACCAATGGATGCCCAGGATCGAGAAGGACGAAAGCAGATGTTGCCTCAGATTGGAATTTGATGTCCCAAGGTAGCCATGAGATATCCTGTGATGCACCGACGATGACAATGACACCACCATTGTAGATGAACTCAGAGAGAGGTTCTGCGTTCGCTACGAGGTCATCCGAAAGGTAGGTAAGTGCCGACGGCTCGATGACAACAGTCTTTCGTAAATCGAGAAGTTTCAAGAAGTCTGAGAAGTTTGCTGATTCATAGTAGTCGAACTCTACAGACAATGAAGCGAAACCGTCTGGTAGATAATTGCTGCGCCCTAGAGCTGCAACTGAAGTGACTCCACGTCCGGGGATATGTCCAGACAGATCCAAGGCAGATGGATTCACTGCACTGATTCTGGGATGAGTCGAGGGATTGTATAGAACGATGTCAGGGTCTCCGAAAAGAACCTGCTGATTTCCATAGTCATTGGGATCGCCTGATTGGGGATTAGTATAGTCATATGAGATTGCTGTCACAGCGTATGCTAGGGAATCCCCTGTCGTGTTACCCTCACCAAGTGACTCGGTAAATAAGATGGAAAGAAGGCCAGCTGCTCTGAAATACACAGTACGGGGAGATGCTACGACTGCGACTGCACCATGCTCCATTAGCATGATTGGTAACTCAGATCCTCCCAAGAGGCACGCAGTAACGACCACTATGGGGGAGCCGATATTCCCTATAGATTGCTCAAGATCCTGCGTGTTTCGGATTATATGATGATTGCTCTCAGGTTCATACACAACAGGATTGACAAGACCCTTGCCATCAATATCCAGAACGCCCTCTTGTTCCTGCCCGTAAGGAATGTCCTCATCCCGCAATGAGAAAACACCAGGGCCATTTGGACGCTGAGGTGGGTCTGTCGGGGATTCTGTGAGGGTTCCATGTGTGCTGAGCGACCAAAATGCCACCTGTGAAGCAATCCCCCCATAGACTTCATTCACACCTACGTGGGGACTTATTGTGAAACCAGCATCCTCTAACGGCCCAACGGTTCCGCTAATCTGCTGTATAATATGGGTTTCCCCGAAATTATCGACATAAGGAGTGGAGTTGAGTGTATAGGCATATAATGTCAGTAATGCTGTGTCTGCGTTATCTGATGTGCGGAAAAGGAAGCGGTGTAGTGCAGCCCTGTTTATCATTGCTGCCGCGATACGTACATCCTTTGTTGGTATCCTGCCACTGGCAAAATGGCTTTGCAGTGACCTGTCAAAGCTCACCTTGACCAGATCTGGTGGGGATATTATTATAGCACTCTGGGTCATTGATTCGTGGAATGCACCTCTCGTATCAAGAAATGATTTGGTAGAGCTTGCAGAATACTGCATCGAATACTTGTTGGGTATCCGTTCATCATACCAACCATTCTCGGCTCTAGTAGTAAATTGAGCCACCACGAAAATCTCAATGTCAGGCCCAATCTGATACGGAGCCCAAGTTTCTTCAGCACGGGTAGTGACCAGATTATCAGAGCCACACAGAGAATATATTGATGCACCGTGAGACGCAGCAGAGTATGCAGCAGGAGCAAAAAGCTCATTGCCTCTGCCCAACGGTACTGTCAGAACGACGTCCATCTCTCCAGAAAGTGTATGAATCATGTTTGTCACTGCTGCATAGCTGCTCATTACGCTAACGAAGAACGAATCATTCAGTTCATCAACAACGGATTGTGCATGATAGTTCGCTGGATCCACGAAGATAAGGGTGGTAGCTCCTAATTGCTCCAGTGCCCACGTAGTTATTGAAGGAACAGCATCATTGTACACATAGAGCAGAGGGGCGTTCAGGAGAGAGGCAAGAACTGCACCATTCGCAGCAGACTCCAAAGTAGGCTGTAAATCTGCAGGAAGAGTTTCTACGTCCCACTCGATGTTGACGTTGTTGGTTTCTGCAGTGGGATCCACCCAAGCACCAACTATTGTCCACGCGCCACTCATGGGGTAAGGCATCTGCATGGACTTGAAGCCAGCTCCTCCGAAGATGCTCTCGGCTGGAGACCACATGATTAGACGACCAGTGGGGTCGATAAGCGCAAAGTTCAGGGTGGTTCCAGCATTGTCCCATGTGGCACTGATGTTCAGCCACTTAGCTCTATCAGGTACATTGATTGTTTCGGAAAACCCGGGATAGTATGTAAGAAAACCATTAATCGCAATGTCACGTGTTATTTGCGATTGTGGTTTCATGATCATGGTCCATTCGCCTGCAGTAGTGATGGGATACCAGAAATAGAGAGGAAGAGGACGGTCAATATAGCCAAGTCCGGTGTTCCGTTCAAATATCACTTGTCGATAGACCGAATAATCGACGGGTCTACCTAGGGGATCTTCAAGTCTATGCGTGAATATCTCACTCCCAGTCCAATTGAACGCGCCCTCCATCCAGCCAACACCAGCGGGAGGAGTAAACGTAATTCCCGTTTCCGTTGTGGAACTCACAGTTGCAGCCACTTGATAAGAGCTGATGCTGGCACCATTGAATGTGTATGAAGCCGAACCAGAGCTTGTGGTTGGATTTGCAAATGAGTCCTTAGCAAGAGCAAGAACAACTGTATCAGCGTATCTCCAGTCATTCAAGGCAATCTTGGCTGCTACCTCAGCAGAAGTGGCACCCTTGATCTGAGGGTATACTTTTGTTTCAGTCAGGTCTTGAATCTCCCTGATTTCAGAGAAGGGCATGTCGCCAATAGTAATTACTTCTGAAATCCCGTTGTCTGGAGAGAGGTAGGCTTTCCAATCCTCCAGAAGCCAATTCTCTGAATCAGTCCCACCTGTATAGAGTAGCGGTGAGATGTACTTGGTTCCACCTGCATAGAAGATGGAACTTGGAATCGCCGCAATGTAGGAGAAGTCATCAACATAGGAGGACGGATCATCTGACACGAAGGTGACCCTGCTAACTGGTGTTGGTGTATCTGGAACATCGCTGAGTTGCATGATTCCATTCGACTCAGCCCACGGAACACTGGCATAACGTTGTATTTCAAACGAAAGCGGAAGAATGAGCGTAGGAAGCATAAGAAAGAGAATGGCACATGAAACGGCGAGTATCCTGTACATCTTCTTCAATTGAAAGGTCTCCTTTGCAGTTCCTGCATAGTTACAAGAGAATGCAAAAAGAGTTTTCCTGCATGGTACATTTACTCGATATCTGTGAACTCTAACAGGTCCTCATCAACCTCATCAATGCCATCATCAAGAACCTCTGGCAATGCATCGCGAATGTCGTCGATATCCTTACGTAGACGCCTCCGCGTAGACTTTGGGATGTCCCACATCTTTTGCTCGGCTCGGTCAAGAACCTCTCGTGCAATATCATATATTTCAGAGTCAAGATAACATTGTGCAGCTTCTACGAAGCACTCGGCGGCCTTCTTCTGATTCCCTTTCATCTCTGCGATATCACCGATGAGGGACAATGCATCTGCAATACCGGCCTTGTCGTCCATCTGGCGGTATAATGCAAGGGCCTTCTTGAAGGTCTTGTTGGCGGTTTCGTAGTCTTCCTTATCAGCGTAGGCACTACCAAGATCCATCAGGGTGCTGGCGATTCCTTGTTCATTATTGGCCTTCTTGTAGGCTCTTTGTGCCTGTTTGAACAATGCAACACCACCTTCAAAGTCACCTTTGCCAAGAGTTGCAAGCGCTAGTCCGTAGGTCGCATCAGCGACACCATCTTGATTGTCCAGCTTCTTGAAGAGATCCATAGCACTCTTGCATGTGGTGACTGCCTCGTCCCACTGTTCAAGATTGATTTGTGCGACCCCTAGATTGTACATCGTATCACTAATGCCAGTCGCGTCCTGTAGATCCTCATAGATCTTCATTGCCTTCTCAAAACAAGGCAATGCCTCATCGTATTCGGCTACAGACATATAGACATTGCCGGCTGCGTTGTATACTTTCCCAGCAAAGTCCAGTTCATTGGACTCTTCTGCCTTCTTAGCCTGTTCAAGCAGTTGTATTGGATCCATTTCATCAAGCGGACTTTCTTCCGTCAATGCTTGCACCTCAGTGGTATTAGACGAGATTTAGCATCGGGCTTTTGAATCCTTCTGCTCATGCTATTTTCGCATTACGAGTACAGGGTTTTCGAGAAGCGGACGAACTGAGTCATTTACTGAGAACTCCTCATCGCCAACTTGGACTGTAAGTAATTTCCTTAGTTCGAAGCGTCTTAGATACCCAACAGCCTGTTCGCGTGAAATGTTCAAATCTCCCATCAGCTTGGTAAGTCCATCTGGTGCTCCACTATATTGTGCGAATTTCGAGAACACTGAACTCCACTGCATCATACTAAGATACAGTAGTGTCCTGAGCATGTTATCGACATTCTTACCGGTCTTTGCAGATACAGGTATCACTGGAAGTCCAGCAAGAAATCGCATACTGTTTCGGAGCTGGTCAACATGGCGGGATTCTTCGAGGTCTTGTTTATTTGCTGCAACAACACATGGTACACCAGGGAGGAAGAAAGCCACTTCTCTAAAGAACAGCTTGGCACGAGCATCAGACTCTGCGTCGACCGAGTCCACAACAAAGACGATTCCATCAGCACCAGAGCTAAGAATCTTGCGCATCGTCCTGAACCGCAGCAGTCCTGGTGTTCCAAATAGGAATACGTTTAGACCGTCAATATTCGCCAACCCGTGATCCATTGCGATAGTTGTCCCTCGACGCTCGATATTGATACAAGCACCATTTGTGATATGATGGATCATGGCGCTCTTTCCTGACTCGTAGGGGCCTGTCACGACAATCTTCATGCGAACCATTGCCTCTTAGTTTTGTTGCAAATTCTATTGTTGTGACACATGAACATACATTGTAAGTCCTTTGTGTATCCAACTAAAGTAACTTGCATTCTTTCTTGTGCTAACACTCGTTAAATGGTTTGTCGTTTCAAACTCCGAGGAATTCCTTCGTAATCACAAATGCGCATTGAGAAAAACCCAGTGTTTTTAGTACATGACTCGCTTCATTTTAGGGATATTCCTTACATCAGCCATAGAAAAAAGACAACTGAAACTGGTGAGAGACCGGCTGCTTGCACAGCTGTCCTCCACTCTTTACCCCTCTCGGGTTTGAAGAGCATCAGGGGAACTCGGTCTCGATGAACTGGATGCCTTCGGCGAACCTAGCGACAGGTTCGTCATCGGGCTTGGTCACATTGCCTATCTGCCAGCAGGGAAGACCTTTTTCACGCAACAGTTCAGTAAATTGGATTACGTCAGAAGGATCAACAAACACTAGCATTCCGCCAGCTGTTTCAGCCCCATATCCTTCAGCTAGTCTATGTCCAAAGTACTGGGCAAGCTCGGGCGTTCCACGGATTACTGGAACCCGATCGATAATTATGCCAACACAGCTTAGCGCTGCCACATTGTTAGCATGTCCGAGCAGTCCAAACCCAGTTACATCTGTCGCTGCATGAACGCCGACCTTCTGCATCGCTAAAGCCACTTCCTGGTTGCTCTGTGTCATTAGCCGGATTGCGATGTCTTGCATCCAGACTAGCTCTGGTTCGCTGAACCTCTCAAGGAGAGAATCCCGCTTTTCGTCCTGCAAGTCACGATAGGATCTCATGGCAGGCTGAATCCCTAGAGGTTTTGTCAAAAGGACAGAATCGCCAGGTTTCGCTCCAGATGAATATATCACGGAATCAGGGGTTGTGATGCCAAGTGCAATCCCGCCAAATACAGGGACAGGGTTCTTGATGGTCTGTCCGCCGGATAGTGTCCCTCCAATCTCGTCCATGAAGGCACTCATCCCCTTCAAGATACCTACGGGGATATATTCAGGGATATCCTTGGGATAAGCCAAGAATGCTTGCAGGGACACGATATCAGTAGCGCCCATGGCAAACACATCATTTGTGGCATTGCAAGCCACAATCTTGCCCTGTACGAATGGATCATCATGGATTGGGGTGAACACATCCACATTCTCGATGATTGCAGTATGTTCGTTTACAATGCGTACAATGGCATCATCACCAATGAGGTTATTACAGCTTGCATCAAGAGGAAGAAGGCCTGCTTGTTGAAGGAGACGTGTTAGGTCATCCTGCTTTACCTTGCAGCTTCAGCCATGAGTAGAAACCAATGCAGTAAGCCGTACATCAGGCACTTTTTGCATCAGACCTCCTTTTCTTTGTGAGCTATCAGCTCCGCCCCTGCACGGAGTGTTCCGCTATATAACATTCTTGGCAACTCCACTTCATAATCCTTATAGGAACCAAAACTGAGGGTGAGAGTGTTCAGACGCAAGGTGAATCATTTTGCGAGTAGAGAGAATTGCCGATCACATCTTCGAGATACCGAAAGGAACCAAACCATGGATGAGAGTACCATCACGAATATTCGCATAGGAGATGTTGGTTGAAAAAATGCGGCAGGACAAGACATTCCTGCAATCTGTAAATACTACTGCCTTACCAGGGATATACAAGTACAGTATCGTACTTCCTGATGGACATCAAGGTTATGGCTTCCCCATAGGAGGAGTCGCTGCAGTTGATTATGAGTCTGGAGTCATTTCACCAGGAGGAGTCGGATATGATATCAATTGTGGAGTTCGGGTTCTAAGAACAAATCTGAATATCAGCGATGTCCGCGACAAGATCAAGGATCTTGTGAACCAGCTCTGGAATGATATCCCAACGGGGGTGGGAAAGAAAGGCGCCATTCATCTAAGCGGGAATAAGGGAGTTGATGAGGTTCTAGAGGGCGGAGCTGAATGGGCAGTCGAAAGTGGCTATGGATGGACAAAGGATCTTGACCATCAAGAAGCAAATGGCAGGATTGAGTTGGCTGATGCCAGCAAGGTTTCATCGCAGGCAAAAAAGAGAGGTTTCTCACAGATAGGAACATTGGGGTCAGGGAATCATTTCTTGGAGATCCAAGTTGTGGATCAAGTGTATAACGAAGAAGCCGCCAAGGCGATGGGAATCACAGGTGAAGGACAGATAATGGTCATGATTCACAGTGGGTCTCGTGGATTGGGACATCAGGTATGTGGGGATTACATAAAAATCATGACCGCCGCCATGCGAAAATACAACTTGGAGCTTCCGGATCGCGAGCTGTGTAGTGCACCCACCACATCCCCAGAGGGACAAGACTACCTTGGTGCTATGAGTGCAGCCGCAAATTATGCCTTTGCGAACCGTCAGTCCATGATGCATTGGGCAAGGGGATCTTTTGCAAAGGTCATGAACTCCTCACCGGAAGACCTCGATATGGGCCTCATCTATGATGTGGCTCACAATATGGGTAAAGTGGAGGAACACGAGATTGATGGAAAGCGCCGAAAGGTAGTAGTACATCGCAAAGGTGCGACCCGCGCGTTCCCACCCAATCATCCCGAAACACCCACTGCATACAAAAATATCGGACAGCCTGTGATCATCCCGGGAACCATGGGCACTGCGTCGTACATTCTAGTCGGTGACCAGAGAGGAATGGATTTGACTTTTGGGTCAACTGCACATGGCGCAGGGAGATTCATGAGCCGTTCAAGGGCAAAGAAGACTTACTTTGGGAAAGAAGTAAAAAGCGACCTAGCAAGTCAGGGAATCATAGTAAAGGCTACCTCTGGAATGGTCATTGCAGAAGAAGCACCTGGTGCGTACAAGGACGTAGATGAGGTCGTCAATGTGTCAGATGCGGTCGGGATCGCAACAAAGGCAATCAGACTTCGACCTCTAGGAGTCATCAAGGGATAGATTGGGCGTGTCCCTCTCACGGGCTGCAATATCAACAAGAACCAAAGAGATCCCAAATAGGATGATACCAAATCCCACAAACGTTTGTAGTGTCGGAATCTCTCCCAGAAAGATTGCAGCGAGAAGTGTAGCTCCTATTGGTTCGCCCAAGACAGCTGCAGATACGACATACGCTGGCACAAGCGTAAGAAGATAGTTGTTTACGGAATGACCCAGTGCAGTAGGAAATATCGCCAGGGCTATGAATATCAAAATCTCGATAGTATCAAGTACGATGACATTGATGCCCAATAGGAAGCACTGTGCAAGGGTGACAACAGAGGCGGTCAGATAGATGCTTGTCGTGTACAGTGAGATTGGAAGCCCTTTGGCATATTTGCGACCTCCGATGAAATAGACGGCAAGGAAAAGTCCTGCAAGTAATGCAAGCATATCGCCTGCAAGTGCGCTAGAACCGACGGCTTCCCAGTCACTCCATGCAAGGAAAGCTGCTCCTGCAACCGCAACAAGAATGCCAGACCAAGACTTCTTTCCAAGAGATTCTCCGAGGACAGCTGTTGATAGGATGGCTGTAAAGATAGGCGAAGTGTTCACAAGAACCACACTTGCCGCGACCGTGGTCATGAAGAGAGATGTGAACCAAGTTGAGAAATGGAACGAGAGAACAATCCCTATTACCACAAGCCAATACCAGTTCTTTCGTACGAGATGGCGCTCTTCCTTTTTGAAGTCTTTACGGGCGATGCCCAAGGAAGCCATTACAATGGCACCATACAGGGTTCTCCAGAAAACAATCACTAGCGGTTCAGAATGGCTGAATCGAATCAAAATGCTTGCAGAAGAAACCATAGCCACCGAAAAGACCAGTATTGCGAGGACTTTGACTTGGTTTGATTCATTTGATGGGGGATACACCTCCATGATGAACCACCATTATGAGGGAGTGCTATACCCACAAAGAACACATTGTTTTTCTCCGCCGACAGTCTTCATAATCTGGGAATCACATGACGGACAATCTTGAATCATAAGGCTTGAAACATCGATTTCATTGAGAAACTGTTCTGCATCTGCCACATCGTCATATTCGAATAGCGCTTTTCCGTCAGCACCGACAACCATCTTTGATAGGCGGTTTGCATCCTTGCTTCTGAAAAGCAAGATTGGAATTCTCAACAGGATGGCTAGCATTATTTCCATACCCACTCCGAGAGAGGGGTTGGAAACTTCAGCGATTAACACATCACTTTTTCGGACATAATCCACATCGCGACTGTAAATCTCCACAGGCTCTGCTGGCCCCAAGAATTGAGGAGCGAAGACTGAGATTCCTTTGGACTCGAGAGTCTGAACGACCATCTCGTAAAAGCTGTCCTTTCTCAAGTTCGAATGGATTATAGGGCCTGATAGATAAACTAGTACCAACACAATCACCTAGATACTGGTTATGACCAGAGAGTTATCCACTGCGTTCATTGGAGGATGAAAGCAAATCTCTTGTTTGGGGGATTGTCCCGTCATCATCGACTACTTCAATCTTTCCAGACCGGCCAAGTGAGAGTTGCATCTTCCCTTGCCATTCTTTTGCCCACCCATTGGTGATTCGAACTACCTTGCCAGCGGAGAGACCCTCGCCTTCTCTAAATCCCCATAGCGAAAGTATAGCAGTACCGCTATCGTCAGCAACCAGAACCTCTGTCAATTGGGTCTTCCGTCCACTCTTGGTCGTAATTATTCTTGCAGGGGCTACAGATACGATCCGTACAACAAGTTCAGAAACGTTCTTCCCAATTTCCACTTCATTTAGCTTCAATTACTGAAACCTCTAACCCCTTAGAGAATGAGGTTCCAAATCAGTCTTTTGTACTGGTACAAAAAAGACTCTACTTTAATGCATCTTCCTCTTCAGCCATCACAGCGAATAACTCATCGAGTGCATCAAGATCCTTTTCTATGTCTTCGGGTTCATCCTCGTTCAGACCGGCCATGCCCTCGTCAGGAGCGCCCAGAATAGTTTCAAGCTCTCGCAACGCCTCGTCCGCAATCTCAGAATCAGTTAGAGGTCTGTCATCCTCAGAAAGGGTTTCCTCACTTGAGAATGCCTCTAATGCATCATCTAAATCTTCCTTGGACACTCGGTCTATTTCAGCAGAAATGATATCATCTGCATCCAGTGCCTCTGAGATGATGTCTTTTGCCATCTGCGTCGATTCATCCAGACGAGAAGAGGATGGAGCTTCGTGATCCTCTGGGAGGTGGTCATCGACTACAGTAGATTGTGTGTCAGGACCGATGGTTGGGGCGGTTTCAACGGATTCAGCCGGGGATGGTTCAAGATGGGAGGGCGTACTGGCCTCGATTGTTGTGTCCAGTCCTACCTCGTCTTTCCGGGCAAGAGCAGTATCATGGAATTCCACACGAGGAGCCGGAGTTTCTACCGAAACAACAGAAGGGCTGATGGGAGATTCATCATATTCGTCATCATCAACTTCGATCTCTTCTATGATCTCATAATCATCGCCAAGCTCATCAGGGCTGATGATATGTCCATCTTCATCAACATAGACCTCTTCATACTATTCCTCTTCGTCTTCCTCTAAGGATCCAAGTTCGACTCTCGTTTCACGGAGTTCATGTTCGCTCATTGCTTCTGCAGCTTCATGAGTAAACTTGAGCAGTTCCGAAGCAGGAAGGTCTGGGAGTGCAACACCGACATATTGTGCCGCCGCATTCATAAGAATCCGGAGCATCTCGTCCCTTCTTGATGTGTCAATCGCCACCATCGGATATGTAGGAATGCCAAGAATCTTTTGCACCACCTCTGGGCGCATCGCATTGGGCTTGTCCTGTTTGTTTGCTAATGCAAACACGGGCACTTTCGGAGCATCACGCTTGATAAGCTTAAGGATATCCTTACTAATGATAACATTTCGGAGTGACGAGTCACATACAAGAAAAATGACATCTGCACCATGGAAATAGAATTTCCACAGGTTCCTGAATCGTTCCTGACCTGCAAAGTCCCAGAGAACCAGGGAGTAGTTCCCGAATCGGATATTCTCGACAGTTTCTAGGTTCAATGCAATTGTTGGAACATATTGGAGTGGAGGTGTATCGCCCATCAAAAGATGTAGTGTGGTCGTCTTTCCCACACCGCCCTCTCCAACAAGCGCGATTTTCAGTCGCGTAATAACAGAGTTCTCGATAATCTCCTCGTATTGTTCTAGTAGCGTCTGTAGCCCAGATTTCACAAGTTTGGATTTAAGTGCCTTAAGAGCTGCCTCCAAGCGTTCTCCAATAGACGATTCGTCTTCGCCCTTGTCAGTCACGAACACAAGAACCACATCAGACACAAGGTCTCTTGCGTGGAACTTGTCATCACCGATAATCAATGGAAAGTTTGCCAGAGATGCATCTTCAGCTCGAAGATCCTCTCGGGTCTTGATGAATTCCAGCAAATCGTTTTGTTCCACTTCAACTGGCCAATATTGTGTTGATGCGAGAATCTCATTAGTCGAGATTCTTACGAGGTATGTGTTGTGAATCACTACAAGTCACCAGGCTATGATTGAGGTTCATTCCGCGTTCTACTACACTTCTTTCAGGGATTGCTTATGAGATAATTGTGTGTGTTGTTGCATACACTACTATTGTAGGAAAAATGTTGTGTGTGATGTTGGAAAACGGAACCACAGGCGTGGCTCCGCATCCGTGGATTGCCGTCGTACTGAATACATGGAAGAAATCAGTTATGCGCAAGTTGGGAATTACTTCCCGGGGACCAATGCGTAGAAACTCAATAGGGACCGTAAACCGTGTGTGTTGCGAATGCGAGTTCCTATGACGGGGATCCATGTACTCAACACAATTGGCGTGATGCAAGAGATTCTTTTGCATATGAACTTTCCTAGTCTTGAAATAACGAACAAGTGTTCAATATATTGGAACCAGCAGGAATGAATAGTGCGTTCGTCAGAATCATCTACCGCGGGAAGTTATCTCGCAGGAGGCGAAGGTGCTGATGTACCATCTCCCTGAGCCGAGGGTCGTCTGGGGTCTTCTCAAGATCCTCAATCAATGTGCTGAGGAAATACTCGGGGAAGAAGAGGCGAACCCGGATATCGTTAAGCAAGAAAAGCCATTTGTCATATTCGCCTGATGGTCCCTTTCTTCGCTTCTCAGTCACTACACGATACTTTTTCAACATCTGAATGGCCTGCTTGAGATCCTTTGGAGGGATTCCCAAAGTGGCTTCCAGTTCGGAGATATTTGTGGGTTGTCTGCGTAGCACAGTAAGAATGTCATAAGCATCGGGGTCTGCCAATATCTGAGCCACAGCCACTGTATCCTCGGGGGTCTTTTGCCATTCGGTCAGGAATTCAAGTACCTCTGTCTTATACTCTGCTGCAAGCTCAGGATCAAGAACCGAGGTTGCAGATTCCATTGAAACCAGAGGTGGAGCTCTGAATACCTCAAGGTCTTTAATCATGAAAACGCAACTCCGTCCAATCTCATCTACCCACTCAGTCTTGACCAGTCCAAGTTCTTCGAAGGGAGCAATGATTGAATCGATGCTTACACTCGGAAGACCTGTGACCATCTTCAACCATTCCTCAAGATCCTCTTTGGTGATACCACCCTTCCATAGTTTTGGAAACACCGCACGAGATACCTCATCAGAGAATAATCGGGCAAGACGAGACTCATCAGCCATCCCGGCTAGCCGGATAATCCTCCGGTAGGTATTGTCAAGCTCTGTTTGTAGCTCGGCATCAGTCATCGAAACGACTGCATTTGTTATAGGAGAAACGACTGATGTAATAGCAGCCTCGTACATCTTTGCATCCTCTGAGGGGGTCAATAGCAAGGAGATACAATACTGCTCTTCTTCACGTACGACTCCTGTATAGTAGGATGCAACGTTATACTCCTCACCCCCAATGCGGATGCTAAGCGATGCAAATCCCGCAGTCGCTTCGCCCATCGCATGGGACGTAAAGATTCTCATAATCTCCGTATTGAGATCCTCTTGATAATAATCAGCAAAATCACTTGGCACCTTTGCTTTCAGCACAGCACCAATCTTCGAGTCCCAATCAATAAGCAACATTGCGACAGGCATCTTTCCAACTTCTCCGGTCCCATCTAATTGGCTTGTGCGGAGCTATTCCTTAGTACGTTTGCTGTAGTGCTCCTAAAAAAGCTTGTCACTAATTGCTCCTCTTTTTGGTGGTCAAATATGGAAAATCTCCGCATGCTTCAATTCTCTTCATGTACGTTCTTAGTTAAATATGTGCGTATGTGCTGGAATACTGTATCTACAACCTCGTCTATCGTTTTGGTGGCATCAACCACAACATAGTTGCCTGTATCATTTTGTGACATATCAAGATAGGCATTCCTGACAAGGAGAAGTCGTTCATATTGTTCGAACTGTTCGTTCTTCTTGGCACGACTCCCTGTGACTCGTGAAAGACCTTGTTCGACTGGGATATCGAGGACGAAGATGATGTCAGGTTCGGGAGCTGCGATATCTTCGCGATTCTTTTGGAGTATTTGCTGCCAAGACAGTCCTGTACTCGTTGACTGGTATGCACCTGTTGCAAAGAAATAACGATCCATTAACACAACCTTACCGGCTCGTAGAGAAGGCAGAATACGATTCTCAATATTCCATTCTCTATCCTTTATGAAAAGATCCAACTCCTCTTGAGGCGACAACTCACCTGCTGGAGACCTCTGACGTATCTCGACACCCCATCGACTTTCGCTTGTTGGTTCCCTGAGTCTAACGACATCAAAGGACCTGGCTGTCAGCCTTGTTTCGATGATGTCACACACTGTGGTCTTTCCTGCCCCATCAATCCCCTCTAGAACAAAGAGATATCCAGGATAGGGTCGTTGCCGTTCTGATGTCACTTAGCAAAGTCTCCTCAATATCATCGGTGAGTTGCCAAAATGAGATTTGTTTTAGATGCTTCGGTGCCATATAGCAGGATTTAGGTCAAAAACAGGCTCTTGTAAGGTAACAAAACATTTGAAACAAGTGGGAGTCATAGGAAACCATCACATGTAAACGTGATCAGAATGATGGATCCCGTGACTCACCGAGAACGGATTGTCAAGTAGTCCCTTAAGCGACCTGTGACTGCCACATCCATAGTGTTCGGTGTATCGAGGTATTCTAGCTACCGTTGGTGCAAGGCCTACGTTGAAGGAGGACGAAAAGGTCTACGTCCCAGATCCACGGCACCTCGTAACTCAAGGATCCTCCTGACCGACTCGCTCAGGCAGAGGATTCTCCGACACAGAGGACTGGGGTATAATCCTTTGGAGATCAAGGCCCTGTCGAGGAGGGAAGGGACAAGGATCTCGCACATGACGGTCTACCGTTTCCTGAAGGGCAGGGGTCTTGTGAGTCCCCAGAAACAGAAGAATGAGTGCCTTCCAGAGGTGGTGCATAGAAGACCGAGTACAGTACATCCTGGCCAGGAGGGATCATCCCCAGACCCTGGGAAAGGTGGAGAGGATCCACCGGACGATACAGGACGAGTGTGAGCGGATGGGAAAGGAGTTGGACAAGTACATCAAGTATTACAACAAAGAACGTCCACATGCGTCTTGGGATATCGCACACCCTGGGAGCTGTACGACACTCCAAGGAGGTATGGAACACCATGTTAAAATGAAGGATGTCCCAGACGTCATGTTGCCCTGTCCTACATCTCCTGTGATTCCTCATCTGCTTTCTTGTAGCCAAAAACATTAAGCGTATTGTGAATCAATTAATTCGTAGAAGCATGATGACACGAAATAGAATCGTGGTTAGCATTCTTATTGTGATTATACTGGTTGCCTTTGGAGCCATAGTAGTTCTTGTCGGTAACCAGAGAAGGTCTTCGTCCAATCTCAGTTGGAATGTAGAGGTTGGGGAGAGCTTCATCTATGAGGTCGAATGTTTCTACTGGGACTCTAGCAGTAATGATTCCGTATTTGCACAGTTGGCATTATTAAACCACACACACATTAGGATGGAAATTGTGAGCCTTCCACAAATCCCATCTGAGATTGATAGAAGTATTTTCTCAACAGAAGTTATCAATCACACAAAGGCCCACTGCTCATTTGAGAATAACAGTGAACTTCCAGTGAACTACTACGATGATATAAATCAGTTGTTGTCATCCAGTATTCTTCCAGTTGGGGACTGGTACTTGTTAGACTGGTGTTTTGCTGATGAAACTAGTGAAGCGTTCTATCCTGGAACATATATTTCAAAACTTCAAATGAACCACTTCACGATAGGTTACGAGCTATGGGCTGGTGATGCTCTTCTTGAATGGTCAGCAAATGTCACATTGGAGGATGGAATTCCTCAAGCTGCATTCATTGATAGAGATTTCATTTCTGTGGGACTGCATTATATTATACAACTTGTTCTGCTTTCGTAAGATTAACTTGCTAGGAGATATTCTTTGAAGATTGAGCCTAAAAGCTCAACACAATTAGTGTCTGTTTCTCATAGACTTGTGCGGTTCACACAGAGTTCGATTGATTATCCTCCTAACGTCACCATCCAGGAAAGAAATTCAGGCTCCAATGATGAGCACAATACCAGGGTGCTTCATTTACGTTATACCCTGCAGCTATGTAAGCTTCGTGCATACAGCAGTAGATATTGTCACAATAGTCTTCACCGCCGCTCGGGTCGTAGTCGATGATGTTAATATGATGGCCGTATTCATGCATGCCTATAGTTCTTCTGAATGACGCTATTGTTGGTGCGCTAAACTGAGAAGCATAGTCAATCATGATTTGATCATGCATAAGAATTCCTCCAGTCTGATAGAACCCATAATGGACACCTAATACTCCCTCCCATTTCTGGCCATTTACGTAAATGTAATGCGCAAATAACATCCACTCATATTTGAGAACATCGTTCTTGTGAAAGAAATACTGTTCCGAAGATATTGCCACCCTGGAGATGAAGTACCTAATGTCATGTCCAGATTTCGGTGGTTGGTGTAGTCACTGCCTGAGATTTGGCTAGAGAGGAAGAAATCAGCTCTTTTGTAACCATGAACAATGTAATAGCTCTCAAGATACTGCAAGTCTGATGATGAAGGAGCGTGGCCAGTGAAATAGTCAACTTCAACCCAGCCAGCTTCGTGATGAGGTTGATTCACGACAATTCTTCGATATCCCGGGGACTCAACTGAATCGCTGTAAGTCAGTTTCAATGTATGAGTTGAGTCATATGCGTAGTCGCCTAGGTCTAGTTGATATGACCACTCGCCATTAGGCACGAATAGCGTTTGTTTAAGTTGATCATCCAGATATACATACATTGTGAATGGAGCTCCCCAAGTACCTGGATTCGCACCGTGGCTTATAGTTAGGTCAAGCCTGTCATCTGGGCCACACCTTATCCGGTATTCAAACTCTGGAGCAGTGATATCAGCAGGAAAAGACTCACTGGTAATGTCTTGAGGTGCATCATATTCATCATAGACCCAGAAGTAGTCCATTCTCCATTGATGCTCTTGCCATCCGCACCAATTGATTTGGAGGGTTATTGTGTGAATACCATGCCACCAGATGAAAGGAGTTGTTATGTCGCCATGAAAGCCACTTGAGCCTATAACAGCAGAATAAATCTCAGTTCCATCTAAAAAAACCTTGAAGGCCCTGCTATAAATATCAGTATCACGGGTTAGCTGTATGTGGATCTTATAATAGCCGCCAAAGAAACCAGGATGTTGAGCATCGAACTTGAAGGTCAGTTTCGAATAACCTGTTTTAATGAACCAATGCCCATCCTTTGCAGGAGTTAGTGGGGTTGCTTCGTTGTCATAACCTTCGGGATTCGATGCAACAACTGCCATATCGGAAGAACCAGTGTTGCGTTGCTTTAGTATGATGTTTTTCCTCTGTTCTTCCTCTTTCATATTCACTTCATTGAGCACGAAGATGCTGCCATTTTCCACAGTGTAGTTCATGTCTGTATTTAGGTGTCGTCGTAGCACCATGTTAAAAGGGAGGGGGTCCCAGATGTCATGTTGCCCTGTCCTACATCTCCTGTGATTCCTCATCAAAAAACAGGCTCTGAAAAACCTCTTATACTAATAATGTATTGATAGAAACCGTGTTTGGGGATCTTTGCATGGGATATAGCACTATCAGGTAAAGGATCATTTCGATTCTCCGGTGGATAGCTGATGGGATACGCCCCATGTTTGAAAGACTGCGAAAGCGATATGCATGAGTTCTCAGTTATCGCATTCCGTCGAATTTTACCCGTTATGGGTCAAAGGTCCCCTTGCAGTGTTTTCGTGTCCCGTCAGCCCACACTTTGAGCACATGATATGACGACAGTATCTTTTTATTTAACCGGTCAAGTAGGATAACATATCCTAGTAAGTAGTTTTCACTGCTAGCAGGGCAAGAGAGAATGATAAAAGAGGATAGTGGATTGAACTCACGGAGATTGCGATACGGTGTCTTGGGTACAGGAATTGATTGAGATTGCAAGAGCAGCGGATGGGAGAGTGGCACCAACATTCGGGCCTCATCACATAGCTGTGGCACTAACCATGATAGGAAGAGAGCAACCGATTGGGAGATACGAGCTGTGCGAACGGATGTCAGTCGGTGAGGGAAGCGCAAGAACTCTTTTGAAACGGCTGAAGGATGCAAGATATATCAAAGCAAAAGGAAGAGAGGGGCAGATGTTGACAGGGAAGGGTGTCCGTCTATTCGAGAAAATCACAGTAGATGTGCCATTAGGATTGAAACTCGACCTGCGAGAAATTGTGATTCATCAACACGCATTCTCATATCTAGTGAAAAGAAAAGCCAGCAAGGTTACTGATGGGCTGAGGCAACGTGATGAGGCTATAATCCGGGGAGGAGTAGGCAAGGCTGGTGCAACGACACTGATCCAGAAGAACGGGTTGCTGTATCTACCTCCGAACGACTACAACATACTTAACGAGTATGAACATGATGCCCTCCTAATCACAGAGAGCCTTAGGGTCGAAGATGGCGACGTTGTTGTCATCGGAAGTGCAGACAGTGAGAACCTAGCACGAGAGGTTTCCATGGCTGCAGTCTTGACCTTGTTTGAGGAATAGACATGCAGAGCGACATATACGGCAACGTGCCTAGCATCGTCATTGATGTGCATGAAACCGGCGGAAAAGGAATGAACGCTGTAAAGCATCTGATGAGTATATTAGACAAGGAGAATGTCCGATACGTCATCAAGAAGATACCCATTGGTGATGTGCTAGGACCAGAGGGAGTTGTCGTTGAAAGGAAGACCGTGAATGATCTTGTCAATACATTGAAAGGTAGCTCTTCAGGAGTGCCTCGGCTAACCAGACAACTCGATGCATTACTACAATATGAAAAGCCCTATGTCCTGATAGAGAATATCCTTGCAATTCGCAGAAATCCAATGAAGGGCTGTATCTATGTTCCGTTCTCCACGAAAAGAACCAAGAACAAGCCATTTTTTGTCACAATGGAACGAGCAAGCTTCATTCATCCTAGCTCATTAGATGCATTAATTGCAAGCATCGAAGAAAGAGGGATTGGAGTGTTGAGAGGGTTCAACGCAATGCATTCCGCAGGACTTCTCTTTGGGGTTCTTTCTAGTGAAGAGGCGTTGAGAGAGAAGAAAGGACAACGACTGCCTGTGATCAGAACTCGAAAGGGCTCTGGAAATCAGAACGAGAGCCAGGAATTCTTCATTGCAGGATTGCCCCGGATTAATGTGGTAAGGGCTAAGGAACTTCTTGAGAAATACGGCACCCCTTATGAAACCCTGATGAGGGTGGATGAGTGGGGAGATATTCCAGGGATCGGAGCGAAGACGATTGCAGCAGCAAAGAAAATCCTCTTTTCACAATATGTGACCGAAGACCACGACTCTGCCAAGAAAACGGATGGTTAGACGCCACCACGATATTTTTAAAAGCTCAAAGTATTCTCCAGTCATAGAATAGTTGAAACGGTGAACATCATGGGAGAAGTACGTGTTGCCATCGCAGGTCTCGGTAACTGTGCATCTGCACTTATCCAAGGGACTCACTATTATCGACATGCCAAGGCTGAAGATGAAGTCCCAGGGCTTATGCATGTTGATTTTGGTGGCTATTATCCAAAAGACATCAAGTACGTCGCAGCATTTGATGTGAACAGGAATAAGATTGGCTTGGACATCGCAGAGGCAATATGGGTCGAGCCAAACTGCTGTGCTGTTTTCGCACCTGATGTGCCAAAGACTGGCGTGAAAGTCCTTCCGGGTCCAATATCTGATGGCGTCGCTCCGCACATGAGAGAGTCTTTCTTCACATATGATGAGAACGAGGTAGAACCAGTAGATGTAGCCGAAGAGTTGCGCAGAGCAAAGGCAGACATGCTCATATCATATCTCCCAGTAGGAAGTGCTGATGCCGCACGAATCTATGCCGATGCCGCAATCGAGGCAGAGGTTGGCTTCATCAACGCATTTCCTGAATTCATCGTATCAGACCCTAACAGCCCCCATGCCCAGGCTTTCGAGAAGAAAGGGATTCCTGCTGCAGGTGATGATATCAAGAGCCAACTGGGCGCAACGATACTTCATCGGGTGTTGGCACAGCTCTTTGACAAAAGAGGTCTGATCCTAGAGAACACCTACCAACTGAACATCGGGGGGAACACTGACTTCGAAAACATGCAAGTCGAGAACCGACTCAAGTCCAAGAGGATTAGCAAGACTGAAGCCGTCACCAGTTGTGTAGACTATGAACTCCCAACAAAGATTGGACCAAGCGATTATGTCCCATTCCTTGAGGACAACAAGGTCTGTTACATCAGTATGCGGTCAAAGGCTTTTGGAGACCTCCCACTTGATCTTGATTTGAAACTATCAGTTCAGGACTCACCGAACAGTGGTGGGGTGATTATCGATGTGGCACGCGCTGTCAAGATCGCTCTGGATAGGGGGGTAGGCGGCGAACTGTCCAGTATCAGCTCGTACAGTTTCAAGCACCCACGATATCAGATTGACGACTTCGAAGCACGGAAACGGGTTGATGAATTCATCGAGGGGAAGCGAGAGAGGTAATCGCTGGTATTGAGATAGTGCCTTCCGATTGAAGGCGCCATCCCATTTCTTTTTGCTCTAGCATTGACACTTGACGCAATAAAAACCAAGGGTGCGCCATCTTTAAACAAAAGAATTTTTGATGGCGCATTTGTTCCAGACTAGATTCCAGTGAAACTATCAACCGTCTTCTGGTCTAATCGTTTGATCACTTCGACAACCAACTGCACTGCTGCTTCCACGTCGCCCAAATCAAGGATGCCATGATGCGAGTGGATATAGCGGGTAGGAATCCCAAGGAACAAGGAAGGAGCACCCATTCCAGCCAAGTGAATCTGTCCGGCATCGGTGCCTCCAGCAGGAAGAAACGCGGCTTGATGTTTGATACCCACCTCTTCAGCTACCTCAAGGACAAACTTCCTCAAGCGAGGGTTAGGAATCATCGAGCCATCACCAGCTGATATTGCCACTCCTTTACCCATTTTCTGGACAAGTCCCTTTGAACCAGGCGAATCTCCAGAGATATCGACATCTAGTGCAAAGCCAATATCAGGTTGAATCATCTGAGCAGAGGTCTTGGCGCCACGGAGACCTACCTCCTCCTGCACCGTTGACACCGCATAGACTGTGTTAGGATGCTCGATGTTCTCTTCTGCAAGTCGCCGGAGGGCCTCCAATATGATGAACACTCCGATACGATCGTCGAATGCCTTGGCAGAAACAAGGGTGACCTCGACAGTCTTCTCCTCGGCATCCTTATCATCCTCATCTTTCTCCTTGCGCTCACGTTTCATAGTCCGGAAATACGAAAGCGGTACAGCAGGATCTCCTACACGTATGCCCAGCGCCTCCACCTCTTTCTTCGATGAGCAGCCAATGTCAATGTACATCTTGTCTTTTGTCACTACCTTGCTGCGTTCCTCTGGCGAAAGCACATGTGGGGGTGGTGCCCCTATCACACCGACGATCTTGTCACCTCCCTTGAAGGGACGTATGACAACCTCCTGTGTGAGAAGTGTCTGATCCCACCATCCGCCCAATTGATGGAATTTAAGGTAGCCCTCTTTTGTGATTTCTTTGATGACGAAACCAATCTCGTCCACATGCCCAGCGAGCATGATTTTTGGTCCCGAGTTCCCCTTCTTGAACACGACGGAACCGAGCCTATCGAACAGAATCTCATCGGCAAATTGTTTCCCATACTCGTGCGCGATTCTCTGAGCCTCTGATTCGTGTCCACTGGGACCGAAGGCATTGCAGAGGTTTTCTAGGAATTTGATATCAAGTGTGTTAACCATCAACAACCATCTCAAATCATGGGTTTGTGATAGTTTGAACAATAGGTAGCGACTATAGTGTGTTTTGGTCAGTACAACGCTGGCTATCAGACAGTTGACTGCGCCAGCATATAGAACGCTTCCTCGATATTCTGCCCAGTGAGCGCGCTAGTTTCAAGGTAGGCGACCAGACCGTTCTCCTCCACAAACTGCTCACCCATCTCAGTAGTGATTACTCTTTCATCGGCAAGATCAATCTTATTGGCAAGGAGGATGATGGGGATCCGCATACCCAATGCGGAATCAGTTTCTTCGAGCCATCGTGGCAATTCCAGCCATGTGTTTTTACGGGTCACATCAAAAACGAGTAGTGCACCCTTTGAGCCCTTGTAGTAGCTCTTTCTGATGAAATCAAATCGATCCTGACCTGCGAGATCCCACACAAGTAATTTGACCTTGACATCCGATCCAGCCTGAGATTTCACTGATACCGTCTTGACGGCGAATTGAGAGCCGATGGTAACGATGTATTGGTCTGAGAATTTCTGAGTCAAGAAGCGGTTCACGATTGCAGTCTTACCACTCCCACCAGCTCCTATCATACATACCTTTCTCATGTAGTCAAAAGATTCGCTCATTCTGGGTTGTCCTCTTGATTATAGATTTTGAAAGCGTTCCAAAGTTCCCTGCCGAGGGAGTGGTTCCGCTGTATTTAGGCTTTTTCGGAGTAGATACCTGACTTGTATGGCGCGTTCCAGATAAATGAAACGTTCGTGTACGAAGGGATTATATCGGAATGTCCGCTTTCAGCAGTTGCCGGGAGGATTATAATGAACCTGATTACCGTCAAGATGAGCGAAATTTACGTGAAAGGATTAGATAGACTGGTAGAGATGGGAATGTACCCTTCACGGAGTGAAGCAATTAGGGTGGCAATCAGGGATCTTTTGATGAAAGAACTCTGGCCAATCGAAGGTCTCCCTGGCAGATTGGGCAAAGAGGACGACCAGATCGAATAGGCACCCTGTTGTACCACACCCGAAAGAATGATTAGGACAGGATTCTGCACGGATACATGACACGCTACATGGAGGACATTCGCAATTGAATATTCGAATCCTATTCAAGAGTTTCAAGTTTGCATTTCGTGCTCGGAAACGTGTATTCTCATTCATAGTCATCTATGCAATGCTGTACGTATTTGTCGCAAAAGGCATTGACCTATTGGGAGTCCCATCGCTACTGATGGCATTCATAGTAGCCACCATATATGCCATCCTTATAGCTCAATTCCGTCGCAGGGATATCGCCATCCTGAAATGTGTTTCTTGGAGTAATTCAGAGATACTGCTCCTTTTGATTGGAGAGGTAATTCTTGTATCATTCACGGCATTCCTGATTGTATTTCAACTGAGTGTAGAGATACTAGGACTGATGGCCTATTTTGGAACCATTGGCACTGCATTGTTCACAGACATCTATAATGCGATTGCAATCGAGGCAGGGCCCATGGCCACTACATTGTTCTACATCATCATCCTTCAGATTCCGGGACTGGTGCTGGCACAGCTAAGGGCAATGAGCATCCCGCCTATGAAGGCTCTTAGGGAGGAATGATAACATGGCAAATCCAATAATCAGGCTTGAGGGTGTAGACAAAGAGTATGGTAGGGGAAAGAACACTGTTGCCGCACTGAAGAACATCAACTTGGAAATTCAGCCAGGCGAGTTCATCGCCGTAGTTGGACCTTCGGGTTGTGGGAAGTCCACGTTATTGCATGTGATGGCAGGACTTGAACAGCCATCTGATGGGAGGATATTGCTCGACGGTGTGGATGTCACACTGATAAGCGAACGCGACCTCCCAAAGGTGAGAGCACAGAAGATTGGTTTCGTCTTTCAGTCATTCCTCTTAATCGAGGATCTGACAGCATATGAGAACATTGAAGCCGTCCTGTGGCCAATCGAGGAGTACAACAAGGAAAAGCAGGAATCAATGACACTTGATGTCCTTCGTGAGGTGGATATGCTTGAGCGTAGAGACCATCGTCCGTTGCAGCTTAGCGGGGGAGAACAGCAACGTATAGCAATCGCCCGCGCATTGGTCAATAGTCCTCCAATTCTTTTCTGCGACGAGCCTACTGGAAATCTTGACTCGGGGACTGGAGATACAATCATGAAACTGATTGCACGACTGAACCGAGAACGAAAGATGACTGTTGTGCTGGTCACACATAATGAAGAATTGACAAAATATGCAAAGCGTGTTGTCCGGATGAGAGATGGTGCAATCACATCGATTAAGTAGGGGCCGCCAGTACGGCGGTGCCCCCTTTTTTGAAATTAGGCTAGATGCTAATTATTATAGGCATAGCGCGTGGAGTGCCATTTGTGATGGAGAAAGCTGAATGCAAACACTTGCTGGACAAAGCCGAAAAAGAGGCAAAGCAAGGCAATAATGAAACATCCGCAGAGTTGTTTGTGTCAGCGGCTAAATGTTGGTCCAGATGGGAGTTTTTTAGCAAGGCGGCAAAGGCTTACGAACGAGCTTACGAGCACGCGATGCTGGCACACAAATATGCAGAAGCAGCTGAAAGTATGAAATCTGCAGGGTATTGTTGGATCCGAGAGAGCGAGCATGAGAAATTTGAGGTGGACTATCAGATTGCGTCTGAGGCATACATCTATGCTGCTGAGGAAGAAAAAAATCCTGTCAGATTTGTTGATGGGGCATTCTGTGCCATAGTCGGTGGAGACTTGGAGCTAGCTCGTCAATTGATACATGCTGCGGCAGAAACAACGAAGGGTAAAGCCAAGGAGATGATCAATCTTTGCCTGATGCTCAATGAGTATCATTTTGGAGATGCAGACATGTATATTGAAGCTGCACTGACGCGAGTCTTAGATAGAAATGCGATAAAGGAGATTCGTGAGATGTTTTTCCTGTCCTTTGCGGCTTTTGTCCGTTCATCGTTGGAGTCTGAAGTTGCAGTGACTGTCAATAGCCTCTCTGAAAGCACCGGACTCGATAAACATAAAGTAAGACAGATGGTTAATCGGGGGATTGTACAGGGACATATCCCAGCTTATTTGGATCAGGATTCGGAGGAGTTGGTGATTGATAGCGACCGCTTGGATCTTTCGGATCTCCGAAGAAGGAAACGACCAATTCTCAGCAGGGATCTACGTGACCCTGGCGCATGGGACATGCAACTTGATGATTGAATGGTGAGGGGCTATGCTAGTTCACGCATGCAAGATTAAAATTGGAGTGCTTACTCGGTAGTGTATACCATAAGGCAGGAGTCGGTGCATATCGTCGAAAGCATTTTTAGTACGATTGCGTCACTGACTACCTGCATAAACGGCAACTATGGGTGTAAAACTAATGAAAGACGGGCTGAAATGGCTTCAATGTCCTGTATGTAAGGAAACGATATCATGGCAGGTTCCGAAGGAAGCTCTAAAGGGAGTGAAGCGGTTTCCAGCGCCAGTAATCATCAAACATCATGATCACTATATTATCTGTTATATGGACAGTCACTTCCAGCTGGCCGATACAGAAGCTGCATTATCGTGTGTCGAAGGTAGCTCTCGGAAATAAGTCATTTCGTTTTACGAGTCCAGCCCGTTGTCAAGTGCCCATTCCAGAACTTGTGCAGCCTGTGTGCTTGAAATTCCCCAAATTTGTAACTTGTTGATGAGTTCTCGGATACCATCGACCCAGTCCTTGAGAAGATCACGTATTCGAAAGACGACATTAGCGTTCTCTGACTCCTTTAGTATAGACAAGAACTTGGTGACAAGGCTCTGCGAGAAGACAAGAATTGTTTCAAGTCGAGCAATCCACTCTTCACGAGGCAGACCGGTCAATGTCTGTGCCACTGAAAGGTGGTAATCATACTGCGTAGCGAAGTATCTGAGACGCCAGCTCAGGAATTCAATCAGTAGTGTTCGATAGGCATCGCTTGGCGCAGTCCTCATAAGAAGTAGCAAGAATCGTTCGGTCATCTCATCTGCCGACACACTGGCTTCGTAGAATTGAGCCATTGCCTGTTGGTACTGACCATTGGACAAACTCTTTTCTGCATCATGCGCGGCATTCTTGAACTTCTGAACGAGGGATCTAGTAGAGTCGAGTTCATAGTTAGGGGTCACCGTTACTTTGCACCTCCTTTCGTAACACCATACTCGTCTCCCGTAAGATAGACAGTTTCCACCTCGTGGACAACATCTAAGCTACGAAGCCATGCAATGAACTCTTCAATTTTGTCCTTGTCTTGGATAGCGAAGTAGCCCTCCCACAAGCATGAATCCTCTAGCGGGCAGAACCCAGTTGAATGAAGCAATCGGATATCGGATTGACGAATCCTCGCATAAAGTATGTGGGATGCTTCGGTGAATGAGCCCAGATCTAACGAAACGCGGACATGAACTGTGAAATTGGAGATTATTGGTATCACGCGCAAGAAGCCGCTCCTAGAACGTATTATGAGTACCTCGGATTTGTCCTGTAACCCAATTGCATTGAGGTGTTGTTTTATACTAATCATGCCGTCTGTTATTTTTGAAACCGACCCCTCAGTTAGTTGTTTCATACATTCCATCCTACTAGTTCTTTCAAAACTTTGCTGCCATATTGTGTCTTGAGATATCGCCCCTTCTCGATGCGTATCAGTCCTAAGGTGGATAACAGGGGAATCTTTACCGCCAGACACGACTTGCTTATGGTTCCCAACCGGGTGATATCAGCATTTGTCTGGCATCCCTGAAAGATAAGAGTGAGTATTTCAATCCCAAGTTCACCTAGGAGGTATCCAATGGTTGAGATGTCCAATCTCTTTTCTAGTTCACTGGGACCCATTTCAGGTTTGTATATTAACTATATGCGGAAAAAGAAAGCTGCGATGTCCTCTAAGAGAGCACCTATCTTTCAAGGGGGGGCGGGTTGTTCACTTTGAAGTAGTCGGATGCACTTGCCCAGTGTTGAAAGTCTGGAGATGGAGGTGCGTTTCTATACAGTTGTGCTCTTTTTGCCTCTAACGCATTGACAGGACGTCCAGCCAATTCTGCCATTGTAAGAACCTCATTTGCGTTTGATTGAGACCCAGAAAACACAGGAGCCATCCACTGATCCCAGCCCTTAGCTCGCAAGAGATGATGATCAACAACCAGGTATCGGGTAGACTTTGCTAATTCCACTAACGAATGAAGTGCATCTTGCTCGTCCGACCTTGTAAATTGTCTTAGGTAAATCGGGGGACCACCGACGATAATGACCTCAGCATTGAATGATAGGAGATACTCCAAGGTCAGTCGAGATATGGGCCCTTGCACATCGGGAGCGAACAGCACTCTCTTCGAGTCATAATCGATACATACCGCAAGCACGAAGCCAAGAGCGCTGCCTTCAGGCCCGTGTGACAAAGGATGTGAGAAGACCACCGTAGTTTCGTCGAACTTGAATTCCTTGCCGTCTGCAATTTCCAATATGGCACTGTTTGCAAGATCCTTTTCAAAATAGTATGCACGCCTTCGTTGCGAGGCGTTGATGTTCGTGCGGCCATCCTTCATCAGCACATGTTTCCCCCCATATATCCGGATTCTATCGTCAGGTGTACTGAGATTGTATCTAAAATTCGTCGCACCAGGTCGTACATGGTCGAAATGATAGTGTGAAACAGTGATGATGTCGCACTCTCTTGCATGCACCTCAATCCTTGCAAGTGCCTCCTGCAATGCCTTGTATTCAAGGGGGTGAGGCTCGTAGGGATACCTGAAAGCCAATGCAGCAGATGCATCTAGGAGGACGGATACATCGGGAGTGTCAATTCTTGTACAAAGAGAACGAACTCCCATGCTCTCTGCTGCTAGAGGCTGAATTTCGATATTCCCAAGTTTCAATGCATGACCTCACGATAGTAGTTAAGGTGGTATACCCCATCCTCTTGGACAAGCTCTGCCTCATGATACGCAAGGTTGTCGTGGGATTGGGAGTTGAATCGCTTGAACATCTCGTAGTCTGAAGGGAGGATTTTACCTTCCATGTCATTGATCTGGTCATGAGTGAAAAGCGCCATGTCTCCTTCTTGATGGGATGGGGTGAACGAGTCTATATGCGCGTCCCCAACAAAGATGATGAAATGTGCTTGCAACGAACCAGTGGGTGATACCAGTCGCTCAGACACAATGCCTTTCAGTGTATAGCCACTAATTGTGGTTGCACCAGTTTCTTCCATGACTTCCCTGATGGCAGCTGAAGGTATATGCTCCCCAATATCGACCTTCCCTCCAACCAAGCTCCAGAGATTCTCATATGGTGGATTTCTTCGTTTCAGGAGCAGGTATTTTTCATCCAAACGAAGGATAGTGATTGCGATAGGTATGATCTTTGTCATCGTACAAACCAGCGTGTAAGCTGCAATGTGCCTTACTGCTATAAATGATATCTGCGAACTTGAATACGAAAATTCTTAGCGTTTTTATCATGTTCTCAAACGGACGCATTACGATGAGATTATTGACCGATGACCTACGAGCAAAAGTGTTAAGCATCATTACACCGACTCAGAGTGAGATCGACCGCCAGCAGAAGACAATCGAAGAACTGACCATTGCAATAGCATCCTATGCATCTGAACATGGTTATCAATACTCGTTTATTTTACCTCAGGGATCAACAGGGCAGAAGCAAACACAGTTGAGGGGGGCAAGCGATATCGACCTTTTCATTGGAATCGATCCGAACGAGTACGAACACATATTGGCACTGCCAAGGAAACAAAGAAGCGCTGAACTTGATTCTTTGTTCGACCGTTTCATCAAGGAATGGTTCATTCCAGCACTCTCAAAGATTCCAGCCCAAGACATGAGAAAAACCTACTCGCAGCACCCCTACTTGTCGGCATCATATATGGGGAGCGATGTTGATGTGCTGGTCTGCTTCGATATTCCTGCTGAAAGAATCGCTAGTGAGGGGCCAATAACAGCTGTAGACAGAACTGTACATCATTCAGCATATGTTGCATCACGGTTGAATACTAGACTTCGTGACGACGTAAGAGTCCTAAAGTCTTTTGTCCGAGCATGTCACGCATATGGAGATGCTTGTGCTGTAGGACAGATGGGCTTCACTGGGGTTTCACTTGAATTGCTTGTCATAAATCAGCAGGGATTAGAAGGGGCGCTGCAAAGAATCATAGATCTTAGAGAGAAGCCACTAGACCCGCTTGGGAGAAGCAAAAAACAACTGCTTACGAAACTATCATTCAAGGATGATTTTGTGTTCATCATCGACCCCACAGATACCAGTCGGAATATTGCCTCCAGCTTCTCTGAAAGAGCCTATAATTGGGTCAGTAGGAGAGCATACGAATTACTTGACGCAAAGGGGGATGAAACAAAAATCCTTGACATGGTAATTGAGAAAGCAATCCCTACCACTCCACCCCCAGACTGGCTTATTCCACATCTCTTCATTTTTGAAGTGTGTTCTGACGAGAGCAAACATTACACGGTGAACAGGGACAAGCTGTACAGGGTATGCCGAAGGATATCAAGGGAGATTTCCTTCGAAAGGACTGGTGAACCAAGGTTCGGACAGAACACCTTTGAGATCCTTCTCGAGGGAACACGGTTTGCGATAGGGTTCTTAGTCGAGAGAACTGACATTCCACATACCTATGCTCGACGTGGACCACCAGTTGGCTCATCAGGAATGGATGCATTCATAGCCGCCCATAAAGGAGTCTATCAGAAAGAGGGATATCTGTGGGTAGATGCCAGACGAAAATGGGTCAATGTAAGAGAAATGATTAGGTCTATGATGACAGAGTATCTTCCTGCTGGGTTCATATTACAATCCGGTATTTCTGAAACAGGTTGGCGTATAGCCAATATCCTGTATCGAGTGATCTTGCCGTTGGAACGATTTCCTATCAAAGCAAGAGTTTAAGCAGACGAATGCTCATCTAGGTGAGGGACTACCTATGACAATTGAAAAAGTAGCAATCGTGACTCATCCGAAGGCATATCAGCATATGGCGCCATTCCCGAAACCAAACCTCGAAGCGTTTGAGGCACCTCTCAGGCTACAGATGATAGAGAGGTTTCTTGAAACACAAGACTGGTTGGGTTATGAGAATCTAAAAGCACCACGTGCTACCAAAGAAGATATTCTATGCGTTCATTCACCATACCTCTACGAATCAGTGCGAGTAATGTCCCTACTGGGTGGAGGGAGTCTGGGTGAAGCAGCTCAGGCAAGCCCTGACCTGTTAAGGAACTCGCTGGCATCGGTAGGTGGTGCGATCAAGTCTGCAATACATAGCATCGAAAATAGTAGTGTACACGCGTTCTCATTGCTGAGGCCTCCAGGTCACCACGCATCAAGTTCGACACCTGCAGGTCTGTGTTTCTTCAACAATATCGCCATCGCTGTAAGAAAGATGATGCAGGAAAAAGGAATTGGAAAAGTCAGCATCCTAGACTTCGACGACCACTTTGGGAATGGAACATCTGAGATATTCTACGCCGACCCTTCTGTTCAGTACATAAGCGTCCACGAATATGACTATGAGAATTTTGGGCTTGGACACTATGAAGAGCATGGGTATGGCGATGCAGAGGGCACGAACATCAACATTCCTCTGTTGGACGGAGCGTCTGATGAGATATACGAATATGCTCTTGAAAGAGTCGTAATCCCCCACATCCAATCATTCGAGCCAGAAGTTATCGCAGTTTCAGCAGGGTTCGACCCACACTATGCAGACCCAGTTGGCAACATGAATATTGATAGCAGAACCTTTTGGAAACTAGGAATTGAGGTCAGACACCTGACAGAAAAACTGGATGTTAAGGGGTCATTCTCGGTGTTCGAAGGAGGGTACAATCCATTAGCAACCGGCCCATCAGCTGTAGCATATCTAACTGGGCTATTAGGAAAGGAAAAACCAAAACTAGAGGATCAAATCGAGAGGGAATCTTTTGAATCACTAGACAACGCAAACTTGGAGATAATCGATATCGTGGCAGAGGAAATGGCAAAACATAGCTGAGCCCATTTGGCATCATGAACAAGATTTTAAGGGAACCTCCGAACTTCACGCCCGAATTACTGCTCGCGGAAGTGTGTATTTGGCTAAGAAACGTAAATCTGGAGGGCGCTCGAAAGGAGCGTCTGGTAAATCAAAGATGGTTCAATGTTCAAAGTGTGGACGGATTGTTCCCTCAGACAAGGCTAAGAGAAAGACAAGACGTGTTTCATCAGTTGATCCTCAACTTGCTAGAGAATTGAGGCAACAGGGAAGTTACGTGCCCACAAAGATAGTGACTCACATATACTGCATTAGTTGTGCAGTACACACCGGAAAGGTACAGATCAGACAAGCATCAGACCGAAAGTCACACATACGTCGCCGTTAAAGAACCACACAATGAACGCCCATACGAAATCAAAAAGAACAGATTTGATCTTGGGATTTCATTCTTAGCTGGGACTCCAAATGCATACATTCATGACGATTCAGTTCCTAATGAGTTATCCTGACATCCCTACGGATGGAAAACTCATTCTCAAAGACCTACCAGGATCTGGCAAGCGAATAGATGTCCTTTGTCGTTGTCTAGCATCTGGTTTCGACTGGGGGATTGCAGACCTTGAGAGGATTAGAATTGAATTTGCTGTATTCCTGAAAGACGATATCACTCTATTTTTCTCGAAACCGAAGGAAGAAGGTACAAGGGGAGAAGTGTGGTGGGCACGGCAAATCCAAAACGCACTGCAGGGAAACCCTCCGAATTTTATTCGTGTGACGGACAAGAACTTGCGAGAACATATTACCGATCTGCTTCAAAGGAACTACAAGATATTTGCTCTTGATGAAGACGGAGAGGAACTAGACGAGGCCGTAGACGTGGGTTCAGCACAATACAGTTTTATGTTGGGGAATCATCGTGGCTTCGACAAAATAGCCCAGAAGGTAATTAGAGAGCATCAATTACCATCTGTTTCACTGGGGACTCGCAGTTACCTAGGAAGCCATTGCGTGGCTACAATCATATCCAAATTCGAGTTGAGCGAAAGATGAATGAAAGGGAACAAGAAGAACCACGCCCAAGGGCAATGAATCGTTTGGTCAATAAGCTGACAAAAGAGATGCTCTGGATTTACATTCTTAGACTTCTACAGGAGCGCCCCCATTATGGATATGAAATCAAAGAGCTTGTCACAAAGCGATTCGGTTTCTCACCGGCCACTGTCAGTGGATATGCGATTATCTACCGACTTATGAAAGACGGACTGATTGGTGAACAGCGAAAAAGTGATTCTCCCCGTAAATACTATGAAATTACCTCCAAGGGCAGGACAGCCATGAAAGAGGCAAAAGAGTTTCTCAAATCAACGCTGGAGAAGGTCTTCGATATAACTGAATAGTCATTTGATCGTGATCTTGTCCAGGAGAGAAGCTTGTCGTGCAAGCAGGTCTTTGGCTTGGAAGTCAGTATCCGTACAATCGCGTTCAATGACTGCACTCGCTGCACTGGCAGCAAGGGACGCTCGCTCAAGCATGTTTTGTTCATGTAGCATGCCGACCACAAAAGCTCCCAAGAAAGCATTAGAGGCCGCAAGAGGGTTTTTTGGTATTGTTCGCTCAATGGGCACAATATAGAATTCATCCTTATCATATATGGTGGCGCCGAGCGATGAAAACATTGCAATGCCAATTTCTGCGCCTTGCTCGACGAGGAACTCGGCGGCTAGTAATGGGTCTGGCTCATCAATAATCAATCTCCACAGTGATCGCTCCATCTTTATGACATCAACATACTTCATCGATTCAAGTATTTTTGACTTGTTTGGTTTTATTACAATCCTGCCATGACTGTCAGTATCATATGCCATCCCCTGTGGGTCGAAGACAATTCTCGCTGGAGATACGTCTGAGAGCCAGCTTAATATCTCCAAGTCAATCTCACGGTAACCCGGAACAATCACGATATAACGAGAGTCAGTGAGTTCATCAGGAATATCACGTATCCGTAACCGTCTTGCTGCAGCCAAAAGTTCCATCGTCAATAAGCCACTATCATCACAGCCAACATGAAAACCACTTGTTTCAAGGGAGTCAATAGCATAGTACTCGGGAATCCCAGATGCGTCTGTGTCAATGCCGAGCTTGGTTTTGAAGTCGGGGCCAACAGCGCCCACCATGATAAGATTCTCAACACCAAGATTGGCAGACACCCGTGATACAATTGTTGCGGGGCCTGAGAGTATGCGGTCAGGTGATTTGAATCCCTGAGTAGAGAAAGTAGAATACAAGGGGTTTCCAATGACCACGACATCATACATTGATTTCCGCTTCCATTTCAGGACGAAGTATCATCTTGTGTGCGTATGCTAGCCTCTGAACGACTGTGATGTGCGAGAGTATTCCGACAACCACAATACAGACGGTCAGTATATTAGTAATCTGAATTGTAACAAAGAATCCGAGGACGACCGGTGATATCAGAGATAGGAACTGGATCCAGATGTTTGTTTCGGGAAGTGCTAGCAAGAGAATACCAACGATTGTAAGGATTAGCTTTTCTTGTCTTTCTGCGACCCCCACTGAACAGTTATCCATTCCTCCTACGGATTCGGCTTTCGCACGGCTGAAACTGGCCATAATCATGCCGAACAATGCAAAAAAGCCCCATATCCAAGGGACAAAAGTATCTTCGGGGGTATAGGGCCACCATGCAATAGAAACGGCTCCAATCGGCCCCCACATAAGTCCAAGCATGAAGAAGAATTCTGCATATCTGTCAAGAGTGTGGTCGAATGTAGCGCCGAAGGGAGAGGATAGATTTGCAGCTCGGGCTACCGCACCATCAAACATGTCCATCACTACAGTGAGAATCATGACTGCAAGCCCAATCAATAAATCTCCGACGATGAAGAAGTAGGAGCTTATCATTGCTACAACCAAGGTCAGCCCTGTGATCATGTTAGGAGTGATCCCAGTTCGTGCGATTGCTCCACCTACGGGCCTCATAACCTTTTGATATCGTTCTCGTAGTTTTCCAAGCATGACTCTCACATATCCGGGCTTGAGCGCGAGCCCTCTATCTGGCTAATAAAGGTGTTGCGGGCGGCGCTTGTCTGTTCGGTACATCACAGGACGCTTTCCAGCCGATTGGCAACCCACTCTCGGCCAAGCAGATTGATGAAGGAACCCAATCGCGGACCGTATTTCTGGGATATGAGAATGCGATAGAGGACTACGAAGGCGCGTTTCTCTTTGATTCCCACCTCTCTCGCCACAGCGAACGCAGATGATTGTATCTCTTCATCATCGAGATCACCGGACATTAGAACCTTTGCGAATTTACTGATGAATGCCAGATCGTCCTCCGTGAAAGTGTTCTGTATCTCAGGGGGGACTGTTTCGGGGATTCGTATCTTATCCCGATTCGTGCCGAACATTTCGACCCATCCGCGGGCACGTTCCAGTCGTTTCTCCATGAGATGCTGTGCCAAGTCAGATAGTTCATCCAGATTGTGCAGTTTCATGAGAACAGACCTTGACCGCTCAATCACTGTTTCTTTGCCTATGACCGGTTCGAGCTGCGAGGTCAGGACAGCAAATTTGAATGGCAACTTTGGGACGTAGCCCTCATCAGGGGCTCTAGTCCTGCATAGAGGATACAGTACTTGTGCCAGCTCCTTTCGGGCATCATCTGATTCTTCGATTCCGAAATATATACGCTCAAACCTATCAAACTCGTCAACCATGTCAGGTATCTTATCAGGCTGGATATTGATTGCCCTAGACAAGTCAGTCCTTAACATAAGATACCTATAGAGTTCGGGAGGCGCAATCTGAAGCCATGTCCTCGGGATGAAGACGATACCTTCCGATGTGCTCATGTCCCGACCACCTATACGAACCCATTCGTATGGCACCTTGAGGGGTCCTGACCATCCAAAGACTCGTCTAGAAACCTCTAATCCGGTATCGTAAGACCCTCCTTTTACAGAATGATCCTTTCCTGCTGGCTCACAGCTCACCTTGAAGATGTACCACTTAGCTGGCCAATCAATTCGCCAAGCCAGCTTTAAACGAGCATCATTAACGGGGAGTGTAGCACTATGACCACAAGCCTGACACTCGAATGATACCTCATCGGTCGAGGGGTCATAATTTGTCACCCTGTTTGGAACTATCGAGCCCTTTACCCCTGATTGTAATCGGCCACATTCTGGACAGACCACTGAAACGGGTGACCATGACTTCATCATCTCGATGTACTCTTGCCTTTGTTCATCATTGAAGTCCTTGGCGACGAACTCTATCATTATTTCCTTGATGATTTCCGTCTTTTGAAGGCAGATTCGAACTGCATCCCGCATCTTGTCTGTTTCGTAAAGCTTGCTGTTGTATACAATCTCTGGGTCTACTCCAAAGTCCTCGAACGTTGTAGCAAGTTCGTTCGCCCAGTGTGCACCATAGCTCTCGCAACATCCGAACGGATCGGGAACATCAGAATAGGGGATTCCTGCCCATTCCTCAATATCCAGTGAAATTGATTTCGGAAAAGATCTGACTGGGTCGTAATCGTCGATTATCAGCATGGAGTGCGCCTTTTTTCCGCGCTTCAGAAGCTCCCGTTTGATAACATCGCAGATGATTAGTTCTCGCATTATGCCTATGTGAATACTTGCACTTGGACTCTTCCCAGCGTTAAGCAAATAGTTCTCTTCGTTCCTATTCAGCACTTCTTGAACGATATCCTCAATCCAGTGGATTGAAAATTCGTCAGTTGGAGCTTCTTCTGTCATCTGTCATTCCTCAGTGCGGCCACCTAAAGATAGTCTAATGAATATTTCCAACTAAACGGAGAACTCAGATACTCTCAGGTCAGTCCTACTCTGGAACAACAGGTATACAGGTATCGCTGCCAATGTGACAACAATCAAGATGACAGTTATGAGCGCAATGAACGTCAACGGTAAATATGCAGCCGAAGGAAGGGTGGCTTCAGGCACTAAGAGGTAGATACTGAAAATCATTGCTGTAAGGATTGCAGGAGCACCTGCTTTCAGACCCATATCAATCCCTTCGGCAATCATGGTTTTTGCGATGAAAGAGGGGTTTGCTCCTATCGAACGCATAATGATGAAATCACGAAACCGACTGAAAATAGATATCAGAAGATAATACATGAGACTGAGAAAAGCGCTGAGCAGTGCCATGATCGTGATAGGTTGCATTACCCCCCAATAGGCAGCTACTATCTGCAAGTTGTTCTCGACTGTTTCTTGGTGACGGTAGATGGAGAAACCATATTCATTAGCAACTGTTTCAAGATTGGAGATAATCGAGTCAGAATACCTTGAGAGTTGCACCAGTAGGAGATTGCCTCCTGATACGCCCCAGACAGACGCCATTCGGTTCAGAGAAATCATCGCCACCATTCCGCCATTGGCGATATCGAAGGCGATGCCACTCACATCAAATGAAACACCTTTGATACCCAGTGACTGAACCAGAGGGTCTTCAAATTTCGTCGTGGCCAGTTGACCACCAATCCAAGCGTCCTGTTCATCCTCGATGTAATCGCCTTCATAATACCAATCAGAGAAAGTGTTTTCCCAATCGATTCCAACGACCATGACAGAGCCGGTTCGTCCACCCCCGATGAGTTCGTACTGCTCAAGAGTTGGATTCCAAATGACTGCAGACCCCTCTGAGAAAGTGGTATAATCTACGAGCCGTGTTTCCACTTGTGCGACTCCGGACAGATTTTGAACCTTGTCAACCAGTTCATTAGAAATGATGGCACCCGAGTCTAGGAAACTGAACGATTCATTCAGAAGATGTCCATCCAACGAGTAGGCGCTGTAATACTGTTCTAGAAGATCGGGATTTCCGATGGCCACGATATTTTCGCCCATGGAACGCATGATGTACTCGTCCATCGTTGCCTCGACAACACCACCACCTACCCAAAGTGATGACGCCAATGTGAAGCTTAGATAAAGTATGAGGAGCATCCGCTTGGTGCCCTTGGCCCTACGACCAGCTCCTTTTGTCGCAATTCTAAATGAAAGGCCAAATGTGTCAAGGTAACCGGCCCTTCGGACTTTGATGCCGAGTTCGGGATTGAGCGAGGAGATTGGAGACTCGTTTACTGCATCAAAGATGGGCTTTTGGGCAGCAAAATAACCTGCGAGCAAGAGTGTGCCCGCGATGAAGGCCACTTGTATCCAAGGAAATACAAACGTGAATTCAGCACTGCCTATTGTGGATGCAAGCCACAACAGTCCAACAAAATATAGTAATGTGCCCACGGCAATACCCAGGATGACCCCACTAAGCAATAGAATAACTGCTTGCGCCATAAAATGGTCAAATATCGTATCTATTAGGGTGCCTATTGATTTCATTAGACCAATGTCTTTCCTGCGGCTCTCCAACTCAAGTGAGATGCTTCCGGCAATGACTGCCACACCCAGAAGGATGACAACTAAGACCACTCCAGTGATGAAGGTGTCATAGAAGACAGACAAGGTCCTTGCGATGCCGTTTGATGTCAACGTGTTAGCCACATCCAGCATCGCGCTCGAGAAGAGGAATAGGAAGGTCGTACTCGCTACAACAGTGATCAAGGAGAGTAGAACCAGTGTGGTTCTATAAGGACGCCGTTTCAAATCTTGTGCGGCATAGTCTTGCTCAGCCAATCTCGAACAACTCCCCATTCTTCATGACCAAAGAGCGAATGCCATTCAGGTTCATAATCTCTGAATCATGTGTCATGACGATGATTGTTTTCCCTGATGTATGCAACTCAGTCAGAATATTGCGAATCATCTGTCCCGATTCGACATCCAGATTTGCAGTGGGTTCATCAGCCAGAATGATTGGAGGGTCGTTGGACAATGCTCGTGCAATTGCCACACGCTGCTGTTCGCCGGAACTGAGCTGCCAAGGAAGATGATCCACTCGCTCTTCCATATCGACCTTTCTAAGAAGCCGGATTGCTTCTTTTTCCAACTCTGGGATCCCCTTATCGGTAAGTTGCATCGGGAACATCACATTCTCAAGAGTGGTCAGGGTCGAAATCAGATTATAGCTCTGAAAGATGAATCCAGTGTTGTTCAACCTGAAGGATGCTCGGAAAGATTCATCGTAGTCACCAATCGGCACATCCATCACAACGACACGTCCATTCGTGGGGTAATCTATGCCTCCAATCAGATTGAGGAGCGTTGTCTTTCCAGACCCTGAGTGTCCTCGGATAACAACGAATTCACCAGGTCGGATTTCAAGATTGATGCCTTGAAGTGCCAATATCTTCCTTGTGCCCAGATCATACTCTCGGGTAACATCTTGGAGTCTGACTGCGAATTGTACATCATCTCGCAATTCAGCGTCGGCAGTATCGTCATCAAAATCATATACGCCTTCGTCAGGGCCAAGTAATGAATCGTCATCCAAATCTATTCACTCTTCTGATACAATGTCTTGCTGCGTGCCAACAATACGGGTCACTTTCAGGTCATTGCTCATTACGAATGTAATCAGGATGAAGATAGAAGTTTCTATCTATACCAGCGATAATCCTGCAATGGTGTTGTGTGCCCATTCGGTAAGGACAAGAGGACGTTCTCGACCAAACACACGTACTGTTGTTAGAATCCCAGCATCGATCAGGTTCCCTGTGTAATATGAAATCAGGCTTTTGTCGACAGATATCGTTCGGCTTAGTTCAGCTTGGGTAACTCTACCTTTAGTGAACACCTCAGCAAGAATAGCCTTGATGGTTGGATTCCTAGAGAGAGCACTCAGTTTCAAATCCCGATCATCTGACGAATACCCTGATACAAAGAAGTGTTTCGAGTTGCCCACCTTGACGGACACAATCTCACTACCTTCAAGATTCTTGAGGTGATATTGGAGAGCACCCATCGCACAACCAACAGACCTCTGGAGTTCGCGTAGATGAATGCCAGGGTTCAGAAGAATCTCGTTGATAATTATATCCTTGAGTTTGAGTGGCTTATCCCCAGATCTTCGGTCGATGACCACGTTTGCAAGGAACAGCGTTAGAATACTAGTAGTTGTGAACGGATCTAGTATTGTTTCAGGAAGGATAATGGAGGTGCCGCTGCTCAGGGGTGCACTTAGGATATGCAAATCCATTATCGCCACAGTGCTATGGCTTTGAGGTGACTCGTCTGGAATCGCAAAATCAACGAACTGATTCATGGAGTTAAAGTAGAAGCTAAGAAGGCCATAAGTGAACAATGCAATGACGATGACCACATACAGTTTCTTTGCTCTCATGGATTCTTCACTCCAAATCTAGTTTAGATGCCCTGCCTTTATAGACACTTTGAATGTAGCAAAGGCGTACTAGGTGAAAGCCTAGCCCTTAGGCGGGTAGCTGAGCTTGATGTGGAACGAACAGAGGTCTGCTCCTGCTGAAGCACACGAGTCTTCTGTGACAGTGAGTGTCTGGAACTCGATTCGATTGTAGTCTGTGAGATACTCCAATACAGACTCGATAAATCCCTTCAGGAAATAACAAGAGGGTTCATCGCTCTCATAGCCCTCAGCATAGGGATTGTCCTTGATCTCGATTATCGCTTCCTCGTCCAGCCATAGCTTGTATAACTTAGCAATTTTGATATCACCAAAGGGAACAATCAATGTTTCGAGTGCCGTCTGGATGAACTCAATGATGCCCTTGAAGTCACCCGGAGGCTTTTGCTTTCCGATCTTGAAATACTCTCTTTGTGCCTCAAGTCCAGCCAGCCTGCCTGCACTATAATACAAATCACGAACCCTATCCGGAAACATAACTGCAATTCTGCTTCCAATCTTATTCCAAGTCTTAGAAAAGAATGCCCGCATTAGCTCGCGCTCTTTTAACTTACCTTGCCACCATGGAATGACTTCACCTGACTTTGACACGAAATCACCTTCTCATCAGTGCTACTATCAGCAGTACGGAATAAGTGCTTTGTGGGCGCGAATAGATTTCGGCATCACACCAAACGTACATTCCATACGCATTCTGCTGAACCAGTGGCACGGCACATCTCTTGAAACACCTTCGCCTGAACGCCTTTGAATTCGAGGATTGTTTCCATGATGCCACTGAAAATCTCGCAATAACCAAAGCCTCTCATGCCTTCCAGTGAGATGTCCTGACACCAGATGCACGATTTGTCTGAAACACGAACAGAACCTCTGGCAGAGTCCATATCAACCTCGTTGGGTTTCTTATCAAAGAGAATCTTGTACACAACATCAATCAGCTTGGCAACATCTTCCCGTGTTGTGATATTGTCCTTTGTCTTATCCGCTATTTCCGTATTGAGATATAATTGCGAACCGATTCCCCTGCCAATGTCACGGAGACCCTCGTTCGCATCTTCAATGGTAGATGTGCTGCTGAGCACATTATCAACCATATGAGCATATAATGTATAGAGTAAGGGATTCACAATCTTTGCCATGATGTACAGTCCTCACGTTGTTGTTTGTTTACAGGGTCTTGCCAATCATCTTGACATCTTTTCTGTACCTTGCAATGATCCTGATTACCTCTGCATTTGAGATACCAGCAGACTCGGCAATCTCCTCGGTTGTTCTTGAGCCATCACACAAGGTCAAAATGTTGAGATCCCCGGCAGGAACCTTTTTGCCGTCACCAGTGAATTTCGGACACTTGATGAACTTGCCTATCGTTTTTGCAGGCCCACGTACTGATGTTGCGGGTGACTCAGACACTGGCACATCGACAATGCCTCTTGATGCAGCCCATTTGAGACACTCTATTACTCGTTCATTGGGCTGAAACATCGAATCGGCGATTTGCGTGATGTCCATCGACCCATCGACAAGCATAAGAACATCGAAACCAAAGTTCCTGTATTTCGTTTTCATCTCGCCGTATAAATCAGAGTCAAGAGAGAGAGCTTTTGAGTAGGTAGACCCACGTTTCGGAATCGTGGTTGGGACGATGAGGAAATCGTCAGGCGATCGTTCTACTTCAGGAGTGGGTTCCGGTTTGACAGGAGCTGGAGGCGGTGAAATTCCTGATGTGGTTTCTACTGCAGTCGTTGATGCAGCCTTTATAGCGATGCTCTCAAGTACCTGAAGATTATCTTCAGCTGCGTCCTCAAAGTCTTCTGGTGGAGGAGGCAATTCAATGCCCTCAAGCAGGCGCAAGACATTCTTTGTCTTTGCAATAGCAAGACCCAACTGAAGCTCTGGAACATACAAGACAGTTAGAATCCAGTTCTCGTCCACAGGGGATAGAACGACCAGACCTTGCTCAGTGTCAATAGTCATAAGTCGCAAATCGGTTCTGTAGAGGTTAATCGAGTCTTTAACTCGGGGAAATAGCTCATCAGGAAATGCAAAACTGACAAACGGACGACCGCCCTTTGTCATTAGTGAATAACCTAATACTTGATCATCGAATCTTAATTTTGAGAGGGCTCGTTCCAGCTCGCTTGACATTTAATCCTACCTCACGGTCTTGTGCAGCAATTAGGACTTGCGCTGTACATTTCATTCGAGAGCGCTCTGAAAAGCATTGTGGTGGCGTAGCCACCTATTGCTCTCAAAGTAATCTCTAGTATATACTATGTAGGAAACTGTTAAGAGCTCTTGTAGTACGAACCGACTACTGAAACCGAAGGTAGCAACTCATGAGAAATCTACTTGGTGGTATTATTGGCGGCATTGTTGGATCCGTCTATATCTGGTACGCGATGCAGGGGCCGAAGCTAGATTGGCCAGCTCCCTATGACACCATAGGATTTCTTTTTGAAGGCTCGTCCATCCTTGTCTTGTACAGCGAAACGGGCGCTATTGATCTGGGGATATGGTTCAGCGGATGGGCCATAGCCGGAATCGCGATTGCGTTGTTCTCTACATCAAAAGCAGATTCGATAAGAACTATGCTCTGGTCAGGGGGTTGTGTATTCATACTACTAATAGTTGGAGTCTTCATTTTAGACCCAGCATACTGGAATAGTACAGACAGGAACCTTTTCCTTCTAATATGGCTTGTACGAAGTGTCTTAACAGCACCTGTTGCCCTTGTTTCTGCGATTCCACTTATAGTGCTGAGAAAGAAACTTGTCCATGAGGAAGAAACTGCACCTCCCGAAAAAATCGAAACGAGTTGTGTCTGCGGTGCGATATTCAAGTCAAAGCCTTTGATGTGCGCCGAATGCGGCCGACAGATGAAACAGTTATCCACGCTCTCTACTGATGCCTCCACCCAATAGACCACCAATCACTGCGGTGATAATAGGATAGAGTGAACTGCCGAGAACCAGCTCCAGCAGTAGTAAGGATTGTGAACCTATCAGTGCCATTGGATCTGTCGTGGCAATGAAGAATATCAATAACCAAGTGAGAAAGGCTGCCATCAGGACTGATAATAATGCTGCAATGATTGCCTGAACAATATCGCGGGTAAGTAATCCAGCTACTAACCCTGCACAACCCCAGGCTAAATAGGTCAATACCGTTCCACCCTGTGCTCCATATCCAACATACGTGCCGAGATTCACAGTGGTAAGGCTTGTTGGAAATAGGACTGTTGATACAATTGCCAGTTTCAGCTCAAGATCAGAGTACGATAGAAAATCGTTCACGATGCTTTGAGGGACTAGCTCTGAAGGCACGTACTGTCCGAACAAAAGGATTAGGAATGTGATGATGAAAGCCGTAAGGAAACCCGCTACTATGCCGACACCTTGTCCCATTTAGACCATCCTCTAGATGCTATTGGGAAATGGTGCCTTTTATGATTATGGAATATGGAGAGGTTTTCAATCCTTAAGACGTAGAGTCCATGTGCATACACTGTCCCCGAGTGCCTTGCAGGATTCCTGATATGATTCCGCGTTGAACCCTCTTAGCTCCATGACAGCATCAAAGACCCCACTGATCAGATTGCAGTATTGTAACCCAGGCATATCGGTTATGACCACGCCCTCACATATCAAACAATTTGCATCTGTGAATCTGATGACTCGCTTATCATCACTGATTACCGTTTCAGTAAAGTCCTGTCCAGAGTTCACTTTGTATGCCAGTTGGAGGGTACTGGCGAACTCGGAGAATGAAACTGCATGTTGACGAATGCGATCAGCATAGTCCATCAATAGGGTTTCGCCAACCTTGAAACCAATCTCTTTCGTCTTCTTGTTAATCTCATCAACATTGCTGCTCTCAGCCATCAACAGATTCATCGTTTCCCGGTATATC
Source organism: archaeon (assembly GCA_024275415.1). Lineage (GTDB taxonomy): Archaea > Asgardarchaeota > Thorarchaeia > Thorarchaeales > Thorarchaeaceae > MP5-2226. The sequence goes on from JAJRZD010000024.1 coordinate 72,572, forward strand.
GCCTGAAAAAGGGTCTTCGATACCTTGTCAATCTTTAGAGCCCAAGCCAATTTGCCTTTAACGCCCATAATGTTCACCTATTTTGCTTTTTGAATGAAACGCACTGTCTTGCCTCGGTAGGGGATTAGACATTGCAGTGCTTGGAAGTATAGCATCCCTAACATATCCGCAATCTCATGAAGTGTTCGGTTCCCATCACAAAGTTCAATCACCGCTCGATGTTCCTTTTTGACCTTGCTCAAATCTCCTTCAAAGACAGGAAGTTCAATGATCTCTTTTTGGCCGGATGTTTGCTCTTCGGGGCATTCGATCCTGACAATGTGTCGAGAAACGCACCATCTCACAATCTCGCTTGTTCGGTCAATCGACCTGTCAAGGGTTTGAGCTATCTTTGCGACAGTTCGCTTCTCATCGACCATCATTAGAATATCCATGCCAATATTGGCAAAGTGCTTCTTTAGTTCCAGATAGAGAGGCGAATCAATTCTCATTGCATCGGAATACCGATCATCTTTGTGGACAATACAACCATGTCGCACATTGATCGTTTCCAGAGGAACCGTATCAGAGTCGTCTGGGGGGGAAACCTGAGTTTCAGGCGGATGTACCTCCGTACTAGCTTCGTCCTCCGAGTCTGGGATAATAACGGAAGTGGGTGGAGGAGGCAGCTCCGTGTTCCCGAGAAGTTGAATGACATCAGAGGTCTTCTGCAATGCACCACCCAATGACTCCTCAGCGATGAAAAGAACACCGAGTACCCAATTCGAGTCGACTCGTGCTAAAACGACGGTGCCTTCGCCCGTCATCACATTCATCAATTTAAGTGATTTCGAGTGAATCTTCATGGTTCCTCGAATGACCGGAAGCGTTTCTTCTGGCAGGGAGAATGAAAGGAACGGCTCACCATCATTCGTGAAAAGAGCATAACCTCTTACGGATTCGTCATATCGTAGTTTGGTCAACACTCTTTCCAGTTCCATATCACATAACTTCCCACATTTGCGAATATGTCATGTTCTATCCTGTATTTGGCTTAAGTAATTTTGTGCCATGCTCAGACAGGGCTGGACTTTCCTCTAGGAAGGTTATAACTTGACCTGTTGTGGGATGCTCAGTGGTGCCAAAAGAAACATACAGGGCAGCAACCGCATTTGCAAGGGTTAGACGCTCCATGTCTGGCAACCTAGCAAGAAACCCATAGATGGATCCTGCATTCCATGCATCACCAGCACCGCAGAGGATTTTCGATTGCACGTCAAATGATGGCTGTCCAAGAACCACATCATCTTTCAGGGTAGCAGAGAAGAACGGTGTGTGGAGATCCACCTGTACACCTGTTTCAGCGGCAACATATTCAGCCGCAGAAATCCATCGCCAAGGTTCTTTGAGAGATTCTCGCCATTTATCAGACCCCCCACTAAGAGCCCATGCATACCAGCACGCCTCGTTCTCATTCATCCCGATGATGTCAACAAGTCCGTCCAAGACCACCTGTTTCAGCAAGGGTTTGAGGAACTCAGGACGTCCTGAAGGATCACCAGTGTCCATGAAAGTGATAGCGTTCCCGCTCTGTCGAATGAATTGAAACAACCCATGTGACAATTCTACAGCATTCTTGTTGTGATTCAGGTTCAGCAGGCAGACCAGTCCACTATCTACTATGACGTCCAGATCCGATTCGGTGAGGTCATCGAACCCAAAGGACGAGGCTGAGCCGCTATCACTCACCATCAGATTCACTCTACGACCAGAATATTCCAACTCTATCGAAACAGTTGAGGAAAGTCTGCCATCAGTATGAACGTGATCAAGATTGATTGTAGGGGGCATCAACGATTCTAATAGTTTCTTGCCTTGCAAATCCGTGGTCGCAATCAATACTGGATCCACACCTAGTGAGGATAATGCTGCCGCGGTATTTGCGGAGTTACCCCCTCTGCGGACCATATGCCTTGACCCAAGAAGATTCCCCCCACCCTGTCTAGCCAAGGATTCGAGTCCATCAATGAATGAGTTGAAATCATCAGCTATAACAAAGAAGTCCAAAAAGAAATCTGGTAGAATGACGGGGTGTTTGGTAAAGCAGGGCGTCTTCAGAGATTCAATGAGGGAATCGCAACTCTTCATGATTCCCTCAGAGAAGGACTTCATCCTCTTAGACTTTGTTCAGGGCGGCCTTGACCATTGCTGTGAGCCTGTCAGCATCAATTCCTGACTTGTTCGATATCTTATCGATATCACAGTATGCCAAATCTTCAAGTGTGGTAATCCCAGCAGCAACTAGTGCTTCGGCATCGGCCTTCTTCACTGCCTTAAGTGACGAGAGCTCTGTGACAGCATCTGGAGCAACTGGTTACGCCTCTTCTTCTGCAAGAAGTGCTTCGACAACTTCTTCCATTTCCTTCACATAGTTCTTCAGAATCTCAACATTCTGAGGGTGCATGGTCTTTCTGCGAAGATCGACAATAAGACCCATGTCTCGTGCCTCTTTGATTGTCAGACCAGCATCTGCAAGCTCACCCTTGGTAAATCCTCTTCCCCTACGGAACTTGGCATCATCGGGGGATTTCACAACTGGTTCTACAGCAATGTCGAAGCTCATTTAACTGACCACCTGACTTTGCTCACCCCTCGCGGTTTGCTTATTAGCCTTTCGAGATGGCAACGAGGATGTCAGCCTAAAGTTTCTGAACTGTTTGATGGGATACAGAAGACAAAAATTTCAATCTGCCACTGATTTTAATCGATTGTCGCATTGTGCGAGAACCTCCCGTAAGATTTCGCTTTCCGAAAATCACTTGTTCCAAAAGTATGCTTAGACTTCCCAGGATCCACCATGTACCATGCCCCCTATCCACCACCATTATGTTTCCCATTATTGCTAACAAAAACCATAGGGCCAGTGGCTCTTTTCGTCCCACCTGCCACCCTTATGGTAACAGTTTCAACATCTTATTCGTATCAGTTTTAACCAATAGATAATTACGAATCTTATTTAGAGAACATCACAGAGGTTCAATAAAATCAAGAATATCATTCATCCGTTATTGCAAGTGTACAATGCTGGTTATTGTATACAGACATCACAGAAAGGGGGTGCTTTAGGAATTTGAGCCCCCCATAATTTTCTAATTAATGATTGAGCGATATTTTTCCATAATTTCACATTCCATTCATCCAGCTTTATCCTATCACAATAGCAATAATCAGCAGATACTCTGGCAATCCGCAATTCCTTGAGTTTGTCTTTTATCCCCGGCCCGTCATCTGTTCGTTTATCTCTAATGTCTTTTTCAATTTGTTTGTAATCCTCAGCAGATTGATTATATTCATATCCTTCCTCCTGTAACCACCATTTCGTACACACGTATGCCGCCAAATAGCTGCGATTGACTGCCGCTCTAAGATATCCCTCATCTCTACTATTTCGGTACAGTTTCAAAAGAACATCGCACATATCCAGAAAAGAAACAGGATTGAAAGAATTCATATAGTCCCTCCGGGTGGAGCAATTGTTACACTAATATTGGGAAGAATTGATTCTGCAATATATTGATAGGAATCTTTCTGCTTCGCCCAGTTTTGAAGGGTTATATCTACTATGCTGCTAATCTTATCCCATATATCCATCAATGAATCAAAGTCAATTAGATCATATTCCACCCTAAGTCTTACATCGAAATCGACACATTCTGGATCCTTTGTGATAATAACCTTAATTTGTCTTCCAAACCTATCGTCAAGTTCGCTTTCAACTGTTTCTATCCCAACGGAAATTGCTTCGGCAAGAAGTGCGTTCTTTTTTAGAATTACACCAGTACTTTCATCGATGTATTGCTTTTTTACTAACCATGAAACCACATCTCGGTCACTCGTGCGACCGTTGGAAAAATTCCCTAAGCGGTTTTCAATAAATGACAACCATTCAGGATACAATGGTTCAAGAATGTGCCAATTTCCTTCTTGGGGTTCCATGCCTCTCAGGACGCTGCTTCTATGAACATGTCTGTAAGATTCTTCATCTACTTCAAGTGAGATATGTACAATCTCGACCATATCAAAATAATCGTTATCATAATCATTTTTCAAATCGAATAATCTGGAAATAATCCTGTTGGGAAAAATGTCGAGTTCATTAAAGGAATACATCCATATCAGTTCATCAAATATTGAGAGCTCTCGCCAATCTAATGAATCGTCCGAGTTATCATGTAGAATGACTGGCAAGTTCTACTTCACCGCCCCTACTAGCTCCTGAATTATTTGTGGAATCCTTTTATATAAAGATTTGATTCCCTCGAAACTATTTCGCCTGATTTTGATACTCACCTTAAGATATTGTGGGTTGTGCTGAAGGGGAATAACTCTAGCATCAAACCATTGGTGTACATCGTAGAGAGGCTTTGTAGGTACTTCTTCTTCATAGGCACACACGCCATAGCTGAAAGGGCGAACTTGCATACCAGTAATTGAGTTGAGTCTATCTAAAAGGGTTTGATTTAGGGGTGTACTAAATGTCAAGGGGTGATTGTCAGGACGTACTCTTGAAACATAGTTTATTTCATAGAAATCTGGTTTTGCTTCGACTAGAGCAGATACTACCGATTGGACATCGGACAGACCATTGATTGTCTTCTCATAGTCAGTACAAAACACCCCTGTCACCCCCAAGTCTTCAGCGTATACAGCTTCAATCCCGTTATTCACAAATCGACACGCTACACCTTCTCTACGATCAGGAGTGACAATCCATATTCTCGACTGTGTTTCTAGTTCGCGGTAATGGATTTCAGTTATTTTCTTTTTGAAGTCATCCAACATGAATGGATAAGGATTGGGATACACAAGTAATGCTCTAATTCTTTCAATACTTTCTCGCATTTATTTTCACATCTTGATGATTCCAATTAAATACTATGGGCTTGGCTTCATACAAAACAATGCTATTTCTAGGACATAAGGTTTGTTCGGGTACTGAAGTTCGTTCTCTGGCTATATATATTCATTGACGCAATACTAAGCGAAGCAGAACCTGTTTTATGGAGTGATATTAGACATCTCCTGAACCAAGTTGACAGTGCCTGATGTAAATGACTGGCAGGTGGAATATTATGTCAGCTGGATGAGGCAAGTATAGTGTTAGACTTTGTTTATGCACATCCATACATATCAGACCTACAACATTCGTTGTTGGTGGTTGCTGTATTCCTCTTATGGGACTATATATGGTATTGAGGAAATATAAATCAACAGAGGTTCAATGTTTCCAATACTGTATCAAACACGAGCTTCAAAAGGGAAAAATAGAACTCTGTCAATCACGGTGTACAAAATGAAAGCTGAAAAGGCCAAAGTGGAGTTTGCGAACCTTGAAGTTCACATGGGATCACTCAATGAACGGAAGTTCAAGATGAAGTGCAATGCCAACTATGAGGATCTCATGCTTGTCTTGGATGGTGGAAAAAGGGTAGCAAGGCTCCACGCACTGAACATAAGGAATGTGCACCTCGAAAGAAAAGGCATCAGGATTTCTGCGATGAACTTCGAGATAAAAGAAAAGGATGATGTGAGTGTTGTTTCAGGTTCCATCAGATTGGAGCTGGGTGATGCGGCAGAGTCATGGTACAAAGAGCTCTGGGGATGAAGAAAGAGCTCGAAAAGCAGGATTTTAATACTTCACCGTTTGCGAGAGAACGCCCTTGCGGCAGGGGTTCCAACGACATGTCTAAGGAAATCAAGTACGTCGAATTTCGGTTGGTCGATATCCTAGGAAGACTCAAGGCGATGATTGTGCCATGTACGCCTGCTGAAACAATCGATGACCTGCTCAAAGACCCTATTCTTGCAGAAGGTACTAGTGTTGATGGGAGCTCCATATTAGGACTCTCAAGAGTCGAGTCTTCAGATCTTAGACTGGAGCCGGATGTATCCACATTGATAGAGATTCCCTACACTCTGACAAGGACAGCTGCTGCAATGTGTTTTGTAAGGGAGAAGGGTGGCAGGGAAAACGAGTTTTACCCCACAGACACCCGAGGCGTCCTTCACAAGGCCTGTGAGAATCTGTTGCCAGAGGGCATGACACTCAGGACTAAAACTGAGCCAGAGTTCCATTTTGTGACCGAAGATATGGAAAAGTTCGACGAAGGTGAATATGCAGACACATTCCCTGCAAATCCGGGTGCAGAAGTTCTCCTTGAAATCGCTAATCAAATCAGAGAAATCGGCATCAATGTCCGTGTCATACACCATGAGGTTGGTGAGTCTCAGCAAGAGATAGAGATAGCCTTTGAGGACATCAAGAGAATGGCAGACTATCTTGTGATGTTCAAGAATCTGGCCAGAGCTGTCGCCCAGGATTCTGGCATCGAAGTGAACTTCATGCCCAAGCCGTTTGGAGGATCTGCGGGGAGTGGTCTGCACTGTCATTTGCAACTTTGGAAAGGAGGGAAGAACATCTTTGGTGTTGAGGGAACCGCCAACCTGTCAGATACCGCGAAGAGGTTCATTGCAGGTCTGCTACAACATGCTCCTGCCATCACGGCCATTGCGAATCCAACAGTGAATTCCTACAAACGGTTGGTACCACATCACGAGGCGCCAGTGTATATCTCATGGGGAATGATGAATAGAACCACCTTGATTCGTGTCCCACTCTTCACTTCAAGCGACAAGGCCGCAATCGAGTTCAGGTCACCTGACCCGATGGCCAATCCCTACCTGCTGTTCGCTGCAATTCTTGCGGGAGGGATGGATGGGGTCAACAAAGGGCTTGAGCCTCCAGAGCCTCGAAGTGAGGATGTCTTTGCCCTTTCGGAACAGGAACGGGAAAAACTGGGAATCAGATCATTGCCTAGGAACCTTGGCGATGCATTGCATGCCCTTAGCAAAGATGAGGTGATAAGGGACGCTCTAGGGAGCGAGATCATAAACAGGTTCATACAAATCAAGAGCAAAGAGTGGAATGACTACCTGAACGAGGCAGTCACCGATTGGGAGTGGGAAACCTACTCGACCTTATAGAAAGAGAAGAACGATGCCATCCTGTCGAATGCATCATCGATAGCATCTGCTGTCAGGGGTCCTATGGAAATCCGAACATGACCCTCTCCGGCAGAGCCAAAGATATTCCCAGGCAGCACGAGTACTTTCGTCGCTTGGAGAAGATCCAACACTAACTTGCCCGAGTCCGTACAGTTGGTGATTTTCGGAAAAAGGTAGAAGGTTCCTTTTGTTCGGGTCACTTCGAAGACATCTATCTCACGCGCCCTTAGATAGGCGAAATCACGCAGCATTGCCAGTCGTTGGAGCTCTTCCTCTACCCAGTTCATATCAGACTTCAGTGCCCCCAAGACTAGCAATTGGCTTGCAGTCGGGGCACAGATAGAGATGGTATCCTGAACTTTCATGAACTCGTCCATGAATACCGATGGCCCGACTATGAAACCGATACGCCATCCGCTGAGTCCCATATCCTTGGAAAAACTGCCAAGGACAATGATATTCTCATGACCATCTCGTCGTCGGAGAGGACTGTAATGTTCTGCATCTCCAAACACAAGCCGCGAGTATGCTTCATCCGATATCAGTACGAGGTCGTGTTCCAAACAGACATCAACAATTCGGTCAACGACCTTTTGCTCATAGACAGCGCCAGTGGGGTTATTGGGGCTAACGAGGAGGATTGCCTTGGTCTTATCCGTGATTGCGGCCTCGATTGTTTCAGGGTCTGGAGAGAACCCTGTACCCACTGGAACTTCTGTCACAGTCCCTCCTGCCAGCTTTATCGCCATCACCGAGTTGAAGTAGAAAGGAGAGGGGACGATCACATTATCCCCTGCCTCAATGAGTGTGAAAATTGCTCCTGTGAACGCCTGATTGCCCCCGGCAGTGATGGTTATTTCCTTTTGTGGATCCGCATCTATCCGAGAATGTCTTCGCAAATAGATGGCAAGTTCTTCCCTGAGTTCTAGATGACCTTGATCTGTGGTATATCGATGGGTGAGAGGATGAGCAATCCTGTCAGTTAGGGAAGACAATACAGTATTCGGGGGAACATGACCGGGAAGGCCTTGCCCCATATCGATGAAGTTCGCAGAGCCAACATATCTTCTTGCAGCTTCCGAGAGCTTGACAATTGGGGGTTGTCTGATATTATCGGTTCGATATTTCATGGCTTCAACACATCAATGACTGATTTATCTGATAACCATTGCCTTCAGCCTGTAAGGAAACAGATTCATTGGTGACCGATAGATTGTTCTTGCTCAAGCTTAATAATGCTCTGCACTATCATATACATTAGAAGAGGGTGATATGGTGAAAGAAGATTGTGAAGTCAGAGTTCTAGGAGCACCTGAGGCACAGGTTGTACAAACCAAAGATATCTCCATGGAGAAACCACTCCTAATCTGTGGATTCCCGTCCGCAGGGGTTGTTAGAACAATAGCAGCGAACAGTATCATCGAGCAGTTCAAAATGCACGAAGTCGCTCATGTGAGGTCACGATACATGCCGTCAGCTGCCGTGTTCATTGATGGCAGGTTACGACATCCATTCAGGATATACGCCAGTAACGAACACAACATCCTTGTTGTGACTACAGAGTTAATGGTAGCGGAGGAAGGGATGTACCATGTCAGTTCAGCCCTTCTGGACTGGGCTGCAAGTGTAGGTGTCAAGGAAACCGTGGTTCTCGATGGAATCCCTGTCCAGGGAGTTCCTAAAGAACGAAAGGTGTTATTTGCAGCGGAAGAGGAGAAGATTGCAGAGTTGGAGAAACACAAGGAGATGGAGATATTCCAGAAGGGTATCATCACAGGCATCTCAGGTTCTATCCTTTCGGAAACTCTATGCAGAGACATGATCGGTATTGCACTTCTGACTCCGGCAATCACAATGATACCAGATCCTGAAGGTGCAGTAAGTCTTCTCCAAGCATTGAACAGGCTATACAGCATTGGCGCAGAGGTTGAAGAACTAGAGAAAAGCGGCGAGGTAATCAAGCAGAAGATGCATGAAATTGCTGAACACAACGAGGGACAACGGCGCGGAGAGATTGCAAGACGAGGATACGAGCGGATGTATGCCTAGTTTAGAAAGTGTAGCAGTGGTGGCCATATAACGGCTACCTCACTCACATGGAACTCTACTTATCGCTACAAGAATCGTAGGCCTCTTTCGCACCTGCTGCATTCCGTTCGCCAACCTTTCCGGGCCATTTCTGCTTGATGACCTCCTGAACGGTTTCTAGTTTGACAAGTCCTGTCGCCTTTGCAAATGCACCAAGCATTGTGGTGTTAACAACGGGAAGTCCAGCAACGAGAAGATTGTGCCTCAGCGCGATTCCAGTGCCATCATATGTGAATATTCTCGCTGAATCATAATCGAACTCGGAGGGTGCCTTCTGAGTGTTGATGATGATAATCCCGTTCTCTTTGAGACCCTCTGTTGGGTCTATCAGATCAACGATGCCAGGATCCAGAATGGCGACAATATCGGGTTCGTATATCTGACTTCGCACATTGATGGGTTCGTCAGATATCCGCGTAAAGGCTTTCACAGGGGCTCCTCTTCGCTCTGCGCCAAAGTATGGGAACGCCTGTACTCCCTTGTACCCATCAAGGAATGCTGCTTTTGCCAGTAGCTCGGCACTTGTCACGCCTCCCTGTCCGCCGCGGCCGTGCCATCGGATCTCAATCATGGGCATTAATAATATCTCCTCGACAAAGTGAATCTTTGTCCAACCTGTGACCAACAGGAGTCAAACAAAACTGTTTCGCTATCAACATCAAACAATAGACAAAGATTGATTGGTCGTTGTTTGAAGATACTAAGGAAAGCATACCCGACAAGGGGAGTCAGGCATTGTGTCAGCACACCGATAATTCTTAAGAGCCAGACTGTCGAGCGGAAAATCGACCACAATGAACGACTACTTTGAGGCAAACAAGAACCTTTGGGATGCAAAGGCTGAGATTCATAAAGACTCGAAATTCTATGATGTCGATGGATTCTTGAAAGGGAACGAGCCATTGGATACTATTGTGATTGATGAAATAGGGGATGTCACTCAAAAATCAATCCTCCACCTTCAGTGCCATATAGGCCTTGACACGATGTCTTGGGAAAGGAAAGGTGCAAATGCTGTCGGGGTCGACTTCTCTGGTGAAGCGGTCAAGATTGCACATTCAATCGCGCAGCAAGCCAATTTAAGAACACGGTTTATCGAGTCCAACATCTATGACCTTCCAGAGGTGCTTGATGAAAAATTCGATATTGTATTCGTATCCGAAGGCTCAATCATGTGGTTGAATGACTTGAAACGATGGGCAGATGTCATCTATCGTTTTCTCAAACCAGGGGGATTCTTCTACATATGGGAGTTTCACCCTTTCGGGTATGTCTTCGAGGACGAGTGTGAAGAGCCGGTTCTCAAGGTGAGATATCCATATTTCCAAGGAAGTGACCCGATAATCTACATTTCTGATGTCACATACACTGACAGCGAAACGAAATTGGAACCGAAACAGGCGTATGAATGGAATCATGGCATTGCAGAGGTCATTAATTCCCTGACCAATGCAGGATTGTATATCGAGTTCTTCAACGAATTCCCATTTGCGACCTACAAGGCACTTCCCTTTATGGTGAAAAACAAAGAAGGAAGGTATGTACTGCCAGAAGGAATGCAACCCTTGCCGTTCATGTATTCACTCAAAGCTTCCAAACCAGCTACTCCAAATTCAGAGTGACTGTGTCAAATGAAGGAGTCCTGCCGCAGAGCAGATATCACTCCTTCAGCAGAATTGGCAGCCTGTTGCAACCCGACTCCCGACCCTGCAGTGTCGGTTCCCACGATATACAATCCTTGGATTGGAGTTCGAGGTCCCGGACGATCCAAGTCGGTCTGACCAGGAATCAGTGCGGCCCTAGTCGCGTATGATGACTGGACATGCTCCATTTCGATGTGCTGGAGAATCTCGGGGTAATACTCCTCGAACCCGTTCCCCTTCATGATATCTACATGCTCTTCGATTGTCTTTCCGGGAATTGCCATCATTGCAACGCCGACCAGTTCTTTCCCATTAGGTGCACACGAAGGGTCAAAGCTGGAAAGAGACACAATCCATCGGTTAGGATTGGGGTGCACAAGCACGCGATTCTTTCGATCCCCGATGACCACTTCGTCAAGTCCTAGCCAGAGCGTGACGCCCTGTGTGGGTTGCATGGAGTTCCATCGAGCAAAAAACTCATTGACTCGCCCTAATGTCGAATCTACTATCTTATCCATGTCCCAGAGCGGAATGTTGCTGATAATCAGACTATGTTCGATGTGCAGACCTGAAATAGTAAGGCCAGTCACCTTGCCCCCAGACTCGTGAATCTGTTCAACTGGGGCATTAAGGACATAATCACCGTTGATTGCTTCAATAACATTCTTGATGAGACTTTCCATCCCGCCGATTACATAGCCCTCGTCATAATCCCCTGTGCCAAAGAGAAGTCGCTTAATCTGTTCCAGCTTTCCTGATTCCTTATCTGTGTCCTTTAGGGTTCTCAATGACTCGTATGCAGAAGCTTCGTTAATACCAACACCTGCTGCCATGTAAATTGCAGATTGCATGACATCAAGAACGACCTGATTCATCGCATTCTTTGACTGCATGAACTCGAGGAACGAGATGTCTTTGTACTTCTTCATCTCATCCAGTTTCATGGTCTTAATCTTCGCCCCGATCTTTGCTAGCCCGAGCCTTCCACGAAAGTCGGTCAATGGCCACCGTAATGTTTCGCCCACACTAGTCGGAATCGTCCCTACCTTGTCATATACCCTGAAATACCATCCATCATGCAGGACGAACTCAGGAGGCGATGGAAGATAGTTCCGCATGAAACGCGTAAAGGCTCCACGTTTGACTCGCGTTATCACATGAAGACCGTTATCAACGCGATAACCATTCACCCAATAACTATGCCATACACCTCCTAGCCGAGAAGATTTCTCGAGCACCAAGACTTTCTTCCCTTCTGCTGTCAGCACCAGCGCAGTCAAGAGACCTCCAGCCCCCGAACCCGCGATGATCGCATCATATGAACTCGGGTTGACCTGCTCGATAGATATCGCTCTCATGATATTTGCAATGTCCTTTTGATGGCTACTTAAGCATGATGTCAGAATTATAGTAAACCTACTGGACGCCTCTTTGCTGCTGATTCGTAGGCAGCATCCACAATTCGGTGTGCTGCAACCGCATCTTTGAAACTCGGAGTCGGCTCATCACCATTGGTAACTGCATTAAGAAATGCATAGCTCAACGCTGCGTATCGCTCTCCACCAATGGATGTGAGGGTTTCGACTGCATCAGGAGAAATGCTATTTTTGGAATGTAGTCCCAAGCGTTCTAGGAGCACATCATCCGCCTTCTCCTGCCAGATTCGGATTGGGGGTTCGTCAGCTAGTTGATACTCAAGATACCGCTTTCCAGACTCAAGATTGATAGCCAGATATCCTTTCTCAAAGAAGAACTCGATGCTTCTCTCATTGGGTCTATCAACCCAGTGCCAGACAGAATCCAATGTGCTTACAGCACCGTTCTTGTGGCTCAATATCAATGAAGCATGGTCTTCAACATCCTTTCCTGAGAAATAATTGACTTTTGCAAAGACATCTACTACATCGCCAAAAAACCACCTGATGATGTCGATGTCATGGATGCTGTGCTCAAGAAGGGTTCCCCCGCCAGCTTTTGATTTGACGCCTCGCCATTTGCTGCGATAGAGATAGCCAATCGGGAATCTCTGGTCATCACGGATATGCGCCAACATTGGCCGTCCAAAACTATGAGTTTCAATCAACTTCTTGGCGTATAGCAGGAACTGGTCATATCTGAGCACGAGGCCGACTACAGACTTCACCTTTGAGTCAATCACAACGCCTAGCATCTCTGATGCTTGAGGACAACTGTGGGCAAGAGGCTTCTCACAGAAAACCTGTTTCTTTGCTTTTGCAGCAGCCTTGACCATGTCCATGTGCTTATTGGTAGGAGTACAGACATAGACAACATCTACGTTCTCGTCATTCACAAGTGCCATATAATCCTCGTAGACTATAGGGACTTCAAAAAGATTTGATGCTAAAGATAGACTCTCCTTGTCAGTGTCACATAGAGCAGTGACTTGAACATCAAGGAGACCAGATTCCTTTAATGATGATAATCCTGTAAGGTGAATCTTACCAATATTCCCAGTACCGATCAACCCTACACGGACGGTTTGACCATTGCTCAATAGACTTCCCTTACCATGAAGGTTTTCTCACAAATGGTATATGAGTCTTCTGCGACTCAAGGGATATCGAGTCCTCAAGAGCAACCAATATCAGGGAAGCCTGCTCTGAGAAAAATCGTACTTGGGCCAATCGGTGAAACATCATGATGACTGACAAGGAGAAGCTGCAGAAAGCAATGCAATCAATAAAAGAAGGGAAAAAAGAGATAGCTTGCAAGCTTCTTGCACAGGTCGCCGAGAACTTCTCAGCCAAACGAGAGTACAAACGCGCAGCACGTGTCTTTGAGAAAGCTGGTATCCTTGCCAGAATCATGAATCGTCCTGAGGAAGCGTTGGCATATCTAGAAAAAGCAGTAGTCGAATATATGAGAATGCACTCTGATGATGTGCATCCAGAGATTGTAAGAGTGAACTCCCTTGCTGCGGAGGTTGCGGCAGATACCCAGGACTTTGGAGCAGCAGCCGAGTTTTATTTCAGAGCTCTAGATTTCGAACAAGAGGAGCAGAAGCCGGCACTCGTCTTGAAGGCAGTTGATGCATTAGAAACTCTAGCGGATAGGCAAGAGGTCGAGGGAAACCTAGAGGAGTCAATCAGACTAATCAAGAAAATCAGCAGGATATACTATTCGTTGGATGATGAAGAACTTGGACACCGAATGAACGAGCGAGCAATCAGGACTGCCCTTAGATGGGCTGAGAATGCAAAACAAGCAAAAGATTACTTACAAGTGGGCAACGCTCTAGCTGAAGCCGCACAACTCCATCAGTCAAACGACGAATTCGTAGATGCTGCAAAACTGATGGTTGACGCAGGAGAGCATTACGAGGCTGCTGAGGCATACGAGAAGGCAGGGAACATCTATGACGCGGCTCAAGAGATATACAAGCTCGAGAGATTGACTGCAAAGCGGAATCAGGCAATGTTCAAAGCAGCCGAGGCATATGTGAAGATGGAGGGAAAGCCAGAGGTCGTAGCACCTTTGCTTGTTAAGGCAGGAGATATGTTCTCCGAACTGCAAAGCACAATGAAGGCAAGATGGGCCTACAAAAAAGTCAATGAGATCTTTGAGAGATTGGCAAAGTCTGCTGCTGAGATCCAAGATATAGAATCCGAGAAGACCTATCTGAGATATCAAGCAATGTGCTTGGAGAAGTGGGGCAGCGAAGAAGAGGCTGAGCAAATTTACAACGAGGTGATAGACTACTTCCTCACGCAAGCAAAGCAGGAGGAAGAACGGGATAACAAGGAGCTTCAGGCACTCTCGTTAGAATCGGCAGCAGGGGTTCTCATCGAGGCAGGTAGGATTGAAGAAGCCAAGATCCATCAAGAAAGAGCCATAGAACTCTATGTCGAGCTTGCGGATTCAAGTGCAGTAAGGGAAAGCTTTGATGAGAGCTCCAGATTTTACTCGAAGGCTGCCGAATGTGCAGGAAAGATGGGAGAGCATTAACGTGAGGAGTCATTTCATTGGATTGCAAGCGAGAAGGCCGAGCAGGCTGCAAAGCTCTATGAAAAGATGGAAATTCATGAGTTGGCAACAGTATGGACTAGAACAGCAGGACTGGAAGCTCTACAGATTAATAATCAAGATACCCTTGAGCGAGCGACTCGGCTGCTTGAAAAGTCAGCAAGGGAGTTCTTGAGCATAGGCGAGGAGAAAGAGGCATTCAATGACCTATTCATGGTCTACTCGACCATTTACTCATGGAAACAACCCGAGTCGTCGGATCACCTCGATGAAATAATGAGCCAATTAGAAGAGATTGCAAGGATAACAAAAGACGAGGAGGTTCAAGCAACGATGGCGGTGGTTCGAGAGCTCCAAAGAGGAAAATACATAGCTGCGCTCCTAGCACTGCAAGAGAGGGAGGATGACCTCCTGAGTCGGCGCGATAAGCTTAGGGAACTCATCAAACTTGGTGATTCAAAAGAGAGAGCAAAATAAATCAACATCTCCTCATTTCCCCATCTATAGTTATGTGAGGCGATAAAATGGGAACATATCACGAAACAATCGAAGTCGGGACAAAGGGCAACTGCGATATGATTGACATCACAGATCAAGTATCTGATGCAATCCGGAAAAGCAATTTGCAAAACGGGATTTGCACAGTCTTTTGTCCTGGGTCGACGGGAGCCATCACGACCATAGAATACGAGGGAGGGTTGTTAGAAGATTTCCCGGTCGCAATGGAACGGCTAGCGCCTCAGGATGCAGTGTACCAGCACCATTTACGATGGAGAGATGGCAATGGGCATTCACATGTCAGAGCATCCATACTGGGACCAAGCATCACGATCCCCTTTGTGAACACGCAACTCACACTGGGGACTTGGCAGCAAATCACGTTCATCGACTTTGACAATAAAGCACGTAACAGAAGACTAGAAGTCATGCTGATTGGTGAGTGATTACCAGATTGCCTCACTCGCTCTCAAGTCCCATATCAGCTCGCGGGTGCTTAGGGAGGGAGCTGACTCACGAATCTTCAGAGCGAGATAATGAATCCGAAGGGCTCTCCTTAGCCTATGGAGCTGGTATGGTCGATCCCATCCTTGTGGTGAGTTCCTGTAGTCAAAAGAATCCATCAAGCTTCGAATCGTATCAATTTCTTTTTGCACTTGTTCTTTAATATCATCAATCGCACGATCAATGACGAGTCCTCTTCGGTGATCCATCTCTGTGACCTCATAAGAGGTGTTTCATCATGTCAAGATAATGACGAGTATGACACAGGTAATACTGAGGTCTCATTGAAGCCTGCGTTGTGAACGCCTCGTTCTCCGCATTCTAGTCCCGCATACGACACAGTCGCTTTCTTTGCTGGTCGAACTTGTATGTCCGCATGCCGGACACTTCAAGGCCCATCTGACAACACGCTTCATCCTACCTGTGGGATCCAGAATGTCTATGTCCAAATGTCTGGCAGTGTTGAGAAGTGCTAAATCTGTAGAAACCATGACAGCTTCTTGACCGGATTCTTTCTTTTGAAGTGCAAGTCCTACTAATTCAATATCAACTTCTGAAAGCTCCCTGATATCACCAGAGGCTTCAGCTGCGGACCTCACCTTTTCGATATACGGAGAATCCACATCTTCTATCACAAGATATCCTGTAGAGATTAGGGATTCTGCCCTTCTCAAGCTGGGTCTATTCTTCAGTTCGGAGATGACATTGTGTGTTGTCACGAATCTAGAAGATGGATTTCGAAGTGTCCAATCAGAGAACAGAATCCCAGCGTCCACAACATGTATCTGTGCCACCCTAGGCCACCTGTTTGGTACGCGGCACGAGTCGTGTGTTCAATCGGTGATAATAGTTATCGCTGAGACGAATGAACCGACTCACACCATCGGACTTCTTGACCCACACAATCCCACCATGTTCGACCTCATAGTTTGTCTGCCCGTCAATCACCGCCAGTCCTTGTGCTCCCTTCTTGACAAGTTCGAGCTCTATGACACCGTCATCAGGAAAGACCATGGACTTCAATTCAAAACGTGGCGGGCAGACAGGAACGAAGATGATGCCGTGAACTCTGGGTGTAAGTATCGAGCCACCGGCAGCAAGCGCATATGCACTAGACCCTGTGGGAGTCGCAACCATTGCTCCGTCAGCTCTACCAAAGTCCACCTGAATGCCATCAACCCTAACATCGAAAGTGAGAAGACGACCCGGAATCCTAGATACGACATAGACCTCATTCAATGCGTCCTCGAACCGGACATCCTCAGTACCTGAAGCAAGATTGATGTTATTCTCAATAATGCAATCATTGTCAAGAACCTTGTTTAGGGCATTCTGGGCATAACGGGTGCTAGTTTCTGTCATGAATCCAACAGTGCCTTTGTTCACGCAGAACAGAGGAATCTGTCTGCTGGGAAGGCGGTAGAGGGTATAGAGTATCGTACCATCGCCACCAACCGTAATAACGAAATCAACATCCATGTCTTCGATATCGACCACATCGACATGCTTGTGTGTTGAAGGACAGGAACCCCGATCGACCAGAACCTTGATGTTACGACGAGTCAGTACATCAACGAGAAGACTAGCAGTCTTCTCAATCTCCTTTCTTCCAGGCTTACATACAAGACCCACCGTACGCTTCTCACTCAGGATTTGAGGATTAGTTTCTATCGACAAAGGAAGCACCCATATCGACCATCCAGAGGTTCCCTTTTACTGTTGTCGTTACAATAGATTTCGGATGGACTGGGCAGTGAAAGAAAAAGTATAATTGGAACCCTCGGGTTGAAAATAACTGGATTGGTCTGCGTTGACTGATTTGAGTGTGATATTATGAGTATCAAAAAAGCTGTTGTAAAAAGCCTCAAACCAGGAAGCTACTTTATGCTTGAAGATGAGCCCTGTAGAATTGTGAGTATTGAAAAATCCAAACCTGGAAAGCATGGGGCTGCGAAGGCAAACATCACCGCGGTCGGCTTCTTCACGGGAAGAAAACGAAACGCCATCATGCCAGCAGACCGCATGGTGGATGTTCCCGTCATCGATAAACGGAGCGCTACCATAATTGCAGATCTGGGCGACAACCTAAGCATCATGGACTCTGAAAGCTACGAGACCTTTGAAGTGGAACGGCCTACTGACCAAGAACTGGCGAGTAAAACTGTAGTCAATGCTGAAATCGAGTATTGGGATGTAATGGGCAAGAAAGTCATTACCCGAGTCAAATAAGGTCGGTCTTGAATCAAGGTGAGGTGCAAGGACAGTATCGGTTCTTTATGTTCGATTTCTCCTCTGAGATGAGGTGTCTGGGACATGGCATCGAAAGAGATGATTGATGAGGAGGATCGTAAAATCATTGCCATGCTCAGAGAGAATGCGCGTAGGTCTCTGAGGAGCATGGCAAAGGAAGTCAAGATAAGCCCATCCTCAGTCAGGAATCGAATCGAGCGGCTCGTCCAGAAGGGGATAATCAAGAGATTCACAGTGGATGTGGATCCTAGAAAGATAGGATACGAACTACAGGTAATTGTATTGGTCACATCCCGCCCAGGTGCATCGGACTCGTTATTCAAGGCATTACAGTCCTTTCCTCAGATTTCCAGTGTCCATTGGACATCAGGCCCGGCGAATTTCGTATGCATGATCCGCGTTCACGATATGAACGACCTATCACATTTCCTCACCTCAGAGTTGGAGAAGCTCAAAGGAGTAGAACGAGTTGAAAGTATGTTCGTTATGGCCCAAAGCGAGAAGGACAGCCTTCTGTAAGAACAAACAAGGAGTTGGTGCGGAGGGCGAGATTCGAACTCGCGATTCGGCCGGGGCTGAGAACCAGCCCTGTACACCTACGTGATAAGGACCTGAACCTTACGCCTTTGACCTGGCTTGGCAACCTCCGCAAGCACGAAGGGCGAATCATTTTCGAGAGATAAGCATTTCTATGCCTCAATGCGGGGTGTGTCGGGCTGGTTTGCTATTGTGTGTCATCATATACTCGTTTCTGAGCCATCTCTCTTTTTAGCGAGTCCCAATCACCAATCTGTTCGAGTACTTCGGCATCATTGAGGGCCTTGTGAGTTGGGCCGTCGAAAAGAACTCGACCTTCCTTCAAAGCAATGAGCGAATCTGCCCAATTCTCGATGAAAAACCGGTTGTGGGTTGTGAACAGGACACTGATACCATCGTCCCTGAGCCTTTGGATGATGTCGAATATGCTGCGAACCATCGGGAAGTCCAACCCAGTGAACGGTTCGTCAAGAAACAGTATCTTTGGTTTCATAGCTAGGATTCCTGCAAGAGCAACACGTTTTGCCTGTCCGTGGGACATCTGGTTCACTGGTCTATGTGCAAGGTCAGTCATCCGAACAAAATCCAATGCTTCAGTTACCCGCTGGCCCACCTCGGATTCTGGCAGCCCAAGATTTCTAGGTCCAAACGCAACATCCTCCCAAACGGTAGGAGCAAACAGTTGATCATCCGGATTTTGAAATAGGAAACCAATATCCTTCCGAACGTCCCAAAGATTCTCTCGACCTAATTTCTGATCAAAAATGTATATCTCTCCCTCATCGGGTTCAAGGAGACCCAACATCAGTTTGAATAGGGTAGTTTTTCCGGATCCATTCAGGCCCACCAAGGCTTTGTGTTCGCACAGATGCAATTGCATATTGATGTCTTCCATGGCAAACTCATCATATCTGAAGAACACGTGATTCACTTCAATCGCACATGTCATTGGAAAACCACCATCAATAAACTCTGAAGGAAGAACGTAGTGAAGAGTAACAAGAGAAATAGAAGCACGAACAGCAAAAAGTCCCCACGCTTGAGTCGTGATGCTTGGATGACCATTCCCTTTCCGAATCCTCTCAGGGTCATTGCCTCATAAACAGTGATGCTTCGGTCAAATGCTCTGTCAATTGTAGAGCCAATCAGATATCCGAGGGATTTTATTCTCTCAAATCGAGTTCCATAATCATATCCTCGGAGAGATTGAGCCTCCTGCATCCGCTTTCGTTCGCCGATGAACAATGGGATGTATCTTAGCATTATGAGCAATGATCCAAGAATTGTCACTGGAACCCTAATAGTGCGTAACGCACCAATAAACTCGGACAAGGTCATGTGAGAGAGAGCAGCGATGAATAGAATGACCATTGTCATCATCCGGAACCCTATAAGAACGCCGAATTGGAGCCCTTCCAAATAGAAGGGTAGCGATCTCCACGGGAGCTGAACCGATAGCAATATGGTTTCGCCATACATGAAGGGCATAAGAAATATCCAGAAAAGAATCAAGACCTCAAACTTACCTGCGAGAGAGAGAACTACACGCCAGCGAGTACGAGCAATCGACGCACCAATGACAACGAGAACAAGAATTGTGAGGATTGATTGAATTTCTGTCTGAATCGCTGCAATCACACCAACCCCTATTGCCGATATGAGAATTCCAGCTGATGAGAATCGCCTGAGTGCGCCAGCACCCTCTCTGAACGGCAATAGGAAGTATTCCATATATTGCACTCCGGTTTACATTTTCATATACTCTACAAAGAGATGTTGGTTCCAAGAGGGAACCAACAGTTGCCTTGGATTACTCAGGTTTCCTTGAAGAGTACCTAAAGAATATGTAGGCTAGCAATAAAACGATAATAATACCTATGCCGCCGGCAATTGCATCTGAAACAGGTCCACTTCCGAGGAAGGTGAATAAACCTTCGAAGGTTCCAGAGGGCTCCTCAACTCCAGCCCATTCAAAAAGAGACCATTCGAAACCATCAGGATTCTCTGAGGCAAGCCCAGTAATAATTAGAACAGAGGTGATTGCTATGAGCAATACGACTGCGGGAAGGATCACTTTCAAGAAAGTATCGCGTTCCATCATTTCACCTCCTCAACGGGTATCTCATTCTTCAACGAATGTTCTCGAGTAGTTTTACCAGCGATACTCTCTGACAAGAACGATATCAATTTCGGCTTCGCACGTACAAAGTAGAGCAATATCACGAAGGTAAGGATTCCTTCCCCTATTGCAATAATGACATGAATGGCAGTGATAACGACTACGAATTCGAAACCAAGTCCAGGAATTGTAAGTAACTCCAGACCAAGAACAAAAGCCATCATGACAATCACAATGAACGATGCGATAGGAGTCGATATCAAAACTGCAGACTCGTCATCCCTGAATCGTCGCAGTCCCTTGAAAAGGACAAGAGAAATCGACCATCCAAGAACAGCACCCACGATACCCATATTGAAGAAGTTAAGCCCGAAAGCAAGGATCCCGCCATCACCATAGAGAGCTTGAACAAAGAGAACAAGTGCAATAATCACCATTGCTGCCCAAGGGCCTAACATGACTGCTAATAGCGTTGTGCCCACCAGATGACCACTTGCTGGGGGAACCGGAAAATTGACCAACTGAGCTGCAAAGATGACTGCTGCAAGAACCCCCATGTAGGGGGTAAGACGTTCATCAAATCGACGATTGACCTTGCGGATAGCATATCCAATGGTAGGGATGCTAATCGCAAGAAATAGAATGTACACCCAAAGGGGTAGTACTCCATCAGGTACATGCATGTTAATCACTCCAATTATGGCTGATGTGAAACGTGTCCTGCTTAAGTGTGTTACTTTTTCTGAAATCGTGTTATTTATCAGGAGGGTTTGTGCTACTCGTGTAGTGATTGACATGCAACTGAAGCGGTTTGGAGTATCAATCCCCGAAGAGTTATTGGATAGATTCGATGAGATGGTTTTTCAGAAGGGTTACATAGGTAGATCAGAGGCGATCCGGGATGCGATGAGGCTCTTCATCTCAAAATACCGATGGGAGCTTGATGAGGTAATTGGGTTCGCGAGCTTGAATATCGTATTCAGGCATAACCCAAGACTAATGGCGGAACTGCTGAAACAGCAGCATGACGCCGAAGCCCAAGTAATCTCAACCCTTCACACGCACATCACGAAGACACATTGTTTTGAGATTTTGACCATGAAAGGTACTTCGAAGGGAATAAAGAGGTTGTCTGACAGAATAAGCGGTCTTTCAGGAATCGAGTTTGCAGAGTTGTTCGCGTTCCCATTACCCAACATTGAGATGAAACATGACCATTCACACTAGTGTATGGTCATCTGTGTTTCTTTCGCCAGAGTAAGCCAGCTAGAACCATTATTATAATAGAAGAGGATAGTCCGATTATTACCAGTCCGGTATAGTTAATACATGTCTGGCAAGGAATATCCTCGAATTGGAAATCTTGGAGGACTCCATTGGTATCAATGAGAAGAGTCCATCTTTCTGACTCTCCAACAAGGTAGAACCTGAAGAGCCATGCGGCTTTCGAATCCAAGCCATGGTTAGTCCCTGGTACGATGACTATCTCTTCACTAAGTCCCCAATAATGACCGTCATTGGCAAAGAAGTCAGTTGCAGTCTGCACAGCCCGAGAGTAATTCTGCGTGAAGGATGGGCTTAGCGGTTTGATCCACTCAAGTTCATGTGTTGCATCATCCAACGCGACGATTGTCTGAAAAAAGCCAGATTCATTGATTCGTACTATCGCATAGGTAGACAATGAGGTGTTCTGCTCCAGCGATTCGTCAAAGTCCCCTAACTCCTCCCAGAACATCGAGTCATTGTCTTGAATAAGCTGTTGGAGTGCAGGCTCTACCCTGAATGCGTCAATGCTATTACTCAGTGCTGCCATGTCCTCAGGAGCAAGTTGAAGCTCTCTGAACCCTACCGTAATGACACGATAGTCCTGTGCATGAATGGGTGATATCAGCATGCCAATGACAATCACACTGAATACGATTGTGAAAAGTCTCATCCATCTTCAATGTCCTGTTACAGCACACGGATAAAACAATAACGCATTAGTCCATCGCAAATCAGTGGGAGGGATTTATCCAACATGATTCCCCTTAATGAAACTCTCCTCAGTTATCCATTTCTTTGATTCCTCATTGAACGCCTCAGGCCAAAGTATGTAGACCTCGGTCTGGGTATAATCCACATTTGACATTCTGAGGGAATGCACATTAGGGTGTAGAAAATGCACAAGCTCTGACAGATGACTGGATGGCATTCGAAGATACCAGAAGAAGAAATCATCGGAAATCTTCAAGGTGGATCTGAATGGTAAGGGATTAGTGGTGAGTCTATCTTTAAGATCTTGCGAGAATGCAGGACTGCATGATGCGGTTATGATGACATTGGTGTACAGGTCAAACGCAGCAATATCAACATAGACATGATACCGCGATATGAAATGGTCATTGAGCATCTTAAGCCTGCGTGAGAAATCTTGAGATGTGAAACTCACTCCTTGCTCCTTCAGTTCTGAGATCATTTCTTTCTGCTTTCTTCGGACTCCTCGTGGCAAGATACTCAAGATGTATACATCATCTCTTGACAAAAATCCGAGCTTTGAGTCAACCGTTGGGGATGGCCTTATGGAGGAGCTAGGGTTGATAGGTGATTCAAGCCATTCTGACCAATCAAAGTTCCACGAAAGGAGGTCTATATCCCAATACTCCAATCGCGGTACCGTGAATATGCTTTCGACAGACATCGTTGAAAGGATTTGGAAATCCTGAAAGACCTCTTCGCATTTCAGTTCTTGAAAGTATTCTTCCAAAAGCGGTTCGGTTCTTTTGGGTACCCGAAACTGTGCGAATACTTGGCTAAAACCACCATAGCACCGTGCACGATATTTTGTATAGGGATGGCTATCGCAGATTCTCTCAACTCGACAGAGAGAATCATAATCTGGCGTATCAAAGAAGACATCAACAGTTCTCATGTTGAGTGCATCTTCGTTGAAATCAGGGACTACTCTGAAGTATCTCTTATTCAGAGGGTTCTCGCCAGATAACCATTTCAAGTAGCTCGCGACAGTGGTTCGAGAGAGGTCTACTCTCTTCGCAAGAACATCAAGACGTGCCATCGGATCTTCTTGCAGGGCAATCAGTAGTTGAAGATGTCTTGCTGTTAGTTGGTTCGTTCTCAATCAACACCCTCGGTAGTTCTTTGGCATCTCTCCACATTGTGTCATTACCAGAAGCTCACCTTGATGGTCG